>CAYMZJ010000081.1:0-1802 GCA_964394895.1 uncultured Phycisphaeraceae bacterium | reverse complement strand
AGGGAGCCGGAGTTGGAGTCGGAGTATGGGCGGGCGAGACGCCCGCCCCACTGGGGATCATGCATGGCACGGGCGAACTCGCCGAACTCCGCCTCGCTCTTGAGGCCTTCGGGGAAGATCATGTCGGCGCCGGCCTCGACATAGGCGCGGGCGCGTTCGATGGCGGCTTCCATGCCTTCGACGCCTCGGGCATCGGTGCGGGCGCAGATGATGAACTCGCCGCCCGAACAATCGCGGCTGGCTTTGGCGGCCCACTGGACCTTTTCGACCATGTGGTCGGTGGGGACGAGGGCTTTGCCGTCGAGGTGGCCGCAGCGTTTGGGGAAGACCTGGTCTTCGAGGTGGAGGCCTGCGGCGCCGGCGCGGTGGTATTCGATGACGGTGCGGCGTGTCATCTCGGCTTCGCCGAAACCGGTGTCGGCATCGGCGAGAACTGGAAGGCCCGCGCCATCGGCGACCTCGCGGATGACACGGCAGAAGTGTTCGAGGGTGAGGAGGCCGACATCGGGGACGCCTGCAGCGACGCTTGCTGCACCGCCGGAGACATAGGCGGCGTCGAAGCCGGCCCGGGCGATGGCGCGGGCGACGAGGGCGTTGAACGCGCCGGGGGCGGCGACGGTGCCAGAATCCATGAGGGAGCGGAGGTGGGTGCCGGGGTGGGGGGCTGTGTTGGAGGCTGTGTGGGGGTTGGTCATGGGGGATTATTCGCACCGAGAACTGGAGAGGTGATTCCGAGCCTCGGACTTCAGTCCGGGGTTGGTTTCTTCGATCCTGGAGGTATGCGATTCCTTCGCCCCATCCGGGGCTCTTTCACCGAGGGGAGCTATCCACGGGTTCCGCAGGCTGCGCCTTGCTCCACCCGTGGCTACACACCTGCGCCCCGTTCGGGGCGAAGAGTTGCGATTGCCAGCAATTGCGATTGTCAGCAGTACAGATATCCGATGCGCACAAGGCTCTGTTTGACGGATCGCCTAAACCCAGTGGGGTGGGCGTCTCGCCCGCCCGGCAGATACGCCAACACACTCCCGCGCGGGCGAGACGCCCGCGCCACTGATCCATCAAACAGAACCTACTCGACGAGTGCGTGGCAGACTGCTGCGGGGTCTTTTGCACCGCAGACGACCGAACTTACCGCAACCCCACGACAGCCCGCTGCGGTCAGTTCGGTGATGTTGGCGGGGGTGATGCCGCTGATGGCGAGGTGGGGGAGGCGGGCGCAGGCGGGGTCGGCGAGGTAGGACTTGAGGTAGGTGAGGCCGGAGAGAGTGGGTTTGGGCTTGGTGGTGCTGGGGAACATGGGGCCGAGGCCGCAGTAGTCTGCGCCGTCGGCAGCGGCGGCGCGGGCGTGGTCGAGGGTTGCGGTGCTGACACCGATGAGAAGGGCGTTGCCGGCGAGGCGGCGGGTGTCGCGGACGGTCATGTCATGCTGGCCGAGGTGGACGCCGTCGGCACCGGCTGCGAGGGCGATGTCGGCGCGGTCGTTGATGATGACGGGGACGCTGTGGGGGCGGGCGATCTCGATGAGTATTTTTGTGCGCGCGATCAGATCGTCGTCGTCGATGTGTTTCTCGCGGAGTTGGACGCAGTCGGCGCCGCCAGCGATCGCCAGCTCGGCGATGCGGGGCCAGGGGTGGTGGGCGCAGAGGGATTCGGTGATGAGGACGCAGAGTTTCCATTGCGTCGCGCGGCCTGTGCCGAGGGCGCGTTCGACAGCAGCGGCGGTGTCGTAGGCGAGGTAGCGGAGCTTCTCGATCTCGTGGGCTGGGCCGGGCGCGTCGAGTGTTTTGGCGGTTTCTTCGAGA
>CAYMZJ010000080.1:0-2043 GCA_964394895.1 uncultured Phycisphaeraceae bacterium | reverse complement strand
CGGGGTGAGGGTGCCTTCCTCCCTCTCCCTCTGGGAGAGGGCCGGGGTGAGGGTGCCTTCCTCTGCTCACTCCGCCCGGATGCAGTCGCAGGTGACAAGCTCGGCCGGATCGCCAAACGACCCGGGCACCCCCGGCGGCGTGACCGGCTCGCCGCGTTCGATCGCGCCGGCCACTTCGAGATTGCACGCCAGCAGCCGTGCGAGGATGTCGTCGCCGTTGACACGCTTCTTGAAGCCGTACGCCGCGGTCACCGCCGCATCGAGGGCGGCGTGGGCGTCTTTGAGCGGGTGCTTGCCGGGCAGTTCGAGCGAGCGGGAGAGGGCGCGACGGTCGCCGTCGATCGTGGGCGGTCTCTGCTCGCACGGGTGGACTGCCCGCTGCACCGCCTGTCAGACCCGGACAGCTACACTCCACCGATGAACCGGATCGATCTCAACACGGCCGTGCGCGAGATCGTGCAGAGCAGTTCGAGCACCGGCGATGACACTGCCCCGCCCCGGGGGCAGCAGCCCTTCTTCTTTATTGTCGGCGCGGGGGTCTCGTATCCCTCGATCCCGCTGGCACACATCATCACCGAAGAATGCAAGACAAAGGCCTCCGACGCTGGATGCGACGGGGTTGAGCCCAAAGAAGCGATCGACCGGTACACCCACTGGCTCAAAGGTGCGTACCCCTCAGCGAGGGACCGCCAAAGCTATTTTCACGGGTTGATTCATAAGAAGGACATCTCGCACGCGACGCTGCGGCTGGTCCAGCTGCTCGAATCGCACCGGGTCGGAGAGATCGTCGTCACGCCCAACTTCGATGATCTGCTCTCGCGCGGGCTCACGCTCTTTGGGGAGGACTTCCTCGCCATCGACCACCCGGCCGTGGTGCAGCGCATCGATCCGAATCGCGGCGACCTCATCCAGCTTGTGCATGTCCACGGGACGCACTGGAACTACGACATCGAGAACCTGCGGGTCGATCTCCAGCATGTGGCCCAGGACAACGGGCCGCACGGGATGCTCGGGTGTCTGCGGAACCTGCTCCACTCAAAGTCGCCGATCGTCATCGGCTACACAGGGTGGGAGAACGATGTCATTATGACCGCGCTCAAGGAGCACTGCCAGACATCCACCTGGCCGTACAACCTGTACTGGTTCTGCTACAACGAGGACAATGTGCGGGCGTTGCCGGCGTGGCTGACCGGGCATGCCTGTGTGTCTGTGGTCGCGCCGCCAGAGCCCAAGAAGGAAAATCCTGCCGAGTCGAGCAAGATTCAGGATGGGCCCTTCTCTGTCGCCTCCAAGGCGACCGTCGAGCCGCTCTCCGAGGCCGCGCCGACGCTGCCGGCTGTTCTCGTGCTGGAGAAGCTCATCGAGCGGCTCAATCTCGACGCCCCCCGGATCACGACCGACCCGCTCGGGGTGTATCGGAACCGGATCGCTGGCTCGATTCCGGCCGCCGATGGCACCGAGCCGGACGAGTTCGGCTTTGGGGAGGTGCTCGGCAAGATCAACCGGGCGATCGAGTGTGCAGAGATGCCGACCGGGCAGGATGAAGCAGGCGTGCAACGCCCCTTGCTTGCGAAGATCCTCGAGGCCTCGCGGCGGTCGCAGCCGGAGGAACTGATCGACGCCGTGGAAGAGCTCTATACGGCGGGGGGGTTCGCAGCTCTCGAGAACCCGCTCCGCCGGACGGTCGCGTGGGAACTGCTGACGGAACTTCCTGGTACTGCCGAGGAGGATCCACGATACGACCAGATTCTTGACTTACTGCGAGCCTTGTCCGTGGCCCACCCCGAGGACGCGGCCGTCCGCGAGAACCTCACCATGGGGCTGAACAACGCGATCTTTCACAGCGAGGTGGACTTCAGACGTGCCGACGGGCTGCTCGGTGAGCTGCGGAGGCTGGCAGAGGACCACCCTGAGGACGACACCGTCCGCAAGCTGCTCGCCAAGGGGTTGTTCGATGCGTTCAACAACAGTGATTCGGGCTCCCCGCGTGCCGACGGACTGCTCAGGGAACTATGGGAGCTGACAAAGACCCACCCCGAGGAC
>CAYMZJ010000079.1:0-2512 GCA_964394895.1 uncultured Phycisphaeraceae bacterium | reverse complement strand
CCACCCGACCCCCCACGCGACCCCCCACGCAACCCCCCACGCGACCCCCCACGCGACCCCCCACGCAACGGAATCCCAAGGCCATGAACAACCACACCACCGCCCGATCGACAAGCACCTCGCAGACACGAACCCGCACCCCCACCCGCACCAAGCTGCTCCTGCTCTCAGCCGGATGCATCGGGCTCGTGTGGCTCGCCGGGTGCGGGCGCGACGCCGACGAGCAGTCGGTCTCTGACGCCAGCATCCTGCTCACCGCAATGAACAGCGGCTCGGGCACCCCCACTCCCGAAGCCGTCGCCAACAAGACCTACAACGAGGTCATTTCTTTGCTTCAAGCCATCGCCGGCAGCGACGGTGCCCTCGCCGCCGACGCCGCGGTCCTTGTCGCCGAAGCCCAGCACGGGCTCGCGGTGCAGGCCACCGAGCGTGCGGCCGACCTGCTCCACCAAGCCCAGCTCAGCCAGTCGGGCATCCGTGCCCAGCTGCGCTCGTGGCAGATGCACAGCGCCGCCGCCGACGCCGCCGCCAGCTACGACGCGGCGCCCGAGCTCGCCGAGCTCGACCGAGGCACCCGCCAGCGTCAGGACCAGGCCGAAACCGCCCGCAAGCACAAAGCCGGGATCGAGTCCGAAATCGCCGGCTTGCTCGGCCAGGTGACCGACCGCATGTCCAAGTCTGCCGGGCTCCGCAATCAGGCGGGCACGCTCCGCCTTGAGATCGCCCGCGTTTCTGAGACCGAAGGCCTCCGCCTGACCGAGCAGATCCGCGTCCTCTCCAGACAAGCCGACAAGATCGAGTTCAGAGCCCGCGAGCTCAAGGTCCAGGCCGATCGGCTGAATCTCGACCTCCACGCCGCCGAGGTCGAGATCGACAAGTTCACCCGGCAGATCGAGCTGCTCGGGCAGTCCCGATCTGCTGTGCAGATCCGGGCCGCCGCGGCGCAGGACCACGCCGCCCGCGCCCGGGCCGACGCCCAGCGCGCCGCCGTCGAGATCGCAGCGAAAGTCGACACCGACGACACCGCGTTGACCCCCTTCATGGAGTCGCAGGTCGCCGAGACGGTGCAGGAAGCGGTCGGAGGCTTTACCACCTCGGCCGCGACCGCTCGCAAGGCAGTGTCCACCCGCAAGAGTTCGGCCCAGCTCACGATCGGGCAAGCCCAGCAGAGCCTCGCCGACATGCAGTGGACCCACGCCCTGGGGCTCGACAGCTACGCCCAGCTGATGGAGGAGCTCGCCGCCGCCAGCCCGGCACTGCCCGCCGCTGCTGAGTATGCCTCCCGAGCCCAGGCCGCCCGCCAGCAGGCCGCGGGCGCCAAGCAGGCCGCGTTCGACGGGTACCAGGCCGCCAAGTCGGCGTACAACGGTGCAGGTGCCAGCGGCAGTGCCCGCGACGGGCTCAACGCGGTCGGCGAACGGCTCGACCGCATCTCACAGGTGGTCGGCAAGGGGCTCGTCGACGCCGACACGCTCGACAACCTCACAACCCCCGATGCCGCGGACAACGCCGCACCGCCCGCCGAAGACAACACCGCACCGAGCGCCGCCAACGCGGGGGACACCCCCCACACCGGCGACGCCGACGCGCAGCTGCGGGCCGCGCTCAGCGACACCATGCAGGCGATCGTCGACGGCCGGCTCACCGACGCCTTCGAGTTTGTCGCCCCCGCCGGTGATACCGAAGCAGCGATGCTGACCACGATGAAGCCGATGTTCGCCGCCTCGGACCGCCTCGACCGCGCCACCCAGGCGAGCTTCGGCGAGCGGTTCAGCGTGTGGTCGGCCAACGACCCCCAGACGCAGGTCGCCGCCGGGGGGATAATGCCCTCGTTCGGGCCGACCCCAGCCGACCTCCGTGATATCGACGTGGACACGCTCGACATCCGCATCGAGGGCGATCAGGCGATCCTGCTCACCGGCAACAGCAACTTTCCCCAACTCAACTTCCGCCGAGAGAGCGGCGAGTGGAAACTCGTCTTCGATTCCAGCATGCTCGGGGCGCAGATTCCCGCAGGCACCGACCCCAACCTGATACTCGCGCAGATGACCCCGATGTTCGAGGGCATCACCGGCCTGTTCGACGAGACCACCGCCAAGGTTGAATCGGGAGACCTCAAGTCCAACCAGGCGGTCGGCGCGACGATCCAGGCCCAGATGATGCAGGTCATCATGAAAGCCATGCAACCCCCCCCACCACCGGGCGGCGGGTAAACCCGCCCTCTCAACCACAGAGCACCCCCACCACAGGGTGCCACTGGGCGTTAGCCCAGTGTTCTTCCTCATCCCGCACAACACTGGGCTCGCGCCCAGTGGCACCCGCAAAGCCTGCCGACCGCACGGCAAAGCCTGCCGACCGCGCCTGAGAGCGTGCCGACCACACGGCAGAGCCTGCCGACCGCAAGGCAGAGCCTGCCGATCGCGCCCGAGAGCCTGCCGACCGCAAGGCAGAGCCCCCCCACCCCCACCCCCACCCCCCCGGGGGCGCACAGCAAATGGCAAATGGCAAATGG
>CAYMZJ010000078.1:0-2623 GCA_964394895.1 uncultured Phycisphaeraceae bacterium | reverse complement strand
GCGTAAATACATACGCCGAGCCGGAGCCGGAACCGTTGTCGTCATTCGCGTACGCCCCGATGACGGCGGTATCGCTGCTGAGGGAGATGGAGAAACCGAAGTAGTCCTCCCCTGCCCCGTCACCAGCGAGGAGCTTGGCCTGCTGGGTCCACGCGCCCCCACTCCGCGTAAAGACATACGCCGAGCCGGAGTTAGGACCGTTGTCGTCGTCCCAAATAGCCCCGAAGACGGCCGTGTCACCATCGATGGAAGCGGAGTAGCCGAACAGGTCATCTGCCTCCCCGTCGTCGGCGAGGAGTTTGGCGACTTCGACCGGGTCGCACTCTTGGGCGAGGGCGGGGGTTGCCGAGCCCATGCCGAAAACGAGTGCTGTGGTGAAGAGCGCGGTGTGGGTGATTCTCTTCATGGGGTCTTTCCTTTGTGTATGGGTCCCGGGGATTCGCGCTCGCTGGGCAAGCGGCATGAAATGGCAATCTACTCCACCAGCCCGTCGGCGTCAAGGAGTACCACCGGGTACGGCCCGTCCGGCCCCGGAGGGCTCGGTGGGACCACCCAGGAGGCCGTGGCGGCGGGGTCTCCGGCACTGTGAGTCCTCTTTGCGGCCCGGGAGGGCTGTTTCTCGATCGGGTGGGTCTCTCACTCGATCACTTTTGTCTATTTCCTGGTCAGGTGGGTCTCTCACTCGATCACTTTTGTCTGCTCCTCCATCGAGTGGGTCTTCTCCTCGATCACTTTTGTCTGCTCAGTGATCACTTTTGTTTGCTCAGTGATCGCTTTTGTCGTCCCCGCGGCCGCCCGGGTCGTCAATCGGATGGCCGAAGCGGCCCAAACGGCCAAAAAAGGCTCTTCCTTCCACCTCGGCTCAAGGTATGCCCCGCCCTCGGAGGAACACATGGCAAAGCGCAAATGGCAAATGGCAAATGGCAAAGCCGGAGGCGTGACAGTCTTGATTTGCCATTTGCCATTTGCCATCTGCCATTTGCCGTGTGCCATTTGCCGCTCCTCCCCCCCGGCTAGACTCTGCCCGACCCCTCAAACACAAGGCCCCCCCACCCCCCACCACCCCCATGCACCCCGACATCCACCTTCCAGTTGCCGAGGCCGGGCCGTGCTCTTCACGCCGTGGGTCGGAGCCGGGCGGTTTCCTCCCCGGCACCCGCGACCAAGGACCCAAAGAGAAGTGCGGCGTCTTCGGGCTGTGGGGACACCCAAACAGCGTCCACCTGTCCTACCTCGGGCTCTACGCCCAGCAGCACCGGGGGCAGGAATCGGCCGGGATCGCGGTCTCCGACGGCACAACCCTCACCGCGACCGTCGGGATGGGGCTGGTCGCCGATGTCTTTGACGACGACACGCTGCGGCGGCTCCAACAAGTCTGCACCCCCACCACCCCCACCCCCACCGGCCCGGCCGGCGCAATCGGGCACAACCGCTACTCGACCACCGGCGGGTCCAAAGCCTGCAACGCCCAGCCGCTGCTCCAGTCGTTTGTCGGCGGGCAGGTCGCGGTCGCCCACAACGGCAACCTCATCAACGCCGAGGCCCACCGCAAAGACTTTGAGCAGGCCGGGCACATCTTCCACACCACCAGCGACACCGAGGTCATCGTCCACCTGCTGGCCTCGCCCGCGCAGCAGTCGCAGGCCGACCCGCTCGCCGCGACGCTCCGCCGGTTGCAGGGCGCGTTCTCGCTGGTCTTTCTGTTTCCCGATCGGATCGAAGCGGCCCGCGACCCCTGGGGATGGCGGCCGCTGGTGCTCGGCAAGATCGAAGAAGACGGCAAGACGTACCACGTCGTGGTGAGCGAGACCGTCGCGCTGCACGTGATCGGCGCGACGTTTGTCCGCGAGGTCGAGCCCGGCGAGATTGTCACCATCGACAGCAAAGGAGTGCGGTCGCGCCGGTTCACCGACCACAGCGCCCAGCCGGCGCACTGCGCCTTCGAGCACGTCTACTTTGCCAGCCCCGCGAGCAACGTCTTCGGCCAGAACGTGCAGCGGGTCCGCGAAACACTCGGCGAGCGTCTCGCCCGCGAGGCACCGGTCGAGGCCGACTTCGTCATGCCGATGCCCGACTCGGGCCGCTCGGCCGCCAACGGCTACGCCCGGGCCAGCGGGCTGCCCTACCGCGAGGGGATCGTCCCCAACCGCTACGTCGGCCGCACGTTCATCAAACCAACCCCCGAGGCCCGGCGTGCTGCGGTCCGGCTCAAGCTCAACGTGGTCGAAGAGATCGTCCGCGGGCAGCGCGTCATCGTCGTGGACGACTCGGTCGTCCGCGGCACGACAACGCAGGTCAAGATGGCCCAGATCCGCGATGCCGGGGCGAAGGAAATCCACCTGCGGATCTCCTGCCCGCCGATCCGCCACCCGTGCTACTTCGGCGTGGACTTTGCCAGCCGCGACCAGCTCATCGCCGCCCACCGCACCGTCGAAGAGATCCGCGACTTCCTCGGCGTGGACAGCCTCCACTTCCTCTCACTCGACGGCATGCTCGCGTGCATGGACCACAAGCCGGGCAACTACTGCTCGGCCTGCTGGACCGGGGAGTACCGACTCGATCCGGACAACCCCGAGACCGGGCCGATCAGCGAGGCGGGGCAGTTGAAGATCTTTCCCGAGAA
>CAYMZJ010000077.1:0-2741 GCA_964394895.1 uncultured Phycisphaeraceae bacterium | reverse complement strand
GTGACCTATTCAGCACGCATCAAGAAGGGCGACCTCGTCGTCATCGCCGGCGACCCCATCGCCATGCCCGCGATCCGGGCGGTCTATCGACGGGTGCTCGAAGCGGGCGCACACCCGGTCTGGCAATCGACCTCGCTGGAACTGATCGACGACCTCCTCGAATGCGGCGATCTCGACCAGATCGCGTATGTCTCGCCGCTCGATACCCACCGTGTCGAAACCATGGACGCGACGATCAGCTTCTGGGCCGAGCGCAACACTCGATCGAGCAACCGCGTCGATGCCAAGAAGCTGGCAGCCAAACAGCAGGCCCGCAAGCCCTACCTCAAGCGCTTCCTCGAACGGGCGGCCGAGGGTGAATTGCGGTGGGTGGGCACGATGTACCCGACCGACGCCAGCGCCCAGGACGCCGAGATGAGCCTGAGGCAGTATGAGAAGTTTGTCTTCGAGGCCGGGCTGCTCCACCTGCCAGACCCCGCCGCAGCGTGGCAGAAAGTCCACGAACGGCAGGAACGGGTGCGCGAGTTTCTCCAGATCAAGACCGAGCTGCGCTTCCGCGCCCCCGCCCGCGACGGCCACGACGGCACCGACCTCCGCGTCAATGTCGATCCCTCGAAGGCGGTCTGGGTCAACTGCTCGGGGCATGAGAACTTCCCCGACGGCGAGGTCTTCACCGGCCCCCAAGGCGTCGACGGCCACGTCAACTACACCTTCCCCGCCGTCTACAACGGTCGCGAGGTCGAGGGCGTCCGACTCACCTTCAAGAACGGCCGGGTCGTCGACGCGACCGCCACAAAGAACGAAGCCTTCCTCCACGAGATGCTCGACCAGGACCAGGGCGCACGCACCCTCGGCGAGATCGCCATCGGCACCAACTACGGCATCACCGAGTTCAGCAAGAACACCCTCTTCGACGAAAAGATCGGCGGCACCTTCCATGCCGCGTGCGGAGCGGGCTACCCAGAGAGCGGCAGCAACAACGAATCCGGCCTCCACTGGGACATGATCTGCGATCTCCGCCCCGACCCTGAAAACAACATCCCCGGCGGCACGATCGAGGCCGACGGGGAGGTCTTCCATCGCGACGGAGAGTTCCTGATCGCCGGCTGGAAAGACTGACGCCCGGCGTCCCCGACTGTCTCCCTACCGCTTGCCCGACGCCGGGGATCAGAGTATCTTGCGTAGACGATTGCCGCCGGGAACTTCAGAACGCCTCCGAGAGGACGGACCCTATGACCAGCTTTCGCACGCCCGGCCCGTTGGGTGCTCAACCAAGCAGCGTTCTCCCCAACGATACAGGGGCAACGAACGCCCGCACGCTGTTCGCAGCCGGCACGGTCGGGGCTCCTGCCTCGGCAGGGACAACAGCATCGACCAAGAGAAAGAGCGGCAAGTACTGGGTGACATGGGCCAACTCCAACGCCAAGCGAAGCACCGACGTTGCCGACCTCTCCGACCCCTTCAAGACCAATGTCAAAGCGTTCATCGCGGCACTCAAGGCCGCCGGCGCAAAGGTCAAGGTCAACACCACGACCCGCAGCAAGAAAAGGGCCTACCTCTTCCACTGGTCGTGGAAAATATCCCTCGGCAAGTGCTTGGCGTCTGCGGCGACGGAGATGTCCGGCGTGGATATCGAATGGGACCACGGCGATGCCGAGAAGAGCAAAGCTGGTGCCCAGGAGATGGTCAGTGGGTTCGGGCTCGCCGTCCCCCCCAGAAGCAAGGTCGCGCCATCGCTCAACAGCAACCACATCCGCGGCAACGCGATCGACATGACGATCACCTGGACCGGGAAGATCAAGATCAAAAAGAAGGACGGGACCAAAGTGGAGGTTGCCCACATGAAGGACGCCAACGCGAACACCTCGCTCCACACGGTGGGGGAATCCTACAGCGTAAAGAAAAACACCAAAGACGCGCCCCACTGGTCAACGACCGGCCGTTGAGTCGGCTTGGGCAGGCGTACCCTTTGGCGTGCAACACCCCACCGACCACATCTTCCACCACACCCCCGACTCACTCAAAGGGTGGTTCGCCGACCGCGGCTTGCCGCCCTTTCGCGCCATGCAGGTGCTCGACTGGGTCTACCGCAAGGGCGTCGTCGACCCGACGCAGATGTCCAACCTCGCCAAGCGGGACCGCGACCTGCTCGCGGCCGACATGACCTTTCTCTCCGGCGACACCCTCCACCACCAACACGCCTCCGACGGCACCCAGAAGCTCCTCATCGAATGGAACGGCGACCGAGCCCGAAGCGCAAGCGAGGAGCCCTCCCACGCGCTCCCCGTGCTCGACCCACACCGGCTGGAAGCCGGTCCCACCGCCCCCCCCACCACCCTCGGCTCTCACCCCGACCGCCAGACCGAGTGCGTGATGATCCCGTCGGAGAATCGCGGCACAGAAAGCCGCGCCACCACCCTCCGCCGCACCGCCTGCATCTCCTCGCAGGTCGGCTGTCCGGTCGGCTGCCGGTTCTGCGCCTCCGGTCTCGGCGGGCTCGACGGCAACCTCACCGCCGGCCGCATCGTCGAGCAGGTCTGGAGGCTCAACCACATGCTCACCAACCCCCACGACCAAACAGAGGGGCGGGTTGAAGAAACAAACGGGCGGGCGCAGAATACAGGGGGGCGGGCTTTCCAGCCCGCGACAGCCACCACAGCCCACCCCCCCCCCACCCCCCCGCCCCCCCCCCCCCCCCCCCGCCCCCCCCCCCCGCGGGGCGGGGGCGCGGGGGGGGCGGG
>CAYMZJ010000076.1:0-4333 GCA_964394895.1 uncultured Phycisphaeraceae bacterium | reverse complement strand
TGTAGATCTCGTGGCGAGCAGTTTCTCCTTGCTCGGCGTCGTCGTTCCAGCGGTACTCGACGTTGGCGCGTTGGCAGCGTTCCTGCCAGGTTCGGCAGATTCGCACGAGCACGCCCCCGGCATCAAAGCAGACCATGCGTGGTGGGGTTTCGGGCATGTCAGGCGGTCTCGGTTTCGTGCTTGGAGGTGTCGCCCATGATCGCGGCCATGACGCTGGTGGCGAAGGCGCCCCGGGGCAGGTCGAAGGCGCAGCGGACGAAGGGGCCGTGCTCGTCGGCGCCGCCCTCGACTTCGGGGTCGGTCACGGGGACGCGGAGGGGCTTGCGTGCGCCGTCGATCTCGCCTCCGGATTGGGCGAAGCGTTCGATCGCAGCCTGGTCGACGCCGGTGGCGAGGAGGGCGTCGAGTTCGAGCTGTCCGGGGTCGCCGGTGGCGTTGCGCATGCGGGTGCCCCACATCGGGCCCGACGGGCTGACCTCGAGTTTGGCGAGGCGCGCGGGCATGTCTGGGTCGTCGAGCTCTGCGAGCTCGACGGCGAAGGTGCGCTGGCTCGAGTGCATGTAGGCGACGTCGCCCTCGGTCAGGATGCCGAGGGTGCCGGCTGTTTCGCGGGCGGTGAGGACAGCGTTGAAGACGGCCGACTGGAAGCTGGTGACGAAGAAGGCAAGGGCGGTGCGGTCGATGCGGCGGATCGCTTGCTCGGGGGTCGCGCCGTCGGCGAGGGCGCGGAGGACGAGCCGTTCGACTCGGAGGGATCCCGGCATCTCGGCGAAGGCGTCCTGATACCGCCCGGCAGCAAAGCTGGCGCGTGATTCGGGCTGGGCGTCGGGGTTGGTGACGCTCGGGCCGAGGAGGTGGGCGACGGCTTCGTCCCAGCGGCCGAGGACGATCGCTCTTCCGACAAGGTGGTTGGTGCCGAGCATCCCGAAGCGTTGGGGGCCGATGCGGTTGGGGAGCCCTTCGCGGGCGAAGCGTTCGAGGGCTTGTTGAGCCGGGAGGGCGGCTTGAAAGGGGACGTCGCGGACGCGGATGCTGAAGCGATTGCCCTTGAGGTGCCCCCGGCGGAGCTTGTTTTCGTGCTTATCGACCCAGAGGATAGCGAGGCGGTCGTCGCGGAGCATGGGGATGTCGGTGGTGTCGCGGCCGGGGAGTCGGACCGAGACGACCTGGCGGGTGATGGCGCGTTTGTCCTTGAGTCCGGCGTACCCGATGTCGCGTTTGGGGACGGCGAAGTGCCTGGCGAGGACGTGGACCATGTCGAGTGTGGACATGGATTTTTTCTGTACGAAGAGGTAGAGGTGTTCGCCGGTGCCGCTGGGCTGGTAGAGGGGGATTTCTTCGACGAGGAAGTCTTCGGGCCGTTCGCGGAGACGGCCTCCGATGCCGGGTCTTTCGTTCGCGTGCGGCGATTCCCACCCTGCATCGAACGCGGTCGCGGTGGTCATTCCGACTCCTGCGCTGCGGCGATCACCGCGTCGTCGACGTAGATGGGGACCTCGCCGGCGATACCCAGCGCGATCGCGTCGCTGGGGCGTGCGTCGATCTGGACCGCTTCTCCCTCGGCGTTGCGGACGTCGAGCATCGCAAAGTAGGTGTGGTCGCGGAGCTCGGTGATGGCGATGGATTCGAGCGAGGCGCCGAGGGCTTCGATGATGTTGGCGAGCAGGTCGTGGGTCTGGGGGCGTTGGATCGCGACGCCCTTGAGGCGGCGTTCGATCGCCTGGGCTTCGGGCAGCCCGATGACGATGGGGAATGATCTCGGGTCGGCGAGGGCTTCGCCATCCTCGGGGACTTCGCGGAGCTCGATGACCTGAAAGTCGTTGAGTTCACGGATCAGAATGCGCGAGAGTTCCATTCGCACCAGCATCGCCAACTCCTCGAATCTGCCCGGCGTGCGGGCACACCGCCGGGCACGCCTCGGGGCATCCTACCCCCCCCGATGGGCCGCCCGCCCGTGCGACTCGGGGGGCGACCCGGGCGGCGTGTCAGAGTCGCTGCCGGTGGAGTGTTCACGGCGTGGTCCTCGCCGGGTGTCGGCGACATACTCGCCGAGTTCTTCGATCAGCTCCCGGGGGGCACCGATCCCGGCGATCGTGACTTCCCCGGTCCAGCGCAGGGCTTCGAGATGGAGCATCCCGGGCTTGAGGGCGACGAAAGTGACGGTGTGGTCGGCCTCGATCGCCGGGCCGTCGCCAGCGGGTTTGCCGGTGTCGCAGTCGAGCCCGCTGGGGAGGTCGACCGCGAGCACGCCGACACCCGGCGCACGGAGGCGATTGACGTGGAGGATCGTGTCGCGGATGACGCCTCGGGCGGGGTCGCGGAGACCGGTGCCGAGCAGGGCATCGACGATGAGCACCCGGGTGTCTGCGGCGTGTTCGAGCACTTCGGCGCCGGTCGCGCTGTCGAGGCGTTCGATCGGGAGGTGCATCTTTCGCACGATCGCCAGGTTCACCGCCGCGTCGCCGGGTTTTTGTGCCATGTGGTCGGGGTCGGCGGTGAGGAGGATGCGTGGCTTTGCTCCGGCGTTGTGGAGGTGGCGGGCGAGTGCCAGGCCGTCGCCGCCGTTGTTGCCCGGGCCGACGAGGATCACCACTCGGTCGGTCCCGAGTTCGAGGAGCATCGCCATCGCACGGTCACGGAGGCCGATCGCGGCGTTTTCCATGAGGACGATCGAGGGGATGCCGAAGCGTTCGGTTGCGAGTTGATCGATCTTGCGGACGGCTTTGCGCGAGAGGACCCAGCAGCCGGGGGGTGGGGGTGTCTTCTGGGTGCCGTCTGGCCGGTCTTCTCCGGGGTGGTGGTGTGGTGCCGACATCGGGGCAGTCTAGAGCACTCGTCGTGATCTCGTGTTGTGTGCCACGGCTCTGTGAGCCGTGCGCGCGGGCATCCGGGGCGTTCGCACGGCCCAAATGGCCGTGGCACACCGGACAAGTTCCCTGTGTTTGCTCCAGCCGCTATTCTCTTGCTCTCTCGGGGTTGCGATGGATGTGATCGTTCTCATTGTGCTGGTTGCCGGTTCTGCTGCTGCGGCGGTGCTGGCTGTCTATTGGTCGGTCGCGTTGTATCAGGTGATCCGGACGATGGTGCTTTTGCCGACTGCGCGTGACGGGTTGGCGTTGGTGCCGCCGGATGTTTCGGTGTGTGTTGTGGTGCCGGCACACAACGAGGCGAAGGTCATCGGGAACGTGGTCCATTCGTTGCGCCAGCAGGACCATGTGCGGGTGCGGTTTGTGCTTGCGCTGGACCGGTGTACGGACGGGACGGCCGAGATCGCCCGGGCGGCAGCGGGGCCCGACGAGCGGTTCGAGATTTTCGAGATCGAGTCCTGCCCGGACGACTGGGCGGGGAAGGTCAACGCGATGTGGACCGCGTTGCACCGGTCGGCGCACGCGCGGGACGCGGATTTTTTGCTTTTTGTGGACGCGGACACGACGCTGCACCCCGGGTGTGTCCGCGCGACCGCGGCGCTGGCCGAGCACCGGCGGGTCGATCTGTTGAGCCTGATGAGCACGCTGACGGCCGACACGTGGTTCGAGCGTGTGGTGCAGCCGATCGCGGCGCTCGAGCTGATGCGGCAGTACCCGCCGTTGCGGGCCAGCCGGGCGGAGAACCGGCGGTCGTTTGCCAACGGGCAGTTCATCCTGTTCCGCGCCAAACCCTACTGGGCGTTCGGCGGCCACGAGCGGGTGAAGGACCACCTGCTCGAGGACCTGGGCATCTCGCGCGTCGCGGCCGAAGAGGGCCTCGCGGCGGCGCTGCTGAATGCGGACGGGGTGCTGATCTGCCGAATGTATCACACGTGGGCGGAGTTCCGCAAGGGGTGGAAGCGGATCTACACCGAGTGCGCCAACCGCAAGCCGGGGCGGCTGAAACGGGCGACGCGGCGGGTGCGTGCGATTGACACGGTGCTGCCGATTGTTGCGGCTGGCGGGGCGTTGGTGGCGCTGCTGAGTTCGGTGGACCCGGTGTGGTTGCGCACCGTGGCTGCGGTGGTGTGTTTGGGAGGGTTGGCGGTGTGGTGTGTTGCGCTGGCGGCGATCTATCGCTTGAGTCGTGCGCCGCTCTGGGCGGTGGTGTTGTCTCCCCTTGCGGCGTGGCGGGTCTCGGGGATTTTGCGCGAGGCAGCAATGGACCTGGTCCACGATCGGCCGACGGAGTGGGGCGGGCGAGCGTACAGCCGGGTGTCGCGGTGAGTGGGGCGTGTCCCCTCGCTCGCGCGAGGGGCTCTACGGGTCACCCATCAACGACGAACGCATCCATCAAGGAGCCCTAAGCGTCAGAGGCTATTGCGCCACTAGCGCCCACTAACTAGCGATCTTGGCGTGCTGCGTCC
>CAYMZJ010000075.1:0-6099 GCA_964394895.1 uncultured Phycisphaeraceae bacterium | reverse complement strand
GGGGGGGGGGGGGGGGGGGGCGACGGCGGCATCGCCCGCTTTGCCCTCGAGGTGTTCGCCGGGATCATCACCTTCAACCTCTTCCGCGAGACCGTCGGCGCCGCCCCGATGATGGTCCTCGGCCAGCCCAACTTTGTGAAGAAGGTCGTCTACCCGCTCGAGACGCTGCCGGTTTCGCAGTTGCTGGTCTCGCTCTTCAACTACGCGACGGGGCTGATCGTCTGGATCATCGGCTACTCGATCTTCTCGGCGGCCCACATCCCCAGCCCCCGGCTGCTCTTGGTGCCTGTGGTGCTGCTGCCGCTGGGGCTCTTGGCGCTTGGCCTCTCGTGGTTTCTCGCGTCGCTGGGTGTCTTCTTGCGCGACCTCAAGAGCCCGACGGGCAGCCTGCTGCACATGCTGTTCTTTCTGAGCGCGATCTTTTACCGCATCGACGACGTGCCCGAGGCCTACCGCTGGATGATCGCGATCAACCCGCTGGCCCAGTCGGTGGAGGCGGCCCGGGCGGTGATGTTCGGCGACGCCTGGCCGGATTGGGGTTGGTGGGGCGGGATGACGGTGGCCGGGCTGGTGCTGTGCGTGCTGGGGTACGCGTTCTTTATGAAGAGCCGCAAGGCGTTCGCGGACGTGATTTAGGCGAACCGCGCACCTAGTTCAGTCACAACCCGCCGCCCAGTCGCCGAGGTAGGCGATGAAATCCTGCGTGTTGACGGTGCCGTCGTTGTTCCAATCGGCGAGAGGATTACCTGCCCACCATGCGCTGAGGAAATCGAGGAAGTCCTGTCGGTCAACGATTCCGTCGCCGTTGAAGTCGCCGGGGCATTCTTTGCACCCGAGATTGAAGATATACGCCGAGCCGGAGTGATCGCCGATATCGTCATCACCAGGTACCCCCATAATGGCTGTATCGCCACTGATTGAGACCGAGTAACCAAAGACATCACCCATTGCTCCATCGGAGGACTGGAGCTTGGCCTGCGGTATCCAATCAGCCCCAGTGCGCGTAAAAACATAGGCCGCACCAGTATCGTGGTCGGACGAGATGGGCCTTCCGACAATCGCTGTGTTGCCATCGAGAGAAACCGTAAAGCCAAACCGGCCATGGGCGAATCCATCTGCGGGTAGCAGTTTGCTCCGCTCGCTCCAGGTGTCTCCGTTGCGAACAAAGACATACGCCGCGCCAGATTCCTCGGCGTTGGCGTCTGCCCTGTGTGCTCCGATGACCACCGAGCTTTCGCTGAGGGATACCGAGACGCCGAAGTATGTCTGGGGAGCCCCGTCGGCTGGTTGGAGCTTGGCCTGTTGCGTCCAGAGGCCTTCGCTGCGAGTATAGACATACACCGATCCTTCGCAACGGCCATCTCCCCACGCCCCAACGGCGACTGTGTCGCCATCGATGGAGGCCGAATCCCCGAACCAATCGCCGGCTTCGTTGTCGGCCGGCAGCAGCTTGACCTGCTGGGTCCAGACGCCACCGCTGCGCGTGAATATGTATGCCGACCCTGAAACCTGACCATTGTCGTTGTTGTTCGCAGCCCCAACGATGGCTGTATCACCGCTGAGACAAACACTCGACCCGAATCGGTCATCCTGTGCGCCGTCGTCGGCCAGGAGCTCCGCCTGCTGGAGCCAGACACCATCGGTGCGTGTGAACACATACGCCGAGCCCGAGTCGGAACCGTTACCACTGTCGCCGGGTGCCCCAACGATGGCGGTATCTCCGCTGATCGAGACCGAGATGCCAAAGTAGTCGCCTCTCTCCCCGTCGTCAGGAAGGATTTCTCCCTGCTCGGTCCAGACGCCCGCGATACGCGTGAAGATATATGCCGAGCCGATGCTGTTGTTGTTTGTTCGGTGCCGGATTGCTCCGACGATCGCGGTGTCGCCATCGATGGACACAGACCAACCGAACTGGTCGTCGGCATGGGCATCCGAGGCATGCAGTTCGGCCACTTCGACAGGATCACACTCCTGGGCGAGGGCCGGGACCGCGGTGTACGCCAGCAGGACACCGGCCAGGACCATTATCACGCGTTGCATGGGGCACTCCCTATTTCTCGACAGTTCCGGCTCTCAGGAGCCCATTCTATCGGAAGGCTGTGCGACCCGCAAGACCAATCTCGGCTTTGTCAGACTCCACATCCGCGTCGGTACGCTTCATCGACAAAGCTTGCCGGGGCCATCGGCGGCGCGCGTAGGGCCATCGACAAAGCTTGTCGGGCCATCGACGGCGCGCGCAGGACCATCGACAGAGCTTGTCGGTACACCGACAACGCGCGTCGGTACACCGACGAAGCGCGTAGGTCCACCGACAACGCGCGTAGGACCATCGACGGAGCGTGTCGATCTCCCGATAACGAGAACCAACACCCGAGAACACACAAAAACAAGCCTCATTGCAAGGTGCGCTCCAACCGCACCGGGCCTGCGCCGACAAACCGGCGAGAGGGTCGCCGCGCTGCGCAGGTGCGGAACAGACCCGTACACCCCGGCGGTACGGATGCCGCCGTGCAACGATCTGCGCACCGAAAAAGGAGTTCTGTTATGGGAATCGTCCCCGATCCACGCCTGGGTAAACTTCAGTTCTACGAGACCCACATCATCCCGTGGTCAAACAACGCCATGGCCATCGGGCTCGACCTCGGCGACGTCACGTCGCTGGCCACGCTCACCGGCGCCGCCCGCATCGCCTACAACGCGCACCTGGCCGCCCAGCAGGCCGGCAAGTCGGCGACGCAGAGCTTCTACGACGCGATCGCCGCCATGCACAGCGGGCCAAACGCCGGCAGCGACCTCATCGACACCATCAAGAACTTCGCCCAGGCCACCGACAACCCCGACGTCTACACCCTCGCCGAGATCCCGCCGCCGGCCCCCCCCGGCGCCGTCCCGCCCCCGGGCACGCCCTACGACTTCCGCGTCGCCCTGCTCCAGGACGGGGCCGTCGAGCTTAGGTGGAAAAACAACAACCCCGAGGGCACCAGCGGCACCGTCTATGAGGTCAAACGCCGCGACGACGGCGGGCCGTTCAACTACATCGATACCGCCGGGAAAAAGGTGTTCGTCGATACCACAATCCCCCAGGGCGTCGGCCCCATGACCTACGAGATCACCGCGATCCGTGCCGAACTCCGCGGCAACCCCGCCCAGTTCAACGTCAGCCTGGGCTCGCCCGGCAACATCGCCACCACCACCACCGAAAGCGGCGACGGCGAACTCGGCATCGCGGCGTAGGCGGTCAAGACACCCTGTGAAAATACCAACAGGACGACGCGGGAATACCATATCCCGCGTCGTCTTTTTCTAGTGCTGTCGAGGGGAAACGGCACGAGCATAGACGGTTGAACCCGCCGTGGGGTTCGTGGGTTCGTGCACGGCGGCACCTCATGATTCCCGGTAGCCACAAGGAACACTCCATGACCCGCACACGTCTCTTTGTACTCACGACCCTGGTCTTCTTCCTCGGCGCACCGCCTTGCCTCACTGCGCAGCCTGCCACACCCGAGGAGGTGCCCGGCAGACTCCTCCACCGCGATGGTGTACCGCTGACGATCCTCCGGGGCCTGCACCCACGGCAGGAGGGTATCTGGCCGCAGTACCTCGGGCTCGATACCGGGCTCAGACAAAACATCTCGATCGTCGATGTCATCTATCCCGACTCTCCCTGGGAGAACTTTCGAGGCGAACCCATACCCCCACACGACGAGAATGTTGTCGGTGCAACAAACTTCGCCAACACGCACAACCACTACCAGAATGTGCTCAGCGAGGTGTGGAACTTCAAGAAAGCGACCAACGCCGTCTCGATCTGGGGCGATTCGGCCTCGCTTGTGAGTGGGGCGAAGTCATGGGGCGCGTTCTTCTCGGCACGCTCCAACGCAACGGGTTTCCTCGAGAACAAACATCTGGCTTCGTACTGGCCCGAGGGGCTTGCGCCCAACGATCCGGGTGACTTTGACTGCCAACTCATCGGTGTCGAGATCGATGTGCTCAACGGCGGAAAGCCCGGCGTCTATCCCAACATGTCAAAGACCGGTCTGCAGATCGTCGGGTTTGGGAACCCGAACTCGATGGGCATCGAGGTACGAGCCCAAGGTGCGGCGAGTCAGGACCCGGATAAATGGAAAGGGCAGTTCGCCAACGGCATCTATTTCCTCAACAGCCTGACGCCGGATGGTCGCCTGGTAGTGGCCGACATTGCACAGGGGCAGATCGGGCTCGACTTCCGCCGCCCGCTGTTCAAACGCGGTGCTATCAGCCTCCGCTCTGAAGGGGCCGGAACCGGCATCCTCTACAACGGCGGACGCTCCGGAGAAATCTATGGCGGCCTCCGCTGGCCCAAGGCCCAGGACAAGAAAAACTGGCTCACACTGCGGGCCGGAGACGGTGGGGTCCGCATCGCCAGCCGCGACAACCGGAAGGAGTTCTTCCGCATCGACAACCACGGCGGCATCTACCTCCAAGGCACCGTCTATGTGAACGGCAAGAAGATCGACTTCGACAACATCGCCCAGGCCGACCAGCCCGCAAGCATCCTCTCCAACCCTGCCGCCTCGCCGTGGCGCGATGTGCTTCTCATCGGCCTCGCACTCGGCATTCTCTCACTGGGCACTATGGTGATACGTCTGCAACGCAATCTTGCAGCGTTGGCTGTCCAGCCAACCGCTGCTGGCGGCGCAAACGCCTGAACAAACGCTCTGTTTCTCTGCCCCAAGCGCACGCGACCAATGCGCCCGCCGACTTCAATTGCCTTGCGGATCGATCTCCAACCACTCAAAGTAGAGCCCCAGCCGCCGGGAGTCCTTCTGGCCAGAAAACTCATCAGACGGAACCACCGTTCGTGGCAGTCGGAACTCGATCCGAGCGAACTCCGGCCGAGAGGCCAGAGCCGCCGTGGGCAACACGATGTCAAAGACACGCCATGCGGTCTCCGGATCTGCAATCGGCCACGATCGACAGGGCAACTCCACACCATTCAACGCGACGCGGACGCCCGTGATGACGTCCATCGTCTGGGCGCCCGCCTTGAATCGCAGCCGGAGCGCCCGCCCGGTCTCAAGCGGCAAATCCATCCACGCGATCGGCTCAGGACCGGTCCACCGCCGCACCACACCGTCGGCACCACGCTCGCGGTCGTACCACCCCTTGCCCTCGAACGAGCGTGCAAAGTCAAACCGGACCTCGGCAAGACGAGGCCGCGCGGCCATCGACTCGGCATACGCCTCCTCGATCCGTTCAGGCGAAATCTCCCGCACCGCCGCCTCAAACCGGGCCGCTGCATGGTCGTACAACACCTGATCGAGCGCCGTGATCTCCCGCAGCCGATCCATCGCCTGTGCAGAAACCGTCGAAAGATCGAACTTCGCCCTGGCGGTGTTGCGCCTCGGGGCCTCGCGCGGCGGCGACCACCCGAATGTTGCCGCCAGCAGCACGAGTGACTCGTCGAACCGTTCCTGCAACCCCACAAACGCCATCGCATCGAGATTCTTCAATGCCCTGTCAAGCAACGCCCGGCTCGAAAAATCTGCGATCAAGCCGGGCAGGTCGCCGTCGCGCCGTCGCGAATAGCCGAAGAAATCCTTGTCGATATCGTCAAGCGCAAGGAAACGTGTCTGCAAGTTCATCAGCTCGGTGCTGACGGCCGGGTCAAGCACGAACTCGTCAAAGGTGTGCGTGTTGACATACTCATAAAGCCAGGTCCCCTCGCGGGCCTGAAGGTCGCGGTAGTGCGACACGGACCTCGCGATCGGGTCCCGCAAGAACGTCATCTCAACAGGTGCCCGATCGAGCAAGCCGTGGATGTACCGCCCGTAATGTCCGCAGAACAACCGCCACCGCGACAGCTCCGAAGGGGCACACCCAAAGATGTCCGGCAGCACCGTGCCCGGGCACAACTCGCTCCAGGCAAAGTGATTCTCCAGCACCGCCCGGACGCTCCGCCCGGCAGTCTTGGGAATGTGCAGAAAGTGCAACTGCTCCTCGTCCGCCAGCGGTCCATGAGGTTTCCATGTCGCCATGGGCTTCGCCTCGACGGTCATCTCACCCACCCCCCACCAACTCCGCCAACAGCCTCGCCCCAAACCCCGTCGGCCCCGCAAT
>CAYMZJ010000074.1:0-6532 GCA_964394895.1 uncultured Phycisphaeraceae bacterium | reverse complement strand
GAAAGGCACCCTCCCCCCAGCCCCCTCCCGCGGGGCGCGGGAGGGGGAGCAGGAGAAGCAGTCCCCTTTTGCGGGGCATGGGAGGGGGAGCATGAGAAAGGCCGGCGGTTGGGGCCGCCGGCCTGGTGTGTGTGGGATGTTGTGGTGTCGAGGTGGGTTTAGTCTTCGTCTTCTTCGTCTTCCTCGTCGTCGTCTTCGTACTCGTCGTCGTCCTCGTATTCGTCGTCGTCGTCTTCCTCTTCCTCGGCCCGTTCTTCGCGGAGGGCGTTGAGCTTGTCGGGGTTGAGGACGCGGACGAGGCCGTCCTTGAGTCGGCGTTCGCCGAAGTTGATGACCAGGCCGAGTTCGAGGTCGGCGGCTCGGAGTTCGGCGCGGAGGGCGCTGCGTTCGGCCGAGCCTACTTCGCCGACGCGGGCGAGGAGTTCGACGATGAAGCGGTCGCCGACGAAGAGGCCGGCGTTGATGGTGCCGACGTCTTTGTCTTTGTAGGTGACGCTGAGTTTGTGGTCGGCTTTGTAGGTGATGCCTTGTTCGGTGAGTTCCTGGTGGAGTGCGTTGGTGTAGACCTCGAGGGCGTATCCCGGGCCGAGTGCTTTGTGGACTTCGATGGCGCAGCCGATGACGCGGCGGCTCATGTCGGTGAGTTCGGGGTCAAGTTCGGAGAGTGGGGTGCCTCGGTTGTCACCCCGGTTGTCGCCGCGGTTGTCGGGTCGTCGGTCGTCGCGTCGGTATCCGCCGCCGCCGCCACCATCGCCGCGCCCGCCGCCGCGATTGCCGTACCTGCCTTGTCCGCTTCTGTCGTCGTACATTGTTGAAACTCCTTGGAAGATGGTGTGTAGCCCTGGCCGACCTTCACGCGGGGTCGGGTGCGGACATGTCTCTATGTGTTCGCTGGTCGTGGTGATTTGGGTGGGGTGTGTCGGAGGACAACCGCGGCGTTCTGCCCGCCGAGCGAGGTGGAGCAGACGAGCATACAGCCGAGCGTTGCCGGGCGGGCGGGCGCGTTGCCGGCGTCGAGCCCGGGCGCGGGGTTGCCGGCGTGGAGTCGTGCGGGGAGCTTCTGCTCGCGGAGGCACATGCAGGCGGCTGCGACCTGGAGTGCGCCGTTGCCGGCCTGGCAGTCGCCGAGGTTTGGGCGGAGGGTGACCAGCGGGATGTCGCCGAGCCGATCGCCGAAGACGGCGCGGAGGGCGTCGGCTTCGGTCGCGTCGGGTTCTGGGATGCCTGCGGCGGTGGGGACGATGGCGTCGATGTCGGCTGGGGAGATTCCGGCGTCGTGGAGGGCGGCTTCGATCGCGTAGCGCAGGCCGTCGCTTGGGGATTCGTTGGTGTCGGTTCCGGTTTGGGTGTCGTGATTGGTGTGGCGCAGGTCAACGACGGGGAAGGGCGGCGGGCTCTGGGCTGCGCCGAAGCCGAGGACCTCGGCGTAGGGAGTGGTGCCGCGGGCGTGGGCGTGGGCGGCTTCTTCGAGGATGACGACGCCGCCGCCCTCTGCGGCGAGTGTGCCGGTGGCGTCGGGGTCGAAGGGGCGGACGAAGTCCGAGGCGTTGGTGGTGGTGCCTGCTGGGGTAGGGGTGGGGGTTGGTGCGAGTCGGCCGGCGATATCGAGGCGTGCAAAGCCCATGAGGTTGAGCTTGCTTTCTGTGCCGCCGGCGAAGCAGCAGTCGGCGTCGTCGCGTTGGATGACGCGGAGGCTTTCGCCCAGGCTGAGCAGGCCGCTGGCTTCGGCGCAGGTGATGGTGTTGCTCGGCCCTTCGCAGCCGTGGAGGATGGTGACGTGGCAGGCGAGCATGTTGGGGAGGTATTTGAGGAGCCAGAGGGGGGGGAGGTTGTTCATGCCGGCGTTGCCTCCGGCGTCGGTGTTGGTGCCCCAGAGGCGCTCGCGGAAGGTGCCTGATTCGTCGGTTGCGGTTGCGATGGCGGGGGCGAGTTCGCCGGTCTCGGCAGCGATGAGCCCGGCCCCGATCTGGCAGCCGGTGCGCGAGGGGGGATAGGTGGGGTCGTCGTCGGTGGTGGCTCGGGTGGCGAGGTTGGCGTCCTGGACGGCAAAGAGTGCGGCGCCGACGGCGAGTTCGGTGTCGCGGGCCATGACCTTGACGGCTTTGCGGTAGTGCTTTGGGACGAGGGTCTTTGCGGTGAAGTCGGGGACATCGCCGCCGAGTGAACTTCGGAAGCCGGTGGCGTCGATGCGGTCGATGGGCCCGAGGCCGGATCGGCCGTCGAGGAGCCCTTGCCAGAGGGCGTCGATTCCTGAGCCGAGTGCGCAGACGGTGCCGAGGCCGGTGATGAGGATGGTGCGGGGTGTGGAGGGGGGCATGGGAGGGGGTAGTGTATGGGTTGGAGCGTGGGAAGGTGGGGGGTGTTGTGGATGGGGTGCGGGCAGAAAAGTCTGGACAGGCGGCATGGTTGTGGGCCGATAGGAGAGGGACTCTATGCGTGCGCGCCCACAGAAAACGACAACGGCTGACGGGGAAGCTCCGGGTCGGCCTGCGCGGGTTGATCCTGTGCGGACGGTTCGTGGTCGGCGGTCGGCGGTCTCGGTCCGCCCGGCCCGTCCGATCGACGGGTTTGATCCGGGGTGGTTGTTTCTGATCGCGGGGCTGGTGCTTTTGGGGTACACGGTGGTGATCCCCGCGCAGGGGGATCTGGCGGAAGCTGAGTGGCAACGGGACCGGGCGGTGGCGATTGAGACCCAGCGGGAAGAACGGCTGTTCAAGCACGAGCGGTATCTGGTGGCGCTCGAGTCGCACGAGCCGACGGTGGTGCGGGCGCTGGCGGCGAGTCAGTTGAACCTGGTGCCGGTGAGTCAGGCGACGATCGTGGAGGTGGACGACCCGGCGCGGTCGAACGTGTCGGTCTTTCCGAGCCTTGAGCCCGCGCCGATCCGGCTGCCGGAGCTACGGCTTGTTGAGTCGCGGCTCGGGCGGTGGGCGCGCGACGACGATTCGCGGCTGTGGCTGATCGTGTCGGGTTCGCTGCTGGTGTTTGTGGGGCTGATGAGTTGGGGTGGGCGGGAGCGCGACGGCTCGGCTGGGTGACGTGAGCCAGCGTTGAACGTTGCTGTGAGTTCTTTGCATTCTGTATGTTTTTCAGCGTGTTTCGTGCATGCGCGCTCGGTGCGTATAGTGCGCGAGTTCCGGGTCTCATCTGGGGCTGCTTGAACTGGGTAGTAGATACCAGGTGAAAGGTCAACGTATGAAGCGGTGGGTGCGGCGGATTCTGCTTGGTGCGTTGGTGGTTGTGGCCGTCGGCGCGGTGGTGTATGTGCGGGTGTTGCGTCCGACGCCGGTGGTGGGGCACGGGGTTGTTGCGAGTGATCTTGTGGTGGAGGTGATGGGGACGGGGACGGTCGAGGCGCGGACCTCGACGGTGGTTTCCTCGAAGATCCAGGGGAGGTTGCTGGAACTGGGTGTGGATCAGGGCGACCATGTGACAGCCGGGCAGACGATCGCCACGCTCGACGATCGCGACTTTGTGCGTCAGGTGGAGATCGCCCAGGCCAACGCGAGGGCTGCTGAGGCTGGGCTGGAGCGGTTGCGTGCCGACAAGACGCGGGCGTTGGCGGTGGTGCGGCAGGCTGAGCGTCTGGACAAGCGGTCGCGGGAGTCGTTTGCCAAGGGTGCGGCGACGGAGACGGAGATCGACAAATCGCAAGAGCAAGCGGCGATCGCGCAGGCCGAGCTTGCCCGGGCCGAGGCGGCGATTGCTGAGGGCGAGATGCTGCTGATCGCGGCACAGAAGACGCTCGAGTTTCAGCAAGCGCGGCTCGAGGACACGGTGATCGTTGCGCCGTTTGACGGGCTGATCGTGCGGCGCGACCGCGACCCGGGGGACATCGTCGTGCCCGGGTCGTCGATCTTTTTGCTGATCGGGCTTGACGAAATCTGGGTGTCGGCGTGGGTGGACGAGACGGCGATGGGGTCGCTGGCGCCAGATCAGCCGGCGCGGGTGGTGTTGCGGTCTGCGCCGGGTGACCCGCTGCCCGGGCACGTCGCGAGGCTCGGTCGGGAGGTGGATCCCGAGACACGGGAGTTTGTGGTGGACGTGGCGATCGAGCGGCTGGCCGAGCACTGGGCGATCGGGCAGCGGGCTGAGGCGTATATCGAGACGGCTCGGCGTGTGGACGTTGTTGCGGTGCCGCTGGCGTTTGTGGGTGTTGTGGAGGGGGCGCGGGGGGTGTTTATCGAGCGCGGCGGGCGGGCGGTGTGGGCGGCGTGTCGGTTTGGTGCGCAGGGGCAGGAACGGATCGAGGTGGTCGAGGGGGTTGAGGCTGGGGACACAGTGGTGCGATTGGCAGAGCCCGGTGGGCGGGCTGTGTTGCGCGACGGGAAGAGGATCGTGGTGCGATGAATCTGGCGATCCGTGATGTTCGGCACAACGCGGGGCGGTTCCTGCTGACAGCGGTGGGGCTGGGGCTGTTGCTGATGATCGTGATGGGGATGGGCGGGATTTACAATGGGATCGAGTCGGACGCGGTGCTGCTGGTCGAGGAGATGGACGCGGATCTTTGGATCGTGCAGCGGGACACGCGCGGCCCGTTCGCGGAGCTTTCGAGATTGCCTGCGAATGTGGAGGACCGGGCGCTGGTGGTGCCGGGTGTCTTGGAGGCTCGGCGGTTTGTGACGCACACGATTCAGCGCGAGCGGCATGGCAGGCCGTTGCGGATTTCGATCGTGGGGCTGGCGTGGCCGACGGACCGGGGGGCGTGGTTGCCTTTGATTTCGGGGCGGCCACTCGGGCAGGGGCATTACGAGATGGTCGCCGACCGGACGCTTGGGCTCGCGGTGGGCGAGGCGATCAGGCTCGGCAAGGACGTGTACACGGTTGTGGGTGTGACGCGCGACATGATCGGCAGCGGGGGTGATGGGCTGGCGTTTTTGACGGTTGCTGACGCGCAGGCGGTGCAGTTTGATTCGGTGGGAGAGGCGACCCGGCTGGAACGGGCTGCGCGGCGCGGGCGAGCTGAAGGGATGGACATCGGGCTGACCCAGCCGGGGCTGCTCGAGCGGGCCGACCTGCCGGCGTCGGCGCTGCCGGCGATCGGGTCGCCGATGGTGAGCGCGGTGATGGTGCGGCTCAAACCCGGGGCGGACATCGAAACGGTGCGGGAGACCATCGCCGGGTGGGCGGACGTGACGGTGTATACGGGTGCGGAGGAACGGCAGCTCTTGCTGCAGGGGCCGGTGGATCGGGCGCGGCGGCAGATCGGGCTGTTCCGTGTCATGCTGGTGGCGATCTCGGCGATTATTATGTCGCTGATTCTGTATACGATGACATTAGATAAGATCCATGATATCGCGCTCTTGAAACTTATGGGCGCGAAAAGCGGCATGATCCTCGGGCTCGTGCTGCAGGAGGCGTTCCTGCTCGGCGGGGTGGCGTATGTGCTGGCGTATTTCATAGGGCTGCAGCTCTTTCCGTTTTTTCCTCGGCGGGTGATTATCACCGAGAGCATGATGGTGTGGCTGGCGTTTGCGGTCTTTGCGATCTGTGTGGTGGGCAGCTCGCTGGGCATCTGGAAGGCGATGCGGGTCGAGCCCAACGAGGTGTTGTCATGACGGGCGTGCCGGCACCAGCGTCCCCGGCTGCGCCGGCGATCGAGACGGTCGGGCTGACCAAGGTGTATGGAAGCGGGAACACCGAGGTCGTCGCGCTGCGTGAGGCGACGATGAAGATCGAGCGCGGCGAGGTCGTGGCGTTGCTCGGGCCGAGCGGATCGGGGAAATCGACGCTGCTCTCGGCGGTGGGGCTGATCAATCCGCCGACGCGGGGGGAGATCAGGATCGACGGGCAGGTGGTGATGCGCGGGCCAAGAGCGCTTGTGGATGTGCGACGGTTCAGGCGGGAACACCTCGGTTTTATCTTTCAGAAGTCGAACCTGATCCCGTTTTTGACCGCGCTGGAAAACGTGCTGGTGGCGTTGGCGATCTCGGGGCAGGAGGGTCGCAGCGCCAAACGCCGAGCGATGGACCTGCTGGGGTCGTTGGGGATTGCCGAGCGGGCGCACAACTTGCCCTCGGCTCTTTCGGGCGGGCAGCAGCAGCGGGTAGCGATCGCGAGGGCGCTTGCGAATCGGCCGAGTTTGCTCCTGGCCGATGAGCCGACCGCTGCGCTCGATAGCACGCTGGGGCGTCAGGTGATGGAGCTGTTCCGTGAGGTGGGGCACGAGAACCAGGCGGGGGTGCTGGTGGTGACGCATGATCAGCGGGCGCTGGATGTCTTCGACCGGACGCTCATGCTCGAGGACGGCGTGCTGACCGAGGGCCGCAGTGCGCACGCGGCGATGTAAGAACCCAGCGTGAGGCGTCGCGTGTATTTACCAGATAAACCGCATGCGTCCGACATCGGGCATGGGGAGTTTCTTTTCTTTGTGGAAGCTGGGGAAGTAGACGAAGAAGGCTTTGCCGATGAGCAGGTCGCGGGGGACGATGCCGATGGTGGGGTCGATTTGTTGGTAGACCCAGGGGTCTGGGGTGTCCCAGAGGCGGCCGTCGAGGCTGTTTGGGCTGTTGTCGCCGCAGACGAAGAACTG
>CAYMZJ010000073.1:0-6591 GCA_964394895.1 uncultured Phycisphaeraceae bacterium | reverse complement strand
CCCCCCCCCCCCCCCCCCCCCCCCCCCCCCCCCCCCCCCCCCCCCCCCCCAAGCCCCAAAGCGTGATTCTCAGCAAAAAAGATAGAATCCACAAATCTGTGTCATCCGCCGCATAGCAGCGTGGAGAAATCTACCCATCACCCCATTGCCATCGTCACCAGGAACTCGGCATTGGTCTTGACCTTCTTCATGCGGCTTTTGAGCAGCTCCATCGCCTCGACGACGTTCATATCACTCAGCACCTTGCGGAGTCGGTAGACAAGCTCGAGCTCTTTGGGGTCCATCAGCAGCTCTTCGCGCCGGGTGCCGCTGGCTGCGACGTCGATCGCGGGGTAGATGCGTTTCTCGACGAGCCGGCGGTCCAGGTGCAGCTCGCTGTTGCCGGTGCCTTTGAACTCTTCGAAGATCACCTCGTCCATCTTTGATCCGGTATCGACCAGGGCAGTCCCGATGATGGTGAGCGAGCCGCCGCCCTCGATGGCGCGGGCCGAGCCGAAGAACTTTTTCGGCCGTTGCAGCGCGTTAGAATCAAGGCCGCCGGTCATGATCTTGCCCGAGTGGGGCATCTCGGTGTTGTACGCGCGGGCGAGGCGTGTGATCGAATCGAGCAGGATGACGACATCCTCGCCGTACTCGACCATGCGGCGGGCCTTTTCGATGACCATCTCGGCGACCGCGACGTGGCGCGACGATTGCTCGTCGAAGGTGCTGGCGACGACCTCGACCGAGGGGTCGGTGTGCCGTTTGAAGTCGGTGACCTCTTCGGGGCGTTCGTCGACGAGCAGCACGATGATGGTCACGTCGGGGTTGTTCTTGGTGATCGCCTGGGTCATCTTCTGGAGGAGTACCGTCTTGCCGGTGCGGGGCGGGGCAACGATCAGCGCCCGTTGCCCTTTGCCGATCGGCGCGACCAGGTCGATCACCCGCGTCTCGATCTCGTCGGGTGTGGTCTCGAGGATGAACCGTTCCTCGGGGTGGAGGGGGGTGAGGTCCTCGAAGTTGACCAGGTCGTGGATTTTGCCCGGGTCGCGGCCGTTGACCTCATCGACGCGGAGCAGCGCGAAGTAGCGTTCGCTCTCCTTGGGCGGGCGGATCGCGCCGCGGATGACCATGCCCCGGCGCAGCCCGAACCTGCGGATCTGGCTGGGCGAGACGTAGATATCGTCCGGCCCGGGGAGGTAGCTCTGGTCGGGGCTGCGGAGGAACCCGAAGCCGTCCTGCATGACTTCGAGCGACCCCTCGCCGAACATGAGACCGAGGCGGGTTGCGCGTGCTTTGAGGATTTTGAAGACCAGGTCCTGTCTGGGGATTGACTGCGGCTCTTCGATGCCCTCGCGGCCGGCAAACTCGATGAGCTCTTCGAGTTCCATCCGCTGAAGTTCGCCGATGGTGATCTGGTCCTTGAGCGCTTCGGGGCTTGCTTTGGCTGCGATGCGTTCGAGTTCGGCTGCTTCGCGTTCGAGCTCTTCGTCGCTGGGCAGGATGTGGTCTGGGTACATGTTGCGTTGGTGGTGGTGTGACCCGCCGCCGCCGCCGCCACCGCCGCCGCCTTGGTGCCCGCCGGGGCCGCCTTGCCCGCCCTTGCGTTTTTTCCGTTTGCGGCGCTTGCTCTGTCCGTCGCCGCCGGGTTGTCCGCCGCCGCCCTGTCCGCCGCTTTGTCCACCCTGCGAGCGTTGCTGCCCGCCGGACGGTGACCCGCCGCCGGAACCCGCGCCCCCGCCACCAGCGCCAGCGGCACTCGAAGCGCCCGAGCCCCCGCCGCCGTTGCTTCCGGACCCGGCGTTGCTGCCTGTGCCGCCGCTGTTTCCTGATGCGGAGCTGCTCTTGCTTGTCTCGCCACCAGCTTTGTTGGGCTGGCTCGATTTTGTCTCGGCCGCTCTGGGCTTGGAGGCTTCGGCTCTGGGTTCACTCTTTGCGGGCTTGGGCTCTGGGCTGGAGGCTTTGCGCGCGGGCTTGGTGGCGCTGCCGCTCTGGGCTTTGGTCGCGGCGGCCTTGGTCGTCGCGGGCTTGGCCGCGGCGGGTTTGGTCGTCGAAGAGGCTTTCTTGGCCCGCCTCTTGGGTGCAGGAGCTTCTTCGACCACGTTGGTTGCTTTCGCCATGTTTGGTTCTCTTCGGTATTTCAACAGCGTCGGGAGACTTCCCGAAACGCTTCCCCCGGCACCGGCAAAGACCAGCCGGCCCGGATCCCTCGCCCATCCGTGGACGCTCCCCGCGCACGACATCACACGCGGGCATTTCTTCGTCAGCGGTTGTCACAACGCGGAGAAGGCAAACTCTGCGAACCCGGTCAGCACACGGAAGTCAGGCCAGCGCACGGTGCGCGTCAATCGGTACCCAGCCGTCATCGGCCCGGCACATTCCCTTGCTGATTATCCAGGATCTGATCGAGAAGCCGCCGAACACGCAGCCGAAGCTGCTCAGGGTCGGCGTTATTCACTACTTCATAATCTGACCGATGCCGCTTGGCATCAAGCGGGATCTGGACTTTTTCTCGACGTTCCAACTCGCCGACCCCCCACCCTCGTGTTTCCCGAACACGTTCGCGGCGGATTTCAAGAGGGGCCTCCACAAACACTATCGCGTCGCATTCGGTGTCCAAACCGGCCTCAAACAGCAGTGGAGCGTCGATTATCGCCCCCACAGCCCCCGCCCGGCGCGCCATTTCCAGCAGCTCCACCCTCCCCTTTCGGACGATCGGATGCACCAGTTCCTCAAGCCGTTCACGTTCCCTGGCATCCCCAAAAACAATCGCTCCCACCCGCTTGCGGTCGATCCGGCCGTCGGTGCCGAGCACCCCATCGCCCCACCACCCGACCAGCGTCTCCCGGACATCCGGCCGATCCAGCGCTTCGCGGGCGGCTTTGTCTGAATCCGCAACCACGCATCCGAGCTCCTCGAACGCCCGCGCCACCTCGCTCTTGCCCGCCCCGATCCCGCCCGCAAGCCCGATCACCACGGGTTCACCACCCCGCCCCTGCCCTTGCGAGCCGGTCCCTGTGGGGCCGGTCCTCCTGGATTGCCCACCATCGCCCGACATCATCTGCACTCCCTCGCCCCCCTTTCCTTGCTCGATCACCCGCCGCACCTCTTCCACCCAGCGTACCGGATCGCTCACCGTCACCCACGCGATCTCGACGCCGCCGGTGCCCGCGGTTGCAAACCCGAGCGTCCCGGTCCCGGTCAGCCGTTCGAGCAAGGTCCGCACGAGCACGACGTGCTGCACCCGCTCCACCGGCAGGGTCGCAGCACTGCGGTTGAACACGCCGTTGACACGCAGCACATACTTCCCTGTCAGCACATACCGCCGACACGCGACCACCACTGCCTGCCAGAGCACGCGCAACGCGACGACGAGCGCAGCAACCGGAAACACCCACGTCCACAGCAGCCCGGTGCGCCCCCACGCCAGCACCGCGACCGTCACCAGAGACACCGCAAGCACCAGCAGCACGATCGAGCCGAGCGATTCGAGCAGCACCGCCCACGCGCTCGGCCGCATCGACACCCGCACCACGTCGGCGCGGTCCACCCAGGGTCGAAGCTCACGCGGCACACCCGCCGAACCGGTGCCTGACGCGGGCGGCTCGCTCAAAGCGCATCCTTTCGCAGCGTGGCGATCTCCGGGTAGTTGCGGTAATACCCGTTGTAATCCAGCCCGTACCCGACGACAAACTCGTCTGGGATATCAAACCCGACGTACTCGGCCAGCTCGTCGTCGGGCATCGTCGCGGTGCGGGGGACATTCTTCCGCAACAGCACACACGCCCGGATCGACGCCGGCTGCTGCGCGCCGATGATCTTGCGCACCAGCTCGATGGTCTGCCCGGAGTCGAGGATGTCGTCGACGATCACCACGTGCTTGCCCGCCAGGTCTGCTGGCAGCTCGCTCGAAATGACCGCGCCTTTGCTCGCCAGACTCTTGCCGGGATAGCTGCTGACCGCGACCAGCCCGAGCCCGAGCTTCACCGGCATCTCCCGCACCAGGTCTGAGGCAAAGATCATCGCGCCGGACATGATCGGGACCATGACGATCTGCCCGGCGACGCTGTCCTGGCCGCCCTCGCCCCCCCCGTCACCGTCGCCTTCGAGCGCTCGCAGATCGTCGCACAGCCTGGCTGCCAGCTCGTGGACGCGCTCTGCGATCCGCTCGCGGCTGATGAGTGTCCGCTCGATCTCCGGGAACGCGCCCGCCTGCCCCGCAGCCGCGCTCACAGCACCAGCCCTCGCGCGCCGCCGGTCCGCCGCGCTCTGGCGTAGCGCTCGAGCGAATCTTCGATCACCGCGTAAGCTGCCTCGGCGGGCATGATGTCGTCGACCTCGACGTCCTTGTTCTCGAGCTGTTTGTAGTCCTCGAAGAACCGCCGCAGCATCTTGAAAGTGTGCCTGGGGAAGTGGCTCGCGGCCTCGAACTCGCTGTAGATCGGGTCCTGACAGAGCACCGCGATGATCTTGTGGTCGGGGTCTCCAGAGTCGATCATCGTCATCAGCCCGACCGCCCTTGCCTCGCAGATCGTCATCGGCGGGATGTCCTCGGTGCAATAGACCAGGACATCGAGCGGGTCGTCGTCTTCAGCCAGCGTCTGGGGGATAAAGCCGTAGTTGGCGGGGTAGTGGACCGCCGAAGAGAGCACCCGGTCGAGCTTGAGCATGCCTGAGCCTTTGTCGAGCTCGTACTTGTTGCTCGAGCCTTTGGGGATTTCGATGATTGCCTTGAAGACCGCCGGGAGGTCGGTGCCCTCAACCGCGGGGGTGACGTCGTGCCATGGGTGGATCATGCAGGGAGAGTAGCGAACCCGCTGCCGTGGGACCGGCTTCCAGCCGGTGCCCGGGCTCTTTGATCATCCGCATCATTCCAAAGCTGCGAAGCCGCACCGGCTGGAAGCCGGTCCCACTTCGGGAATCGCTCGCTATCCTCTCCCCATGCTCACACTCGACTACGCCAACTGTCTTTCCTCCCGCGTCGGCCAGCACGGGCTTGACCCCGCCCGCCTGGACCGGGGTTCCGACTTTGCCAAGGCGGCTGCCCACCTGACCGAGCGGCTCGCCAAGTCGCGGGGCACGGGCTGGGAGAAATGGCGTGACCTTGCCAGGGACCCCGCGAGGGCCGAATACACCGGAGCGGTCCGCAAGGTGGTCGCCGAGTGCCAGGGCCGCTTCGACAACCTCGTCGTCCTCGGCATCGGCGGCTCGGCTCTGGGCAACATCGCCCTCCAGTCCGCCCTCAACCCGGCGTCGTACAACCTGCTCGATGGTGGCACGGCTCCCGGTGGCACGGCTCTCCGAGCCGTGAGTCAACCCGGCTCGGAGAGCCGGGCCACCATGAAGGCCACCCCTCGCTCCACCCCCCGCGTCTTCGTCGTCGATAATGTCGATCCGGCCTACCTCGGCTCCATCCTCGACACCTGCCGCCAACTCGGTGGCCTCGAACGCACGCTCTTCAACATCGTCAGCAAGTCGGGCGAAACAGCCGAGACCGCGTCCCAGTTCATGATCGTCCGCGCCATGCTCAAGGACGCACTCGGCGACAACTTCCACCGCAACATCGTCGCCATCACCGACCCCGCCAAAGGCACGATGCGCACCATCTGCGATGCTGACGGCTATGCGACGCTGCCCGTCCCCGAAGGTGTCGGCGGCCGGTTCAGTGTGCTCAGCCCCGTCGGGCTCTTCAGTGCTGCGATGGCGGGGATCGATATCGACGGGCTGCTCGATGGCGCCGACGCGATGGACCAGCGCTGCACCGACCCCGATATAACGAAGAACCCGGCCGCGATGCTCGCCACGCTGCTGGTTGATCTTGGGTTGCGCAAGGGCAAGACCAACCATGTCCTCATGCCCTACTGCAACGGGCTGTATCTGCTCGCCGACTGGTTCCGGCAGCTGTGGGCTGAGAGTCTCGGCAAGCGGGTCAACCTCGACGGCGAGACGGTCTACGCCGGGTTCACTCCCATCAAGGCCCTCGGCACCACGGATCAACACTCGCAAGTCCAGCTCTACCGCGAGGGGCCCAACGACAAGGTCTTTGGCCTTGTCGATGTCGCCGACTTTGGTGACGCCGATATAACAATCCCCACCGGGCTCGTCGATGAGCTGGGCGTCGAGGCGCTTTCCTATCTCGAAGGCACCACCCTCGCCACGCTGCTGGCAGCTGAGAAGCGGGCGACCGAGTTCGCCCTGCTCGAGAGCCAGCGTCCCAACTTCACGCTCAGCTTCCCCACACTCGATGCCCACCATGTCGGCGAGTTCCTGATGCTCTGGCAGATCGTCACCGCCTACGCCGGGCTCATGCTCAACATCGACGCCTACGACCAGCCGGCGGTCGAGACGGGCAAGCAGGCAACCTTCGGCCTGATGGGCCGGGCGGGGTTTGGCGAGTGGAAGGCCAAGGTCGATGCGGCTCTTGCCGAGACACCCTACCGAATGTGATCCCCCCGCACCCCCGGCCTGCTGCGCTGCCGTTGCTCCTCGGATTGCTGCCGTTGCTTCCCGGCCTTCTGCCTTTGCTCCCTGGCCTTCTGCCTTTGCTCCCCGGCCTTCTGCCTTTGCTCCCCGGCCTCCTGCCTTTGCTCCCCGGCCTCCTGCCTTTGCTCC
>CAYMZJ010000072.1:0-7370 GCA_964394895.1 uncultured Phycisphaeraceae bacterium | reverse complement strand
ATCAACCACTTCCAGGCGCTCTCGGCGGCGCTCTCGGCGACCGTCGGGCTCGGGAACATCGCGGGGGTCGCTGTCGCGGTGGCGCTGGGCGGGCCGGGGGCGATCTTCTGGATGTGGGTCATCGGCATCCTCGGCATGTCGCTGAAGATGACCGAAGTCACCCAGTCCATGCTCTTCCGCAACACCGACGACCCGGAGAACCCCCACGGCGGGCCGATGTTTGTGGTGAAGAAGGGGTTTGCCGAGTGGGGGCTGGCACCGATCGGCACGCTCATCGGTGGCATCTTTGTGGTGACGCTGATCATCTCGGCGATCACCGGGGGGAACATGTTCCAGGCGTGGAACGTCGCGGACATTACGTTCACCTACTTCGGCGTGCCGCAGGTCGTGACGGGGATCATCCTGACCGTGCTGGTTGGTGCCGTCATCATCGGCGGTATCAAACGGATCGGCGCGGTCGCCGGGCGCATCGTGCCGTTCATGTGCGTCGTCTATGTGCTGGCGGCGGGGTATGTCTTGATCGTGAACGCCGGAGCCATTCCCGAAATGCTCGGGGTGATCGTCAAGAGCGGGCTGCCGCCGTTCCTGGGCGGTGAGAGTGCGAATCCTGAAGGGGCGTTCCTCGGCGGCACGTTTGCCTACGCCGCGATGTGGGGTATCAAGCGGGCGCTGTTTTCTTCCGAAGCAGGGCAGGGTTCCAGCCCGATTGCACACTCGGCTGCGAAGACCAACGAGCCGGTGCGTGAGGGCATCGTGGCCGGGCTCGAGCCGTTCATCGACACGATCGTGGTGTGTACGCTGACGGCGTTGGTGATCATGTCCAGCGGGGCGTACAACCGGGATGCCGAGGCGACGTTCGTCGGCGCCAGCCCGGAGGTGGTGTTCGTGAGCGAGGCTGCGGGCAACCTTGCGACCGTGCCTCAGGCGTCGCTCGATGGTGATTCATGGACCGTCGAGGCGTTCCCGGTGCCGCAGCGATCGGCGCGAGAGTCCGAAGTCGAGAAGATGGAAAAAGACGGGAAGTCCGTGCCGGACTGGAAGGCCGGAGACTCGGTGTTTGTGTACGCAACCGCAGAGCCCAACGCCCAGCAGAAGGTTTTGTCCGGGAAGGTGCGGTCGCACGATGGCGCAATGGTGATCGAGCTCGACCCCGTTGCGCCCGGGGCTGACGAGACGATCTCTTCTCTTACACTGACCGATTTGTTGTATCACGGCGAACTGCCTGCCTGGAAGCTTGATGCCGAGGTGCTCCCGCATATGACGGCCGAGGCCCGCAAAATCCGCCGGTCGGCCGAAGGGACGGCGGGGTGGCGTGATGGGGAAAAAGTCTTCCTCGTGGTCGAAGCGGACTTTGACAAGAACACCGGCCGTGACCTGCGCAAACTCGTGGGCAAGGCGGTGCTGAGCGAGGACGCCGAGAGCGGCGAGACGATCTGGCGGATCGAGTGGGACGCGATCGAGTCTGCCATCAAGCCGTTTTTCCGACCGTCTGAGAGCGGCGGTGATGACTTGGGGATTTACGGCAACTACGCCGGAGCGTCGATGACCGCGTACGCCTTTGACCGCGTCACGCCGGGGCTCGGCATGTGGCTGGTCTCCATCGCGGCGTGGCTGTTCGCGCTCTCGACGATGATTTCATGGTCGTACTACGGTGAACAGGGCATCTATTACTTCTTCGGTACCAAGGGCGAGAAGTTCTCGAAGGCCGCGGTCTTCATCTACAAGTTGATCTATTGCCTGCTGATTCTGCTGACGACAATCCTCGCGATGCCCATCATTGAGAACGCCGACGGTACGACAAAGGCAGTCATCGGCACCGATACCGAACTCGATATGTGGACCACCCTCGGCCTCGGCGTCATGCTGGTCGTCAACATCCCGATCATGCTGCTCTTCAGCGCCAAGTCGATGAAGGCGTACCGCACCTACGTCGGCAAGCTCAAGCGGGGCGAGTTGCACCCGCACGCGGCCCCGAGCCTGACCGATGTCGTTGAGGGCAAGGACGTCGAGTAAACCCGGCGATCGAATCACGCTGCACTTTCGCGGGCTCCTCTGACGGGGAGCCCGCTTTTTGTGAGCGCATCTTGCATCAATGTGCTTCGTTGTTGTGGATGGGTGTCGTTGTCCCCTCGCTTGCGCGAGGGGCTCTCCAACGCCGTCATGTATCTCTACAGAAGTGCTGTATGCGTCAAGAATAGAGCCCCTCGCGCAAGCGAGGGGACAGGGCAACACCAAACATAGAACCGAGAAGGACAAAGCGAGCCCTTGAATCATGGTGAAAGACGATTCTGCAAAGGGCTCTACTGCGCAGCTTCGGTGTTCAACTCGCTGCGGATTGCCTTGATCTGTGACGCGGCCGACTCTCGCGCCATCGCTTCGCTCTTTTTCAGGAGCGCCTTCCACAGCCAGGGCAAGGGCAACGCCGCAATCGGCAAATACCACGCATAGGTCAGCCAAGGCATCGACTCGGTCCACCGGCCGTACGCCGACCAGTAGGTCGCGATCAGCGAATCGGTCAGCCACACACCCGGCCAGACCGTAAAGATGAGCGTCACGGCGAAGATCGTCGGCATCAGCTTTTTGCGACGGACGCGGAGCGTGAGCCGTGCGTGTCCCGGGTCGTCGGCCTGGTCGGGTGCGGGCTCGATGCGGCCAAGGATTTCGTACTCGAACGGGATCGCGTCGCAGTCGAGCGTGAAGGTGCGGCTGTCCTTGCGGGCAAAGCCCGGGAGCCTGCCGCGGCGGCCGGCGCGTTCGAGGGCTGTGAGCGCGGCGTCGCATTCCAGACCGGCAGAAATCACCATGTCTTCGGCGGCGAGAGGGTCCGATAGTGTCGGCGGGGGGGCGTCGGGCATGGGGTTCTCCGGGCACAAGTGTACAGCCCGTAGTGAATCGGCTGTGGAGACCCGCTGTCTCTTGACGCGGGCCGAATTTGGCGCAGACTATGGGTGTTGTGAAACGCACCGACGACAAGACAAATGGCTCGACAGGCTCGAGGCACACCGAGGCCCGGTCCCCGCTGCGGCTGGTGCGGGCTGCCGAGGAACGCGAGGGCGCTCTGGGCAGGTCTGCCAGCAGCCCGGGGCGGGGTCGCGCGGGCGGCGGGGCGGGTCGGTCGGATCGCTCGGTGGTGGGTGGGCCGGTCGAGGATCGTCGGCGCAGTGCCGACAGCACCGACTCGGCGAGGGTCGGGCGTGTCCGAGACAGCCGTGGTGGTGAGCAGAGCGAGAAGAACGCCAGCAACCACGCGGGGAATCGGGAGTGGGAAGTGCGTGCCGAGACCGCGGCCGCGGCAAGTCTCGCGGCGCACGACGCGCGGTGGGTGACCGCGGCGCGGGCGTCGCAGGCGATCGAGGGCGGCCGCGCTGCGGTGTTGCGGCCGGAGGTCCGGGCGCGGCTGGTCAGTTCGGCAGAGCGAATGGGGCTGCGGCCGTTCGATGCGAATCTCGTGCTGGCGATCGTGCAGGACGCGGCGCGGCAGGGGCGGACGATCCAGGACGCCGACACCATCGATCGGCTCGCGCTGGTTCGCGGGCGAACGCCGAGCACGCAACGGCGGGGGGGCTTTGCCTTGCTCTGTGTCGGGCTCAGCGCGATGTGGGCGGTGTTGCTGATCTGGTGGCTGCGGGGCTGAGCGGTGAGGTTTGGTCGCTTGGTGTGAAGTCATCTCTATTGATCCGGCACATCTTGCACGCAGCGTCTTGCGTATGAGCCTGGATGGTCGATGTCCCCTCGCTTGCGCGAGGGGCTCTTTTCTTCGCACACGTGCGCCTCTTTTGCACGCGTGCGCCTTGGTAGAGCCCCTCGCGCAAGCGAGGGGACCGGGTGATACCTTTGCAGGCGAGAGACAGGAAAGCCGACCCTTCCACCGCACGAGGAGACCACCGATGGCACGCATCGAGCCCGGCCGAAAGGCACCCGCGTTCACGCTCAAAGACCAGGACGGCACTACGCACAAGCTCTCTGCGTACAGCGGGTCGCCGGTGGTGCTGTTCTTTTACCCCAAAGACTCGACGAGCGGCTGCACCGACGAAGCGTGCCAGTTCCGCGATCTCGGGGCGAAGTTCCGCAAGCAGGGCGCAACGATTCTGGGCATCAGCATCCTGCCTCCCAAGTCAAAGAAGAAGTTTGCCGACGCGAATGATCTTGACTATCCGCTGCTGGCGGACGACGCGACCAATGCCGAGGGCAAGCCCGCGCCCAAGGTCTGTGCCAAGTACGGCGTGTGGGTCGAGAAGTCGATGTACGGCAAGAAGTACATGGGCATCGAGCGGGTGACCTATTTGATCGGGCCGGACGGCAAGGTCGTGCACCGGTGGGACAAGGTCAAGGTGCCCGGGCACGCCGCCGAGGTGCTCGAAGCGGTCAGCGCACTGGATCGGTAAGCCCGGCTTTCTCGGCTTGGGTGCGCTTGTGGGGGAGCAGTTGGGAGAGCAGCATCCCCGCGAGCATGAGGCCGCCGCCGGCGTACTCGATTGGGGTGAGGCGTTCGCCCAGCAGCATGATACCGAGCACCGCCGCGAAGACCGCTTCGAGGCTCATCAGGACCGCGGCGTGGGTCGGGGGGGCGTCGCGCTGGGCGACGATCTGGAGTGTGAACGCGACCGCGATCACGAGTACCCCGCTGTAGCAGAGTGCGAGCAAACCCGCCGATTCGGGGACAAAACGCGAGGCTTCCAGCGGGAGCGCGATCACCCCCGAGAGGACCGCGACGACCGCGAACTGCACGGCTGCGAGGCGCAGCGGGTCGGCGGTCGGGGCGAGCTTGCCGGTGAGGGCGACGTGGAACGCCCAGAGTACCGCGCACGCGATGATGTAGGGATCGCCCGGCAGCAGGCCGCCGGTGGGTTCGCCGTCGGGCAGGTCGCTGCCGAACTCTCTACTCAGAAGCCAGAGCCCGGCGACCGCGACGGTCGCGCCGATGACGTGGGCTGCCCGTGGGCGCTGGCCAAAGAGCAGTCCGGCGACCGGGACGAGCAGGACGTAGAGCCCGGTAAAGAACCCCGCGCGGGCGGCGGTGGTGAACTCGATGCCGTGCTGTTGCAGCCAGGCTGCGCCGGCCATGACCAGGCCGAGCCAGAACCCGCCGATGAGTTCGGCGCGGGTTGGCTTCCAGCGCCGGAGCGAGGTCAGAAGCACGCCGAGCAGCGCAAAGCCGATGAGGTAGCGGATCGCGTTGAACGTCAGCGGCCCCATCGACCGCGACGCGACGCGCTGGGCGATAAACCCCGAGCCCCAGATCGCGGCGACCAGCAGCAGAATCAGATCGGCGCGCAGCGGTGAACGGTTCATCTGTGTGCTTCTCTCGTCGTGCGTGAAGGCGGGATTGCCACGAAGCGTCGCAGCACGCTACTCGGATTTGCGGAGCCACTCCTCTTCGACCTCGCCAAGCTCGGCCTGAAGCTTCTCGTGGTGCTCGCGGACCTTGGTGATCTTCTCGTGGTCTTTCCAGAGCTCGACATCGGCGAGTTGCTCATCGAGCACCGCGATCTCGGCCTGGATTTCGCCCATGCGTTCTTCGAGCTGTTCGAGCCGCATCCAGGAGAAGCGGTTCTTGGACTTCGGTCTGGATTCGATCGCTGCGGGGGAGTTTGTGTGTGGGGGGGTGGGGGTGGCTGAGGGCTGTGCTGCTGTGCGCGATGGCGGCTTTGTCTTCTGCCAGTTTCCGGGTGCGGTTTGCGAAGCCTTTGCTGCGACGTGCTCGCGCCATTGGGTGTAGTTGCCGAAGTAGACCTCGGCGTTGCCCTCGCCGTCGAGCAGGAGGAGGTGGTTGCAGGTGGCGTCGATGAGCGCGCGGTCGTGGCTGATGAGGATGAGCGTCCCGTCGTAGCCGTCGTCGCTGGAGAGGGCCTCTTCCAGCCGTTCTGCGCTGGGGATGTCGAGGTGGTTGGTCGGCTCGTCGAGCACGAGGAGGTTTTTCGAGCTTGCGAGCAGCCCGGCGAGCACCGCCCGCGCCCGCTCGCCGCCCGAGAGCACGCCGAGCAGCTTTTCCTGCTCTTCGCCGGAGAAAAGGAACGCTCCCGCGAGGTCGCGCGCCGCCTGTTCAGAGAGCAGCGCCCCCGGGTTCTCTTTGCGGATCACGTCCTGGAGGTAGCGGTACATCTTCTTCTCGGGGTCGAGCCCCTCGTGGCTTTGCCGGAAGTAGCCGACGCTGACGTTTGCGCCCAGGCGGCAGGTGCCCTCGTCGGGCGCGATCTCGCCGAGGAGGATGCGCACGATGGTGGTCTTGCCCGCGCCGTTGGGCCCGACGACCGCCCAGCGTTCGCCGCGTTTGATCGAGAGGGAGAGGTCGGCAAAGAGCACCTTCTCGCCGCCGCCCTCGAGCGGGTAGCGTTTGCCGATGTTGCGCGAGGTGGCGACGATATCACCAGCCCGCTCGGCTTTGGGCAGGTCAAACGCGAAGGTGGTCAGCTCGACCGGGCGTTCGAGGGTGCTGGTTTCTTTCTCGCGGTCGAGCCGCAGCTCGCGACCCCGGGCCTGCTTGGAGCGCTGCCCGGCTTTGTACTTGCGGATGAACGCCTCTTCCTGGCGGAACTTGGTCTGCTGATTCTCGAACGCCCGCAGCAGGGCCTCGCGGCGTTCGCTGCGCAGCTTGCGGAACTTGGCGTAGTTGCCGGGATAGTCGATGAGCCGACCCTGTTCGACTTCTTCGATCCGCGTGACCACGTTGTCGAGCAGGCGGCGGTCGTGGGAGATGATGACGACCGCGCCCTTGAACTCGGTGGAGAGGAACGATTCGAGCCAGAGACGGCCGTCGATATCGAGGTGGTTGGTCGGCTCGTCGAGCAGCAGGACGTCGGGCTCGTCGAGTAAGAGCTTGGAGAGCGCGAGCCTTGCCCGTTGCCCGCCGCTGAGGCTCTCGACGGGGATGGTGAACTGGCTGTCGGTGAACCCGAGCCCGTGGAGGACCGCGTCGATGCGGTGCCCGATCGCGTAGCCGCCGCTGGCCGCGATGCGGCGTTCGAGGTCGTCCTGACGGCGGAGGAGTTTCTCGAGGGCATTCCCCTCTGCTTCACCCATCTGGTCAAAGATGGCGTGGAGCTGATCGTGGAGGCTCTGGAGGTCTTTGAAGGCGGTCTCGGCGTCGTCGCGGAGAGTGCGGCCGGGCTCGATGTCGGGCTCCTGAGCGAGGTAACCGATCTTGACGCCCCGCTGGCGGGTGATGGTGCCGGTGTCGGGCTTGAGCTCGCCGGTGAGCATGCGGATGAGGGTGGATTTGCCGCACCCGTTGCGGCCGACGATCCCGACCCGGTCTCCGGCTTCGACCGCCAGCGACGCCCCGCGGAGGATCGGGCGGTCTCCGATGGCATAGCGGACATTGGCAGCGACGAGGACAGACATGGGGCGATGGTAGGTGCAGGGGGGGTGTG
>CAYMZJ010000071.1:0-7923 GCA_964394895.1 uncultured Phycisphaeraceae bacterium | reverse complement strand
GCACGCCAAGATCGCTAGTTAGTGGGCGCTAGTGGCGCAATAGCCTCTTGCGCTCGGGGCTCGTAGAAACGCATGAGATATTCTCGTGATTCGTGTGAGTAGAACACGGCGGATCACCCCCCCCGGGCCGACCGCTCGGCGAGTGCCGCCAGTTTCGGAGCGTGGTCGAGGAGCCACACGATCTTGCGGGTGACCATCCGTAGGAAGGGCACGGCGTCCTGTCCCGCGAACGAGCCGGTTGCCGCGATCGGCCCGACCACCTCGCCGACCAGTGCCGCCGCCATCATCGCGGGCAGTGAAGCAAGGTCGGTCTCGAGCGCCGCCGGCCCATACCCCCGAAGAAACGCGGCAAACCGGTGGGCGTCGAGCCCGTCGGGCCACTTGTCGGGGTCCACCCCGACCCGGGTCATCGAGAACTGCAACGCCCCCCCAGCAAGGTCGAACAGCACCGGGCCTTGCCGGGCAGCGTCAAAGTCGAGCACCGCCGCGACGGTGTTGCCGCGGAAGACCATGTTCCCCGGGTGCCAGTCGGCGTGGAGCATCTGCGTCTTCTGGTCGTTGGGCTTTCGCCCGGCAAGCCCGGCGACCACACTGGCAAAGAGCGGGCGGAGCGTGCGGACGACCTGGCGTGCGGTGCCGCGCTGCGCCGCGTCGCTGCTGGCGATCTGGTCGAGCTGGCGGGCGATGGTGGTGTGCTGCGCCGTCGCGGTCCACACCGGGGACGGCCAGCGCGGCGTGTACCCGCGCACCAGCTCGTGGAGCCTGGCGAGCTGCCTGCCCGCGTCTTCGCACGGGCCGGGGGTGCGGTCGAAGCTCTCGCCTTCGACAAACTCGAAGACCTCGAAGACGAGCCCGTCGAGTTGGACCATCGAGTTGTTCCCCAGTCGCGTGCCCAGGAGCGCCGGCGTGGGAAAGCCCGCGGCGTGGAGAAAGAGCTGGAGGTCGTGGGAGCTGGCGACACGGGTCGGGTCGTCGTGGCCGCGCTCGCGGCGTTTGACCAGATACCGCCCGCGTGCGGTCTCGACCACCGCTTTGGGCGAGCGTCTCGACCCGCGGTTGAAGGCGTACACCCGTTGCACATCACCCAGGTCGTAGCGTGCGCAGACGCTTGCGAGCGCGCCGGGCGAGATCACCGATCGGGACTCGCGCTCCGCGTTCACGCCGGACGCACCGGCCTCCCCTGACGCAGCCGCATCGGATGGCGGGCTTGGGGTGTGGGGGGTGTGCATCGCGTTCCCCTGCGGGGGCGTGGGAGAAGGATGTTTTACTCGACGTTCTGCACCTGTTCTTTGATGCGGTCGATCGTTCCTTTGACCTCCACGATGAGTCGGCTGACCAGGCTGTCGGGGCTTTTGCTTGCGATCGTGTTTGCCTCGCGGAGCATCTCCTGGGCGAGAAAGTCCATCGTCCGCCCGACGGGTTTGTCCTCAGCCGCCGCGAGCAGCTCGGTGAACTGCTCGATGTGGCCGCTGAGTCGGCTGATTTCTTCAGCGATGTCGGTCTTCTCGGCGTAGACCGCGATCTCGCGGATCATCTCGACCGGTTCGACGCGCAGCTGGGCCTCGCGGAACATTTCTTCCATCCGCAGCCGGAGCCGGTTCTCGTACTCGGCGATCACCCGCGGCGCCTGTTCGCGGATTCTGCCGAGCCGGTCGGCGATGAGGTCGCGGTGGCCTTCGAGTTCCTCGTTGAGCAGCGCGCCCTCGCGGCGGCGCATCGAGAGCAGGTGGTCGCACGCGGTCTCGACCAGCCCGAGCAGCAGCTGACGCACCTGCTGGAGGCGGTCGCTCTCTTCGGTCGGGTTCTGCAGCACGCCGGGCAGCGACAGCAGCGGGGCGAGGTCGATCACTATCTCGCCGCTCTGGACGGCTTTGGACTGGCGGAGCTGTTCGACGTAGCGGTCGAGCGCCCGGTGGTTGACTTCGAGTGCTGCCGAGGCCGACGTATCGGCAAAGCTCACGCTCAGGGTCACGCTGCCCCGGGCGATCCGGCGTCGCAGCGCCACTTCGAGATCGGCTTCGAGCACTTGCAACTGCTCGGGCAGGCGGATGGAGGCCTTGAAGTATTTGTTGTTGAGTGAGCGCAGCTCGACGGCGTAGTGCACGCTGTCGACGTGTTGGGAGGCCTCACCAAATCCTGTCATGCTGCGGATCACGGGCGATCGCTCCTTGGCGCGGTGTGACGGTGGGTCGAAGCACGCGGCCGGTCTTGCCAGCTTAGCGTCCGCCGCCGCCCGTGGTGTCGTCGGTGCTGTCGGTGGTCTCTGCGTCAGACCCGTCGCCCGCCCCGTCGGCAGCCCCATCCTCTATCCCGGCTCCATCGCCGTCGGTTTCGGGTGTGCTGTCGGGTGCGGCGTCTGGTTCGGCTGCGCCGTCGGTCGCTTCGTCGCCCGGGTCTGCACTGTCAGCGCCGGTGCCGTCCGCGGCGTCGCCCTCGGTCAGGGCGTCGGCCGCACCGTCGGTTGCGGTTTCGTCGGTTGCGGTCTCATCGGTATCGCCCGGCCCGATGAGCCCCTCGTCGGAGGTTGCTGCCGGGGGGCCGCCCGCGACGCCCTGGTCCGGGGTCATCACCCAGACCAGCCCGACCGCGATCGACAGCCAGATCACAAAGAACGCGATGGTCGCCATGGTGAGAGCATCGCCGGTGCGGGCACCAAACGCCGTCTCGCCCCCGGCCCCGCCGCCGCCGCCGAACGCCCCGGCGAGCCCGCCGCCCTGCGGCCGCTGGATGAGGACGGTGAGGATCAGCAGGACCGAACAGAAGAGAAAGAGCACGGTCAGCCCGCCGATGAGCAACTGGCTTGCGCCGAGTGTCAACATGCCCAGAGTGTGGGAGGAGAGGTCCATAGTGCGTCGAGACTCCTGCCAGCAACCGTGGCGTCGGTCCGGCCTGCGCCCGGGTCGGGCGTGGGCCGCGTGATGATTCGGATTATGCACCGGGTGATTGCCCAGCGCAGGGCCGGAAGTCTAGGGGGGGTGCCGGAGGGATGCGACCTCGATCCCCGTGGAACCGACTTCCAGCCGGTCTTTCACAAAAGAGGCCAACGCGCAAGCGTGGCTTTCCCCCAACCACCCAAGCGGCGGGCTCCGCACCGGCCGTGGACAGATGCGCAGGGGGTGTGGATGGGGCCACCAGCCCGAGTGTGTGGGGCGGGCGCGAAGGCCGTGGGGCTGCGTGGCCCTGCATCAGAGGCCCCGTGCGTCACGACCGCCCGAAGCTGTGGCCGCGACGCACGGCTCTCTCTTCTTGCCACTCCCGGCGTGCGGTCAGGGGCACCCCGCGACCCAGGTGTTCAGGAACGCGACGAAGTCCTGGGTGTTGACCGTGCCGTCGTCGTTGAAGTCGGCGGTGCAGGGGGTGTAGAGGAGGAGGCCGATGGAAAACAAGAGCCCGCCGTCGTTTGTTGCCGTGAAGACGGGCTCAATGAATTGGCCATTTGCATCAAACTTGAGCACACTGTTGTTACCCCTACTGACTACGAGCAGGTTCCCGGCGTTATCGAAACCAAGGCCGTGTGGCTCACCGAGTCCCCCTTGGCCCGGCGAAATGAAGATCGAGGAAGTCAGAGTCTCAATCTCGACGCGGATAACTCGGTTCGAATGAGTACTCGAAACATAGATGTTGCCTTCAGCATCCTGAGTCATGCCATGCGGTCCATTGAACCCGGTACCGGATGTATTGACATTGCCCAAGTAGGTGCCGTTGGTCGGATCGAACATCATTATCAGGTCGTCCCAGTCCGCAGAGACAAACATTGTGCCGACGGCAGAGAACAGGATATTGACTGGTCGATCAATGCCTGTTGCCACGACACCAAGGAACTCACCTGTTGTTCCGTCGTAGCGAAGCACGCGGTCGTTGTCTGCACTTGCAACATACAGGTTGCCATCGGGGCCGTAGGTCAGGCCGAGAGGGAAGCTGAGCCCGCCTGACCCGCTGGTGATAAAGGTACCGAGAAACTCACCGGTCCGTGAGTTGTATCTTTGGACAGAGTGGTTGTCGGAGGAACTCACCAGCAGATCGCCGTCCGGCGTAAGTGTCATGTAGCGGGCCTCATTGAGCGGGCTGATACCAGCACCGACGAAGTGGTCGATCACTCTTGTTTCATCAGAGGAATAGGCAAATCGTACGACCTTGTCACCATTTGCGTCCGCCACCAGCAGCGTGGTTTGCCCTACAGCCGATCCGGCCGCACACCCCAGCACCAGCCCGCACCACACCACCACCCTTCGGCCGCGCCCGACAGCTCGGCTCGAAGCAGAACCCATGGACAGACCGACAGCCTTGGAGTTCCATGCACACATATCACACGCTCGCTTTCATCCGAAACAAGGTTGATTGCCACCCCACCCCACCGGCCGGGCTTCCGATTGGCAGCATACCTAAAGCCCCCGAATACGCAAGTGTAAACCCGATAAAGTCCAAGAAATATCAGACAGGTACCACGGCCACGGTCGGAGCAGGCGACTCGTACCGTGGGACCGGCTTCCAGCCGGTGCGGTGCGGCGGGGTGCGGCGGGGTGAGGTGCGGTGAGGTGGGTGGGGGGACGTTCCGGTCGCTGGGAGGCACCGCCTGGAAGGCGGTCCCACGGGGGGTTGCGACGTGAGTGCGTTTCACCCCACCCGTGCCCCCGCCGCCTTGACGATCGCCAGAAAGTCGGCCGCCTTGAGGCTTGCTCCGCCGATGAGGCCGCCGTCGATGTCGGGCTGGGCGAGCAGGTCGGCAGCGTTGGTCGGCTTCATCGAGCCGCCGTAGATGATGCGGGTGGCGTCGGCGATCGTGCTGTCGAACATCTCGGCCAGCACCGATCGGCAGCGGGCGTGGGCGGTCTGGGCGTCGTCGGGCGTGGCGACCTTGCCGGTCCCGATCGCCCAGACCGGTTCGTAGGCGATGGTGACGTGTGCCATCTGCTCGGGGCTGACCCCCGCGAGCCCCGCCCGGAGCTGGGCCTCGTTGACGGTGTCGGTTTGCCCGGCTTGCCGCTGGTCGAGGGTCTCGCCGATGCAGAGCACGCACTCGAGGTCGGCCTCCAGCACCGCGCGGGTCTTGGCGTTGATAAGTTCGTCGGTCTCGCCGATGACGTGGCGGCGTTCGGAGTGGCCGGTGAGGACGACCGAGACGCCGCAGTCTTTGAGCATGTCGATGGAGACCTCGCCGGTGTAGGCACCGTTGGGCGCAAAGTAACAGTCCTGTGCGCCGAGTTTGAGCGTGCCTCGTAAAGCCTCGCCCACCGCCAGCAGGAAGGGAAAGGGGACAAAGACCGCGACCTCGCAGGCGGTTGTTTCGTTCACGCCGGCTGCGATCTCGCGTGCGAGCGCGGGGCCGGTTTCGAGGCCGGTGTTCATCTTCCAGTTGCCGCCGATGGTGGGGGTGCGGATGGGGGTGCGGATGGGGGTGGGGGTGGGGGCCATGCGGGTTCTCCGGCTCAAGGCGTCGTGTCTCTCGATGCGGCGCGGTGCGAGAGAACCATAGAGCCCCTCCCGCGAGCGGGGGTTCTATCCCACTGCTGCGGCCACCCGCTCGGGTGTCCCCGCCCACTCGAAGCGTTCGCCGAGCAACGAGAACAACTCTTCATTGCTCGGCGCGAACTCTGCATCTAGCCTCCTACGGGTCCGGTCGTCCATCGGGGCATACCGACCCCGGTTGCGTGGTCGAAAGCCGGGGGGCGCATGGGCCTCGAGATCGAGAAATCGCAGCACACGCGCATGGGTGCGCTCGGGGTCAGCCCAGAGCGTCTCACTCTGTACCACCAGCACCCGCTCAGCCCCGAACGATTCGACCCATCGCGCGACCTGTGGCGCGTACTCACCACGTGCACAATACGAAAATGTCTGGTGGGCCATGCTGTAATAGCCGGGGTCGGCCCGCAGCCGATCCTCTTTCCCCCGCAGCCGATCGGGCTCTGCGGCGATCGCCTCTGGAAAGGAGAGTTTCTCAAATCCTGCACGGACGTTCTGTTGGTAGTGTGAGTAGGCACGATCGACCGGGTTGCGCAACAGCACGATGATCTTGGCTTTCGGGCAGGTGTCGTGGGCCCGCTGCGGCGAGAGTGGATGATAGAGGTAATAGGGCGTCGCCTCGCCCGCGAGCAGTGGCCGCTGGCGTCGGCTCTCCATCCACCCCCGGATCGGGAAGCGCGAGCGGTACCACCGTTGGCCGCGATGATAGTTGTTGTCGAAGAAGTGGACTTCCTTCTCCATCGCGCAGACACACGACGGATGCCCAGCCAGGCAGGTGTGCAGGAAGGTCGTCCCGGCCTTCATCGCCCCGACAATCAGGAACCCCGGTTCACACCGCAGCCGCGAGGTCGCCAGCCGCCAGTGTTGCCGGTACGCCGAGCCTTGCCCTGTGGTCCCTGTTCCGGTGCTCTCCATGAAGGAAGTCTAGGGTGTTCTCACTGCGCTCGTTTGTGTGCCACGGCCATCTTGGCCGTGCAAACATGCCGGATGCCCGCCGGCACGGCTCACAGAATCGTGGCCCACGCGGGCTCGAGAGCCGGGATCGTTCGCAGTCGGTATCCTGTATTCATGAGCACCAAGCCCGCCCGCCAGCCGTACACCGCTCCGCTTGATCGCCTCCTCACGCTCGGCTGTCCGGGCGGTGCGGAGGATGTCTGGCGGGAAGTGCCCTTCGACGACTACGCCTCGATGGGCATCGGCCCCGAGCACGCCGCCGAGCTCCGCCGGCTGATGTTCGATATCCAGCTTCACGAGCAGGATACCGGGTCAGCGAGTTACGGCCCGGTCCATGCGTCCCGGGCGCTGGCGGCGCTCGTGTTGCCGGAGACCATCCCGGACTTTCTCGAACTGGCCCGCAAGCTGGATCGTCTTGACTACGACCTTTGGCTCGACGACTTGCCGAAGATTCTGGGCCATCTCGGCGAGGCCGCGATCGACCCGCTCGCGCGTGTCGCCCGCGACAGCCGCGAGTCCTTCGGCGCACGATTGTTCTTTGTCGACGGCCTCGAACGCATCGCAGCCGACCACCCCGAGACACGCGACCGGGTCGTGGCGGTGCTTGCCGATCTGCTCAAGTACGCCGAGTACACCGACCCGGGGATCAACGGCAAGGTGATCTATTCCCTCGTCGAGCTTCGTGCTGCCGAAGTGTTGCCAGCGATCAAGGCGGCTTACGCAACCGGGCGCGTAGACGAGATGTTCTTCGGCACGCTGGAATATGTCGAGCACCGGATCACCCTGACGCCCGAGCAAGCGGCAGAGGAAGACCGCAAAGCCGGGGAGAAAGCGGAAGCCCGCCTCGAAGGCATGTCTCCGGAGGAAGTGGCGAAGGCTGCCAAAGAAGTTTTTGACCGGTTGTAATGCAAGGCATTCGCTGGCGGTACGGCCGAAGGACCGTGTTTCGAGGTCTGCCTCAACAGCCCGATGGAGACCACGCCGGAGGAATAGTTGACAGCGATTTATGTGCCGGTGGTGGGGGAGAGTAAAGGTATTGAACGCGGCTAACGACTTCTCGCTCCTGCGGTTCGCGTTGGACCGACAGATTCAATCTTCTGGCCCTGTGTTGGTACGCGAAAGACAGTTGGCGTACGGGGATTGGCGTGTCGAACAACGAGCGGCCAAACTTTGACCATCCTCCATGCCCATTCTTCCCAACTGAACTGCGGCCACTGTTTTTCAAGGGCAAAGAAGGTCAATTCGGTGCCTCGCAAGGCTTGTGACTCGGCGGGATTGCGCAGGATGCGGAGGTCGCTTGATACAACAACTGGCTTTGGATCCCACTTCGCAATTGTACCGAGCCACTCGATGTCGCTCGTGTTCTCGTCGAAGTGATCGTCGTGATGCTCGACCGTGTTCTTGCGGTCAAAAATATCCAGCATTCTTGCGAGGGGAGGCGGGACATTCCTGTCTAGGTTCTGTTTGACGGCTCCAGCAAGCGGTTGCAGCGTTGGATCATGGCAAGAG
>CAYMZJ010000070.1:4748-9643 GCA_964394895.1 uncultured Phycisphaeraceae bacterium | reverse complement strand
GCCAACGCCGGCGGCGCGTGGGACAACGCCAAGAAGCTCCTCGAATCGCTCGGCAAAATCTCCGCCAACGACGCGATCAACAACGAAGAGCAACGCAACAAGATCCCCGAAACCATCCGCAAGGCAATCCTTGCCAAGGCTGAGGAAATGGTCCGCACCGGCAAGGGTGACGACGCGGTCTACGGCAAGGGCTCAGACGACCACAAGGCAACCGTCGTCGGGGATACCGTCGGCGACCCCTTCAAGGACACCTCCGGCCCCTCGCTCAACATCCTTATCAAGCTGATCTCTATCGTCAGCGTCGTCTTCGCCGGGCTCATCGTCGCGTACGGCCCGATCGTCAGCAGCCTCCTCGGCCTCACCTAACCTACCCAAGACACTCGCCATACCACACCAAGCCCCGGGCACACCGCCCGGGGCTTTTTTGTTGTGGTGTGTGAACTGCGCCCCTGTACACACCTCCGCTCCTGCCTTCGCTCCTGCCTTTGCTCCTGCCTTTGCTCCTGCCTTTGCTCCTGCCTTTGCTCCTGCCTTTGCTCCTGCTTTTGCTCCTGCTTTTGCTCCTGCTTTTGCTCCCTCCCCCGCGCCCCGTGGGGGAGGGTTGGGGAGGGGGTGCCTTTGCTGTCCCCCAACACCGGCTCCTCGCTTGCGCGTCGGGCTCTGATTCGCTCCACCCCTCCGGCCCTGCCATACACTCCCCCCATGCCCCCATTCCTCCTGATCGCTCTCTCTACGCTCGCCGCCGTGCTCGTCGGCGCAGCCCTCCTCCACCTCATCCCCCGCCTGGGCTCGCCCGGCAAGGCCCTCGCCGCGTGGCTCTGCCGCGCACCGGGGCTCGATGTCGTCATCACCTACTTCACCGCCGCCCCGATGATTCTCGGCCCGGTCTTCGGCGTGCGTCTGCTCACCGCATCGCCCGACCTCACCGCAGCCCTCACCACCGACCCTGCCCCGACGAGCAGTTCCCCCTGGCTCGCCGCGTTGCTCGGCTTCATTGCCGCGGTCGTCGGGCAGGTCGTCGGCGTCTGCGTCTGGACCGTCCTGCACGAACTGGCCAACCGCAAGCACTGCAAAGGGCCGCGCATCGTCCACGTGCTCAACCGCAAGGTCGGCCGCTTCCGCAACCACTCGGCGGTCTGGTGGACTGCGCTGGCGGTCCCCCTCTTCTGGATTGTCCGGCTCGCGCAATACGTCGTCTACCCGCCGCTGACCTGGCTCATCCGCCTGCCCAAGTACAAGTCGGCCGAGTGGGTCAACGTCAGCCGGCAGAAGTTCGACGGCCTGGTCGGGCACGACCTCATCTGGTGCCTTTACTGCGACTGGATGACCGGCGTCTGGAGCCTCGGCGGCGAGATGCTCCGCAACGTCGAGACCTTCTGGTGCCCCATCCGGTTCGACTCGGCCAAGAAGTGCGACAACTGCCAGCACGACTTCCCCGACGTCGCCGACCGCTGGGCACCCTCCGACAGCGACATGGCCGAGGTCGTCCGCCGGATCGACGAAGGCTTCCCCGGCCCGGGCGGCGACAACTCCTGGTGGGGGCACCCCGCGCGGCTCTCGGTCAGCGCACCAAAGAAAGACCCGCCGCAATCCGCCGAGGCATCCGAACAATGACCGCAGCCCCCGACGAGCACGACCTCGACAAGCACGACCTCTACGAACACTGCGTCCAGTCCCCTGCCCAACTGGTCCCCATGCTCCGCGCCATACACGCCCCCCACACCCCCCCCACCCTCACCCCCACCGTGGCACCGGCTTCCAGCCGGTGTGCCTCAACTCCAACCGTGGCACCGGCTTCCAGCCGGTGTTTCACCCTCGCCGAAGACTTCGCCGGCACCGCCGCCCTTTCTTATCTCTGGGCCGACGCCAGCCCCGACCACCACGCCGTCGCGACCGACCTCGACCGCGCCGTCCTCATGCGCCGTCCCGACCACCCCCGGGTCACCCGCGTCGTCGCCGATGTAAGAAGCGCACCACCGCCCGACCAGCCCCCCCCCACCCCATCGACATCCTCTTCGTCGGCAACTTCTCCATCGGCTACCTCCACACCCGCGCCGAACTTGTCGCGTATCTCAGGAACGCCCGCGCCCGCCTGGCTCCCGGCGGCGTTTTCCTCTGCGACACCTACGGAGGCGAATCCACCTACATCCTCGGCGAGGTCCACCGCGACCACATCGCGCCGGATGGCCGCCGCATCCGCTACACCTGGGAGCAGCGTGCCGCCAACCCCCTCACCGGCATGGTCACCAACGCCCTCCACTTCGAGATCGACCGCGCGGGGATGATCCAGGCCGAGTTCCCCGACGCATTCATTTACCACTGGCGGCTGTGGAGCGTCCCCGAACTCCTCGACGCGTTACACGAGGCCGGCTTCCCCGCCACCGGCCCCACCGCCACCACTGTCTACGACAAAGACCCCGACGCCACCGACGCCGAAGGCAACGCCTACATGCTCCCGGTCACGGGGGATGGCGACCTCGGCGACGATTTCATCGTCTACGTCACCGCCCGCACCTCCACCCCCACCACCCCCGCCACCCCCGCCACCCCCGAGCAGTAAGCCCGAAGCCACCGGGCCCCACCGGAAGCAAGAAGGGTGCCACTGGGCGCAAGCCCAGTGGCAGGAGTGCATCAACGTCTCCGTCTGACTCCACAGAGCAGGGCGACACCCGTGAGTGCGAACACCCCGGGCGAAGGAACGCCGAAGGCCTCGACGAAGATATTGTCGTAATACCCGATGGTGATGCTGTCGTTCCCGGACACGTCCAGGGCCCCATCGAGAACCGTGAGTGGGTCTTCCAGCCCGCTCGACAGCGCGGTGCGCAGCATGCTCTCGTAGTTCTCCGCCGAGTCGGAGAATGTGAGCGACATGCCCAACGGGTCGCCCAGCAAGACATCGATGTTCCAGCCGTCTAAGTCCTGGCCGAAGGTCACCGAGTAGAGAAGCTGCGCCTCGTCATCGCCGAAGAAGACATCCGGGTCCCATGCCACATCATCACGGATCCAGGCCGAGTAGGTCGTGGTCCAGTCCCATGTGTCGTACTCGTCGCCTCCCGAGATGTTCAGGCTCCCCGCGGGAAGCTCGAGCCCGAGTCCCATGATCGCGTCGCCCTCGATGGGCGCGAATCCGCCATCCCCGTATGCAAACGGGTCCCAGGCATCGCCAAAGTACAATGCCTGGGCACCTTCCTTGTTCGCTGGCGTGAGGGAGGTTATGAACTGCGAAGAGGCGGTCCCGGAGAGCTTGTTGTTGGCAAATGTCGCGCCACCGGTCACCGCGGTTGTGCCCAACGCAAAGGACCCCAGTGGGCCGTTTGCCGAGTTGGTCGCGGTCACTGTCATCGGGCTGAAGGAGGAGGTGTCCCCATCGAACGCGAGTTTGGTTCCCTTCTTCTGATCAGCGCCCCCGCTCTGTAAATCTGCAATGGCATGGGCCCATGCCTTTCCTGTCCACTCGGTGTCGCCCTTGATCGCGCCCAGATCGAACTCCCATGTCTTGTGCTTGTGGACCCCGCTCGTTTCGACAATTTTGCTCTCGCCCTGACCGAGCGCGTGCGGTGCGAAGCTGAGTCCGGCGACGGCGATCAGCACCGCTCCATACTTCTGGCTTGAGACTTTCTTGTGCAGCATGTTCGTTTCCCTTTCGGTGGGTGTACTCTCACGCGAACGGCCACGCAGCCGTCCAAGAGGACCTCCCGAGCCCATACACCCCGGGGGCCGTGAGCGTCCTCTCTCACAGGTATCGCACGATCCGGCGACAGCTCCGCCAACTCTTCTGAGACTTTGCGTCGGCGGGCGGCATAGTCACGGCACTGCGTGGCCATGCGCCGCTCTGGGCCGACGGGTGGCTCAAATGCGGGTGCCACGACTCGCCGCAACTCCATTCCTCCTTCTCTCCCTCCTTCTCTGCGGCGCAGTAGTGTCCTTCCCGTCGGCATCACTGCGCGGAAAGTCAATGAAGGGCAGGAAGCAGAGGAAGACCGCGAGTGATGGCACCCGAGGGGAAGAGTATTCGGGTCACCCGCCGTAGGTTTCTTACGGGCACCCCGCCGCCCAGTCGTTGAGGTAGGCGACAAAGTCCTGGGTGTTGACGGTCCCGTCATCGTTCCAGTCGGCGTCGGGGTCGCCGGCCGACCAGAGCCCGAGGAATGCGATAAAGTCCTGTGTATCGACGACACCATCGCCATTGATATCTGGTGGGCACGACGACAGACATCCCGCGATATCGATGATCTGCAAACCGCCGGCACTCTCCACGGTGAACACTACCGTGCCAGAGATGAACACGCTGTCGGCCCGGGACGGCGTGTCGTAGGAACCGAGCAACACCGGTTGGGTCGGATCGGTCGCGTCGATGATCTGGAGGCTGCCCTCGCTCACGTTGAACAGATCGGGGTCCGCGACGACCACCGTCGTGCCGGAGACGTACACGCTCTGGGCATAGTCCGGCGTGTCGTAGGCGCCAAGCCGCACCGGCTGGCTCGGGTTGGTGATGTCGACGATCTCCAAGCCCTCCCACCCGTTGGTCACAAACGCCGTGGTGCCCGAGACGAACACCCCCTGGGCCCAGGACAGCGTGTCGTAGGAGTCGAGCCGCACCGGTTGGGTCGGATCGGTGACATCAATGATCTGCAAGCCCATCAAGCCGTCCGCAACAAACGCTGTGGTGCCAGAGACAAACACCTCCCCGGCAAAGCCCGGCGTGTCATGGGAGCCGAGCAGCACCGGCTGGGTCGGGTCGGTGACGTCAATGATCTGCAAGCCGCTGGCGCTGTCTGCGACAAACGCCGTGGTCCCGGAGACGAACACGCTCCTGGCGAACTCCGGCGTGTTATAAGAACCGAGCAGCACCGGCTGGGTCGGGTCGGTGACATCAATGATGTGCAAGCCGCCGA
>CAYMZJ010000070.1:1874-4648 GCA_964394895.1 uncultured Phycisphaeraceae bacterium | reverse complement strand
CCGAGCAGCACCGGCTGGGTCGGGTCGGTGACATCAATGATGTGCAAGCCGCCGAACCCGCTCGCAACAAACGCCGTGGTGCCCGAGACGAACACGTCCTCAGCCCATGACGGCGTGAGGGAGGAGCCAAGCAGCGTTGGCCGAGTCGGGTCGGTGACATCGACGATCTGCAAGCTGTCGCCCGCTGTGACGAACGCCGTCGTGCCGGAAACGAACACGCTGCTGGCAAAGTTCTGCGGCGGTTGGTAAGCACCGAGCAGCGTCGGCACGCACTGCCCCGTCGCCGACGCGAAGACCGCCGCGACCACGAGAGCGCCGACCATCCCCATCTTCCTCACCCCCACGCACACCCCCACCCCCACGCTCACGCACACCCCCACGCACATCCGGTTCTCGCACGAGTTTCTGTTCTGTTCGTTCCACATATCTCGTTCTCCTTCCGCACAATGAAAGATGCGAGCCGCACCATGTAAAGAAGCCCGCCGCCCGCCACCCCCTGCCGCGTTCGCCGGATCGGCCCAGAACCGCAGCCTACCACATCCGCTCACCGGCATCAAGAACTCTTCTCGGGTGCGGACCCTCCGGCCTGCCACCCAGCGGGAGAGCAGTTCTGACGCCCCTTTGAGCTGCGGCAGGGGCGGCTTATCCACCCGCGAGGGACGGGTGGGGCAGGTGGGGCAGGTGGGGCGGGTGGGGCGGGTGGGGCGGGTGGCACCGTTCTCGTGACCCCGACGCCGCCGACGCCGAAGGCAACGCCTACATGCTCCCGGTCACGGGCGACGGTGATGTCGGCGACGACTTCATCGTCTACGTCACAGGCCGAGTCTCTGCGGACACCTGAGCCGAGCCGCCCCGATTCGACCGAGTGGGCGTCTTACGGGCACCCGACCACCCAGTCGTTGAGGTAGGCGACAAAGTCGCGGGTGTCGATGACACCGTTATCGTCCCAGTCGGCGAGTGTGTCGCCAGCGGTCCATGCATCCTGAAACACATAGAAATCGTCGGCGTTTACCTCACCATCGCCGTTGAGATCGGGGACGCAGGCGTCCATCGCGAGATCAAACACATACGCCGCGCCGAATCGCTCGGCGTCTGCGCCGGCGAATCTCGCCCCGATCACTGTCGCGTCGCCATCAACGGAGACAGAGAAACCGAACCAGTCCTCTTCCGTTCCATCGCTCGGAAGGAACTTGGCTCGCTGGATCCACGCGTCGCCGCTGCGTGTAAACAAATACGCCGATCCGGCGTCTTCGCCATTCGTATTGTCGTCTCCCAACGATCCAACGACGACCGCATCGCCACTGATCGACACGGAAACGCCAAAGAAATCGAGTTCCGCCCCGTCGTCTGGGAGTAGCTTGGCCTGCCGCGACCAATCGCCGTCACTCCGGGTATAGACATACGCCGAACCCGAGTAAAAACCGTTATCGTCGTCCCTCTGTGCACCAACGACGGCTGTGTCGTGATCAACAGATACAGAACTACCGAACATCTCTTCTGGCTGCCCGTCGGCGGGGAGGAGTTTGGCTTGTTGTGTCCACACATCGCCGCTCCGCGTAAACACGAACGCTGAACCGGATCGGATGCCATTGTCTGCGTCACCACGCGATCCGACAACAACGGTGTCGCCGCAGATGGAGACCGAGTTTCCAAAGATTTCTTCCTCTCCGCCATCGTCAGGAAGCAGCTTGGCCTGCTGCGACCAAGCGCCGTCACTCCGGGTGTAGACATACGCCGAACCCGAGCTGCGCCCGTTGTCGTCGTCCAGCGGCATCCCGACAACTACCGTGTCGCCGCTGACTGACACAGCGACGCCGAACTGATCAAACTCCTCCGCGCCATCTGCCGGCAGGAGTTTGGCCTGCTGTGTCCACTCGTCACCGCTCCGCGCGAATACGTACGCGGATCCGGAACGCATACCAAAGACGGCATCATGCACAGCTCCAACGACGATCGTATCATTGCTGATCGCGACCGAGTGTCCGAAGCTATCACTCTTCGCACCGTCGTCGGGGAGGAGTTTCGCCTGCTGAGTCCACGCTCCGCCGCGGTATACAAACACATACGCTGAGCCCGAACCACTCCCGTTGTCGTTGTCTCTGTTCGATCCGATGACAGCTGTATCACCGCAAACGGACACGGAATACCCAAAGCCACTCCATGGCAAAGGGTCCGGAGCCTCCAGTTTGGCGATCTCATTCTGCTGGGCATGGGCCGAGCCGGTCCCCAGGATGGCCGTCGCGACGATCAGTGTGGTCAGGATGCTCCGCATGGGTTACTCCCGCTTGGCCGTCCGCGTCCAAGGCCGCGTCGTGATGCGTTCGAAGGCCCGGTTCCCCCACGGGGCCACCCCGAACCATTCTACAGCCCAGCCGGCGCCGACTCAAGACAAATCGCTGGCACCCAGGATGGCACCATCGGCGTCCCGAGCCTCTTGGTGCCATGCTTCGACCCGAAGGCCGAAGCACGCGAGCCCGTGGCATCGGCGGGTGGCATTGCCGACACCCCCTCGAACTGTGGCAGAGGTGACTTGTCCACCCGTGGGGTAGCCGCCCGGCCCCGGGAGCCACCATCCGGGCGGCGAATGGGTCCGTTCCTCGATCGGGTGGGTCTCTCACTCGGTCGCTTTTGTCTGTTCCTCCATCGAGTGGGTCTTGTCCGCGATCACTTTTCTCTCTTCCGTGATCACTTTTCTCTTCTCAGTGATCACTTTTGTTTGCTCAGTGATCACTTTTGTTTGCTCAGTGATCACTTTTGTTTGCTCAGTGATCACT
>CAYMZJ010000070.1:0-1774 GCA_964394895.1 uncultured Phycisphaeraceae bacterium | reverse complement strand
TGTGCGGCCCCCGTGGCCGAAAAACTGCCACAATCGCACAAAGAACGCGCAAAGCCCGGCCGGCAACTCAAGCCGTCCCCCGGAGGGGCCGACATCCACAGTGCTACCAAAGCAGGTCCGCCAGCGGGGCCCGCCGGTTGCAGCGATGCCCGTGTCGGAATAGAAGAAAGGACATAACTATGGCCGTGTTACCAGATACGCTCCTCCAGCAGATCGAGTTCTTCGAGCAGCGGCTCGCCGCGTGGGCGGCCGACCCCGCCGGGATCGGGCTCACCGGGCCGCAGGTTGCAACGCTCGCCACCGAAACCATCGCCGCCCGCGCTTCTTATAACGTCGCCCTGGCCGCCCGCATCGCCTCGCGTGACGGCACCGTTGATTTCCACGCCGACACCGGCGCCATGGCCACCACCGGACGCGGACTGATCAAAGAAATCAAAGCCTTCGCCCAGTCCACCGACGACGACAGCGTCTATTCCAAAGCAAGTATCCCGCCCCCGGCCGACCCCACCCCCGCCGGGCCGCCCGAGCCGCCCACCGACGTCGACGGGTTCATCAACGGCGACGGCGCGGTCGAACTTACATGGAAGGGCACGCTCGCTTATTCCACGTTCTATGAAATCCTGCGTAAGGTTGACGACGAAACCACATGGAACCTTATCTCCAGCGTCGGCGATAAGAAGTTCCTCGACAACACCCTCAGCTCCGGCTGCACCGGTGTCCAGTACCGCGTCCGCGCCAAACGCGGCAACGACACCAGCGCCGGCTCTGACCCCATCGTCATCCGACTCGGCGTCGAGCCCGAGAACACGGCGCTGGGCATCGCCGCGTAGAGCAGCGAAGACAGAACGCCCAGCCGCGGAGCAGACGCGGAGGCCGCGAAGAAAACGAACGAAGCAAGACAACACAACAGCGGCCCGGGATGCAAAGCCCGGGCCGTTTCCTCTTTTCACAACAGCGGACAGAGAGTTGCACAGAGGAAAGGGAAAGAGGCGAAAGGCACCCTCACCCCGGCCCTCTCCCAAAGGGAGAGGGAGAAAGGCACCCGACGGCACTGCTCTCTGAGTCGCGCAAGTGGCGCAAAACGGCCGCGGGCCCCCGATCTCTCGGAGGCCCGCGATCAAACGGTCCTGCGCAGCTGGTAAGCCGAGTTCTGTCGATGCCGGCCGCTCCTGCACACCGGCCAGAAGCCGGTGCCACAAAGCCGCCGGCACGAGCGGCCATTTCTCTTGCCACGCCGTTGCCGACGTGGTCCGGATGCAGCCCCGAACGCGGGCTCGAAAGCCCGCCCCCCTGACCACACCCGAGCACCCTACCCGTTCCCATCGGCCGGACAAGCCGTGCTGCACGCACGCGCAATGCGCGCTCGCGCAACGGAGAACTGCTTGGGCTTGCACGCGGTGGGGTTTACCATGCCCCGGCTGTCACCAGCCGGGCGGTGCGCTCTTACCGCACCCTTTCACCCTTGCCTGTGCACTCTGCAATCTCAAATCGAAGACTTGAAATCGCAGAGGCCATCGGCGGTTTACTTTCTGTGGCACTTTCCCTCGCCCCGGAACCATCGGGCGGGTGGGCGTTACCCACCACCGTGTCCTGCCGTGCTCGGACTTTCCTCAGTCGGAGTCGCCTCCTCCCGCAGCCGCTTTGCTACGCATGACAATCATACCCGATACATAGAGCCCCTCGCGCAAGCGAGGAGCCAGAGCGGCAAAGCCAGCAAGGCCCCCCCCCCCCCCCCCCCCCCCCCCCCCCCCCGGGGGGGGGGCCCCCCCCCCCC
>CAYMZJ010000069.1:0-9821 GCA_964394895.1 uncultured Phycisphaeraceae bacterium | reverse complement strand
GTTGGGTGGGACCGCGTTGATCTCTGAGAGAAATCCGAGAGAAAATCTGCGACAAGGGCGCTGATGCTGAGCTTGTGAAGCGTCGGATATCTGGTACGCAATTGCACATCATGATCCGACACTTCGCAGGCTCAGTGTCGGCGTCCGGGGAGAGTGAGAGATAGATTCTGGTCTCTCACTCAGAATGAAAAAATCCCTACCCGCTCACCAGCAACGCCACTACATCGTATAAAAAATGCACCGCCACCACCAGCCCAAAGCCCCGGACCACATAGAGCAGCCCGAAATAGACCCCCGCCACGAAGTAGGGCACAAACGCCAACACCCCGACAATCCCGCTGCCCCCAGCCTGGTTGTGGTAGAGGGCAAAGGCGGCAGCAGAAACGACGATCGCCACCGGGGCGCCGGCGCCGTGGGGGGCCCGGGGGGGGGAGAGGGGCCGCGCAGGGGGAGCAGCGCGTGGATAGCAGCGATGGCGATCATGCGGAAGAGCAGCTCTTCATAGAGCCCCGCGCCGGCCGAGATCGTCAGCCGGGTCTGCCACGAGAGGTTCCGCAAGCCTTCCGGATCAGTGACCTGGGCTGCGACGGGCGGGGCTGCCTCGCCTGTGAGCGCGGATTGGAGCACGATCAGCAGGATCGTCAGCGGCACCGTCCACACGCACGCCTCCATCGCCATCCCCACCAGCACCATCGGCCGCACCCGCCAACGCTCGCGCACCAGCATGTGCCACACCAGGAGCACCGTCACCAGCAGCAACGCCGGCAGGTGGATCCCGATCACACCGAACGTCTCGAAAAATCTCGCAAGCATCCCCCACGCCGCGATCGTCGTCGGCCCGTGCTCACCCCCCGAGAGGTACAGCCACGCCCCGAGTTCGTATGCCGCGAGCAAAGGCAGCAAAAACACGAGAATAGACAGCGGCCGCTGCGACTCGGAGAGATACCCCCGTGCCGTTCTGTTCGTCAGCTTTTCCTCGGCAACGCGACCTTCCATAGCGTTCCAGCGTAGGGCGGATCGACGCATGTGGGGGCCGTCGATCGCTCCGTCCAAAAACAAAAGACCGACCAGCACAAGCCGGTCGGTCAGCAACTGCAAATCATGCCGGGGCTCTGAGCACCCCGCCCAAGGGCTCAAGCCAGAGCTTTGGCTTTGAGCGCCGCGTTCAGCCGGCTCTTCCGACGCGCAGCCTGGTTCCGATGGATCACGCCCTTCTGGGCCGTCTTGTCGATCACCGAGCAGCACGCCTTGAGCGACTCCTTGGCCCCCGCGACATCATCCGCAGCCAGCTTGCCGCGGAAGTCCTTCATCGCCGCACGCATCGCCCGAAGCCGCCAACGGTTTGCCGAACGGTGCGAGAGATTCTGACGGACGCGTTTGCGTGCGGAACGTGAGTGAGCCATGCAATACCTCTGATCTGTCCAAAAAACCGCCCACAGCACACGCCGCAGACACCAGCACCCAACTCCAGCCACGCCGATGGCATGACCGAACCCGGGCTCCAATCATCGCCCACCAGCCCGGCAGAATCAAGCCCATCCCCTTGCGAACCCTCCAAGAAGCCCCTCGCTCGAACAGCAGAATCCCACTCTTCCCCCTTGCCGGTGCTTCAAGTGGGCGGCTGCCGAGCCTTCTGAAGCCGCAGGGGCGTGCCTTTCTGCCTCCCCCAGCCTTTCACCGCTTGCCCCCACCCCCTAGCCGGTTTACGATCCCCGCTCTGCGGGCGTAGCTCAATTGGATAGAGCACCTGACTACGGATCAGGAGGTTAGGGGTTCGAATCCCTTCGCCCGTGTTTTTTGCATCGACGGCCCAACGGGCCGTTTTTTCGTGCCCGCACAGCACGCCAGGGTGGCAACACGGTCTATCACCACTAGACCCCCACCACCGTCGCATGCCCCACCTTCCGCCCGGCCTTCTCCGCCTTCCCGTAGCAGTGCAGCCGCAGCCCCTCCTCGGCCAGCAACGCTCCGACTGCGGGCACGCTCCCGATCAGGTTCCGCATCTCCCAGTTGCAGATCGTCCGGGTCGAACCCAAGGGCAACCCAAGCACCGCCCGCAGGTGGTTCTCGAACTGGTCGCACGCAGCCGCGTCGATCGTCCAGTGCCCCGAGTTGTGGACCCGAGGCGCCATCTCGTTGGCGATCAGCGTGCCGTCGGCCGTCTCGAAGAGTTCGACCGCCAGCACGCCGACATAGCCGAGCCCGGCCATCAGCGACGCGACCCCCGCCCGCGCCCGATCCAGCGAGGCCGGGTCGGCAGCCTCTCCTGCCGGGCGTGACCGCACGAGAATCCCCCCCTCGTGTTCGTTGCAGACCGGGTCGTACAGCCGTACCTCGCCGTCCTTCCCCCGCACCGCCAGCAGCGAAATCTCCCGCGAAAACGCGATGAACCCCTCCAGCACGAGCCTGCCCCCTTCGCCCGCTGGGCTCCCGAGTTCGGCCCATGCGGTCGTAATATCCGCCACCTTGCGCAGCACCACCTGCCCCTTGCCGTCGTACCCGCCCCGGCAGGTCTTGAGGACCGCGGGCAGGCCGAGCGCCTCGACCGCCTCGCGGAGTTGCGGCTCACTCTCGACGAGCATGTGCGGCACCGGCTCCAGACCATGCGCGCGCAGCAGTGCCTTCTCTTCTATCCGGTCCTGCGCAGCGGCCAGCGCCGCGATCGCCGGGTGCGTCTCGACCCGCTCGGCACACCACGCCGCTGCCTCAATCGGCACGTTCTCAAACTCGTATGTCACCACGTCGCAGCCGTCGATGAGGCGACCCAGCGCTGCCTTGTCGCTGTAGTCCCCCACGACCAGTTCGGTCACCTGCCCGGCGCACGCCTGCGCATCTGGATCAAAGCACCGCACCTGCGCGCCGATCCGGTGCCCTGCCAGCGCGAGCATCCGCCCGAGTTGTCCCCCACCGAGCACGCCGACAATCATTTCCCGGATCCCGGTCGGCGCGGGTCAGGATCACCCAGCACCTTTGCGGTCTGGGCTGCTCGGTGCTGCTCGACCGCCTCGGCGATCTCCGGCCGCGAAAGCCCGACGATCGACGCTGCGAGAATCCCCGCGTTGATCGCCCCGGCCTTCCCGATCGCCAGCGTCCCCACCGGCACCCCCGCCGGCATCTGCACAATCGAGAGCAGCGAGTCCATCCCCCGCAACGCCCGGCTCTCGACCGGCACCCCCAACACCGGCAGCCGCGTCTTGGCGGCGATCATCCCCGGCAGGTGCGCCGCCCCGCCCGCGCCCGCGATGACCACCTCGATCCCCCGCCCCGCTGCGCCCGCAGCAAACTCAAACAACAGGTCCGGCGTCCGGTGCGCGCTCACCACCCGCACCTCGTGCCCGACGCCCATCCCTTCGAGCACCTCGCACGCGTGCGCCATGGTCTCCCAGTCGCTCGTCGAGCCCATTACCACCGCCACAAGGGGTTCCATCGCCGGGTCTCCTTCCCACACCGCCGATCGTAGCTCCACGCACCGGGACCAACCAGTTGCCCAACCCGCACAGCCCCACCCCAAACCACCCGCACTGCCACAACCTGCGATCTCCGTCCAATCACACCCCCTTTCTCCGGCCGACTCTCGATGCACCGGGTTCTTCAACGCCCCGGCGTCATCACAATCCAAAAAGAGGTCAACCATGCACACCAACAAGCCACACACCGCGAGCACCCTCGAAACCCTCGAGAGCCGCCAGCTCCTCAGCGGCGACATCAACACCATCGCCCTCGACATCGACGCTACCCCTGAATCGGTCATCTTCGCCGACTTCACCGGCGACGGCGTCACCGACACCGCGGTCCTCGCACCCGACCTCAACGAGATCCAGATCTGGTCGCAGGACGGCCGCGGAGGCATGGCCGAATGGAGCGTCATCGACGGCGACTTCGGGGACGCACAACGGCTCCAGGTCCTCGACATCAACGCCGACGGCTTGCCCGACCTCGGGTTCTTCGATGCTGCCACACACCGGTTCACCACCTACCTCAACAACGGCGACTCCACCTTCACGTTTGCCGGCGGGCTCCAGCTCGCCGACACCGCCACCGGCATCGTCCTCATCTACGACGCCGAGGGACCGATCGCCGAGCCCGTCGGGCCGTGGATCGGCTCTGAAGACTTCGGCGCCGACCGCGAAGGCTTCGGCGAAGGCGGCGACGACGGAGACAACAGCGGTCACGGCGGCGGAGGTGATGGCGGCGACGGGAGTGATGGGGGCGACGGTGGCGACGGGACCGGCGGAGACAACTTCGGCGACTCGTCACACTTCGTCGGCGATCCGTTCATCGCCGTCTGGCATGACTCGCTCGGCGCGCTCCAGATCGTCGACTCACTCCTCCTCCTCGATCGCAGTGACGGCTCGGGCGACGACGGCACCGGCGACAGTGGCGGTGGCGACGGCACAGAAGACGCAATCGCGTGGCCCTTCGACGGCGCATACATCGACCTGCCCACCGGTATCTACTTCGCCACAGGTTCCGGCGGCGACGCCATGGCGATCATGGACTTCGACAACGACGGTTCGCCTGATATCGCTGTCACCAACCGCGACGACGACACCGTCAGCATCATCAGCTTCCAGCCCGAATACGAACGCCTCATGGACGGCGGCTTCAACCTCGAGGACGGCCTTATCGAGACCGACACCCTCGACGTCGGAGACCAACCCGTCCACATCAACGCCTTCGACATCAACCTCGACGGCTTCATGGACATGATCGTCTCCAACGCCGGGGACGGAACCTTCTCCATCCTCCACGGCAGCGAAACCGGGCTCGGCGATCTCGAAACCATCGACGTCGCCCCGGGACTCACCCAAGCCTTCCTCAACTTCAACGCCTTTGGGCATGAGCTGTTCGTCCTCGGCTTTAGCGCCGACGGCACCATCACCCAGCTCGACTTTGTCGACGGCACTCTCGAAATCGCCGAGATCGAAGCGGGCTTCCTGCTCGCCAATGACCAGGCTCTGCCCCGCCAGCAGATCGTCGGCGAGTTCGACGGCGACGGGTTCATCGACATCGCGGTCATCGACCAGGCCGGCGGTCGGGTCGTCATCTACAGCAACGTGACCGGTGACGCCGACGATGGCGACGACGAGGACGACTACGGCGGGCCGCCCATCGACTCGCGCGACATCCCCATCCCCGGCATCCCCGACCTGATCAACGACTCCGACACCGGTGAGAGCAACACCGACGACGTCACCGCCTACAACAATGCCGGCGACTTTACCCTCTCCTTCGACGTCCGCGTCTCCCACGTCTCCGGCGATCTTGACGACCTCCGCGCCACCCTCAACACCTTCTTCGAGGAGAACGGCGAGCAGTTCGATGACAACGGGTTCGCCTACACCCCTTCGATCTGGGTCAACCTCTTTGCGGGCAATGTCTACATCGGGTCGGCCGAGGTGAGCGAGGGCGACACCGTCGTCACCGTCGAGACCGACGGCACTACCGTGCTCCGCGAAGGGCACCACCAGATCCGCGCCGGCTTTGCCATCGGCGCGCCCGGGCTCCGCGGCCTCATCGGGACGCGCTCGGGCAACCTCGGCATCGAGGTCCGTGTGCCGCGTGTCGAGGTCGAGGCACCCGACGACGAAGGGGAAACCGTCACCATCACCCGCGACGAATCGGGCAAGCCCGTCCTCTCCTTCGAGCAGGAAGACGGCGAGACAGAACAGCTCCACCTCGCCGACTTCGACGATCTTCCCGAGATCACCGGCTCGGTCGTCACCATGCGCGAGGCCAACTCGCGCTCCAGCGCGAGCCGATACGCCGCGGCACGAAGCGACGAGGGGCTCGTCCTCTTTGTCCGCGACCAGGAGGGCGCTTGGGACGGCCGGAACCTCACCGACGAGATCACCGACGCCGAACCCATCACCGATTCCAACATCAGCGTCCTCATTACGCCCTGGGGCAACGTCAACATGGCCGGGCTCAACGAGCAGGGCGAACTGATCTTCTACTGGCAGGACGGCGGCGTTGACCAAAACGGCGAAGCAACCTGGAACTTTGTCAACCTCGCCGACGACCAACTCCGCGCCAACGGCCAGGCTGTGCCGCAATTCACAAGCTCACTGGCGAGCTTCGTCACCTCGTGGGGCGCGATGAATGTCGCAGGCATCGACACCGACGGCAACCTCCGAGTCATCTGGTGGGCGCCGGGGCTCGACAACTGGGTCTCGACCAACCTCACCGAACTCCTCGGCTCCACCCCTCTCACCGGTGATATCGCCGCGTGGGTCACCCCGTGGGGTGGGATCAACATCACCGGCCTCAACACCGACGGCGAGATGGTCGCCGTCTGGTGGGCACCCGGCGGCGAGTGGACCGTCACCACACTAGGCGACAACCTCGGTGCGCCTGCCTTCGTCTCGGGCTCCCTGACCTCGATCATCGCCGATTCAGGCGAGACCTTCATCGCCGGGATTACCGTGACCGGCGACGTCGGGGTCTTCACGTGGACCCCAGGCGACAGCGCCTGGACCTTCGCCGCCATCGACAACCTCCCCGAATCGGCTGCCCTCATCGGGTCGGTCTCCGGCTACTACACAAGCGACAACAGCTCCGTCACCCTCTTGGTCGGCTCGCTCGACGGCAGCATCTACCAGCTCGGAAGCGATGCCGGGGACATCCAGAACACTTGGGACGTCGGCCTCTTCGCCGCCTGATCCGGACGCGACTCTCACAGACCGTTCTCTCTCGAGCCCCGGCCGTCCGGGGCTCGTTTCTTTCCCAGCCCAACCCGCCCCGCCGTCTTCTGACACAGAGCCTCCTGCGCAAGCGGGAGGACACCTCACCACACTCTGCCCCCGCCTCCACTATCCTCTCACCTCTGGGCCCGTGGCGGAACTGGTAGACGCGGCGGACTTAAAATCCGCTCCCCGGAAACGGGGGTGAGGGTTCGATTCCCTCCGGGCCCATCTTTGAGCTTGCCTCACGGCGGTTATTTCTCTGCGCCCCAACCCACCGCAGCAACGACGCTACCGCGCCCCTTGTCACGGATCCCGCCGCGTCGGTCCCCGCTTCTCCAACCACTGCGCCATGTCCAGGTCCTCGACGCGCAGCCTGCCCCGCCACTCTTCCAACGCTGCACGGATGACCGGATCATCTTCGAGATCACACGCCGGCAACGCTGGGGGGACCGGGGGGACCGGGGGGACCGGGGGGACCGGCTGGTCCGGAAGCAGAGGCTGGTCCGGCGGCTTGGCTTGAGGCGCGGCTGCTGCCCCCGGGGTCCCGCTCGCACGCTCGTGCTCCAATCCTGTCGGCCGATCCACCACCCGCCTTTGCGCCCGCAGATTCACCGGCTTTGCCGCCCCACCTCGACGTTCCAGCAGATCCCCCGGTGTCAGGCCGAACTCCTGCATCCAGTGCGCGATCGAGTACCGATCCAGAGGCGTGTCCCGCGCAAATTCCGGAACTGGTTGCTTCCGATTTCGACCCGGAGAAACCAACAGGTGCGAGAGAAAGACGCAGCTTGACAGGCTCTTGGCCCGCACCCGCGACGCCGCCCGCCGCAGCCTGCGGTCGTCGCTGACCACTGTCATCCCGTGCCCGCCTCCCCGCTTGAGTCTCGCCTCGATTTCATCGTCGGCGCTGCTGCCCGGGCCGCTGAACACGACCTCGACCCCCGAGAGCCGCACCCGGGCCCGCTTTCCCCGGGGTGTTTCGATCGAGCCATCGCCTGATCCGTCGCAGACCAGGACGGCTGCCTGCCCGGCGTAGCGGCTCGTTCCGATGAGGCTCGCCAGGTCCGCCAGCACCAGCGACCGCCCGACCACCACCGCTTCGGGCAGGTGGAGCACGTTGAAGGCGTCGATCAGCAGCAACAAAGACCCTCTTTCTCTGGGTGAACAAACCCCGATTCACTTGAAATCGCTGGCTACCCGACCTTTACTTTCGGCCCCGTCGGACCCCGTCCCCGGTCCGGGCTCGACGGCAGTCTAGAAGTCGAACAACGCACGCACGGCCGCACGCTCGGCCCGAAGACGAGGTATCCATGGCGATTCGCATCAAAGCCCGCGGCGGGGAGCATCCCGAAGGTCTCATGAAGCGCTTCAAGAAGCTCTGCGAAAAGGAAGGCCTGACCAAGGACGTCCGCAAGCGCGAGTACTACGAAAAGCCCTCCGAGCGGAAACGTCGCTCGCAGCGCAAAGCCGAGTCTCGCCGCACCCGCGAGCAGATCGTCAAACGCTGATCCAACACCGATAGCCTGCACCGGGCCCGGGCGAGAGCCGGGGCCCGTGTTCTTCTCATCCCGCTGCGTCTTCCCTCGTGGGTTTTTCGCAGCCGACCAGATCATCTGTTTACGTTCGGGACCATCGGCGCGACCGATGCCCGGTGTCGTCATCCCCACAGGCCCACCAAACTTTACGGAGAGCCCAGCCCTATGAGCATCTCGATGCCCCTCACGCTGGCGTCCATCGCGGACATCCCTGCCCCTTACTACATCGCGCCCATCAGTGCGGTTGTCGCCCTCATCATGGCGAGGGTGTTTTCCGCCTCGGTCATGAAGAAAACCGAAGGCGACGCCGAGATGGTCCGCATCGCCGAAGCGGTCCGCGAGGGTGCGATGGCGTACCTCACGCGCCAGTACCGCGTCGTTGCGATGGTCTTTGTCGTGCTCGTCCTGTTCCTCGCGGCACTGGTCGGGCTCAAACTTCAACCGTGGCAGACCCTCATCGGTGTCCCGATCGCCGGCCTGCTCAGCGGGCTCTGCGGCTGGTTCGGCATGAAAATGGCAACCAACGCCAGCGCACGCACAACCGCCGCGGTCAAGAACTCGCTCAACGACGGGCTCACCGTCGCGTTCCGATCCGGCGCTGTCATGGGGCTCACCGTCGTCGGGTTTGCGCTGCTTGATGTCTCCGCCTGGTTCGGCGTCTTCAACGCGATGGATGTCCCTATCTCGCAGCTCACCACCATCATGCTCAGCTTCGGCATGGGCGCCTCGACGCAGGCCCTCTTTGCCCGCGTCGGTGGCGGCATCTATACCAAGGCTGCCGACGTCGGCGCTGACCTTGTCGGCAAGGTCGAAGCGGGCATCCCCGAAGACGACGCTCGCAACCCCGCCACCATCGCTGACAATGTCGGTGATAACGTCGGCGATGTCGCCGGCATGGGTGCCGACCTCTACGAGTCCTACTACGGGTCGATCCTCGCCACTATGGCGCTCGGGGCCGCTGCCGCCTTTACCATCGGGAAGACCGGCGACGAGTCAACCTCCATTGCGCTGTCCCTTGCCGCGGCACCGATCGCCCTCGCGGGCATCGGCATCATCTGCTCGATCCTCGGCGTCTTCACGGTCAAAGCCCGCGAAGGCGCAGGGTTCAACGAACTCCTCAAGAGCCTCCACAAGGGCGTCTACGTCGCGTCAACACTGATCCTGCTCGGCGCGTTCGGCTTGCTCTACATGCTCTTTGGCAGGAACCCCTCCGAATCACTCCCCTTCGCGTGGTGGGGCCTGGGGCTCTCGATCGTCTCCGGGCTGCTCGCCGGGCTCGTCATCGCCCACGCCACCGAGTACTACACCTCGTATGAGCACCCACCGACCAAACGCATCGCCGAGCAGGCCCTCACCGGCCCGGCCACCGTCATCATCGCCGGCATCGCCGAGGGCATGAAGTCCACTTGGGCCTCGTTGCTCACCGTCGTCATCGCCATCCTGGCTGCGTTCGCGTTTGCGGGCGGCGGCGACAACTTCCTCATGGGCCTCTACGGCGTGGGCATCGCGGCGGTCGGCATGCTCTCGACACTCGGCATCACCCTTGCGACCGACGCCTACGGCCCGATCGCAGACAACGCCGGCGGCAACGCCGAGATGACCG
>CAYMZJ010000068.1:8042-11073 GCA_964394895.1 uncultured Phycisphaeraceae bacterium | reverse complement strand
TACCGGCGACGGGTTCATGGATGTCGCGGTCATCGACCAGGCTGGCGGCAAGGTCGTGATCTACAGCAATATCGCTGGCGAAGCCGACGATGGCGAGGATGAGTATGAAGGACCGCCCATCGACTCCCGCGACATCCCGATCCCCGGCGTGCCCGATCTGGTCGCGGCCTCTGACTCGGGCGAGAGCGACACCGACAACATCACCGCCTACAACAACGCCGGCGAGTACACGCTCTCCTTCGAGGTGCGTGTCTCGCATGTCGCTGACGAGCTCACCGCTCTCCGCGCGACGATGACGGCCCTCTTCGAGGAAATGGGGCCGCAGTATGACGAGGACGGCTTCGAGTACACGCCCACGATCTGGATCAATCTGTTTGCGGGCAATGTCCTCATCGGCTCGGCCGAGGTGAGTGCAGGCGACACCGTCGTCACCGTCGAGACCGACGGGTGGACCGTCCTCCGCGAGGGTCTCCACGAGGTCAGGGCTGGGTTTGCGATCGGGGCTCCCGGGCTGCGAGGCCTGATCGGCACCAGCTCGGGCACGCTGGGCATCGAGGTCCGCGTGCCTCGCGTCGAGGTCGAAGCACCCGACGACGAGGGCGAGACCGTCACCATCCGCACCGACGAGTCGGGCCAGCCGGTGCTTGTGTTCGAGCAGAGCGATGGCAACGGGGAAGCCGAGGAGATCCATCTCGCCGCATTTGAGGGCCTGCCCGAGATCACCGGCTCTGTCGTGACCATGCGTGAGACCAACTCACGCTCGAACGCAAGCCGATACGCTGCGGCCCGAAGTGACGAGGGGCTCGTGCTCTTTGTCCGCGACCAGGACGGCGACTGGGGCGGCCGAAACCTCACCGCTGAGATCGACGACTCCGAGCCCATCACCGACTCGAACATCAGCGTGCTCACCACCCCCTGGGGCACTGTCAACATGGCTGGGCTCAATGAGCAGGGCGAGCTGATCTTCTACTGGCAGGACGGCGGCGTTGACGAAAACGGCGACGCAACCTGGAACTTTGTCAACCTCGCCGACGACCAGCTCCGCGACAATGGCCAAGCCGTGCCCCGCTTTACCAGCGCATTGGCGAGCTTTGTGACCTCGTGGGGCGCGATGAATGTTGCTGGGCTCGACACCGATGGCAACCTCCGCGTCATCTGGTGGGCACCGGGGCTCGACAACTGGGTCTCGACCAACCTCACCGAAATCCTCGGCTCCACACCACTCACCGGCGACATCGCCGCCTGGGTCACCCCCTGGGGCGGGATCAACATCACCGGCCTCAACACCGACGGCGAGATGGTCGCCGTCTGGTGGGCACCGGGTGGCGAATGGACCGTCACACCACTGGGCGACAACCTCGGCGCCCCCGCCTTCGTCTCGGGCTCGCTGACCTCCATCATCGGCGAGTCGGGCGAGACCTTCATCGCCGGGATCACCGCGACAGGCGAAGTCGGGGTCTTCAGTTGGACCCCGGAGGGCGGCTCATGGGACTTCATCACCATCGACAACATCCCCGACTCGGCTGCCCTCATCGGGTCGGTCTCGGGCTACTACACCAGCGACGACAACGCTGTCACGCTCCTGGTCGGCTCGCTCGATGGCGACATCTACCAGCTCGGCGGCGACGCTGGCGACATCCAGAACACCTGGACCGTCGGCCTCTACAACGCCTGATCCGGCGCGACATCCTCAGCCTGCCCTCTCACGAGCCCCGGCCCTCCCGGGGCTCGTTTCTTGCGCCCGCTTTGTCCTGCCCGTGCCCCCATACCAATATGGCCCGTGTGGCTCTACCAATAGAGCCCTCCGCGCAAGCGGGGGTAGACACCTCGCCACCCCACATCTCTTTTCATACACCCCTCGCTCGCGCGAGGGGTTCTATAGAAGCTATGTCACCCCCTCACCCCCTCACCCCCTCACCCCACTATCCTCCCCCTCTGGGCCCGTGGCGGAACTGGCAGACGCAGCGGACTTAAAATCCGCTTCCCCGGAAGGGGAGTGAGGGTTCGAACCCCTCCGGGCCCATTGGGGACATGGCGATCATAACATCTTGTATTGCAGGGGTTTGCGCGACTCCCCCCGTATTTCCCCCTTGCATATGACCCGGGTTGTGGGTATCGTGTTGCTGCTCTCCCGTGCCCTCGTGGCGGGTGGTCCGCCGTGCTGGGGGAGCCGAGAGAGAGATCGCCGCGTCCAGGAGCCGTATGTCATGGCCCGGATGCCAGAGCAGAATCACCATCCACACCGGAGCCCTCCATGACCACGCGTGACACCCGCGAGCTTTTCGAGACCCTTGAACCCCGCCAACTGCTCTCGACCTTCACGGTCATGAACACCAACGACGCGGGGGCCGGGTCATTGCGACAGGCGGTGCTCGACGCCAACGCCGCGGGTGGGGCAGACATCATCGAGTTTGACGCGAGCTTGAACGCGCAGTCGATCGTGCTGTCGTCGGGCCAGATGACGATCTCGGACGCACTGACCATCCGCGGCACAGACTCGGACGGCAACCATCTCGGAATCACGATCGATGCCGGATTCACCTCACGCATCTTCGATATTACCGATGGGACGGGCGCCGACATCGCGGTCTCCCTCACCGATCTGTGGCTCCGGCGGGGCTCGGTCGCCCCCGGGTTCAGCAACGGCGGCGGCGGCGCGATCCGCAACGCCGAGACGCTCACGATCGAGCGAACCAGCTTTGACAGCAACCGCGTCACCACCCTCGGGCTCGGCGGGGCGATCCTCTCCTCGGGCACGCTCACCATCAGCAACAGCGTCTTCTTCGATGGCACGGTGGTCGGCAACGGCGGCGCGATCACCAATATCGGGCGGGCGGCAGGCTCGACCCTCACCATCATCAACTCCACTTTCTACAACAACACCGCGACCCAGGTCGGCGGCGCGATCTGGCAGAACGGAGCCGGGCAGGCCAACACCCAGCTCACCATCCTCAACAGCACCATCACCGGCAACCAGTCCGACACAGACAACAACAACGGCACCGAGGGCGGCGGCGGCATCCATGTCTGG
>CAYMZJ010000068.1:0-8001 GCA_964394895.1 uncultured Phycisphaeraceae bacterium | reverse complement strand
ATCAGTATCAACAGCACGATCGTCGCCAACAACAGCCGCGACGGCGCGACCGCCCCGGACGACATCATGCTTGCTGGGGGAGCGACGCTCGACCCAACCTCCGCCAACAACCTCATCGAGGACGCCACTACCTCCGGCGGGCTGACCAACGGCACCAACGGCAACATCGTCGGGACAGACCCGATGCTCAACGCTGCCCCTGCATTTGCCGGCGGACCCACACGGACTTTCCCGCTTCTGGTCGGCAGCCCCGCGATCGACACCGGCTCAAACCCCAACTCGCTGACCACCGACCAACGCGGCTTCTCAAGGTCCAACGGCGCGGGCGTGGACATCGGCGCGTTCGAGAACCAGACGATCTCCATCGTCGTTGACAGCGCCGACGATTCCTTTGACAACACCTTCGGACCCGGCCAGCTTTCCCTCCGCGATGCACTCACCATCACCAACAACAACCCCGGTGCCGACACGATCACCTTCGAGAGCTCCCTGAGCGGCTCGACGATCACACTCACCAACGCGGCCCAGCTCTCCATCACCGATGACCTCACCCTCACCGGTCTCGGCTCGGACAACCTCGCGGTCGATGGCGCTGCCGCGTCCCGTGTGCTCCTCGTCGATGACCTCGACTACACCACCAACAAGACCGTCTCGATCTCCAGCCTGACCATCCAGAACGGCCTCCTCGCTGGCGGCAACTTCGGCGCGGGCATCGCCAACGAGGACAGCCTCACGCTCACCGATGTCATCGTCACCAGCAACACCCTCACCAACGGCGCGGGCGACTGGGGGGCGGGTATCTACAGTGGCAGTCTGAGCGCTGGCAGCAACGGGTTCGGGGCAAGCCTCACACTCATACGCACGACAGTCAGCAACAACGCCAACGGCATCGGCGCGGGCATCTATAGCCGCGGCAACCTCACCATGACCGACTCGACCGTCTCGGGCAACACCGCCGAGGGCAGCGCCGGCGGGCTGTGGTTCCAGGGCGTCACGATGTCGGTCACCGGCTCGACCTTCAGCGGGAATGCCGCGGGCGGCGGATTCGTGGGTGGTGGCATCGTCCTGGTCGGCTTGGGAGTGCAGGAGATCGCCAACTCGGTCATCTCCGACAACACCGCTCCAGGCGACGGCGGCGGGTTGTTGACTTCCGTGTCCGGGGCCGCGAGTGTCACCGTCTCCAACTCCACAATCGCCGGCAACACATCCGGTGCCCAGGGGGGCGGCCTCGCCGACTACGGTGGCAATGTCACCATTTCCAACTCCACCATCTCGGGCAACACCGCAACGACTGGCGGCGGGGGGGTCTACACACGGGGCTTCGCGGGCCTGACCATAACCAACTCCACAATCGCGTTCAACGCCACCACCGGCGGGACCGGGGGCGGGATCGAATCCACCAACGGCACCATCGCGCTGACCAGCACCGTCGTCTCCAACAACACCAACGGCGGTGCGAACACACCCGACGACATCACACTCAACGGCGGCTCGATCGGCGCGAACTCGTCGTTCAATCTGATCGGCGATGCCGCAACTTCCGGCGGCCTCACCGACGGCACCAAGAACAACATCGTCGGGCAAGACCCGCTTCTGGCGGCCCTCGCCAGCAACGGCGGCACCACCCAAACCCACGCACTCCTGGCGGGCAGCTCCGCGATCGACGCCGGGGCTGCGTTCTCAGCCCTCACCACCGATCAGCGCGGCGGGCTGTTCGTGCGAGAAGACGGCGGCACCCCCGACATCGGTGCCTATGAGCGCCAAGTGCTCGCGCTCGTGGTCGATACCACCGAGTCCACAGACGACGGTGATGTCTCTGCGGGCGATCTCTCCATCCGCGAGGCAATCATCGCCTCCAACGCCAACCCGCTCGATGATTTGATCTCGTTCGCCGGGTCGCTGAGCGGCTCGACCATCACCCTTACCGACGGGTTCCTGACCATCACCGATGATGTCACCATCACCGGGCCGGGCTTCAACGACCTGACGATCTCCGGCAACGACGCGAGCCGGCACTTCGTCGTCAACGACGGCAACGCGAACACCACGATCAGCGTCACCATTTCCCGGCTCACGCTCACCGACGGCATGACCACCGCCAACGGCGGCGCGATCGCAAATGACGAAGACCTCACGCTCGACACGATGAAAATCGTCGGCAACACCTCGGCCAACGACGGCGGCGCCATCCTCAACCGCAACATCCTCACCATCATCTCCACCATCATCAGCAACAACACCACCGGTGATTCGGGCGGCGCTATCGACAACGACGGCACGTCCGTCGTCGTCATCACCGGATCCTCGATCAGAAACAACACCGCCGGTGGTGCCGCAGGTGCAATCGACAACGACACCAACGGCACACTCACCATCTCAACAAGCAACATCTCCGACAACACCACCGGCACCAACGGTGGCGCGATCGACAACGGCGGCACGCTCACAATCTCCAACAGCACGTTGAGCGGAAACACCTCCACAGACAGCGCAAACGGCTTCGGCGGCGCCATCCAGAACCAGGCCAGCGGCACGCTCACCATCACCAACTCAACACTCAACAACAACTCGGGAGTCTCCAGCGGTGGCGCAATCGAGAACAACGGCACCGCCACCATCACCGACTCCACACTCGACGGCAACTCGGCCGCAGACTCCGGCGGCGCCATCGACAACTTCGGCGGCACACTCACCATCGTCCGCTCAACGCTCAGCAACAACTCCGCCGGTGCCTCAGGCGGCGCGATCTGGACCGACACCGCGCTCACCATCCAGAGCAGCACCATCAGCGGCAACTCTGCCGGAGACTTCGGCGGCGGCATCGGCATGTTCGACGGCACCGTCGTCATCGCCAACTCCACAATCGCAAACAACACCGCAGACGCCAACGACGACAACTTCGGCCAAGGCGGCGGCATCGACGTCGGCAAGCAGGGCGGCGCAGGAACACTCACCACCACCAGCACCATCTACGCTGGCAACCTCCTCGGGACCGCTTCACCCGTCGCCAACGACATCACCCTCACCAACGGCACCGTTTCAGGAACCAACAACCTTGTCTCCGACGCAGGCACCGCCGGCGGGCTGAGCAACGGCACCAACGGCAACCTCGTCGGCGTCGATGCCAAACTCGGTGAACTCGAAGACAACGGCGGCCCGACCCGCACCCACGCCATCTACCCCGGCAGCCCCGCCTTCAACGCCGGCACCGCCTCGGGCGCTGTCGCCAACGACCAACGCGGCTTTGCACGCACCACCGGCTCGAGCCCCGACATCGGCGCCTACGAGTGGATGCCCACCGCCGACTTCTCCCTCAGTGTCCTCAACGGCAGCGCCTCGAAGACCACCTCACTCGCTGACGAAACACACGTCAACATCATCCGCAACACCGACGGCGACCTCATCGCCATCACCGGCAACGGCAGCGTCTGGACCGCCGCGCGGATCCGCGACTACACCCCGTCCCCCGCCGTCACCGGCGACCCTGTCGTCTGGACCGATCCAAACGACGGGCTCGTCTACGTCGCCGCACCCTCGGCCGACGGGTTTATCCTCCACCGCAGAGCCGCCGACGGCTCGTGGACATTCACCAACCTCACCGCCGAGACCTCCACCACCAACGCCGATTCGCCCGCCGGCGTGCTCACCTTCTTCATCAGCCGCCCCGAGTCCGGCAGTGCTGTCGTCACGGTCGCGGGCTTCACTCCTTCCGGCGAGATCGTTGCCTTCCAGCAATCCACCGCCGCCGGCTCGACCCAAGCGTCGTGGACCTTCTTTAATATCACCGACGATCTTACATCCCAGAGCATGACCACACCCGCGTTCACACAAATGACAAGTTATGTCACAAGCTGGAACCAGTGGACACTCGCCGGGCTCGACGCCAGCGGCAACGTCCAGGGCGTCTGGGTCAACGTCGCCAGCTTCACCACATGGCGCGTCGACAACCTCTCCACACTCACCGGCGCCGACCCGCTCGCCGGCCAACTCGATGTCACACTCACCCCGTGGGGCGGCATCCGATTCGTCGGGGTCGACACCAGCGGACAGCTCATCGGCACGTGGTGGAACCCCGGCCGGGGCGCGGGCAACTGGACCCAGACCGATATGTCCGCAACCGTCCAAGGCGCAGTCCCCGCGATCGTCGGCGGCAACCTCACCGCGTGGCTCACACCCACCAACATTATCAACTACGCCGGGTACGACAGCGCGGGCGCTCTCGTGCGCATCCACTGGCGTCCCGGCGACCCCGTCTGGAACACCGACACCCTCACCGATTTCGTTACCGACAACCAAACCCGGCCGACCGGGACACTCAGCGCGTACGTCTCCGCCGCCGGAACCGTCAACGTTGTCGCCGCAGACAGCAACGCCAACATCGTCCGCCTCTGGTCGGCAGACGGCGAAAGCGATACCTTCAGCCTCGACAACCTCAGCGACCTGGCCGTCAGAATCTGACCGACTCACAAAGACTCGCCCGCCACACAACGAGCCCCGAGCGCAAGCTCGGCTGCACCACGCGCACTGCGCTATTCGTCCGCCCCCACCACCAGCAACCGGCACAACCCGCTGCACGACCACCCAGGCTTGCGCGGAAACTCGCCCGACATCATCCCCCGCACCGCCTTGTCGATCGCGCTCCGCACCTTCCCCTCGTCGATCGAGTCCAGGTCGATCATCCCCCGCTCACCGGTCCGCAAAAGCCAGTACTCGGCCCGCCCCCCCACCTCCGGCATCTCGTGCCGCATCGCCATCGCGTAAACCCCAAGCTGCAAGTCGTCCTTCCTCGGCTCGAGTTTTGCCTTGCTCGCCCCGCCCGTCTTGTAGTCCACGATCCGCACGCCGCTGTCGATCCGATCCACCCGATCGAGCTTGGCAACCAACCGGTGCTCCGCCCCGTCCACGACATAAGGCAACACGATCCTTCGCTCGATCTCCAGAATCTCCGCCCGGCTCTCGACCATCATCTCATGCGCGCGCATCAGCATCGCTGCCAGTTCATCCGCTGTCAACCCGTCCCCCACGCCGCCCGTGCGCAGCTGCGCAACAAAGAGCCGACGCCCGTACGCCACAAGCTCGTCCACCCCCGGCGGTGATTTCCCCTCGACATCCGCATCCCGCCACGCGCGCCCATACCACTCCATCGCCTGATGAATCAGCCCCCCGGTCGAAAGCGCCGGCGTCGGCGCTTCACCAAGCCCGAGCACGTGCCGCACATAAAAACACGCCGGGCACCGCGTGTAATGATCGATCGTCGTAAAGCTCAGGTCGATCGGCGCCCGCATCGGCGCAAACACAAACCCCGAAATCTCGGTCGGTTCTTCGGCTGCGCTCACTGCCAGGCGTGCCGCGGCCTCGCCCGCACCCGCGCCCTCGGCCCAAGCCGGCGTTTCTCCCGTCGCGTCAAACACCGCCGCGACCGCGGTTCGTGCCGCAGCCCTGCGGAAATCCTCGACCGCGCGCGCGATCGCCTCGGGGTCAGCGTCCGCCGAATCAACCGCGTCCAGCGCCGCCGCCGCCTGCGCTCGCGCCGCCCTGCGCTCGGTATCGGCAGCACGCCGCTGCATCTCGCGGACCGCACCGGCCGGCGCTTCGGCCGCCAGGGCATCGCGCCCGCCGCCCGTGCCGAGCACCTCGTCCAGCTCGCGCGCCACGATCAGGTCCGGCTCGTCGTAGAGCAGCTCCTGGGCGTAGTGCTCGCTCTTGCTCCGCGCCTTGGTTTTCTTGGTCAAGAGCACCAGCCGCCGCTCGGCCCGGGTCGCCGCGACGTAGAAAATCCGCCGTTCCTCAGCCCGCGACCGCGCCTTGGCGTCGCGCTCGTCCCCGAGCCGATCGACCAGCCCCTCGGGCAGCACCGGCCCGTGCTGCCCGCCCGAGGTCTTCGGAAAGCCGTTGGGCGGATTCACGCGGGGCACAAACACCACGTCAAACTCGAGCCCCTTCGCCCCGTGCGCGCTCAGCAGCTGCACCGCGTTGGCAACGCCCCCTTCGCTTTCCTCGTCGCGGCCAACAACTTCTTCGCCGATTGCGCCAAACGAACGGTCCCGCTCGTCGAGGTCGTGGTAGTAACTCCAGAACGCGCCGAGGTCCCCCGCCGGATCGAGCCGGTGCTGCACCGCGCGCACAAACCGCACCACGCGCACCAGCCGCTCGACCCGCAACGCACGATCCCGCGGCCCGAGCAGGTCGGCGTGAACCAGATCAAACCGGGTCGCGATCGTCCAGACCATGTCGGCTGCGGTCTCGCTTGACGCTTGCTCGAACAGCTCGCGCCGCGCGTCGGCAAACCTTCCGACGTTCGTGTCGTCTGCTGCGCGCACCGCGAGCCACCCGGCGTAATCGCCTTGTTTTACAGCAAAACTCGTCGAATCTGCGTCGCTGCCTCCCGAAGTGCTCTTGTCCTGCGTGCCCTCTGCACCCGCGCCGAGCACCACCAGCCGGCGTTGCTGCATGAACTCCCGCTCCCACACCGCGAGCTGTTGCACGTCCACGCCGAACGGCGGCCGCCCCAACACCCGCCGCACCGCCCAGCTTGCTTTGGGGTCTACCAGCAACTCGACCCACGCGAGCAAATCCTGCACTCCCTCGTCGTCGGCAACCCCCCGCTGGGTGTGCCGCTGGGTGGGGATGCCCTCGAGTTCGAGCGCCTCGCCGATCGAATCGAGCTCCGAATGCGCCCGCGCGATCACCGCGATCCGGGAGAGCTGCCCGTCCGGTTCCAGCGCTGCTTCTGCGCACACCATCGCCGCGATCGCGTCCCCGGCTTGCGGATCGCGCTGGAGCTGCACGATCTCGACCGCTGCACCCGGTGCCACATCCTCTTGCTGCAGCACCTCGGCTCGCTCGATCCGTTTCTCGGGCGCAAACCGGTCGCTCGCGCGCGCAATCACCGCGTTGGCAACCTCCAGCACCGGCTGCTGCGAGCGGTAGTTCTCGGTCAACTCAAGCGTGGTCGAATCGGTCCAGATCGAGGCAAACCTTGCAAACGCCCGGTCGTCTGCGCCGCGAAACTCGTAGATCGCCTGATCGTCGTCGCCCACCACCACCAGATCGGGGTGCCGCTCGGGCGGCGCGAGCGCGCGCACAAGCCCGATCTGCGCGAGGTTTACATCCTGAAACTCGTCAACGACAAAGTGCCGGTAGTCGCTGTGGCAGATCGCCCGCACCCGCTCGTGCTCGCGCAACAACATTGCCGGCAGCGTGATCAGCTCGTCGATCGTCAGCCACCCCCGGGCGCGGCAGGCGCTCTCAAACAACCCGTACAGCTCGGCGTGTGCGACAAAGCGGGCGTGCTCTTGCCGCTGGGCTGCGAGACTGTCGTCGTCGATCTCGCTGCCATCGGACCCGAGCCCCTCGCCGAGTCGCTCGGCCCATGCGCGCGCAAACGCGGCGCACTCGCCGGGCGAGAGCGCGTTGTGCCGGAACAGTTCGATCATCTTGCCCGCTTCATCGAGCAGCGCATCTGCCCCGAGTGACAGGAGCGGGCCGTAGATGTCGCGTTCGCCCGCGAGCGCGCGCAGCAGCCTTCGGCGCTGCGCGCTGTCGATGATCTCGGGCGAGCCGCCGATCCCCGAGAGATCGGGGAACCTTCGCAGCAGCCGCAGCCCGAAGCCGTGGAACGTGTTGGCGTGGACACTGTCGGCTGCTGAAGGGCCGACCAACTCCGCGAGCCGTTCCCGCAGTTCGCCAGCAGCCTTGTTCGTGAATGTCACCGCAACAATCGTCGATGGTTCGACGCCGCGTTCGAGGATCAGGTGGGCGACCCGATGCGTGATCAGCCGCGTCTTGCCCGTGCCGGGACCGGCGAGGACAATCAACGGCGACCCCTCGTGCAGCACGCCCTGCCGCTGCGCGTCGTTCAACCCGAACAATAAATCCCCATGCTCGCTCACACCCAGAGTCTAGAGCATCCTTGCCAGAAAGGTATCGCGGTCTTCTGTGTGCCACGGCTCTGTGTGCCACGGCTCTGTGTGCCACGGCTCTGTGTGCCACGGCTCTGTG
>CAYMZJ010000067.1:0-11213 GCA_964394895.1 uncultured Phycisphaeraceae bacterium | reverse complement strand
AAGGGTTAGGCTGTTCGCCTATTAAAGCGGTACGCGAGCTGGGTTCAGACCGGCGCGAGCCAGGTCGGTCCCTATCTGCTGTGGGCGTTCCAAGCTTGAGAGGAGTCAACTCTAGTACGAGAGGACTGAGTTGGACCAACCCCTGGTGATCCTGTTGGACTGCTAAGTCCACCGCAGGGTAGCTACGTTGGGCAGGGATAACCGCTGAAAGCATCTAAGCGGGAAGCCCCCCTCGAGATGAGGCTTGGTAGCGCAAGCGAAAGACCCCTGGAAGACTACCAGGTTGATAGGCCGCGCGTGTAAGGGTTGAGAGGCCCTCAGCGGAGCGGTACTAACGGTCGAACGCTTGATCACGTCAACCGGACGCCGTGGCACTTGTGTCGCGGCGACACCAGACGCAGCTTGCTCTGGTCGTCGTCCATAACAGGACGGCGAGAATCGGATAGAAATCTACGCTTGCCGTAGTAGGCAACGCTGGAAAGCAGATACTCAGAAGTAGTTGCTGGAAAGCGAAGCTTGTTAGATACTGTCACTGCCCTTCACCGGCAGCCGAGGAAACTCGGCTTCCGGCTTTCGGTGGCCATAGAGTAGGGGTCACACCTGTTCCCATACCGAACACAGCAGTTAAGCCCTACTCGCCGATGATACTGCTTTGCGGGAAAGTAGGTTGTCGCCGTACTTCGGGCTCGATTGGGTAACTCCCAGTCGGGCCCGCTTTCTTTTTTCTTCAGACCCCCAGGACACACGCGGCACGATCTACGCTGTATCGCATGTCTCTCACGAAATCCCTTCCCGAGTGTGGCGCTATGGGCGTGCCGCTGCGATCCCTGGACCCGGCGTGGCCCAAAGCCGAACGCCTTGGCTGGTGGATGTTCGATGCGGCTGTCTTGATCGCAGGCGGCGTTCTCGCGCTGCTGCTCCACGACGAGTTGGGTCCGTCTGGCTGGTTGGGTGTGATATTCGCGTGGAGTGGGCTCATGGGCGTGCTAGTCTGGGCGACGCTTGCGTATCCCGACGCCGCGTTCCGCTGCGCAGGAGTGGCTGAGGGTGACTTCGGGATTGAGTACCGCCGCGGTGTCTGGTGGCGAAAGACGACCATCGTTCCGAGGTCGCGCGTGCAGCACACCGACGTCTCGCAGGGGCCGATCATGCGGCGGTTCGGGCTGGGCAAGCTGGTGATTCACACCGCGGGGACCCGGAACGCGGTGGTCGAGATCACCGGCCTTGCTCTAGCGGATGCCGAGCGCATCCGCGACCGGTTGCTCGGGGATACGTTCGGCGCATCCCAGGAGGCAGGTGCAGGCACTGAAGCAATCGGCCGGGCCGAGCGGGAGGACGCCGACGGTGTCTGACACACGGCGGCTCCATCCTGCTTCGCCGGTGTTCAACATCTACAGGCACGCGCGGGCGTTGCTTGTGCCCGGGCTGGTGGTGCTGTTTGTCGGCGGCGGGTCATGGCAGCTCTGGCTCATGGTGCTCTTTGTCCCCAGTGTCGTCTTTGAGATTGCGCGATTCTTTACGTTCCGCTACACGCTCACGGACGATCAGATCGTCACAAGGATGGCGTTCGTCGGCCGCACCGAGCGGTCGGTGCGGTACCAGCGCATCCAGAACATCGAGTCGGTGCAGAGCATTGTGCACCGTGCGCTGGGGGTTGCGGAGGTCCGGGTCGAGACCGGGGCCGGCGGGAAGCCGGAGGTGTTGCTCCGCGTGGTGCCGATCGCTGAGGTCGAGCGCATTCGAGAACGTGTCTTTGCCGGCTCGGTGTCCGCTGCCGCCCCGGGCAGCGGGTTGCAACGCGAAGCCCACGGCACTGCGGCTGGCGACGATGAGCAACGGGTCGAACTGCTCCGACTCCAAGGGCTCGACATTCTGCGGCTTGGACTCATCACAATGCGCGGGCTTGTGCTGGTCGCGATTGCGGTCGGTCTCGCGTGGGAGTTTGAGCTCTTCGATCGGTTGCTTGTGGTGAAGGACTGGGTGCTCGATCAGGCGATGGCAGGCAACGTCACTCGTCTGGTCATGGCTGCCGGGGTTGTGGTGTTGTTGGTCGCCGGAGTGCTTATCGGGGGGTCTGTGCTCTGGGCGGTGCTTCGTTTCAGTGGGTTTCGGCTGAGCCGGGCTGGCGACGACTTTCGTATCGAGTCGGGGCTTCTGACCCGCGTGGGAGCGACGGTACCTCGCCGACGGATCCAACTGGTCCGCCTCACAGAGACGGTTCGGCATCGCGTGTTCGAGCGGGTGGGGATCAGTATCGAGACGGCCGGTGGGGTTGATGCAGAGTCCGGCCAGGAATCGTCGTTTGGGCGGCAGTGGTTCGCGCCGGTCGTCGAGCCGGGCCGAGTCACAGCACTCGCGCAGGAAATCCGCGAGTCGCTCTCGCTCGATGCCGAGCCCTGGGATCGGCACTCCCGCAGAGCCCGCCGGCGTCTGCTCCGCAAGAGCGTCTTGGTGTTGCTGCCGGTTGCGATCGGGATCGTCGCGGCGTTGTACTTTGTGGTCGGGGTGGTCGGGTGGTGGGGCCCGGCGATCGGTATCGGGTTTGGCGTGACGGTTGTGCTGATCGAGTGGCGTGCGGCCGGGATGGTCCGGTATCGCAGGACGCCGGACTGGATTGGGTGCCGCCGGGGGGTGTTTACCCGGCTGACTTCAGTCGCGTTTCTCGACCGTGTCCAGGTGGTTGATATCACCGAGTCGCCGTTTGACCGGTGGGCGGGGATGGCGACGCTCCGGATTGACACCGCGGGTGGAGCGCCGATGGGGTCGAGGGTTGATCTTCCGATGCTCGATGCCGGGGACGCGCGCGAGCACGCGGTTGCCGTGGCAAGGGCTGCCGAGCACAGCGGGTTTGTCTGGTAAACCCGCGTGGGTATTCTGCGGTACGATCTTGTCAGGTCTACCTCACACACGGAGGATCGCAAAGCCATGCCACAGTCACCAACCCATTCCCCCCGTCTCTACGACCAGGATGCCGAGGACCTGCTCGGGTCCGAGCAGTTTGCCGACCGGATCTCGCTGTTGCCCGGCGAGCGGAGTTCGCTCGAGCCCGGCTGCCGCGTCCGGGTGATGTGGGGGCAGGACATGCTGCTCGACGCGATCGACGGCAAGTACCGCACCGTGATCTGCGGCGTCAACGACGTGGACAACACCCACGGCATTGTCGCCCAGCTCGTCAACCGCATCACCACGAGCCAGTGGAGCGTCAACAGCCTGACCTCGTATGCGAAGATGTTTCATGAGGCGGTCGCGGTGCACGCGTCCCACGACCGCGAGCCGTTCGTGCTCAAGTACGACCTTGACAGTGTGCTGATCCTCGCGCTGCTGCGGCCGCGCGGCAAGACCGAGTTTACGCTCGAGGACCTCGGCCACGGGTTCCGCACGATGTCCCGGATGCTCCAGGGGCGGCCCGACCGCAAGCCCGTCGCGGCGGTCTCGTTTTTGGGCGCGCGGTCGAATCGGCTCGTCGATGCTGAGGGTAACGAGCCGAGCTTTGAGAGTGTGCTCCGCACGATGTACGACGCGGGCTATCGCGGCGATGTCTACCCGTCGCCCAGCATGTGGCGGTTCGGCGACGTCGGCGTCTTCCCGAGCTACCCGTTCCCCGAAGGGCTTGCGAGGATGCGCGAGGGAAGCTCATAGATCATCGTGCAGAATCGGGTTCCGTGTGTGCCACGGCCATTCTGGCCGTGCAGATGATGCGGGCGCAAAAGAGCACGGCTCGCAGAGCCGTGGCACACGCAAGAACACCATGCAGAACGCTCTCTCACAGGGAGTCACGATGAACATGCAGCCCATCATCGAACGCATGGACCGGTTCTCGTCGGTGTTGCCTGCGCTGGTCAGCGGCATGGGTCGTGACGAGGCGCTCTACCGACCGAACGATTCGACGTGGTCGATTCTTGAGATCGTGTGCCACCTCGCGGATGAAGAGGCGGACGACTTCCGGCCACGGCTCCAGCGCACGCTTGCCGAGCCGCAGGTGGAGTGGGACGCGATTGACCCCGAGGGTGTAGCGATCAGCCGGCGCTACCGCGAGGCAGACCTCGAAGAACAGACCGCTCGCTTCGTCGCCGAGCGGCACCGGTCGGTGGTGTGGCTGATGGGGCTGGGCGCGGTCGACTGGAATCGGGCCTACCAGCACCCCAAGGTTGGTCCTTTGCCCGCGGGCGATCTGCTCGCGTCGTGGGCTGCTCACGACGCGCTCCACCTCCGCCAGATCGCCAAGCGGCAGTACGAACTGGCTGCGGTCAACGCGGAGGGGTTCGGGACGGCGTACGCGGGGGAGTGGGGGGTGTAAGGCACACGCGGGCGAGGGAACCGGGATCGTTCTAGAGCATCTTGCAGAATCGTCTTTCACCCTGATTGACGGATCGGTGTTGTTTTTCTCGGTTCACCGAGAGGGCTCGCCCTGTCCCCTCGCTTGCGCGAGGGGCTCTTTTGTCTGTGCATACAGCACTTCCGCGGCGATGTCTCACGGCTTTGTAGAGCCCCTTGCGCAAGCAAGGGGACAAGCTCGACCACATCCAGAACAAAGAAACACGTGCATGCAAAGTGCTCTAATCCTCTGGCACATCATCCCCGCTGATGATCTCGCGGAACTTGGTGCGCAGGGCGTTGGTGATCGGCCCTTCGCCAGCGGAGATGGTGTGGGTCGCGGTGATGCTGCCGTTGCCGTCGTGTTCGAGGACCTCGCGGACCGCGATCATCTCGGCAGCGGTGCCGGTGAGGAAGACCTCGTCGGCGTCGTACAGCTCTTCGATCTCAAACTCACGCTCGACACATTCGTAGCCGAGCGCCGGGCAGAGTACGTCTTTGACGAACCGGCGGGTGATGCCTTCGAGGATGCCGGTGTCGATGGGGGGGGTGGTGAGCTTGCCGTTCTGGACGAGGAAGATGTTGTCGCCCGAGCCTTCGGTGACTTTGCCTTGGGTGTTGAGCATGATGACCTCGAGCAGCTGGTCGCTCGGCGTGGTGATGTTCAGGCTCCGCGTGAGGTGGATCGCTTCGAGCTTTGCCATGATGTTGTTGAGGTAGTTGAGGCTCTTGATCCTCGGGTCGAGGCACGCGACGGGGGTCTTGGGCCGGTGGGCGAGCACGACGCGCATCCCCTTCTCGTACATCTCCGGCTGAAAGAGCATGATCTGGTCGGCGATGCAGACGATCCCCGCTTGGGGGCAGTGGTAGGGGTTGAGCCCGAGCGACCCTTCGCCGCGGGTGACGAGGAGGCGGATGTAGCCGTCCACGATTTCGTTGGCGGTGATGCAGCGGCGCATGATCTCGAGTATCTCGTCGCGGCCGACAGGGATGGTGAGGTAGATCCGCTCGGCACACTCGTACAGCCGATCGAGGTGCTGGGCGGCTTTGAAAATCTTGCCCTTGTAGACCCGGATGCCCTCGAAGATCCCGTCGCCGTAGAGCAGCCCGTGGTCAAAGACGCTGACGGTGGCCTGGTGCTTGGGGACCATGCGGCCGTTGACATAGACGAGCGGCTTGTTGCTGTCGGCAGCGTCGGGCGAGACCGGCTGGGTCTGGGTGTTGGTCTGTGTCATAGAGAAGCCCTCCGTGAGCTCTGGGGTCTGGGTCGGTTGTGTGCGGCAAAGCGGTCCCCGCGTGTGCCGGTATGGTATTCGCGCGGTTCGCGCCGAGACGGATCGGCAGAGCACGATGTTCGATCTGTGATCGGTATGTGATCAGGCTGTGCTAGGTACGAAGCTCTGCCCCGAGCCGAGATTTTGCCTGTGTTACCAGCGATTCTACTTGAGGGTCCACTTCTTCGTGCCGGAGCGTGCGGTCGGGCGAGCGGAACCGCAGCCGCAGTGTCACGCTCTTTTTGCCCGGCCCGGCCTGCTTGCCGCGGTAGGTGCCGACGAACGAGGTCTTCTCCAGCAGCGCAGGATTTGTCTCGCCGATCAGGTCCTCGAAGCTCGCCCAAGGCACGTCCTCGGCCACGACAAACGAGAGGTCGCGTTCGATCGAGGGGAATGCTGGCAACGGGTGGGTGAGCGCCCGCGGCGGGTAGAGCCCGACCAGCGCGTCGAGATTCAACTCGGCCGTGACGATCGGCAGTTCGAGGTCGTAGCTCTGCTGGACCTTGGTGGTGATGAACCCGAAGCTCCCGAGGCGCTCTCCGCCAACAAGCACGTCGGCCGAGGCGTCGGCGTCGAACGCCGACTGGCAGGGCGCAGCGGGCACGACCCGGACCTCGGCGTCGGCCCCGGCCAGGGCGCGGACGACCGACTCGATCGTGCCCCGCATCAGCCGCACTGCGCGCTGGCGGTCGTCGGTGGAGCGCTTGCGCCCCGCGCCCGGCGTGTCCATCAGCAGCGCGAGGTTGCGGTTCTCGATGCTGTGGCGGCCGTCCTTGTCGAGCTCGGCAAAGACCGACGCGATCTCCCACAGCCGCACGCCCCCGGGTTGTTCGACCTGCCCGTTCTGGTTGGTGCGGCGGCACGCCAGCAGGCTCGGGATGATGCTGGGTCGCAGGAACGGCTCTTCCTTGCGGCGGTTGTCATCGACCTTGAGCAGCCGCAGCCCGGGCGGCAGGAACGGCCCGGCCGCGGCTTTGGTGACGAACGTGAATGTGACTGTTTCGTAAAAACCAAGCCCGCTGAGCACCGTCCCGATCGCACGCACCGCACGCTCGCTCTCCTGCGGCGGCTTCACCACGATCGGCATCCGATCAAGGATCGGCACCGCGTCCATCCCCTTCACCCGCGCGACCTCCTCGATGAGATCGACCTCGCGGGTCAGGTCGTGACGGAACGCGGGGATCGTGCAGCAGAGCGTGCCCGACCCGTTGCGCTCGACCCCGATCTCGAGCGTGGACAGCATCGACGCCTGTTCGTCGTCAGTGATATCCACGCCGATGATGTCGCGCACACGCTGCGGGCGCAGCTCGACTGCCGTCGACGGGGCAAAGTCCTGCCCGTCGGTCAGCACACCCTCGCACAACTGCCCTCCGGCAACCTCAACCAGCAGCGCCGCCGCCCGCCGGGCAGCAAACGCGATCTCCCGCGGGTCCACGATCCGCTCGAACCGATGGGCCGCATCGGTCTGGATCGCAAGCCTCCGGGCAGCCCGGCGGATCGTTACCGGGTCCCACGTCGCCATCTCGAGCACCACGTCCGTGGTGTCGCTGCCCACCTCGCTGTCGGCCCCGCCGATGACGCCCGCCAGCGACTGGGCACGCTCGGCATCGGCCACCACCAGCTCGTCGGCTCGCAGCACGCGGTCCTTCTCATCGAGCGTGCGCAGCTTCTCGCCTTTGGTCGCATAGCGGACCACCAGCGTCGAGCCCGCGAGCGTTGCCAGATCAAACACATGGCAGGGGTGCCCGAGCTCGAGGGTGATGAAGTTGGTCACATCGACGATGTTGTTGATGGGTCGTTGCCCGACCGCTTCGAGTAGCTCGGCGAGCCACGCCGGGCTCGGGCCGACCTTGACGCCGCGGATAACCTGGGCGGTAAAGAGCGGGCAGACCTCGGGTGTCTGGTTCCGCAGCGTCAGTGCCTCGGAAATCGGGCCGGCGGTGGGGGTCGGGTCGGTCCACTCCGGCCTGACGAGCGTCTGGTCGGTCCCGGCTGCGACTTCGCGGGCCAGCCCCAGGTGGCTCAGGCAGTCGCCGCGGTTGGAAGTCACTTCGACGTCGAGCAGCGTGTCCCCCGAATCGAGAGGTGTTTCCTCTTCGATGGGGAACCCGGCTGCGGTGAGGACAGCGTCGGCCTGGGCAGCGGTCACAGCACCGGGGGAGAGATAACGGTTGAGCCAGCGGATGGAGCAGTTCATGGGAAGAGAGGATAGGGGCAGCCGGTGTCCCGTTCGATGCCGAGCGGGTAGACTGTGATGGACCGCACGCGAGCGAGCATCCGCTCCCCCGCGAGCCGGCCCGTGTCGGGCCGGAATGCCTTTTTTTGCAAACGCGGAACCCTTCCGACCACCCCGGCTCCACAGGAGTCGGCTCGCGGTGGACCGGGTGCCAAGAGTCGAGAGAAGCCCTATGTCCCGCTCCGAGAAGACGAAACGATTGCGTGGCGCGGGGTGCTTTGCCTTGGCGTTGGTGTTTGGAGGGCTGGGCGTGCTGCCCGGCTGTTCCTCGACCCCGCGCCCGATCCCCGAGCCCGAGCCGATCGTGTTGCCCGATGTTGCGCCCGAGGATTTCGCTCTGAGCATCACGGTCATCAGCCCCGCCTCGGCTGACGACCCGATCGACGACCTGCCCCGCGCAGAACGGCCCGCCCGCTATGTCGTCGAGCCCGACGGCGTGCTCCGTGCGGCGATCGGCCCCGGCGCGACGCCGCGGGTCTACCCCCGTCAGACCCGCCAGCTCGACGCGGCCCGGGTCCAACGCCTCTGGAGGCTCGTCGGCGAGACCGGCCTGCTCGAACCCGGCACCCTCACCCGCATCGACAACACCGAGATATTTTTCCCCCAGCGGTCACGCCCGACCGCGCTGGTGTACATCCGTCAGCAGGGCGCGGGCTCGCACTTTGCCGTGCGGCTGCCGGTGGGGGATGCCGAGAGCGCAGGGGTGGGGCAACTGATCGACGAGCTGGCCGAGCTGGCGTGGGTGCCTGAGTAGCTGCGGGCGCGGCTTTGGGTGGCACGGTTCTCCGAACCGTGAGTTTGCCTTGCCGCGTTTGGTTCTCACGGTTCGGAGAACCGTGCCACCGTGCCCTGCCTTCCCTATCGTCGGATCATGCCCGAATCCCTCCCCGACATCATCATCGGCATCGATCTGGGCACGACCAACAGCCTCGTCGCGGTCTGCGACGAGCACAGGCCTCGGACGATCGACGACGCCCGGGGGCGGGCGCTCCTGCCGAGCGTGGTGCGGTTTGAGACCGGTCCCGACGGCGAGCTCCGGACGGTCGTCGGGCACGCCGCGGCCGACCGAGCGGTCGAGTTCCCGACGACGACAGTGTCGAGTGTCAAACGGCTGATGGGCCGCTCGCTCGCCGATGCTGCGGCCGACCTGCCGTACTTGTCCTACCGCGTGGTCGAAGGCGAGCACAACACCGCGCGGGTGTGGGTGCCTCTGCCGAGCCCCAAGCATGAACGCTCAGATCCGGACAGAGCCCCCCGCGCAAGCGAGGGGTCAGGCGTTGCGCTCGTTGGACCTGACCCCTCGCTTGCGCGAGGGGCTCTGTCGGATGCGATGGGTTCTGCCGAGACCGGCCGCATCGTCTCGCCACAGGAAGTCTCGGCGATCATCCTGCGTGAACTGGCTGCGCGCGCAACCGACGCGCTCGGCGTGCCCGTTCGCAAGGCGGTGGTGACGGTGCCCGCCTATTTCGACGACGCCCAGCGGCAGGCGACCCGTGACGCCGGCCGCCTCGCCGGGCTCGAGGTGGTCCGCATCGTCAACGAGCCGACCGCTGCGGCACTCGCCTACGGCTTGGGCATGGGCAAGAACGCCGAGCCGCGCACGGTGGTGGTGTTCGATCTTGGTGGCGGGACGTTCGACGTCTCGGTGCTGCGGATCACACCGGGGATCGACGCACCGAACGGCGGCGGCGGTGGTGACGCTGCGCCGGACCAGCCGGCGTTTTATCAGGTGCTCGCGACCGCTGGCGACACCCACCTCGGCGGCGACGATATCGACAACGCGCTGGTGCGGCTGCTCAGCGATCGGATGCGCGCACAACTCGGCGAAGATACGCCCGCGCTCGAAGGGCTCGACCCCGCGACCCGCAAGGCACTCTCGCAGTTTGCCCGGGCGATCAAGCACAAGCTCAGCGAGGCTGAAGAGGCCCCGGTGCGGATCGACATCGCCGGGAGGGGTGTGTTTGAGACGGTGGTCACGCGCGCCCAACTCGAAGAGATGATGGGCGCGTGGGTGGACCGGGCGATCGAATGTTGCGCACGGGCGATGCGCGAGGCGGGTCTCGACGAGCCCCGAGCGCAAGCTCGGGAACCCTCCGCTCGCGCGGAGGGCTCGTCAAACCCCACCCCCCCGAAAGAAACAGGGGCAGAAGCGTTCCCAACAGGGGCGGGGGCTTTCCAGCCCCCGGATGCCGTGATCCTCGTCGGCGGTTCGACCCGCATTCCGCTGGTGCAGCAGCGGGTGGGCGAGTTCTTTCGGGTCGAGCCCTACACCGCGCTCGATCCGGACCGCGTCGTCGCGCTCGGTGCCGCGGTGCAGGCGGGGATCATGTCGGGCGTGACCAAGGGGGCGTTGCTGCTGGATGTCATCCCGCTGAGCCTGGGGATCGAGACCGCCGGCGGGGCGGTCGCCAAGCTGATCGTCTCGAACAGCACCGTGCCTGCGCGCGCGGCCGAGCGGTTTACGACGAGCGTGGACGGGCAGACCTCGATCAAGATTCACGTGCTGCAAGGCGAGCGCGAGATGGTGGAACACTGCCGAAGCCTCGGCGTGTTTGAGCTGCGGGGGTTGCCCCCGATGCCCGCGGGCGTGCCGAAGCTGGAGGTCGAGTTTCTTGTCGATGCCGGGGGGGTGTTGCACGTGACGGCAGTCGAGCAGCGCACCGGCAAACGGGCGCAGCTTCAGGTCGTGCCCAACCACGGCTTGAGCCGGGCCGAGGTTGAACGCATCGAGCAGGAGAGCGTCACCCACGCCCGCGACGACATGCAGCAGCACCGGGTCGCGGATCTCGTCGTCAACTGCACGCTCGATCTCAAGTGGATCGGCGACCAGCTGGCAAAGCACGGCGACGCGCTCGAGCCGGCGTACCGCGAGGAACTCGTGGCGCAGATCGCGGCGTTGCGAGAGATGGTCGAGCGGGCGAAAGCGGATTGGCGAGGTGCTGATGCCGACGAGATGCACAGCACAAAGGAGAGGCTCGACCGCGCGAGCCTGAGGCTGCAAGAGATCGCGATCACGGCGTCGCTGCAGAAGGAGAGCGGGGAGTAGCGCGGGGCTTGTCGTCGCGGGGGGCTGGTGGTTCCCGGACGCTCGATCGTTTCCCAGAACAGAGAAACCTCGCAGACCCACAAGATCGGGCGCGTATGCGTCGAGACACCGGGGGGAGTCTCTCTCCCGAGCCGATATTCGCCTCGTGTGCCCTTGATACGGAGGTGGAACATGCGTCTTGGATTTCTCGTGATGCTGATGCTGTTGATGGGCGTGTCGCACCCGGTCCGTGCCATGCGGATTGACATGTGTTGGCCGGCGCCAACGCTCGACCCGCCGGATGACGATGATGACGATGATGACGATGATGACGATGATGACGATGATGACGATGATGACGATG
>CAYMZJ010000066.1:0-11486 GCA_964394895.1 uncultured Phycisphaeraceae bacterium | reverse complement strand
GGAGGAGGGGGGTGTTGGTGGGGGGAGTGGTGGGGGTGTCGGTGGGCATAGGCAATGGTATGTTGAGCGGGGGCGGCACGGGACCCGGAGTGTCCTGCCCCCCACGGGACCCAGAGTGTCCCGCCCCGGGATGGGACAGTCCCGTCCCCCTTCCCCCCTCCCCGAGGCTGTGGTAGACTCGGGCGTGCGGTGTTTGTCATGCCAGTACGATCTGCGGGGGCTGAAATCGGGGGTTTGCCCGGAGTGCGGGCGGGGGTTTGACCCGGCGGACCAGCGGACCTTCGACAGCGACGAGTTTCGTGAGTTGAAAGCGAGGGTGTGCGGGCGGGTTGCGCTGGGGCTGGCGTCGATGCCGCTGGTGATGGCGGCGGTACTCCAGGCGGCGCGGGTGGTGTGGCGAATCCAGCACGGGCGCTGGCCGGTGGCCTATGAGGATGACCCGGGCGGGGAGTGGTGGGCGTGGCCGTTCGTAATCCTGATGCCGCTCGGCATTGCAGGGACAGTCGTCGCGATCCCGGTTGTGACCGGTTGTGTTGCGTACGTCGTTGCCTTGACCGGGAAACGGGGGCTGTGGCTTTGGCTGTGGTGCGCGGTGCTCGGGGGCGGCGGGTTGTGGCTGTTGTGGATGGACTTCTTCCGGGCCTCGGCCTGGTTCTTTGATTGATACGGATCACGATAGAGTTGCGTGTGTCTTTACGAGCCCTGTGCGCGAGCACAGGATTGATCTTGCCGGTGAAAGGCAACCATTCGTGAAACCGAGCTTGCGCTCGGGGCTCGTAAAGGCGCACGAGATATTCTCGCAATACGTATGAGGCCGGGTCCGTGCCACCGAGATCGGCCCGGCGCTGACGCTTAGGGCTCTCTTTGGTGCGTGGGCCCAGTGAGGGGCGGCCCGTCAGGCGTTGGTGACCTGGACCTTGATCGCGTGGGGGATGTGGATGTCGCGCTGGGGGAAGGGGATGCCGATGCCGGCAGCGTCGAGGGCGACCTTGATGTCGCGGGTGAGCTGCTCGCGGACGGCCCAGTAGTCGGCGGCGTTGACCCAGGCGCGGACCGTCCAGTCGATGCTCGAGCCGCCCAGCTCGCCGAGATAGACCACGGCGTCTTTGTCTGCGAGTCGCCCTTCGACAGCGGTCGCGGCGGCGGTGAGCACGGCGCGGGTCTCGTCGAGGTCGGCGCTGTAGTCGGTGCCGACGGTGACATCAACACGGCGGGTGTCGTGGAAGGAGACGTTCTCGATGGTGTCGCCGTAGATCGAGCTGTTGGGCACGATGATGCGGCGGTTGTCGGGGGTGTCAAAGACGGTGGAGAACATGCCGATCTCGTGGACCTTGCCGGTGATCCCGGCGGCGCTGACGACGTCCTCGACCTTGAAGGGTCGGAAGATCAGCAGCATGATCCCCGAGGCGAAGTTGCCCAGGGTGCCCGAGAGCGCCATGCCCAGGGCGAACCCGGCGGCGGCGATGACGGCGGCGAAGCTGGTGGTGTTGACGCCGAAGGTCGAGAGGATCGCCAGCCCGCCGAGCAGGAGCAGGGCGTAGCGGGAGATGTTGCCAAAGAACCGGGCGAGAGTCTCATCGACATTGGCCCGACGGCAGGTTGCGGTGACGAAGCGCTTGACCCAGCCGCCGAGGAATATGACGGCGACGATGAGGACGAGGACCTTGGTGATCGGCCAGCCGAGGTCTGTCCAGAGGGCGATCCAGTCGGCGGAGGTGATGTCGCCGTCGGTGAAGCGGGCGGGGAGCCCTTGGAGGGCCTGGAGCTTTGGGCTCACGGCTTGGGCGGTCTCGGCGGTGTCCTGGAGTGTCTCGGCGGGGGCTTCGTCTTGGAAGAGCATGGGGTGTCCTTATGTGGGGCAGAGGAGCGGGGCGGTGCGTTGCTTCATGGCCTTCATCGAAGACTCCTCAGATCATGGTACCGATCGGAAAGCGTTGGCTACGGATTGTCTCGAGCGATCGTCGTACTCGCGTGTTGCGTGCCACGGCTCTGTGAGCCGTGTGGTCGGACATCCGGGGCGTTCGCACGGCCAGAATGGCCGTGGCACACACAGGAATACTTGCCGACTTCGTTGGAGTTGCTCTTAGAACGACCAGCCGACGGTGGCGAAGTAGGCGAAGTCGTTCTTCTTGAAGCCGGTGCCGGGGTTGCTGTCGTAGCGGTCCTCGATGCCCAGCTCGAGGAAGAGCCCGGCTTCGGGGTCCATCTCGATACGCCAGGCAGCGGCACCGACGAAGCGGTAGTTGTTGGGGTCGTCGAGGTTGGAGTAGAAGTCGAGCGAGGTGACGAAGGTCTGACGCTCGGTGATCTTGTGCTCGAAGTCGAGCCCGGGGTTGAGCTCGGCGATCCACTTGTCGTCGGAGCCGCCGAACTCGCGGGTGCCGAGGAGCGCAACGCGGAGGAGGAGGTCGGTGTCCTCGGTCTTGATCGCCTGGTAGCCGATGCCGGGGCCGAGGCTGACGCGGTGGTCCCAGTCCTGGAACTCGTCGTACTCGTAGTTGCCGATGACGAAGACACGCCACTTGGAATCGGGGAAGAGCCAGTCGTATCTGGCGTGGGCGGCGAATCGGTTGGCGCTCTCGGTGCCGTCGCTGGTGGCGTAGGTGTAGGCAAAGCCCAGGGTCGCTTCGTTGCGGTCGGTTTCTTTGTGTGCTTCCATGCTGGCGCGGGCGTTGAAGTTCTCGTTGTTGCCCGAGGCGCCGTTCATGCCCAGGGCGAAGGAGCCCTCCCACCCGGAGAGGGAGAAGAAGCTGGAGTTGTCAGCCAGCTCGGGCGCGGCTTCGTCCTGGAGAGCGGCCGTGGTGAGGAGCCGGGCACCGGAGGTGTCGAGGGTGTCGGCGGCGAGGGCGGAGCTTGCGGCGAGGCCGGTGGTGAGGGCGATCGCGGCGAGCAGACGGTTCGGTTGGAGAGTATTTCTTGTCATGGTCGGCGAGCGTAGGCGGGGTGTTCCGATATTTCGCTCTCTGGTCGGGTTTGATAGGGTGACGATAGGGTAAGCGGGTGTTGGTGGAGAGGGGCTGGCATATGCTCCCCGGGCGGCTGGCGGATTTGGTCGGCCCGAGCCGATGGGGTGTAGTGGACGCTTTGGTTGCGTCGGTGGAGAGCTGCGCTATGGATGAGGTTTCACGTCGTTTGCTGCTGCGGTCTGGCATTGGTGCCGGGGCGTTGGCGTTGCTGGCGGGTTGTGGAGGCGGTGGCGGGGCTCGCCGGTCTGGCGTGCGGGTGACGCCTCAGGCGCGGAGTGATTCGGACTGGGAGTTTGTGTCACACAAGCCGGGGTGGCTGGGGAATGAGCGTGTTGGCGGCGGCGGTGCGTCGGGTTCGGGTGCGTTGCGGGGGGTTGTTCCGCGTTCGTCGTGGACGCGGTCGACGCCGAAGGTGTGGGACACCAAGCCGATGGGTCGGGTGAGCCGGATCACCGTGCACCACGACGGGATGACGCCGTTTTTGAGCACGTCGTCGTCGGCTGCCGTGCGTCGGCTGGAGGCGATCCGGAACGCGCACGTTTCGTCGAACGGGTGGGCGGACATCGGATACCACTATGTGATCGATCCTGCGGGGCGGGTGTGGGAAGCAAGGCCGACGACGCTGCAGGGGGCGCATGTCAAGTACAACAACGAGGGGAACCTCGGCGTGATGGTGATGGGCAACTACGAGGAGCAGGTGCCGACGCTCGCGGCGAGCGGGTCGCTTGACGATTTTGTGTCGGTGCTGATGCGTCGGTACGGGGTGCCGGTCGGGCGGGTGTTTACGCACCGGGAGATCCGGCCGACGGCGTGCCCGGGGCGGAACCTGCAGCGGGTGATGGAATCGACGCGGTCGCGTGGTGGGGCGTTGGCGCGGGCGTGATGGAGAGGCGACACGGCCAGCATGGCCGTGGCACGCGGGACCGCCCGACGCAAGATGCTCTATTCCTCGGCGTCCGGGGCTTTCTCGCCGAAGATTGCCGAGCCGATACGGACGACGTTTGCGCCTTCCTGGATGGCGATCTCGAAATCGTTTGTCATGCCCATGGAGAGGATGTTGCAGCGGGAATCTGTGCCGCGGCGTTTCTGGGCCTCTTCAAACAGCTCACGACAGCGGATGAATGCGGTACGGGCCTGATCCTGGTCGTCGGTGTGTGCTGCCATGGTCATCAGTCCACGGACGCGGACGTTGACCATGGTGTCGATCTGTTCACAGAGCGGGATGGCGGCCCCGATCGGGCAGCCGAACTTTTGCGCTTCGAGCGAACAGTTGACCTGAATCAGGACATCGACTGGTTTGTCACGCCGGACAGCGATCTGCTGAATCTCCTCGGCCAGACGGAGTGAATCGACCGAGTGGATGAGCTTGCAGAACTCGGTGACCTTGCGGACCTTGTTGCGTTGGAGGTGGCCGATCATGTGCCAGCGGACGGCGTCGGGGATGGTTCCTGGGGTCTGGCCGTTGAGCGCATCGGCGGGAGGTTTGGCGGTGGGGAGTGGCTGTTCGGCTTTGCTGCTGGGGTGGAGGCGGAGGCGGTCGAGGTATTCCTGGACCATCGCAGCACGCTGGACAAACTGCTGGACGCGGTTCTCGCCGAGGTCGCGGTGGCCGAGCTCGAGGATCTCGCAGACCTGCTCGGGCTCGGCGTTTTTGGTGACGGCGACGAGGATGATGTCCTCGGGGCGTCGGCCCGAGCGTCTGGAGGCGTCGGCGACACGCTGGCAGGTCTGGGCGTAGCGCTCGGCGAGGGTGTCGGGGGTGGTGGTGTGGGCGGCGCTTCCGTGCATGGTCTTGGTGTCCTGCGGGTGCGGCTCCGCCGCGTCAGTGGTTGGTGTTCACCCGGAGCATACCGCGTCGGGGGGCGTGGGGGGATGGTGGGGGGCGGGGCGGGGGCATGAGGGCTTTGGGCGGTCGCAGTTGTCGCGTGTTGTGTGCCACGGCTCTGTGAGCTGTGCAGCGAGGCGTTCGAGAGGTTCGCACGGCCAAAATGGCCGTGGCACATGACTGGAGAGGCCTGCGAGTTCCTACGCCGGGTCGTCCCCGAAGCTGGTGTAGACGCTGCGGGCAGCAGCGATGAGCGGGTGGTCGAGGGGGACGAGGCGTTGCTTGCCAGCGACTTCGTTGATGTCGATGTCCGTGAGGCGGCCCTCTTGCATGACGACCAGACGGTTGCGTTTGCCCGCCAGGAGGAGCTGCATCGCGTGGTGGCCGAACTGGGTGGCGAGGATGCGGTCGGCCGCGGTGGGGGTGCCTCCGCGCTGGACGTGCCCGAGCACGACGTAGCGTGATTCGACTCCGGTGCGGTCTTCGACCTCTTCGGCGAGCCATCTGGCAACGCCGCCCAGGCGGATGGGGTCGGGGCTGTTCTCGACAACGCGGTCGATGATCTGCGTGCCGCCCTCTGGCCGAGCGCCTTCGGAGGCGACGATGATGCTGAAGCGTTTGCCGAGTCGGGAGCGGAGCTTGACGACGCGGGCGATCTCGTCGAGCGAGAACGGGATTTCGGGGATGAGGATGACGTCGCTGCCCGAAGCAAGCCCGGCGTGGAGGGCGAGCCACCCGGCGTTGCGCCCCATGACCTCGACCGCCATGACACGGTGGTGACTCGCGGCGGTGGTGTGGACACGGTCGAGGGCTTCGACCGCGGTCTGGACCGCGGTGAGGAACCCGAAGGTGATGTCGGAGCCGTGGAGGTCGTTGTCGATGGTCTTGGGGACGCCGATGCAGTTGATGCCGCGTTGGACGAAGGGGTTGGCGCAGGTCATGGTGCCGTCGCCGCCGACGACGACGAGGGCGTCGAGGGCGTGGGTGTCGAGTATGTCGAGGCACTGTTCGGTGCGGTCTTCGTAGACCCATGAGCCGTCAGGATTCTGCTTGCACGGGTAGTGGGCGGGGTCGGCTTTGTTGGAGGAGCCGAGGATGGTGCCGCCTTGGGTGAGGATGTTGGAGACGTCGGGGAGGGTGAGTTCGCGGGTGCGGTTTTCGATGAGTCCCTGGAACCCGTCCTCGAACCCGACGACCGCGATGTCGTGGAAGATTGCCTCTTTGACGACGGCTCTGATGACGGCGTTGAGTCCCGGGCAGTCGCCGCCTCCGGTGAGGAGGCCGATGCGGGAGGGGGGGGAGAGGGGTGGTGGCATTGGGGATGGTATGGGTATGGGTGGGGACGTGGTTGGTGGGGGAGAGGGGGGCTCGCGTGCGCTTTGGGAAGGGCTCCTCGCTTGCGCTTCGGGCTCGGTTGCGGCCCGGCGCTGACGCTTAGGGCTCTTTGCTTGGGCTTCGGGCTCGGATTGGTGTCGGGCTTTGTTGGTGATTTGTGCAATGTGGGGGGGTGGGGTGCCGTTATGCTGTGAGTGCACGCCACGCGATTGTGGCAGGAGGCTGGTTTATGCGCGGGAAAGACGTGATTGTGCTGACCGTTTTCGGGCTCGCAGCGGCGGCCGGGGCGGGGGTGTGGGTGATGGGTGCGGGCGATGGTGAGCCTGCGATGGCTGAGGAGGTAGTGGCGATGGCGGTACCCGAGCCCGAGGCGATCGAGCGGCCGGTGCGGGAGCGGCGGGTTCGCCCGCCGCGTGAGCCCGCGGCGGTGGTGGAAGCTGCGCCCGAGCCCGAGGCTGATGAGGTGCGCGAGCCTCGGCGAGAGAGCGGGCGTCGACAGCGGGGCGGGCGGGGATTCGACCGCGAGGCGATGATGAAACGGTTTGACAAGGACGGGGACGGGCAGCTGAGCGAGGCAGAACGGGCAGAGCTGCGCAAAGAGATGGGCAACCGGGGCGGGAACGACGTGCGGCAGCTGATGATGCGGCGGTTTGACGCCGACGGCAACGGCGAGCTGAGCGACCAGGAACGCGAGGTGGCGCGGACGGAGTTGAGAGCGATCCGCGAGCAGATCCAGGCGCGGGTGGTGCCGCAGTATGACCTCGACGGCGACGGCGAACTCAACGAGGAGGAACGCGCAGCAGCGCGGCCGGCGTATCGGGCGGAGTTTGAGCGGGTGCGGGCGTTTGCGATGATCGACGAGGACGGCTCGGGCGATGTCAGCACGCTGGAACTGGCCAAGGCGCTGCTGGCGGTGGGCGAGGGTTCGGACACCATGGACCTGAACCGGGACGGGGAGATCGACTCCAAGGACGCAACCTACGCGACCGAGGTAGCGACCCAAGGCGGCTGAAGATCGAGTGAACAGGCTTTTTCTTGTGGGCACGCCCGAACCTTTGAGGGGGACGGGCGTGCCCTTTTCTTGGCTCTTCCGTATACACGGGATCAGTCGGGGAGGAGTTCGTCGTCCTCTTCTTCACTGAAATACCGCAGGTGCGTGTCGACGGTGGCGCGGGTGACCACGATGCCGTCGTTGACTTCGTCACCACCTTCGCCGTTGAACTCATTGTGGCGGTAGATATTGGGGTCACTCTGGGCCTTGAGCGAGTTGGTCTTTACGAACTCGGCGTGTGTGTCGGTCCAGGCCAGACACTGACCGCGACCGTCCCAGTTGGCGGAGAATGTCTTCCCGTTTTCGTAATCTGCGCGATCGCCGAGGAAGGCTCGGGGAAGAAAGTCTCGTCCGAACTTGGGGTCCGGGTCGTAGGAGAATGAGTTGGCCCATGTGACGCGGGAGATGTTGGCAGGCGTGATGAATGTCGTTGTTTCGATCGGCAGACCATCGAGCAGAGCAAAGGCAGGCCGGTCGGGGTTGTTGATGCGGAAGTCGGTGGCGGGCTCGTCGGTGGTATTTGGATTGATAAAGGCCTCAGACGGGATGGTGTTGTACTCGGCGAGGATTTCAAGACCAAGGAAGGCCTTGCCCTCGTCCGCATCAGCGATGGGGACCTGGTCGCCATGGTCCATGGCGTAAATCGTGGTGCCGATGGCAAGGTCTCGGAGCCCTGCGAGGGTGACAGTGACACGTGCGGATTGCCGGGCCTTGCCGAGCGCGGGCAGGAGGATGCCGATGAGCAGCGCGATGATCGCGATAACGACGAGCAGTTCGATGAGTGTAAACGCGCGCGGCATGCGCGCAGGACATGTGATGGGCATAGTTGTTCCCTTGGTGTTGGAATGCACGGCACACGCACCGCGGCTGGCGCGGTTTGTGTATGTAGATTGAGATGGAGCGGTTGCTAGTTGGTGCTGGGCGGGGACCGCGCTCTGGCGGTGAGTGACTGCGGGGCGGGTAGTCTGGTCGCTGGAGTTGGACCGACCTGTCCGCAGACGCGTGTGAGGAGAATCGTGTCGGGAGATGGTTGGGAGATGCGGTCTGCGCCGGAGGCGATGATGCAGGTCGGACAGGTCTCGTGTCCGGCTCTATCCTCGTGGTGGTGCCAGAGGTGGCTGGAGACAAGAGCGGCATGGCCCAGCAGGCAGCACGCGACGACAAAGTACCGGACCCGGATGGCTGTGCTAACGGTTGCCATGGCTGTGGATAGTACGCAGCGGTGGGAACGCCGGATCGGTCTGGCGTGTACATTAGTGCCTATGAGCGACGCAACGCCCGACAACACGACGCCGGACCCGGCTGCGCGCGATGATTCGGCGGCGGCTTCGGCGCGGCTGCCCGAAGAGGATGCGTCGCTGTATCTGCACCCGCAGACGCTGGCGAGGCTCAAGACGTTTGAGCTGCGGGCGAAGATGATCGTCGAGGGGGTCAGGAGCGGGCAGCACCGATCGCCCTACCACGGGTTCAGCGTCGAGTTTGCCCAGCACCGGCCGTACGTGGCGGGGGATGACATCCGGCACCTGGACTGGAAGGTGTACGGCCGTTCCGACAAGCTGCAACTCAAGCAGTATCAGCAGGAGACCAACCTCGACCTGCTGGTGCTGGTGGACGCGTCAGGGTCGATGGACTTTGGCTCGCGGAGCTTTGCCGAGGCGTCGGGCCAGGGCAGGACCAAGAGCCTCGACGAGCGGGACTACTGGAGCAAGTACGACCACGCGACGGCACTCGCAGCGGCGCTGAGCTATATCACCCTTCGCCAGCGGGACCGGGTGGGGCTGGTGGTGTTTGCTGACGAGGTGAAGGCGATGCTGGGGCGGACCGGTTCGATGGGGGCGTGGCGGCAGGTGGTGGGCGCGCTCTCGACCCAGCCGGTGACTGCGCCGACGGACCTTGGACGGGTGATCGACCAGGTGCTGGCACGGGTGACCAACCGGTGTCTGATCGCGCTGGTGAGCGATTTCTTCGAGGATGAGAACCAGATCAGAGCAGCGTTTGCACAGGTCAAGCACAGAGGGCACGACCTGATCGCGTTCCAGGTGCTGGATCAGGCCGAGCGGAGCTTTGACTTTGCGGATGCTGCGCCCTTTGAGGGGCTCGAAGGGGAGGGGCGCTTGCGGGTTGATCCGCGGTCGATCCGCGCGGCGTACTGCAAAGCGATCGAGTCGCATATCGAGGCGGTGGAGAAGATCGCGCGGGGGTTTGGGTTTGATTACCAGATGGTGGACACGCACAAATGGCTGGGGCCTTCGATCGCGGCGTTTGTCGCGAGGCGGAACGCAAGGATCAAACGGAGCAAGTATGGGTGAGGTTGTTCGTATGGATGGGACGCTGCTGGCGTGATGTTCCTGCACCCTATTTTGCTGGGGGTTGGTGTCGCGTGCGTGTCGCTGCCGATTGCGATTCACTTTCTGATGCGCAGGCGGCGGAAGCCGATCCGCTGGGCGGCGATGCGGTTTATTCAGGAGGCGTACCGGCAGCAGCGACGGCGGCTGCGGCTCGAGCAGTGGCTGTTGCTCGCGGCGCGGTGTGTGCTGATCGCGCTGATCGCGGTGGGGGTGGCAAGGCCGATGTTCGGCGGGGGGGCGGCTGCGGGGGGCGGGGGTTCGCAGGAGGTGTATTTGCTGGTGGACACGGGGATCGGGTCGGCGACGGTTGCGGATGGTGTGGGGGGTGATGTGGGGGGTGGGTCGGTCGCGAGTGATTTAGAACGTTCGGTGGAGCGGGCGTTGGAGATGCTGCGCAGGCTTGACGCGGGGCGGGGGGACCGGGCGGCGTTGATCGCGCTGGGCGGGCCGGCGCGGGGGGTGGTGCTGCCAGCGACGGCCGACCTGGCGCTGGTCGAGCGAAGGCTGCGCGGGCTTGTGGCGATCGACAGCGGGATGGACCTGGAAGGCGGGCTTGGGCTGGTGCCAGAGGTTGACGGGGACAGCGACGACGCGCGGGCGCAGCGGGTGGTCGCGGTGTTCTCAGCATTCCGAGAAGGCAGCGTCGGCGGGCGGTCGGGCGCGGGTGCCGGCGCGTCGGCGGGGTTGCTCGGCGCGGAGTTAGTTGTCTCGCCGCCGACGGAGGGAGTTGTCGGGAACATCGGGCTGGCGGGGTTCGAGGCGTTGCGCCCGGTGGTGGTGACGGGCGCGGCAGGTGCGGGTGGTGGTGGTGGGGGTGCGGTCGGGGCTTCGCAGGTGCGGGTTCGGCTGGTGCGCTCGGGTGTGGGGGTGGATGTCGAGGGGCGGTCGGTGGTGCGGATCATGGCGGCGGGGGAGTCGGGGCTGCGCGAGGTCGGGGTGGCGACGGCGGCGTGGTCGGCGGGGCAGGAGACCGCCGAGGTGTTGGTTGATGTGGACCTGTCGGCGGTGCGGGGGAGCAGTGGCGGTGGCAGCGGTGGGGGACGGGTGGTGCTGCGGGCCGAGCTTGAGCCGGACGGGAATGAGCGGGACAACGCGGCGTGGGCGGTGATCGAGGTGCGCGAGCGGCTGCGTGTTGCGGTGGTGGGGACGCGGCGGTTCGGGGCAAGGCCTCGGATCTCGGCGTTTGTGGCGAGCGACTGGTTCGGGCTTGCGCTCGGGCCGGGGGGCAGCGGCAGGAGCGGGCAGATCGAGGTCGAGATTCTGGACGCCGCGCGGGTCGGGTCGGGGGCGCTGGCGGGGTTTGACGCGGTGGTTGTCGCCGAGCCGGGGCGGGTGCGGGCGGAGGGCTGGTCGGCGGTCGGCGATTTTGCGCAGCGCGGCGGGACGGTGTTGGTTGCTGCTTCGGCGGCGCTCGGGGCGCAGCTGTGGACCGAGGAAGCGACCGAGGCGTTGGGGGTGTCGTGGTCGATCGGGCGCGAGCCTGTCGAGATCGAGGCGTCGGCCGGTGGGCTTCGGGCGCGGGCGGCAGGTGGTGCGGCCGATGATCTGTTGTGGTTTATCCGCGGCGAGTTGGACGAGCTGGCGCGGTCGGTGTCGGTGTCGCGGCTGTTGGAGGTGCAGGTCGAGGACGCGGGCGAGGTGGTGCTCGAGACCGAAGACGGGCGGCCGGTGCTGGTGGTGTCGCGGGCGGGCGGGGGCGGTGCGGATCGCACGGGTGGGGGTCGGCGCGGGGTTGTGGCGCTCCTGGCGACGGCGGTTGATCTTGGGTGGACCGACCTGCCGGCAAGGCCGTTGATGGTGCCGATGGTGCAGGAGCTGGTGCGGTCGGGTGTTGGTGCCGATTCGTCGGGGCGTTCGGTGGTTGCCGGGGCGCGGGCGTCGGTGCCGACGGGGGCGGTGGAGCTTTCGCTGTGGGGTGAGGGTGCGGGTGGGAGATCGGAAGAGCACAGATCGGAAGAGCA
>CAYMZJ010000065.1:0-11942 GCA_964394895.1 uncultured Phycisphaeraceae bacterium | reverse complement strand
CACTCATCGCGCAACCGTACACGCGCCGAATATCCGAGCCGTCAAACAGAACCTAATACGAATATCGGCGGCCATCTCTACGGCGACATGCTGTTTGCCAGTGCCGTGAGCGATGAGGACCGGGACATCGAGATCGACAACGGGCTCTGCGGCCTGCTCCGTATCGGCACAACTCTCATCGGTGATATAACTATCAGCGGAACGCCCGGACTCCCCGACGAAGGTCTCACCGGCCAGGTCATCATCAACGCCAACAACAACGACGAAACATGGACCGGTGCGGTAACCATTGACGGCACCACCCTCTCCCCCGTACCGTACTACAACAACATCGCCGCGGACATCGGCGGCGGCGCGGTGGGGCTGGTGCCGTACTACCTGCATTATAAGGACTGCACGCCCTCGGCGACCAAGGTCAATGAGAACCAGACCACCGGGCTCGACGGCTACGACCCAACCCAGTGCATCGGCATCCATATCGACGAGGTGCTCATCCCCAACGAGCCCCTGCCCTCGGTCACGCTCCACCATTACGGCCCCGTGCTGCGCGAGGTGACCGGGATGCCAGTGACGATTCACCGGAGGCAGATGGCCGCCGCGTGCGCGTGGGAGACTGAGGATATTGCACCCAACTTCACGCTTGTGATGCACCCCGGCGGCAACACACGCGAGGTCCGCATCGATGGTCCGTTTGCAGAGGGATATTACTATCTCATCGAGCCGAAAGACAAGAACGAGACGGACTACCTGTATTGCGACGACCTCGATGTGTCCTTTGACAAGGTGGCCGTCCATGACTACGACCTCGTGATGCGCGTCCGGCGCATCCAAGACCTCACCCTCAACGGCCTGCTCGAGCCCGACGACATCACCGCGTGGATCGCCAACCCCGAGGACACCACCCTCGACGGCACCGCCGACAACGCCGACCTGATCGATGTCATCGAGGCCGTCGCCGAGAGTAGCGACTGAGGCACCACCCGCACACCCACACTGCCACCCACACCGGCCCGCAACGATCTTCCTCGATCGGTGCGGGCCGGTGGCACGATAGAGTCTCTGCCTTCCTCTCGGCTCTCCCCTCTGTGGGTTCTGGGTCTCGGTGGTGAGATTCCCCTGTCTTTCTTCCGTGTGACTCGGTGTCCCCCGTGTTCCCCATAGTGAGAAGGCTCCTCGGGACCCCCTCCGGCCTCGAAGACTCCCCCGCAACCCCCATCACCCCCCCCCACACCACAGCCCACACTACACAATTTACACCCTTTCTTCCAACGCCCTTATGTCCACCCGCCCACGATCCGACCTCTTGCAATGAAGCCGAAACGCGGGGCTCCAGAACAACGCCCCCCCCCACCCCACCCCACCCCGCGCAGGATGCTTCAAAGCAAACACCCGTGCCCGGCAACACAACACCCGGACACAACGGAGTACAGAACTCTGGCCGTGTTACCCGGTTCCCTTCTCGCCCAGATCGAGTTCTTCGAGCAACGCATCGCCACCTGGGCCGCCGACCCCGCCGCGATCGGGCTCACCGCGCCGCAGGTCGCCGGACTGGCCGCCGAAGTCGGCGCCGCCCGTGTCGCCTACAACGCTTCACTGGCCGCTCGCATCTCCTCCCGCGACTCCACCGTTACCTTCCACAACGCCACAAGCACCATGGCCGCCACCGGACGCGGGCTGATCAAAGAAATCAAGGCGTTCGCGCAATCGACCGGCGATGACGATGTCTACGCCGACGCCAGCATCCCGCCCCCCGCAGACCCAGAGCCCCTCGGCCCCCCCGGCACGCCCTACGACATGACAACCACACTGAACAACGCCGGGCACCTGCTCCTTACATGGAAGGCCGACAACGCCTCGGCCAGCAGCGGCGCCTACTTCATGCTCCAACGACGCCTCAACACCGAGCAGAGCTTCACCCTGCTCGGCGGCGTCGGTGCCAAGAGCTTTACCGATGTAACAGTCCCCCTGGGCACCAACCAGGCGATCTACATTATTACCCCCCACCGCGCCGATCTCGTCGGCCAGCCCAGCAACCAGGTTGTCGTCCAGTTCGGGGTGAATATCCCCAGCCCCGGGCAGGAGTCCTCGGGCGAGGGCGGGCTCAACATCGCGGCGTAACGTCAGCAGAGCCGCACGCCAGAGACCGAAGAACCAACACCACCGCGACGCGGGGCCACACGGCCCCGCGTCTTTCGTTGCCGGGTGCCACACCCCCCACTCACCTACCCCGTCCGCTCGGTCGCGACGTGGTAGTGCGGGTCTTCGCTGATGTTCACCTCGACCAGCGCGCCGGCTTTATCTAACAACCGGCGGCAGTCCTCGCTCAGGTGCCGCAGGTGCAGCCGCTTGCCCAGCTTCTGGTACCGCTCGGCGAGCACGTTGATCGCCTCGAGCCCGGACTGGTCGTAGACGCGGCTGAAGTAGAAGTCGATCACCACGTCGTCGGGGTCGTCTTGCGGCGTGAACAGGTCGCGGAACCGGGTGGCACTGCCAAAGAACAGCACCCCGTGGAGCTGGTAGATCTTGCTGCCGTGCTCGTCGATCTGCACGTCGGCCATAAGGTGCTTGCTCTTGTTCCACACAAAGACCATCGCCGAGAGCGCGACCCCCAGCAGCACCGCCGTCGCCAGGTCGTGCATGAACACGGTGTAGGCCGCGACGACCAACATAATAAAGACATCGGCGCGGGGGACCTTCCGCCAGGTTTGCAGTGTTGTCCACTCGAAGGTGCCGATCACGACCATCAACATCACCCCGACCAGCGCCGCCATCGGGACCGCTTCGATCAACGGGGCAAGGAACAGGATGAACGCCAGGAGCGCGAGCGCCGCGGTGATTCCCGAGAGCCGTCGCCGCCCGCCCGCTTTGACGTTGATGAGCGACTGCCCGATCATCGCGCACCCGCCCATGCCGCCGAAGATGCCGCACGCAACATTCGCGACACCCTGCCCGACGCACTCGCGGTTGCTGCGGCCGCGGGTCTCGGTCAGCTCGTCGATCAGCGTCAGCGTCATCAGCGACTCGATCAGCCCGACCCCGGCGAGGATCACCGCAAAGGGCAGGATGATCCAGAGCGTCGCAAACGTCGCCGGGGGCATGGTGAAATCCCACCACGCCGGACGGGGCAGCCCGCCCGAGATGCCGACCGTCTCGGCATCCACCGCCGCGATCGCGGCGGTGGTCTCTTCGGGCGAGAGCGGCGCGATCGGCCCGGGCCCGGCGGGTGTCGCGGCGACGCCCTCGGGGAGCGACGCGCCGGCGGCTTCGAGAAACGCGGCGTCCTTGTCGCGCTGCGCCGACTTGACCGCCGCGGCCCGGGTGCTGTCAAGAATCATGTCCCCGACCGTAAGCAACGGCCGCGGGGACGCACCCTCACCGGCGTCCACAGGCTTTGTCGTCGAGGCGTTGATCGCCACCGCCGCGATCGACACCACCACGATCGCCACCAGCGACGCGGGCACGACGCGGGTGAACTTGGGCAGGAACGCGATGATCGCCATCGTCAACGCAACCAGCCCGAGCATGAGCCACAGCCGCGAGCCGGAGAGAAACGCCATCATGCCGCTGGTGTCGAGCGTCTTGAAGCTGCCGAGCTGGGCGAGCAGGATCACCAGCGCCAGCCCGTTCACAAACCCGAGCATCACCGGATGAGGCACGATGCGGATAAACCGCCCGAGCTTGAAGAGCCCGACCGTCACCTGGATGAGCCCGCACAAGACGACCGCCGGGAACAGGTACCCGATGCCGTGCTCGGCGACCAGCGACACAATCACCACGCCCATCGCCCCGGTCGCGCCCGAGATCATGCCCGGACGCCCGCCGAGGATCGAGGTGACCAGGCAGATAATGAACGCCGCGTAGAGCCCGACCAAAGGCGGCACGCCCGCGAGGAACGCGAACGCCACGGCCTCGGGCACCAACGCGAGCGCGACGGTCAGCCCCGACAGGATATCAGCCCGCGGTGAACCGCTGCGACCCGACCGCAGGTCGATCACCGGGTTGCCGATGGAGATGAACTTGGGAAGACGGATCGTGATCGCGGGCATGCGGGTCTCTGGAGCGAGGGCCGTCGTGATGACAGGGCACCGAATCGGCGGGACAGGACAAGGGGCCGGGGACCGCACGCGGTCAGCGGAGGGGGCGAGTGTAGGCGATTCGGTGGCGGCGGTGTGAGGCCCGGCCGTCGCCGCGCTGATACCCTCTGCTATGCGGCTTGTCTTTCTTGGCTCTGGGGCCTTTGGCCTGCCCACGCTCGAAGCGTTGGCCCGCGATCACGACGTCGCGATGGTCATCACCCAGCCCGATCGCAAGGCCGGGCGGGGGGGCAAGCTCACCCCCACCCCCGTCGGCGCGTGGGCGGCCGAGCACCTGCCCGATGTCCCGCTCCTCAAGCCCGAACGGGTGAACGAGCCGGGCGTCGTCGCCGAGGTGCGCGAGGTCGACGCTGACGCCTGGGTCGTCATCGCGTTCGGGCAGAAGCTGGGCAAGCCGCTGCTCAAGGGGCGCTTTGCGATCAACCTGCACGCTTCGGTGCTGCCGCGCTGGCGCGGGGCGGCACCGATCAACGCGGCGATCCTTGCCGGCGACTCTGCCACGGGCAACTCGGTCATCACCCTCGCCGACCGGATGGACGCCGGGCTCATCCTCGGGCAGAGCGAGCGGGCGATCGGCCCGACGGTGACCGCCGACGAGCTGCACGACCTGCTCGCCGCCGACGGCCCGGCGCTGGTCATGCGGGTGCTCGCCGGGCACACCGCGCGCACGCTTGATCCGTTCAAGCAGGACGAGGCAGCCGTGACGCTCGCGGGCAAGCTGTCGCGAGCAGATGCGTGGATTGATCTTGCCGACTCGGCCGACGCCTGCCGTCGGCGTATCAACGGCCTGAGCCCCTGGCCGGGCGTGCAAGCGGTGCTCGATGGGCAGCCGCTCAAGCTGCTGCGGGCGTGCGAACTCACGCCAGGCGATGTCGGATCTGCAAGTGAGAGAGAATCCCCCGACGCACGCACCGGCTCGGCACACAACCCCACACCGGGCGCACTGCTTGATCCCGCCACAGGAACCTTTGCTACGGGTGACGGCGTGCTGCAACTGCTGGAGGTCCAGCCCGCCGGCAAGCGTGCGATGCCGTGGGACGCTTTTGCCCGGGGGCGTTCGCCGGTCGAGGGGATGGTGCTGACGTCGGCGGAAGTCACCAAACCGAGCTGATGCAACACTGTGTGGTCAGTCCGCGTCAATCGGCACATCAAAGAGCGCGTCGATAAACGCCGCCGGGTCGAACGGCTGCACGTCGTCGGGGGTTTCGCCCACGCCGATGAACTTGACCGGCAGCCCGAGCTGATCGCGGATCGCGACGACCACTCCGCCCTTGGCTGTGCCGTCGAGCTTGGCAAGGAAGATCCCCGTGACCTTCGCTACCGCGGTGAACTGCTCGGCCTGGCGCAGCGCGTTCTGCCCGCTGGTGGCGTCGAGTACCAGCAGCACCTCGTGCGGCCCACCCTCGATCTGCTTGCCGACGACCTTGTAAATCTTCTCGAGCTGCCGCATGAGCGGGTCCTGGGTGTGCAGCCGCCCGGCGGTGTCGAGGATCACCACGTCCACGCCGCGCGACTTGGCTGCGGCGCAGGCATCAAACGCGACGGCCGCGGGGTCGCCGCCCTCCTGCCCCTTGACAATCTCGACGCCGAGGCGCTCGGCCCATATCTCGAGCTGTCGCACCGCGCCGGCGCGGAACGTGTCGCACGCCCCGACCAGCACGCGGTGCCCGTCGTCGGTGAGCATCTTGCACAGCTTGGCGATGCTGGTGGTCTTGCCGGCGCCGTTCACGCCGGTCACCAGGATCACCGTCGGCCCTGCGCCGTCGGGCGCCATGTTCAGCGAGCGGTCCGCCTCCGGCCAAAGCGACTTGAGCTCGGCGCGGAGGACTTCAATCACGTCGTCGCCGCGTGTGAGCGTGCCGTCCTTGTGCCCCTCGCGGACCCTGGCGATCAGGCGGGATGTCGTCTGCACCCCCACGTCGCTGCCGATGAGTGTCGCTTCGAGTTCGCCGATGAGCGCCTCGTCGAGCGCCCTGCCCATCAGCACCGAGCGCAGCTTGCCCGCGAACGCTTTCCGCGTTCTGCTCAGCCCGCTCCGCAGCTTTCCCAGTGCGCCAGAAACCAGCCCCATGCGTGTCTACTCCTCCGCCTGCGCGAGGTCTTCGGCTTGCGGCAGAGCCTCGGACTGGATCGTTTCGTCGGGTCGGTCCGAGACGTCGGGCTCAGCCGCACGCTCAACCTGCGTAGCGGTGTTCAACTTCTTCATGATTTTGTCGAGCAGCGCATTGACGAACGGGGGCGACCGCTCGGTGCTGAAACTCTTGGCGAGATTCACCGCTTCGTTGATGACCATCTTCGGCGCCGCCCCGCCGCGGGTCATCTCGTAGTACGCCAGCCGCAGAATGGTCCGGTCAACCGCGGGCTGCCGGTGCGCCGGCCAGTCCGGCGCGAGCTCGAGCATCGCCGCGTCGGCCTCTTGACGGTACTCCCACGCGCCGGTGGCGAGGGCGAACACCCGCTCCTGCTCGGCGGGCTTGAGGCTCTCGTTCTCGTTGAGCCCGGTGCGGATTTCTTCGACATCACGGCCATTGCGTGCGTCGATCTCGTACAAAATCTGGAACGCCAGTCTGCGGATCTCTCGGGGGAGCGCCATCAGCCGCCCACCGTTGTTGCCGCGGCTGTCTTGTCGGGCTTGGGGGTTGTACATCGCGCCGAGGATTCGCCCCGGGCAATCGCCGCCGACGCCGCGAGTGTTTCGAGCAGTGCCTCCATCGCGTCGGTTCCCTTGTTGCCCTTGCTGCCGCCTGCCCGGGCGTGGGCCTGGTCAGATGTCTCCACCGTCAGCACGCCGAACGTCACCGGCACGCCCGTCTGCAAGCCCACCTGCACGAGCCCGTTGGCGACGGCGTTCCCGATGTGCTGGGCGTGCGAGGTTTCGCCTTCGATCAGGCAGCCCAACGCCACCACCCCGGCCCAGCGTCCCGACCTCGCGGCCACAGTACAGAGCACCGGAAGCTCAAACGCCCCCGGTGCCTCGACGATCAGCAGCGTGTTGGTGTCGCCCCCGGCCTGGGCATAGGCCGCGATCGCCCCGTCCCGCAGGGCGTGCGTCACAGAAGCGTTGTATTGAGCGACCACCAAAGCAACAGGCGGCACACCGGCGGGGTTCGTCGTCATCGTGCCTCATCGTATCCCGCCTCTCAGGCAGAGGGATTCAAGTGCGAGAGGGGGTACAAACACGGAACGCGCGAGTCGTCTGGGTGAGCTCTTGAAAATCTGCTAGAATCTCCCGTCGAGACATCAAAGCAACGCGCACACCGAACGCGCACACCGATTGAAACCAGGAGGTCGCTCATGACACGGAAAAGCATATCGTTCTTCTTCACGTTTGGGATCCTTGCGAGCGTCACGACCGTGCTTGCGCTGGCACAGCATGAACAGCCCGCCGTGGTGCAGAGTGAGCAGCCCGAGCAAAACGGCCTCGCCGTGGCGCAGGCGTACCTCGCGGGAATGGAGGCCGGCGATCTTGACGCGCTCACCGCGCTCTTCATCGCTGGCGACCGGAGTTCCATCCTCGAGAACGCCTCTGACGAAGGCAGTTGGGAGCACTACCGGGATCACCACCTCGCTCCGGAGATGGACGTCGCCGAGAACTTCCGGTTTACGATTGCTGACGAAGCCGAGGAACACTTCGGCGACACGATCCTCGTGAAACAGACGGGGACATTCTCGGTGGATATCCGGGACGAAACACGCCAGTACCGGGTCGCGGTCAGCTACCTCATGGTTGCTGAGGAGCACGCGCTCCGCATCGCCCACCTGCACTGGTCGTCGCGGCCGGTCAGGCAGGCAGTGCCTCAGACGGACTAAACGCCGCGTGTTACCGAGGTGCGGCGGCTTTGAGCCATTCCTCGGTGCTCCGAGCCCCCACCCCCAGCAGCATCCAAGAGCACCGAGATCTCCAAGCCGATCTCGGTGGCACGAGGATGAAACTTTGGTGCCACCTCGCCTCTGGAACCATTTCGCACATGGTCGTAACCTGAATCGTCGCCACTCGGGTAGTGACAACTTGGAGTCAAGCATGCCTATGCAACTCATTCAACTGCTCACCATTCTCTCGCTGCTCGCTTGGCCCGGGCTGACGGCGGCTCAGCCTGACATCGCTTCGTCCAACCTAGAGAAGGCCGATTCGTTTGAAGAGCTTATTGGCGAGGTGAAGGATCGGTTCGGCAGCGAGATCATCTCGGAGATTACTTCCGATTTCGATGAGCAGTTCCTCAGGCAGCTATTCTACGAACAGCCCGGGCGCTTACGAGACTATCTCATCGAGACACGGGATCGTCGTGCGCTACAGCTCGCGCTCGACAGAGACACTGTCGCCCCAGCACCTCAGGCCCTGCCGGACCGAATTGCGGCGAGTAGGCCAGCTGTCGCGAAGGTGATCACTCGAGATGTAGCCGGCAATGAAGTGTCCTCTGGAACGGCATTCCAAATCGGGAACGACATGCTTCTCACAAGTCGCCATGTGCTTCGCGGTGCCGCGCTGGTCGAACTGCGGTTTGCCGATGGTCGCGAATTCAATGTCGCACGACTGCTGGTTTCCGGGGGGATTGACCCATTGGATGTGGCAGTGCTTGTGATCGACGGAACCTTGGGGTCGTCGCCCCTCCAACTCTGCCAAACGGAGCCCCAGACAGGGGACCGAGTGCTCGTGATGGGCAACCCGCTGGGTCTCGAAATCACTGCTTCCGACGGGATCATATCGGGTGTGCAAGACGACGGGCAGTTCCTGCAGATCACCGCACCCATTTCCGCGGGGTCTAGCGGCAGCCCAGTCTTGGACGAGCGACTCCAGGTACTCGGAATCGTCACCGCAACCATGCCATCGGGGCAGGCAATAAACCTCGCCGTTCCAAGCCCAGCCGTCCGTGCCGTGGACTACTGGACCGCAGTGTCCTTCGATCATCTGAACGAGCGTTTTGCCGTCGAATTATACTTGGACGGAGGACGAATCATGCGTGGGATAGCTCTCCGGAATGGCGGGCGTCCGGGCTTATTGTTGCCTTCTGAAGACGCCATGCCCATCGACGAACTGCGCACACTCGCCGAGAATCGCTTCCGTGAGGCCATCGCACTTGATGCCGACGATGCCGACTTCTGGGATGCACTGGCCGAGTGTCTGTTCGAGCAGGCCAGATTCAGCGATGAGTTAGAGTGCCTTCAGGAGTGCATCTCCCTCGAACCCGTGCCGCCGTCGCCAGATGATGAGCGGTACGCACCCTACGGCGACAGTGGCCCATCTTTATACCTTCGCGATGTCAGGACCATTGCGGATCGGTACAAGCGACTTGCCAACAGCCTCGTCCTCGCCCAATTCCTTGAACAAGGAATTGAATCGGGTAAGAACGCGGATTTCGCCGCAGCAGAGAGCGCATGCCGACAAGCCCTGCACTTGCTCGAATCGGTTTCCACGGAAGGGTGCCAAGAAGGCACAGACATTCTCATCGCTGTTGATCGTCACCAGGTTCTAGTCTTGTTGTCCGCAATCCTCCGCGAAGTAAATCGGCCCGGCGAGGCACTCTCCGTAGCGAGGATGTCGCGAGATATCTGCAAGGAGCGTCTGCGGCCGAGATTTGAGGCGGAGTCTCTCAAAGCGATGGGATTATCGTATAGGGCTCTCGGTGATCGAAAGCGGGCTATTGAGAGTTTCGCCGCGCTACTGGAACTAAAACCGAGCGATACCTCTGCGCGCTTTTTGCTCGCTCAGTCCTATGCGGAGAATGGGCAGCGGGCGGAAGCTCTTGAGCAGCGTCAGCTCCTCGAGGAAGATCCCGCGGGCATGGTCTTGGCGCGCATCCTGAAGGAACTTCTCGCCGGGCGCGAGTAGTGGTGGACAAGCCGTTGGCGGCCACTGGCGGGTGGCATGGCCACAGCTCTGGGTGGCCATGATCCGAACCGGCTCGGTCCTGCCCACGCAAAGCCGGGTACACCCCCACGCGGCACCCGGCGACCAAAGGATGATTCCTCTGTGCCTCTGCCTCCGGCCCCCAGCGGGGGCCATGATCGTTGCCCCGGGCGCAGCCCGGGGTGGGGGGTGAAGGGGGGGGAAGGGATTTCTTGCATTCGAGAGCCCCGGAGGGGCGACGGCATCGCCGCACCTTCGCCCCTCCGGGGCTCCCCTGTCGAACACGCCCCCGTTCCCCGGGCTGCGCCCGGGGCAAGGGTCAGTGCCCCCTCCGGGGGCGGCGGGATGGAAAGCCGGGGCAGCGGGATGGAAAGCCCGGACCCAGCCCCGGGTCTTTCGTCAAACGCTCAGGCTTGCGCCTTGAGCCTCCTTCCCCCGCCTCGCCGCGGCTGCCTCTGCGTTCGGTCTTCCGCCCCATCTCTCGGCATCGTTCCCCTACCCTCCTCCCATGGAACGGTTCCTCGGCCGGGTCAGCCCGATCCTCCAGCTCACGCGAGTCACCACCGCGTTCGCTGCGGTTGCGAACGTGTGGTTTGTGATCCTCTGGTCGTCGCGGGTTGCTGAAGAGGCCCCCATCCCCCACCTCGACTCCAAGCCGATGTGGGCGTTGCTGCTGGGGGGGGCGGCGTCGGCCCTCGGGCTCTATTCCTACGGCACCTGCCTGAACGACCTGCTCGATGTCCGCCGCGATCGTGCCCTCCGCCCGGAGCGGCCGCTCGCGTCGGGCCGGGTCTCGATCGAAACCGCAGCGGTGACCGTCGCCCTCACGCTGATCCTCGCGATCCTCGGCGCCACGGTCTTTGGGACCGCCTCGGTGCTGCTCACGCTGGCTCTGGCGGTCGGCATTCTGTTCTTCAACACCGCCGCCCGGTTTGTGCCGGCGGTGGGACTGGTCGCGCTCGGGCTGCTCTATGCCGGGCACATCATGGTTCCAAACCCCGGGCTGCGGTTCATGTGGCCGGTCTGGCTGGTGATGACCCACGCCCTCGTCGTCGCCGCGGCAACCCACGTTCTTGCTCGCAAGGTACCGCCCATCTCGACACGCGCGGCGTTTCTCGCAGCATTGGGCTGGATCGTCTGGTCGGGGCTGATTCTCTGGCTCGGGTGGGCACGGTCGGCCCCCCTCGAGGGCACAACCCGCGCGGTCTGGCCGTCGTGGGTGCCGCTCACCGCCGCGATCGGCCCGGCGATTCTCGGCGTCGGGTTCGTCATTCTCGCGATCCGCCGGACCCGGCAGTACGGCTTCGGCCCGCGCGCCGCCGACAAGATCTACCGCTACGGCTCCCTGTGGCTCACCCTCTACGCGGTTGCGTGGATGCTCGGGGCGGGCTTCTTCTTGGAGGCTGCCGTCCTGGGCGGGCTCGCGCTGGTCGCGTTCTTTACCATGACCACCCTCCGCGAGCTCTACGGCCTGGCCGAGCAACCGGTGGGGTACCGGCGGTAGGCCGGGGCACAGGTTCGCACAGAGCCCGCGGGAGTGTCATTCCGCCGCTGCCGGGTGGCATGGTCACGCCGTTGCGTCACCATGCCGCCCGTGAACAACAAGCTCTCGATCATCCTCATCAATCTAAGGTTATGGACAGCCGGCGGTCCAGAGGTTGAGGAACGCGATGACGTCGAGGGTGTTGACGTTGCCGTCGCCGTTGATATCCGCGGAAGGATCGCCGGCGGTCCAGGCGTTGAGGAACGCGAGCATGTCGATGGTGTTGACGGTGCCATCGTTGTTGAAGTCGGCCACGCAGGGGGGGGCGACCATGGCGACGGGCCAGAACCCCCCGGCCAGCTCGAACGTGCCGCCTGACAGTGTGCCGGCATCGTACTGGCCGATGGTGCCAGAGAGCTCGAAGTCGCCGCCGAAAGTGAACATCTCGCCGCCAGCGTCGATGGTGTACCAAGGTATCTCGTAGACCTGGGCGTGGGCACTCCCGGCAAGCAGTACAGGC
>CAYMZJ010000064.1:0-12432 GCA_964394895.1 uncultured Phycisphaeraceae bacterium | reverse complement strand
AAACAGCCGCCCAGGCCCTCTCAACACGGGCTTTGGGCTCGGCCCCCACCCCCACACCCCCACTCGCCCACTCGCCCACCCAGGGGCGGGGGCTTTCCAGCCCCCACTGTGGGCAACCAGCGCGTGTCGATGACACCCGCCGCGGGCCGGGTGCCATGGCTCTGCATGGCCATGATCGGAGACTGCCCCTCGCCATGGCCACCCAAAGCTGTGGGCATGGGCACCCGGCCACATGCCCCTGTACACTCAGCGAGGAACGGTGATTGCTGCACAGGAGGTCCGCGATGCTTACACGGCACGACCATCTCATCGGCACGCTGTGCCTTGTCTTGGCCATCGGTCTCGCCACCGGCTGCGAGCGATCGGAGCCAACCTCCCCCGCCACTCCCACCGGCTCCGCTCCCGCCGGCTCCGCGGGTGCAGCTGCCCACACAACCAACGCCGCCGACGAGTACCGCTCGCTCCGAAACGCGATGGACGCCGAGCTGGTCACCCTGGTTGCCGACAGCAAGCAGGAGCTCTCGCCAACATTCTGTTCGGCCGTCGAAGCAGCCCAACCAGTGATCGACCGCTTGGTCTGGGCCACTGCGCTGGAGCAATGCGACTGGGAGATCGACTACTCCGCTGGCGTGGACACGAAGCTGCCACACCTCAAGGGCATGCGGACTCTCACACGACTCCTCCAGGCGGACGCCCGGTGCGCATTGCAGAGAAACGACTCGGCGACAGCCGCGGCGGACCTCGCGGCTATCGCCAACATGAGCCGCCATGTGAACGGCAAATCTATCATCGAAACCTTAGTGGCTGGCGCCATGTTGCGCGTCGCGACTGACATCGTCACTGAGCACGCCGGAATCTGGACCAAGGCCGATCGGGCTGTGCTGCGGACGGCGCTGAAACAGATTGATGGGTCCGACCCGTTCGCCGGGAAGGCAACACTGGTATTCGACAAACGGATTTCCATCGAGGGAGGCATCGAGCCAACGGATGAAGCGCAGTTCAATCGGGGGATGCAGAAGGTCAAAGACGGACTCCGGGCAGCACTCACCGCGGTCGAGTAGGCCGGGTGCCATGGCCCTGGCACCCGGGATGAGCAACCGTCACACACCAACCCGGGGCGGGGGCTTTCCAGCCCCCAGACTCACCAGCCAGAGTGTGAGTGCGACGGCCGACGCGGGCTGGAAAGCCCGCCCCCCTGGTGGCCTTTGCGTTCAGGGAGGCTCCTCGCTTGCGCTTCGGGCTCGGTCCTCGCTGCGGCCTCTGCGTTCTGCCTTCTCTGGCCACACACAAGCTCAAACAAAACACCACGCCCCGGGATCGGTATCCCGGGGCGTGATCATGTCGTCGTCGAGGTGTTCGGTGCTCAGTCGGCGAGCTTGGGGGCGTCGCCGTTGCTCGCCGCCGGAGCGCTGCCCCCAGCGGCCTGGATTTTGATCTCGCCGTTGCGCTCTTCGTACTGGCGGATCACCTGCCCGAGGCTGATCGCCAGCCGCTTGGCCGCCGGCCAGTTCATGATGATCCGCGAGCCCACCGAGAAGAGCAACGCCGGCTCGTTGTTCTGCCCCTGCACCGGCAGGTTCATGCCGAAGTCGAGCACGACCTCGTCCTGCGTCGAGGACGTGCGGATCGTGTTGGCGTAGGTGCTGGTCATCTTCGATTCGTCGATGCGGAGCTGGATCTGACGGGTGTCCTGTTCGGTCATGGCGTTGATACCTTTCGTGTGTCGCGGGATTCGCGGTTTGCGAGATTCGCGTGCGCCCGGCGGCGCGGGGGATGGAAGTCTGGTTGTCGATTGGGCCGCCCTGTGCGGCAATGCCGACCCGGGCAGAGGGGGTCCGCCCGAGCCTCAGACGGTAGCGCGCCCGGGGGCGGCTGGTGGCACGGCTCTCCGAGCCGTGTGGGCTGAATATCTCGATGCCCGGCTCGGAGAACCGTCCCCCCTGACTCACGGCTCGGAAAGCCGTGCCACCGGGGGCCGTGCTGCCGGGTACGCCCCCCGATCCACCGACCACCCTGCCGCGCCAAAGACCTCCCGCATGAGCGGATCCGCGAGATACGCCCCGACGATCGGCTCGGGCACCGCCCAGGCCCGCTCGCTCCGCACCGTGTCGGGCGAATCGCCCGGCTCGCTGCCCGCCGTCGATTTCGACGAGTGGTGGTAGTGCTGCTGGGTGTACCCGATCGCCGCTTCGACGCGCCCCGGGCTGGCTTCCTCACCCCACGCCGCGAAAAGCCGGCCGAAGTAGGCCGCCGGGTCTTTGCGGAGGTCCTCGTACACCAGCCGGTTTGGGTCGGCGAGCCATCGCCGCCCGATCGCCGAGAAATAGCCGAGCATGTCCCCGCCGCCGGTCGCGTCGTCCCAGCCGCGCACGAACAAACTGTTGAGCGCAAAGAGCGGGTTGCGCAGCAGCACCACCGACCGGTGCTCGGGCCACACCCGCGCCACGTCTTCGGGCCCGATCGAGGCGTGCGGGTGTTTGCTGATGACCCCCGAGGCCTGAGGCTTGTGCCCTGCGGCGATCTCGCGGAAGACCGTCTCGCCCTTCGGCACGACCGCCGGTACCAGCCGCTCGCCCGCGGCCTTGAACGCCTCGAGCAGCGCGACCTGCGAACGCGGGTAGAGGTAGGGCGCTCCGGTCCGGTCCCAAGGCCCGAACACCTCATCGGCAACCGGCCAACCCAGCGCCGCCCCGGCGGCATAGACCGTGACCGAAGACCCGCTACGGATCGGAGAAAACAGCCAGCAGACACGGGGCGGAGAAGGCATGGCTCAACCGTAGGCCGTGGCAGACCAGACGCGACACTTGTGCGTGTTCCAGAGCGTTTTCACTTCTCTCGTCTCGTGTGCCATGGCCATTCTGGCCGTGCGGGACCGTCGGCACGGCCAGGATGGCCGTGGCACACCAAGAAGACCGCTCCACCTTGACGCAAAGTGATCTAGTTCAACTCGCTGGCTGCGGGTTGGGGTGCGTGGGGTGCGTGGGGTGCGGATTCCTCGCGGAGTGCTGCCAGTGCACCGCGGAGCGAACCCTTGGCGGGTGGTGCAGGTGGTGAGGGCTCGTGGTCGGGCAGGTCGGAAGTTTCGGCGGGCGTGGTGTCTTTGCTCGCGCGCTGCTGATGCTCGGTGCGTTCGAGTTTGACCGTGACCCGGGTCGAGACGCCGCGTTCCTGCATGGTCACGCCGAAGAGCTTGTCGACCGCCTGCATCGTCCGTTTGTTGTGGGTGATGACGATGAAGTTGGAGAGGTCGGTGAACTGACGGACGACTTCGACAAAGCGGCCGACGTTGGCTTCGTCGAGCGCGGCGTCCACCTCGTCGAGCACGCAGAAGCAGCTCGGCTTGCTGCGGAAGATCGAGAGCAAGAGCGCCACCGCGGTCATGGTCTTTTCGCCGCCCGAGAGCTGGCTGATCGAGCGCGGCTCCTTGCCCGGCGGCTTGGCGATGACCTCGATGCCCGATTCGAGCAGGTCGATCTCGTCGGTCTGCACTTTCTTCGGCCCCTCGGGGGTGTCGACGATCTTGACCAGCGGCATAAGCCTGACCTCGGCCCGGCCGCCTGCGAAGAGCTTGCGGAACATGCCCTGCTGCCCGCCGAACTCGGCCTGGATGCGAGCGAACGCCTCGCCGAACCGCTCGCGGCAAACGTGGTTGAGCTTGTCGATGAGTGTCGTCAGCTGCTCGCGGGCGTGGTCGATGTCGGCGACCTGCCGCACCAGCTCCTCGTTGCGATCGGCGAGCGATTCCTCCTCCTCGATCGAGTCGAGGTTGACGTTGCCGAGCTTGCGGACTTCGGCGCGGAGCGTGTCCACGCTGGCAGTTGCCTCGTCGATATCGACGCGAACGACCTCGCCGAACTCGCGGTCGGCCATCATCTCGCGGTACTCGGCATACTCACCCGCCAGGTCGAGCCCGAGGTCCTCGTGGGTGCGGTCTTCGAGGTTCTCGCGCTTGACCTCGATCTCGCGGCGGGAGACTTCGAGGCTGTGCCAGTCGCGCTCGACGTGCTGGGCGTGGGCGCGGGCGTCGATGACCCGCTGGCCGAGCTCCTGCACCGTCGCGTCGCACGACTCGAGCGTCCGCTTTGCGCCGGCGACCTCGGCCGCGAGCCGGGCAGCGTCCTGCCGTGCGGCCTCTGCCTGTGCCGCGGCTTCGGCGATGTCGCGTTCGTACTCGCTTGCCCGCTCGCTCGCCTGCTCGACCTGCTGGGACAGGTCGCGCTGCTGGCGTTCGACTTCGTCGCGGTCGATCCGAGCCCGGTTCAGCTCGCGTCGCGCAGCGGAGAGCTGCTCGTTGAGGCGGGAGACATCGACCCGGGCTGCGCTGAGCCGTTCGGCCATCGCGTCGCGCTCGGTCTGGGCGCGGTCGAGTTCGTGCTGCGCTTCGACAGCCCGTGCCTCTTCGTCGGCGAGCAGGCGTTCGAGCTTGCCCGCGCGGTCGCGCAGCTGCGCCCGGTCGGCGTCGATCTTCGCCAGCCGATCGGCCATCTGCGAAGATTCCTCGGCGAGCGAAACCCGGTCTCGTTCGAGGCGTTCGCCCTCGGCCTGCACCCGGTCGAGCCGCGCCGATTCGGCAGCAAGCAGCCGCTGCCCGGCGGCCTGGCGTTGGCGGAGAGCCGTGGTTCGTTCGTTGAGTGCAGCGGCTTGCGTATCGACCCGCGCCAGCTCGTCACGGGCGGCGTCGAGCGAGACGCGCAGACCACTCAGCTCGGCATCAAGCGCGGCAAGCTCGCCGCGTTGCTGGAGCACGCCGCCCGACTCGGCGGTGCCCACCGGCCCGGCGACGATCCGGCCGTCGGCCTCGAGCACGCACCCGTCGCGGGTGACCATCCGCTTGCCCGCCAGCGGCCCCCCCGCGAGCAGCACGCCCGCGTCCATGTCGGGCACAAGGAACGTGTCGCCGAGCAGGCGGTCGAGGAGCGCCTCGATGCGCTCGGGGTTGATCGGGTCGGTCCCGCTGCCGGTAGGGGCAAACATGTTGTCGCGGGCGCGGACCAGTGCGCGCATGGGCACGACGCGGTCACCGAACATGCCGATGGTGTCGAGCACGTGCCGCCGGGGTGTGGAGCCGAGCCGCGAGATGGGCACAAACGCCACCCGGCCGGTGAGGGACTCGAACTCTTCTGCTGTCGGCAGGTCGTTGACCGTCTCGACCACCAGCGCCTGAAGCGTCGCGCCCAGCGCCGCTTCGACAGACGCGGCCGACTCGCTGTCGGTGTCGATCAGGTCGGCCAGCGGTGCGATCACGCGGTCGAACCCCTCGCCGCGGTCTTTGCGGTCGAGCACGTCGCGGACCGCATCGCCCAGCCCGGCGCGGGCTTCGATCAGCTCCTGCAACGTCTGCTGGCGGCTCTCGAGCCGGACGGCCCGCTGCTCGAGCTCGGCCAGCGCCTCGGCCCGCAGCCTTCGATCGGCCGACATCGCGTCGGCCGAGGCGTCCTGCTCGGTGATATCTCGCTCGATGGTTTCGAGCTCGGTCCGTTGCGACGCGATCACCTCGTCGAGTCGGTTGGTTTCGGTCTCGTGCGAACCGGTCTCGTCTTCGAGCACGCTTTGCCGGTCGGCGAGTTTGGCGAGCTGTTCGCGGACCGACTCGGCCCGGCGTTCGTCGCCGGTGATGGACGCCACCAGTCCGGCGCGTTCGCGGTCGATGCTCGTCGCCGCAGCACGGCGTTCGGCGACCGTCGCCTGCTGGGCTGCGAGCAGCTCCATGATCTGCCCGCGCTGTTCGCCCGCCGCGTCAAGGCGCCGCTGGGCGTCCGCCGCTTGTTCGCCGAGTGCCGCGACCTGCTCGGCGAGGTCTTCTGCTGCGACATCGAGCGACGCGGCACGGGTGCTCAACTCTTCGAGCCTTGCCGCGTCGGTCTCGCGCTGGCGACGAAGATCGGCGACCGACCGCTCGGCCATCTGGCGGCGTTGCTCGGCGCGTTCGGCGGTGTGGCCGGCTTGGGTCTGTTCCTGTTCGAGCCGGCGTTCGAGTTCCATCGCGTCGCCGCGCTCGAGCTCAGATTCCTGCTTGGCGTGCTCGACCTCACTCAAGACGCGGATCGCATCGGCGCGGGTCTGTTCGAGGTCGCGGAGTCGGGAGGTCAGCCCGTCGAGCCGTTGGCGGAGGTCGTCGTACTGCTCGAACGCGAGCGCAAGACGCCAGCCGTCGAGCTCGCCCTTGAGCGTCTGGTACTTCCGCGCCTTGGCGGCCTGCCCTTTGACGATACGGAGCCGGCGCTCGGTGTTGGCCAGCTGCTCGCGGGTGAGGGCGAGGTTGGCCACCGCCCGGTCGAGCTTGCGTTCCGATTCCACGCGGCGTTGCTTGTACCGCGCGATGCCGGCGGCCTCTTCGAAGATCGACCGGCGCTCCTGCGGCGACGCCAGCAACATCGCGTCAACCTTGCCCTGCTCGATGATCGAATAGGCGTCGGCCCCGACGCCGGTATCGAGGAACAGGCCGCGGATGTCTTTGAGGCGGGCGCGACGGCCGTTGATGATGTACTGGCTTGTGCCGTCGCGGAAGAGCCGCCGTTCGAGCTCGACCACGTCGGCGTCGATGGGCAGCGCCCGCTTGCCCCGCACCTCGGCCTGCAGGACTGTCGAGTTCGGGTCGTCGTCGAGGTCGGGATCAAACCCCGCGTCGGGGACGGGCCCCGCGTCGGCGGCTTCGGTCTCAACGAGCCCCGAGCGCAAGCTCGGGTTGTCTTTGCCGGTGCCGGGCTCATCGAAACCCGAGCTTGCGCTCGGGGCTCGTTCGGCGCTGTCTGTCCCGTCGGTTCTCTCCGTCCCGTTTGCCTCGACCGTGCCGTTGGTCCCGGGCTCGGGTTCTTCAAAGAGCGTGCCCGCACCGAGGGGCGTGGAGATTTCCGGGTTCTCGAAGGTGAGGATGACGCTGGCCATGCCCGCGGGCTTGCGTCCGGCCGAGCCGGCGAAGATGACGTCGATCATCTCCTTGCCGCGGAGGCTCTTGCTGGATCGTTCGCCGAGGACCCACTTGATGGCGTCGACGACGTTGCTCTTGCCGCACCCGTTGGGGCCGACGATGCCGGTCATGGGGTCGTCGAAGGAGAACTCCGTCCGATCGGCGAATGACTTGAACCCGTTGAGCGTCAGCTTGGCAAGCCGCATGAAACAACCTCCGTGTCGTCGCGTCGGGGCCGATGGGGGTGGCCCGTGGGGTGGGGACCCGTGGGGGGTGGACCCGTGGGGGGAAAGGCGATTCCCTGCTTTTCTCAGGGCCGGGGCATGACAGACCCCTGATTTCCCATCGGCATACGCCGGTCATCCTGACCATCCCGGGCCTCTGGAGCCGCCGGGTGCCCTTCTGGGCCCCCACAGCGTATCGCATTCCCACCCCCAGCACCACCCCCGGCACCACCCCCGGGCCTCTCCACCGCGCCCCACCACCACCCCACCACCCCACCACTCCATCACCCCCATCACCCCCATCACCGGACAGAAACCAGGGGCGTGGGCTTTCCAGCCCCCGGGCGCACCGTCCCACGTGCGCGGGCGAAAGCCGTCGCGGGCTGGAAATCTCGCCCCCGGTGGGCCAGAAGCACCGAGGAGCGTCTCAAAGCCGCCGCACCTCGGTGCCACCCTGCCCTCCCCGAACGAGAAGGCCGAGAAGGCCACGAAGGGCTCGAAAGCCGCGAAAGGCTCGAAGGCCGTGAAGGAAGGCAGGGAAGCAGTCTTACCGCTGAGGACGCGGAGAACGCGGAGAAAGGCAGAAGACAGTTTCACCACAGAGGCCCAGAGCCCACAGAGGAAAGGCAGAGGATGAGGGTTGAGCAGTACAACCGTGCCACCCCCACCGTGCCACCGAGGTGCGGCTGCTTTGAGACGCTCCTCGGTGCGATCGGCCGCCCGGGATCAGCGCACCGAGATCGCCGAGCCGATCTCGGTGGCACATTCAGGGGGTCTCGGTGCCACCCCGCCCCAGGAGCAGATAGCAACGGCGACAGCCGAGCAGCGGGCGGAGTTTGAGGCCCGATTGGCCGAACTGAATGTGAAGCTCACCGAGGCCGAGGACCGGAACATCCAAGCCTTGTCAATGGCTCAGCAGACCCGTCGTGGGCATGTCTATGTTATCTCGAATACGGGAGCGTTCGGGGAGGATGTCTACAAGATTGGCCTGACACGGCGGCTTGAACCGCTCGACCGCGTGAAGGAACTCGGTGATGCGAGCGTGCCCTTTGAATTTGATGTCCATGCGATCATTTGGAGCGAGGATGCCCCGGCCCTTGAGACGACGTTGCATAAGCATTTCTCGCTCAATCGCGTCAATAAGGTCAACTACCGCAAGGAGTTCTTTCGAGCCAGCCTGACAGAGATACGCAGCCAGGTCGAGACGATGGACATTGAAGCGAAGTGGACGATGGCGGCGGAAGCTCAGCAGTACCGCGAAACGCTGGCGATCGAGCGTGCAATCGAGGTGGATCCGGTGGCGAAGGCGGCATGGCTGGAACGGCAGTTGAAACTGGAGCCGGTGGCTCAGGTTGTGCCGGATGCAATGCCCACGGCTCAGCGTGGCCAAGATTGAGGGCAGGGTGGCACAGCCGGGTCCTCGCTTCTTTCTGGCTTTCCCTCTGTGGGCTCTGGGTCTCTGTGGTGAAACTGCCTTTCTCGGGGGTGGATCAAGTGTCTTGCTCGCTCCGGCGAAAGTTCAGGCTTGCGCCTTGAGCCTCTTTCCCAGACCGTTCCATCCCGCTGCCTTTCTCTGCATTCGACACGGCTCCTCGCTGGCGCTTCGGGCTCTGGTCTCCGCGTCACTCCGCGTCCTCGGCGGTGAAACTGCCTTTCCAGCCCCCCCACGTCCCCCCACACCCTCCCGTGCCCTTGCACACCGTCCGCGTCTTGGTCCATGCCGACCGCGCGCCCATCGAACAACCTCTGCGGGGCCGTCCACACCCGCCGTAGAGCCATCCACGGCCCGTGCGGATCTGTCCACGGCCGGTGTGGAGTGATCCACGATGACCGTGGATCACTCCGCGGGCGGTGTGGAGGGCTCCACGAACACCCCGGAACCATCCACGAATACCGCGGAGCCGTCCACGAACACCCCGGAGCCATCCACAGCGGACGTGGATCGGTTTTTTCCGCTGTTCTCTGGCTTTCGGTCAAGGCGGGTGGCGCCGACCCCGTGATCCCGTGCCGCCGACCTACGCCCTGGGAGGTCGGTGCGAGCTGCCAGCCCGCCACCGACCTTGCAGAAGCCAAGGTCGGTGGCACGATGCCCCCTGTCGCTCCCGTGTTCAACACTGGGCTCGCGCCCAGTGGCACCCGCGCCGTGGGCTCGGGCACGCGGCGTCTCCGGCTACTTCTTCGACGCCTTCGGCGCCAGCGGCACCACCTGCGGCTTGCGGGCTCGCTCGGCTTTCAGATACGACACGTCCACCACCAGCCCGTCGTCAGACTCGGTCGGCTTGTCGCGGTCGGCGAGCGTCTCGGGACGCTCGAGGATCTGCCCGGTCCGGGCTGCCTCGACCAGCTCGGCCATCAGCTTGTCGGTCTCGGTGGCAAACGCCGCGTGGGTCGCCCCGGCGTCGTAGAGCGCGTGCAGCGCCCCCACCACCTCTGAATAGCTCATCCCAAGCCCCGGCACCCGGTCCTCGGGCCTGGGGTCGGTCGCCATGAAGACGATCAAGTCAGGCAGGCTCGGCGAGACCTGCTCGATGCGCACCAGCCCGTTGCGGTAGTTCTCGTACCGCAGACGCGGGGTCTCGGCGGCCGAGTCGGCGATCACCATGAACCGGTCGTCCCACGCCGACGCCAGCATCGGGCGGACAAGCTCGAGCCCGCCGCCAAAGAGCACCACGCGGGGGGTGCCCTGCTGGGTGACATAGACCAGCGGCTCGCCGTAGGGCACGACATCAAGCACGAACTTGCCGGGGATCGTCGCCCGCTGGATGCCCTGCAGGGCGCTGGCGGGGATGCGGGCTCTGGAAATGATCGAGAGCTCGCGGGGCGTGCGGGCCATGCCGCTGGAGTCGGGGCGGCGGGCCTCGATCATCAACAGGCGAGAGTACTCGGCCCGCTCGGCGCGCCTTGCAAGGGCCTCATACGCCGCGATGCGGGTGGTCAGGGCGGAGTTTTTGATGAGCTCACGCAGCCCGATATCGACCGTCGGCCCGCCGTCGATCTCACCGAGCAACGCGATCGCCTCGTTCCGCTCAGCAGCACTGCCGATGCCGGCGATCTCGAGCAGCGCCGGGGCTGCGCGCACATCACCCAGGAACGACCCGGTCCGCAACGCTGCCATCCGGACCGCGGTGTCGCGGTGGTCGTACAGCTCACGGATAAAGGGCAAAGACGGATCACCCAACGCCACCAGACACCACATCATCGACTCGCGCAACGCGGGGGAAGACTCGAGGGCCGCGGTGTAGGTCCTCGCCCGTTCCTGCGGGAAGGTCCGGTCGATCGGGAGGTGCTCGACGATCCGGAGAAACTCGTTGGGGCGGCTGGTGTAGGTCGGCGGCACGTTGAGCTGGACCAGCGAATCGTCAAACCCGCGGGCGGACTGCTTGCGGTCCTGGGCGCGGTTGGGGAACCGGGAGTTGACCGCGAAGGTGATCTGCCGCGCCCGCTGGTGACTGGGCGTATCAAGACGGATCTGGATCGCCATCGCGTTGGAGACTTCGCCCCCGGCCAGCACGCGGCCGACGGTCCGGACCTCGGCCCCGAGCGTGTCGTTGGGGTCTTCAAATGGGTTGATGAAGACCTCGCCGACGGCTATGCCGATCTCGCGGGTCTGGATGCCGCCGAAGACCCCGGGCGGGCCCAGCCGCAGGGTGGTGGTCCAGAGCTGGCCGCCTTCGAGCGAGCTGGCGTTCATCGCCTGGACGTAGACGTCAAAGGGATAGCCATCGGGCGAGCCCCGGGGGATGACCGCCTGGACCAGCACGACCGCGACGTTGGGGTCGCGGAGCAACTCGCCGGCGGTCTTGGGGCGGCGGAGGATGGGGTCCTCCAGCGCGGTGCCTTCGACGTTGGACCCGAGCCCGACGCCCTGGATCTGCATCTCGCGCTCCATGGTGGCCGCGATCCGCTCGTCGAGCAGCCCGCCGCCGGTGCCGTTGAGCCCGACGACCAGCCCAAAGCCGCTGATGATCATCGGCTCGCCGGCCGAGGACTGGGCAAGGCTGCCCACGGTTCCCCGCAGCGGGGCGGGCACGGCCCGGGGGGTGATGTCGATCCGCTCGACCTCGCGGCTCTTGCCCTGGTTCGCGCAGCCGAGGCCGCTGGCGAGCAGCATCCCGCTCAAAAAAAAGATCGCGGAGAGGCCGAGCCGGGATTTTGTACGTCCGTGTCGGGTCATGTGTGGCTCCATTCGTCTGCGTGCCCGGCGAGGTGGGTGGATGCCGGGTTCCTCTTGGAGGGATTCGTCGTGCTCTAAACTGCTGTTTTGCAAGAGTTTACACCGTTTTGCGAGCGCTGATTCGCCGTTGTCGGGCGAGGAGGCGGTGCTGCGGCGTGCGCTTGTACAAACATGTTCCCACACTCAGAGGCAGGAGGTAGCAGCCTTGCTCGGATTTTCTCAACTTTCGTCGGCTTGGCGCAACTTTCGCCTCATCGAGGGGTTCCAACCGAGGCGACAGGTTCTCCACAGAAAATTCTACCCGATTTTGGGGGTTCACCCTATTGCAACCACGACACATAGTGGTATGCTCTCGACCGGTCTCGATGAGGCTGGTTTGCTTTCGGTGGTTTGCCATATTCAGGGGTCTCGGCTGTTCCGGCCTGTGATCCGATCCGGGATCTCCCGCACTTTCCCGTGGGAGGAACCCGTCAATCGGGGCGCGATCGGTCTGCCAAAGACTCAGGTAGAGTAGGCATATGTTCGGAATCTCGTGCGGAGTGTTTGGATCTCATGCCCGTTCTTTGCGACAGCCAGATCAGAGAGCTCGTCACCATCGAGCCATTCTCGGCAGCCGAGAAGCGCCAGGGGCGGATCTCCTACGGCGTGTCGAGCTACGGCTACGACGTCCGCGTGGGCAGCCGCTTCAAGATCTTCACCCCCACACCCCGCCACGGCAACGTCGCGGTCGTCGATCCCAAACGCTTTAGCGACGAGATGATGGTCGAGGTCGATGTCGACAACGCCGGCGGGCACGACACCGATTCAGACAGCCGGTACGTCATCATCCCGCCCAACAGCTTCGCGCTGTGCGAAACCGTCGAATACATCGAGGTGCCTCGGGACGTGCTCGTGCTGTGTGTCGGCAAGAGCACCTACGCCCGCTGCGGGCTGATCGTGAATGTGACGCCGCTCGAACCCGAGTGGCGGGGCAAGGTGACGCTCGAAATCAGCAACACGACGCCCCTGCCGGCGAGGGTGTACGCCAACGAGGGGATCGCGCAGCTGGTCTTTCTCAAAGCGGACATGGTGTGCGAGAAGAGCTACGCGGATAAGGCGGGGAAGTATCAGGATCAAGAGGGTTTGAC
>CAYMZJ010000063.1:9072-12634 GCA_964394895.1 uncultured Phycisphaeraceae bacterium | reverse complement strand
GCATCATCAAACGCGAGGATCGCTGGAAAGCCCTCGGCTCCAAGGGCTGCACCCTCTGGTTCACCGGGCTCTCGGCCTGTGGCAAGTCCACCATCGCCTGCGCCCTCGAGCAAGCCCTCTGCAATGAGGGCGTCTCCTGCTACCGCCTCGACGGCGACAATGTCCGTTTCGGGCTCAACAAGAACCTGGGGTTCAGTGCCGAGGACCGCGAGGAGAACATCCGCCGCGTTGGCGAAGTCTCCAAACTCTTCGCCGACGCGGGGATCGTGACCCTCAGCAGCTTCATCAGCCCCTACTCCAAAGACCGCGACGCCGCCCGCGAGCTGCACAAGGACGCCGGGATCGACTTTATCGAGGTGTTCGTGGATACCCCGATCGAGGTCTGCGAAGAGCGCGACCCCAAGGGGCTCTACAAGAAGGCCCGTGCCGGCGAGATCAAAGGCTTCACCGGCATCGACGATCCCTACGAGGCCCCCGAGAACGCCGAGCTGGTGATCAACACCGCCGAGCACGATCTTGAGACCTGCGTGCAGATGTGCCTGAAGTGTCTGGGCGAGCGTGGGTTGGTCGAAGTGGCGGAGTAGAAAATAGCAAATGGCAAAGGGGCAAATGGCAAATCGGAGTGCTGCCCCTTGCCACTTGCAGAGGTGTGGCATGGGGCGGTTGCAGAGTGACTTTCTAGACCGGATCGAGTTGTTCTGTGACCGTGTTCTTGATGTGACCGAGGCGCTCGCGTCGTCGCCTTGTCCACGCCGAATCCTCGAACAGATCGCTGCGTCCGGTACCTCCGTAGGTACCAATGCCTTTGAGGCCGATGAAGCGATGAGCCGAGCAGACTTTGCCAAGACACTGGGTATCGTCATCAAAGAGCTGAATGAGACGCGATTCTGGCTCCGTCTTGTCGCGCGCCGACAGTGGATTCCTTCGGATCGACTCTTGCCCCTACAAAGCGAAGCTGACGAACTCCGCAAGATTGTTGGTGCCATCATCGCCCGAACCCGCAACCCACTTCCGACAACTCAGCACGGCGACTAGACCGATCTTGATTTGCCATTTGCTTCGTTGCCATTTGCCATTTCCTGGAGTTCTCTCATGCCTGATTACGCCAAACTCTGCCACGCCGGTGTCGAAGCCGTCACGCTCGCCTCGGCGGTCTGCCGCGAGGTGCAGGCCTCGCTCGATGAGCTCAAAGCCATCACCAAGGACGACAAGTCCCCGGTCACCGTCGCCGACTTTGCAGCCCAGGCGATCGTCGCCAAGGTGCTCAGCGACCAGCTCGGCAGCGACGTCATCCTCGTCGGTGAAGAGGACTCCAAGTGGCTCCGCCAGGACGACCACGCGACCCACCGCCAGGCCACCCTCGCAGCCGTCCAGACCGTCTGGGAGGACGCCACCGAGAAAGACATGCTCGACGCGATCGACATCGGCGCGGGCGACACCCACCACGCCGGGTACTGGACGCTCGACCCCGTCGACGGCACCAAAGGTTTCTTGCGCAACCAGCAGTACGCGATCGCGCTGGCGTATGTCGAGCGGGGCACGCCCGTCGTCGGGGTGATGGGGTGCCCCAACCTGCCGAGCGATTTCTCCGCGCCGCTCGACGTCCCCGACCCGCACGGCTGTCTCTACGCTGCGATCAAGGGCGACGGCGTCTACGCCCACGCCGCCGACGACCGGGGCGAAAAACCGATCGAGATCACAAGGCTCGACCACGTCGAGGGCGAGCCGATCAGCGTGTGCGCCAGCGTCGAGAAAGCCCACTCCAACGTCAACGACACCGACCGCATCCTCGAGTACCTCGCCGAGCGGGGCACCCCCTCGCGCGAGCCCACCCGGCTCGACAGCCAGGCCAAGTACGCCGTCACCGGGCGCGGGCAGGCCGACGCCTACCTCCGTCTGCCCACCCGCCCGGGCTATGTCGAACGGATATGGGACCATGCTGCCGGGTCGCTGGTCGCGACCGAAGCCGGGTGCTTCGTCACCGACATCTTCGGCAACGCGCTCGACTTCTCCCACGGGCGCGGGCTCGAGAAAAATAAGGGCGTCATCTGCGCCCCGCCCCGCGTCCACGGGCTGGTCATCGGCGCAATCGAGGCGCTGGGCATCGGCGCGAACGTCTAGCGCCGGACCTTTCGCTCTTCTCGACGGCTCGCATCATTGCTCCGAGTTGCACCAGTGGTTCCTTCAATTCTACCGTTCACGAAAGAACTGCGTGCGTCTTTACGAGCCCTGTGCGCAAGCACAGGATTGACTGTACATGTGAAAGTCGATCGTTCGTGAACCCGTGCTTGCGCTCGGGGCTCGTAAAGACGCACGAGATATTCTCGCAATACGTATCAGAACTGTTCGGACCCTTCAAACAGCGACTTGCTCGTCCAGCGGTCGTTGGCCGCCGACCAGAAGACCCGGACCATATCGTCGCTCTCGCCGCGGCCGAAGACCCAGACATCGTTGTTGCTGCGGATCTCGACCTCGATCGGGCCGCGCACGACCTTGGGGTGTTGCGGCGGCAGGAACTCGCTGAAGTCGCTGACGCGCCACTCGCTGAAGCCGGGCGCCCACCAGTACGCGACCATGGTCGAGTCGGCGGTGATGCCCACGACTGTCAGCGCGTTCCAGGGGGTGACGTAGGTCGTCATCGAGCCCTGGATGAACGCCGGGCCGTCGAACCGGGTTGCCAGGTTGGTGACTTCCCAGTTGCCGTCAAAGTTGGGCACCCACCAGATGACCTGCGACTCGCCGGTTTCGGTCAGGCCGGCGACGTTGATCCCCTGCCAGTCGGTGAAGTAGACCGAGAGCGAACCTGTAATGGCGTCGGCGTTGGCGATCTTGCTCAGCGGGCTGGCGTGCCAACCCCCGTCGGCGTCCTGCTCGCTGAACCACAGGCTCCAGACCATGCCCTCGGCATCGAGGCCGGTGATCATGAGGGTGCCCCACGTGGTCTCGCCGACCGCCAGCGTGCCGGTGAGCGCGGGGATGGTCTTGTCCTCGTCGCGGATCTGCACCTGCGAGAGGTTGATAAAGGTGTAGTTGGCACCCGACTGGACGTACGCGATCACGTCTCCCTCAGCGTTGAGCGAGACCAAGACAGATCGCCCGTCCTCAAGCTGCAACAGCGAGACCGGAGACGCGGGGATATCCGCGGGCTCTTCGTCGGTGCCCGCGTTGTCGGTCAGGTTGGTCTGTGCGTACAGGCCGCCCTCGCTCCGGGTGTAGAGCAACATGCCCGACTCTGACGCCGCGGCCGCGAAGAACCCGTCGTCGTTCTCCCACGTAATCAGCTCGCCGATCAGATCGAACGCGTCGTTGCGCACCCCCAGCTTGGAGAAGTACCAGCCGAGGTCTTTGCCAAACTCCCAGACCGCCTGCCGCCCGGTCGGTGCGCGCCCTGCAAAGGTGAATCGGGGGTCGGGGATATCGGTAATCAACTCGTCGCCGGTGCCGTCATCGCCAGCACCGAAGTCGTCCTCGTCCTGGCCGCCACCGCCCCCGCCGTCTCCACCGCCAGCGCCGCCCCCCCCGGCGCCGACCCCCCCGCCGGCGGCCGCCCCGCCGCGCCGCG
>CAYMZJ010000063.1:0-9055 GCA_964394895.1 uncultured Phycisphaeraceae bacterium | reverse complement strand
GTCACCACCACCCCCGTCACCTCCACCGCCATCTCCACCACCACCGTCTCCACCGCCGCCGTCTCCACCACCACCGTCTCCACCACCGCCGCCGCCGTCATCGGTGACACGGACGCCCATCCCCATGGTGTACGACGCGCCCTCGGCATCACCGACGCGCAGATCGATAAACGTGTTTTTGTCGGCACCGAACGCGAAGAAGTGGGCTTCGGAAATATCCGAAAACTCCACCGAAAGCGTGCGGCCCTCGGGCAGCAACACCCACCGGCCGGTGTGCAGCACGGTCTCGGTCCCCGCGTCCCAATCCGCGAGGTCGTAGGCAATCAGGTCGCCATTCGCCTGCAGATCGAGGTACATCGCCTCGAACGCGATGAGCGATTCACCCCGCGTCGCCGCGGCCGAGTCGGCAAGAATCGACCCGAACCGGTAGGTCCCGGCCACCTCTTCTGACGTCAGCACCTCGCCGCGCCGTACCGCGATCGCCATGTAGGTCAGGCCGTCGCCGTAGCTCACGTCGATCGCGGTGATCATGTTGCCGTCGGCGCTGACCTGGAAGTTCTCGGAGATCGAGATCGAACCGAACCCGGTCGAGATCGAGAACTCGGTCACCACACCGCCGCCCGATTCGTCGCCGTCTTGGGTCGTTGCCGTGTAGGTGTAGTTGCCGAGTTCGTCGTTGAAATGGATCGAGCCGTACGCCCCGAGGATCTGCGACGAGGTCGGCCCGCCGTCGGTCGGCAACGCGATCGAGACGAAACTCCAGTCGCCCTCCAGGTCCGCCAGCGCGATCTCGGTCGGCTGTTCGTGCAGGAACGTGAACGCCGCCTGCCCGCTGCCCACGGTGTCGGCACCGGTCTCGAGAATCCACCCGCCCGAGAAACCGGCCGCGGTGTTGAACGACGCCCCCGTCTGATTCGGTGCTGCAAACGACGGACTATCCGTATAGGTAATCTCAATCTCACCGTCAGCAAACAGATCGAACGCCTTCCACCCGACCGGGTCGAGCCCGTCAAAGTTCAACTCGCCCGCGGGCCGTTCAAACTCCGAGTTGGTCGTATACCGAACAGGGTCGGCCATACCCTCGACCTCGACATCGCCCGTCCACCAGCGCAGGTCGACCGCGCCATCGCCGTCGTAGAACAGCCGCACCCCCGCCAGCCCCGTCGAGAGCAACCGCCGCTGCTCGAGGTGCTCGAGCACCACCGGCGCTTCGGCCCTCCTGCGAACCGTGGCCCGACCCTTCCGAGTGTTCTTGTGCTGGCGCATCCTGATCTCCTCCGACTCTCTCTTGATGATTCTCTCGACCTGACAACCACGACACAACCCCACCACCCGGGATCGCGGCACATCAATCAATACCACAACTCCACGCCGACGCCACCTCTCTCGATAACGCCAGCCCCGGCATCCGCGGCACTCCCCGTCCAGACGGTACGGCTTGCCCCGCTTGCCGGTTCTTGCACTCACCCTTTCACTTCCCAAACAACATGCGGGCGACAGGAGTCGAACCTGCAAGGCCTCTCGGCCACGGGAACCTAAATCCCGCGCGTCTGCCAGTTCCGCCACGCCCGCATCAGGACCATCCTATCACAGTCCCCTACCTTTCCAGCGCGAAACCTCGCACGGCCGATCCCTAGACAAGGACAGCCACCCGGAGCCAGCCATGCGCAAAAGAGACTCAGCAGCACTCGCCATCGCACCCCTGTTCCTCAGGCTCGTGCTCGCAGCCACCTTCATCTGGGCAGGGCTCGGCAAGTTCATGAACACCTTCGAGGTCCAAGGCGAGAAAGCCGCCATCCTCGCCAACTACGGCGTGATCCCCAACCCCCACGCCCCGGTGCGCACCGCCCCCCCCGCCCCCGCCGATTCGGACGCCGACAACGATCCGATCCCGCCGGCCGAAGAAAGCCCGGCTCCTGATGCTGAGGATGAACAAACCCCAGACGACGGCCCGCAAGCGCTGCTCGGGGGCAGCACCGTCTGGGTGTCGTGGCAGACCGAGGATCAACCCCGCATCCTCGCCACCGCGGCCGACTTTCCCGATGCGGTCGAGGTCCGAGGCTACGCCGGGCTGGTCCTGCTCCTCCACAGCGCGATCCACCCGGGGCTCGACCCCGAGGACAGCTCCCCCCGCATGCAACTCTGGCCGGACTTTGACCCCGACACCGACTACGACCCCTGGCCCCGCTACGCCGCCCTCGCCGCCGGGCTCACCGAACTCATCGCCGGCCTCCTCATCGGCATCGGCCTGCTCACCCGCCTCAGCGCCTTCAGCATCGCCAACGTCATGCTGGTTGCGATCTGGCTCACCGTCATCGGGCCGGCGATCCAGAGCGGCGACACCCACCTGGGGTTCCTCCCCGACCACGACATCTTCGACACCAACGCCTGGTCCAAGCTCCTCTGGCAGCTCAGCCTCCTGGGCACGTCCCTCGCTCTGCTCTTTGCCGGCCCGGGCGCGCTAAGCATGGATCGCCTGCTGCTGGGGGGCACAAAGAAGCCGCCACCGAAGCAGCAAGGGCAAGGCAAGAAGAAATAAGACGGATCACGCAGAGACGCGGAGTGAGAGTGTGGGTGCGGGGGTCGCGTTGCGGGGGTGCGGGAGTGTCTTCGCCCCATCGGGGCGCAGGTCTGTAGCCACGGGTGAAGCGACGGCAACGCCGACGCGGAACCCGTGGAACGCCGATACCATGCACCTCGCCCCGGATGGGGCGAAGGAACGCCCATGCCCGGCACCTACTCCCAACTTCTTTTCCACGTCGTCTTCTCAACCAAGCACCGCCAGCCGTGGATCACAGAGAACATCGCCGAACGCCTCTACCCCTACATCGGAGGCATCGTCCGGGCCGAGCAGGGCACCCTCTACGACATCGGCGGCATCGAAGACCATGTCCACATGTACCTCCGCTGGCGCCCCAGCGGAACGATCTCCGATCTCATGCGCACGGTCAAAGCAAGGTCCAGCCGCTGGATTCACGAAACATACCCGCAGCTCGCCGACTTTGCATGGCAAGAGGGCTACGCGGCCTTCAGCGTGAGCAAGTCGCAAGAACCAGCGCTCAAGCGGTACATCGACAGGCAAGCCGAACACCACGCAAAGGAGGACTTCAAGCTCGAGTTGCTCCGGCTGCTGCGGGCGCACGGCGTCGAGTTTGAAGAGCGGTTTGTCTTCGAGTGAGGGTGTGTACTTGCACGAGCTGGAGTGGCCGGTTCCTTCGCCCCGTCGGGGCGCAGGTCTGTAGCCACGGGTGAAGCGACGGCAACGCCGACGCGGAACCCGTGGGCCATTTGTGCGTTCCAACCCGCCCCGGATGGGGCGAAGGAGTGTGCGTCCCAACCGCATATTCCCGTGTCCTCCTGCGTGTGATTTCCTTCGCCCCATCCGGGGCGAGTGCATGACGGCACCCACCCGCCCACGGGTTCCACTGCGCCCTCCGGGCTGCGCTCCACCCGTGGCTACACGCCGGCACCCCTCCGGGGTGAGAGACCTCCCGCTACACTCCACCCGTGAACAGCACGACAAGGATGTCAACACCCGTGGCCGACCCCAAAGCCAACCCAACCACCCCCGACCCCGCCACCGCCTGGCTTTCTCGCCTCGCCGGCCGATTCCTCGTCTTCGACGGGCCCGACGGCTCGGGCAAGTCCACCCAGCTCGCCCGCTTCGCTGCCGAGTGTGAGTCCCACAGCCTGCCGATCGAGATGGTCCGCGACCCCGGAGGCACCGCCGTCGGCGAACGCATCCGCGAGGTCCTGCTCAACCGCGACCACGACAGCATGGGCATCCGCTGCGAGATGCTGCTCTACATGGCAAGCCGCGCCGAACTGGTCGATTCGCAGATCCGCCCCGCGATCAAGGCGGGCAAGCTCGTCCTCGCCGACCGGTTTGTCTCAAGCACGCTCGCCTACCAGGGCACCGCCGGCGGGCTCTCAGCCAGCGAAATCCGCGCGGTCGCCCAGGTCGCCACCGGCGGGCTGTGGCCGGACGTGACCGTCCTGCTCGATGTGGACACCGCGACCGCCAACCGCCGCATGACCGGCAGCCAGCACACCAAAGGCAAAGCCCCCGACCCGACCCTCTCGCTCTTTGCCGACCGGATGGAAGCCAAAGGCAACGCCTTCCACGCCCGTGTCCGCGAGGGCTATCTCGAACAGGCCCGCGTCGATGCCGAGCGGTACCTCGTCATCGACGCGACCGCCTCGCCCGACGAGGTGTGGACCGATTTGCTCGCCAAGCTCAAAGCCCACCCGATCGCGCAGACAGACGCGCCCGAACACTCGGCGTAGAGCCCCTCGCGCAAGCGAGGGGACAGAACGACCGGATGCCCCCTCGCTCGCGCGAGGGGCTCTGTTTTGCCAGCACCCTCATTCCGTCTACCCTCTCCCCATGCTCGCGCTGGTGCTTGCCATCCCTCTCGCTTTCCTTCTGGGCTCCGTCCCGTCGGGGTTGCTGATCGCGCGCGCCAAAGGCATCAACATCCGCAACCACGGCTCGGGCAACATCGGCGCAACCAACGTCTGGCGCACGCTCGGCAAAGGGCCCGGACTGCTCTGCTTCGGGCTCGACCTCGCCAAGGGGTTCATCCCGACGCTCGGTGCGGGGCTCGCGGCCGGGGTGATCGGCAAACCAACCGTGCCCGCGACCGAGGCCTGGCTCTGGCTCACGGTCGCCGCCGCTGCGATCCTCGGCCATATGTACAGCCCCTGGATCGGATTCAAGGGAGGCAAGGGCGTCGCGACCGGGTTCGGAGCGTTGCTGGGGATCTACCCCCTGCTGACCGGGCCGGCACTCGGGGCGTTTGCCGCGTGGGTGGTGATCGCCAAGGCAAGCCGGTATGTCAGTCTCGCGTCGTGTGTCGCCGCGTTGAGCCTGCCGCTCTGGCTGGGGCTGACGATCCACACGCTCTCGGACGCTCCCGACCGCCACGCCAGGGCGTTGCCGTTCTATGTGGTGGCGGGGCTCCTCGCAGCGGTCGTGCTGCTCAAGCACCGCGCCAACCTCGGCCGCCTCGTCCGGGGGACCGAGAACCGTATCGGCCAACGGGTCGATCCCAAAGCCTGACACCGCGCCGCCGCCGAGCCCTCACCCGCCAGCGGTTCCGAGAACAGCCGCCGGGTCCGAAACCACCCGGACCCGAGGGGTTTCCCGCCTCTGGGGTGGCAGTTGCGCGGAAGTTGCGCGATTGTGCGTGCGGGTCTTCCCCGCCGTTTGCTCCGAAGCTCACGGAGCATGAAACGCCGGGCCGATGAACCCAGAAGCAAGGAGGCTTCACCATGCCCAAGCTCCGACTCTTCCGAGGTCCTGATCCCCTCGACACCGACTCGATCCCGTTCCCGCGTGTCCGCCAGGCTGGCGACCAGTTCCAGCTCCGCCTGGCCGACCCGACCAAAGCCATCCGGCAGGTCGAAGACACTCTGGACAACATCCAAGGCAAGCTCGACGACGCCCAGGCGCTCTTGACCGGGAGTTGGTTCGACGACGACGGCCCCAGAGCCGCCTGAGCCTGACCTGCCACCGCATACCGCCCGGCTCTTCAGGAGTCGGGTTTTTTGTGCGCCGATTTCCGCAGCCGGGCATCATGAACCGAGCTTGCGCTCGGGGCTCGTCGTGTTCCACAACTCATTCGCAAAGCCGTGCTAGCGGCTCGGATCAACCTCGGTCCAGCTCAGCAGCTTGAGTCCGCTCTGCTCCACAAACGCCCCCGGCGGGATCACCGCCTCGCGGTCGTCGCTCGGTCCCTGCCAGGTCAGCACCAGCCCGGCGGTCCAGCTCCGTTCGAGGTACCGCACCTCGATCGGATGGTTCCCGGCTGTCAGGTAGACGCTGCCATCGGTCCAGCGGTAAGAGTGGCTCGATGGGTCGCTGACCACGGTCGAGCCGTCGATACTCAGGTCCGCCCCCTCGTCGCTACCCAGGCTGAAGATCCAGAAGCCTGTCTCGGGGACAATGAGCGTCCCGGTCATCGAACCAGCGAAGTACTGCGTGGGGCCGCCGGTGTAGAACGAACCCTGCGTCAGCTCCCAGTAAACGTTGGGTTCATCTGTCGTCGCCAGGGGTGTGGCGGTCCAGTCCACCGCGCTCAGCGAGGAAGCACCGTCGGAGTTGTACCACGACGCGTGCATCCCGGCCGAGCTGTCAACCGGAGCGGTCGCCGGCGAGAGGGCCGACGAGGGCACGACCTCGGGATGAGAATCACCCGGCAGGGTCCACGCCAGGAAGAGCCCGGCGGTCCAGCTGCGCTCGAGATACCGCACGTCGATGGTGTGTGTCCCTTCGGTGAGTGTCACCGAGCCGGACGCCCAGCTCCACGAATGGGTGGTCGAGCCGGACACGACCGTCTCGCCGTTGATCCGCAGCTCGGCCGCCTCGTCGCTGCCCAGGTGGAAGGTCACCTCGCCGGATTCGGGCACCTCGATGGTGCCGTAGAACCGCCCCGTGAAGTACTGCGTCGGACCGTCGAGGTAGAACGCACCCTGGGTGAGGCGCCAGCTGATGTTCTCCTCACTGGTCTGGGTGCTGTACCGTTGCCAGTCGATATGGCCGATGTTGCTGGCGTGGCTGACATCGCTGTTCCAGTAGGCGGTGAGCGACCCGCTCGTCGCCTCCTCGCTCTCGTCGTCGGCTGCCGGAGAAAAGGCGCTGGCGGGGATGACCTGTTCGTGCAGGTCGCCCGGCCCCTTCCAGGTCAGAAAGAGCCCCGCGGTCCATGAACGTTCGAGGTATCGAAGGTCGAACGTGTGCGGACCCGAGGAGAGCGACTTCGAGCCCGAGCGCCAGCGGAAGCTGTGCGTCGTCCCGTCGTAGACGACCTCTTCGCCGTCGATATACAGCGCCGCGGCCTCATCGCTGCCGAGATTGAACTCCCACGTTCCTGAGGTTGGGATCTCGATGGTGCCCAGGAAACGCCCCGCGAAATACTGCGTCGGGCCGCCGTCGTAGAACGCCCCCTGGGTGAGGCGCCAGCTGATGTTGTCGACGATGGTCGTCGAGGTGTGGTCGTACCAGTCGATGTACCCGAGCCGGGAGGCGTGCGAGACATCGGTCGTCCAGAACGCCCGCAGCCCCTCGCCGGAATCGGCGACGAGCGAGCGTGGTGTGAGCGCGGTGATCGGGATCACGTCCTCGTAGGGCACCGTCGGCCCTTTCCAGGTCACGGTCAGGCCGGCGGTCCAGCTGCGTTCGAGATACCGGACCTCGAACTCGTGCGGCCCGGCATCAAGGGTCACTGTCGCCGCGCTCCATCGGAAGCTGTGCGTCGTGCCGTCGTAGATGATCTCCTCCCCGTCGATCCACAGCGAGGCCGCTTCGTCGCTGCCGACGTTGAACGTCCACGAACCCGTCGCCGGGATCTCGAGGGTCCCAAGAAGCCTGGCAGCGAAATACTGCGTCGGTCCATCGGTGTAGAACGCCCCCTGGGTCAAAGGCCAGCTCAACACGGTCTCGGTCGAGGTCGCCGTAAAGTCGTTCCAGTCGATCTGACTCAGGTTCGTCGCGTGGCTGACGTCGCTGGTCCAGTACGCCCGGATACCGTTGGACTCGCCCGCGCCGGTGTCCATCTCGGTCGCAGCGAACACCGAGGTCGGGACGATCGCCTCGTGGTCGTCGCTGGGGCCTTGCCAGGTCAGGTGCAGCCCGGCCGTCCACGACCGCTCAAGAAACCGGATGTCAATATCGTGCAGCCCGGCAGTCAAACTCCGGGTTCCCTCCTGCCAGCGATAGCTGTGCGTCCCCGAGTCGTAGATCGCGATCGAGCCGTCGATCCAGACCTCGACCGACTCGTCGCTGCCGACCCTGAAGGTCCACCACCCGTCCTCGGGGATATCGATCGTCCCGAGCAGCCGCAACGCGAAGTACTGCGTCCCCGCGTTGTCGTCGAACGCGCCCTGGGTCAGGTCCCAGCTCACCCGGGGGACCGTCGTCTCGAAGGTATAGTCTTCCCACTCGATCTGCCCGGTGTTGGTCGCGTGGGAGACGCCCGTGGTCCAGTACGCCGTCAGCCCGCCGGTGCCCGATGAGCCCAGATCGGTGGCGTCCCCGGGGATCAACGCCGACTGAGGCACCACCGATTCGTAGGAATCACTCGGCCCCTGCCACGTCAGGAAAAGCCCGGCGGTCCAGCTCCGTTCGAGATACCGAATATCAATATCGTGCTCACCGGCTGTGAGCGTCACGCTGCCGCTGACCCAGCCGAAGCTGTGCGTTTCTCCGTCGTTGATCAGCTCCACGCCGTCGATGTGGAGTGACGCCGCCTCGTCGCTTCCAAGATTGAAGGTCCACACCCCCCCCTCGGGGATCACGATCTTTCCGACCATCCTCGCAGCAAAGTACTGGGTCGGGCCGTCGAGATAGAACGCCCCCTGGGTCAGCCGCCACGAAACGTTGTCTTCGCGCGAAGTCGCGGTGTAGCGGTGCCAGTCGACCTGCCACAGGTTGGTCGCGTGACTCACGTCGCTCGACCAGAAAACCTGGAGCCCCTCGTCGTCGTCCGACTCATTTTCCATCTCGCTGTCGTGGGAGAACGCAGACGCGGGGATGACTTCGGTTGTTAGGTCGGGTTTGGTCCATTCGAGCACGAGGCCGTTGGCCCAGCTGCGTTCGAGATACCGGACCTCGATGTCGTACGTCCCGGCCTCCAGATACATCCCGCCCTGCACCTGCCGGTAGGAGTGCGGCGTGCCGTCGTAGACGACCTCCTGGCCGTCGATCCACAGCGCCGCCGCCTCGTCGCTGCCGAGGAAGAAGCCCCATGTTCCGTCCTCGGGAATCGTGATCCGACCGGTCAGCCGCAGCGCGAAGTACTGGGATGACTCGCCGGGCAGAAATGCGTCCTGCGAGTTCGGCCAGTTGACCTGGTCGACCACGGTGATCTCGTCGGAATCCGCCCAGTCGATCTGCCCCAGATTGGTCGCGTGGCTCGCGTTCCATGTCCACTGGGCCCAGAGGCCGTCAACGTATTCACCGTCATCGTCGTCGTCGTCGTCATCATCGTCGTCATCATCATCGTCATCGTCGTCATCGTCGTCGTCATCGTCTTCTTCGTCATCGTCGTCATCA
>CAYMZJ010000062.1:0-14341 GCA_964394895.1 uncultured Phycisphaeraceae bacterium | reverse complement strand
CCCCCCCCCCCCCCCCCCCCCCCCCCCCCCCCCCCCCCCCCCCCCCCCCCCGAAGTCATGCTGGAACGGGAGCGGATGCGGATCGACTTTGGAGCCATCGGCAAGGGGTTCGGCGCCGACGAAGCGCTGCTGGCAATGCGGCGGCTCGGTATCGAGCGAGCAGTAGTCGACCTCGGGGGCGACATGGCGGTGGGCGATCCGCCCCCCGGTGAGTCGGCGTGGCGGATCGAGATCGAGACCGGGTACGGGTCGGGGGCAGGAGCGGGGGGGAGGCCGGTCGTGCTCGTTGCCAACGCGGGGGTCGCAACCTCGGGCGACACCGAGCAGTACATAGAGCTCGGGGGCGTAAGATACTCGCATATTCTGGACCCCCGGACGGGCGCCGGCCTGACCACCAGAACCGCGGCGACCGTGGTTGCTATCGACGGGGCGACGGCCGACGCGCTGGCGTCCGCGGCGTGCGTGCTCGGCTCTGAACGGGCCCGCGAACTGCTTGAGAAGATTCCCGGGTTCGGCGTCCGAATGATGGAGGACGGCGTCGAGAGCCGATTTGGACCAGAAGCACACCGCATCGAATCAACACACGAAAACCACTGAGGGAGAGCGAAGATGACCGGAACGACACCTATACCCAGACGCAAGTTTCTTGAACGGGCCGCGGTCGCGGGCGGACTGGTGGGGGGGCTGGCGGCGACACTGCCGGCGGCGGCGTGGGCGAGAGTACCCGGCGCCAACGAGGTCATCAGAATCGGCGTCATCGGGTGCGGCCCGCGCGGGCAGCAACTCGCGCGGCAGTTCCGCCTGCGCGGCGAAGCCAAGAGTGTCTCGGTGGTCCGCGTGTGCGACGTCTACCGCCCACGGCTGCGGGCGGCGACCGAGTCGCTCGGCCTGGATGCGACCGGGGGGACGATGGAATACCGCGAGATCATCGACGACCCGAATATCGACGCCGTCGTGATCGCCACCCCCGACCACTGGCACGCGAAGATGTCGATCGAGGCGCTGGAGGCGGGCAAGGCGGTGTTTGTCGAGACGCCTCTTTCACACACGATCGAGCAGGCGGTCGCAATCCGCGACGCGGTCGATCGGACGGGCGGCACGTTTGCCGTCGCGGCGCAGCGGTGCAGCCAGGACAGGTTCTGGCAGCTCCGCCAGGCGCTCGCCGAGCAACGGATCGGGCGGGTGACGTGGAGCCAGGGGTCGTTCGCGGTCAACGGCCGGATCCCGATGTTTGCCCGACCCAAAGAGGGCGGCGTCTCCCCGAACCTCCGCGCCAACGAGTTTGTGTGGTGGGACCGGTGGCTCGGGACCGAGTGGGACCTTGCCCCGGACGCTCCGCTCTCTGATGACAGGTTCTTTCGGTACCAGAAGTACTACGACTACAGCAACGGGATGGCCGGGGAGTTGCTCTTTGGCGTCCTCGCGCCGATGTTGCTGTCGATCGCTGGGGCGCGGGGAGAGCAACCCAGGCGGGTGGTCAGCGGCGGAGGGTTGTACAACTTCTTCGACGGACGCGAGACCCCCGACCAGCTGATGACCGTGCTCGATTTCCCCGGCGAGCACTCGATCGTCATGGCGGCGTCGGGCACCAGCAGCAAGGGACTCGAGATGACGTTCCGCGGACGGCACGGCTTTGCGACGGTCAACGACAACGTTGTCCGCCTGCAGGAGGACGGGGCGTTCTACCCCGAGTTCCGCAAGGGCAGCAAGGACATGATCGACGCGGGGATGAGCCGGGACATCAAGGGGCGGTGGATCCCGACACCCCCCGCCGGCGAGGTGGGCTATGAACTCGAGATCGGGAAACGCCCCGACGTCATCAACAACTTTATCGAATCGGTGCGCGGCGAGGCCGACCCCGACTGCGGGATCGACCTGGCGTTCGCGGCGATGCTCGGGGCGCGGATGATGGCCGAGGGGCTGCGGCTCAACCAGGTGATGCTGTGGGACAAGGACGCCCAGGCGATGGCGTCGGTCTAGCACAGGGTACGAGCGTTCGCGGCGAGAAAACAAATGGTGGTGCCGGCGCAGAATCTGTGCTGCGCCGAGCTGGGAGATACTCATGCGAGTTCGTCTGTTGCAGTTTGTGGTTGGCGTTCTGCTTGTTGCCCAGGCGGCGGTCGTGCCGCTGCACGCGCAGCCCCAAGCGGAGTTGATCGCCGATCGGGTGGTGCGGTTTCAAGATCTCGGCGTTCGGACGACCGACCTCGAGCCGTCGGTGGCGTTGGTCCATCCGTTCCCGGGGATCGGTCCTGCGCCGGCCGACTTTCCTCTCGAGCCGATCTTCTTTGAGACCGACGAGGGCGAGGAAGGGTTCGTGATCGAGATCGAGCCGGGGACCAGCCTCTACGGCACCGGGGAGGTCGCCGGGCCGCTCCTGCGCAACGGGCGGGTGATCGACTGCTGGAACTACGACGCCTACGGCTATGGGGACTCGACGCCGCACCTCTACCAGAGCCACCCGTGGGTGCTCGCGGTGCGGCCCGACGGCAGCGCGTTCGGCGTGCTCGCCGAGACGACGTGGCGGATACGGGTCGACCTGGCCTCGGCGATCGAGATGATCTCCGACGGGCCGGACTTCAGCGTGATCGTGATTGATCGGGACTCGCCGCAAGAGGTCGTCATCGCGCTGGCCGAGCTGACCGGCACCATCGAGATGCCCCCCAAGTGGGCGCTGGGGTACCACCAGTGCCGGTACTCGTACTTCCCGGATTCCCGAGTGATGGAGGTCGCAAAGGGGTTCCGCGAACGGGGGATTCCTGCCGACGTGATCTGGATGGATATCGACTACATGGACGGCTACCGCGTCTTCACGTTTGACCCCAGCGGGTTCCGGTCACCCCGTTACCTGATCGGGCAGCTCGCGGAGATCGGGTTCCGCAACGTGTGGATGCTCGACCCGGGGATCAAGGTGGACGACGAGTATTCGATCTACACCAGCGGCCTGCAGAAGAACGTGTGGGTGAAGCAAGCCGCGAGCAACGACGACTATGTCGGGCAGGTGTGGCCGGGCGATTGTGTGTTCCCCGACTTTACCAACCGCACCGTGCGCCAGTGGTGGGGGGGGCTTGTCCGCGGGTTTGTCCGGCTCGGGATCGACGGCGTGTGGAACGACATGAACGAGCCGGCGGTCTTCGGCGTCGAGAGCAAGACCATGCCGTTGGACAACGTGCATCGTGCCGACGAAGACCTCGGCGGGCTGGGGCCGCACGCGAAATACCACAACATTTACGGCATGCAGATGGTGCGGGCGACCCGCGAAGGATTCATGACGGCGTACCCGAACCGCCGCCCGTTTGTCTTGAGTCGGGCCAACTTCATCGGCGGGCAACGCTACGCCGCGACCTGGTCGGGCGACAACACCGCGGACTGGTACCACCTCGAATCGTCGGTCCCGATGGTGATCAACCTCGGGCTCTCGGGCAACCCCTTTAGCGGCCCGGATATCGGCGGGTTTGCGGGCAACGGCGACGGGGAAATGTTCGCCCGGTGGATGGGCGTGGGCGCGATGATGCCCTTCGCTCGAGGGCACACCGGCAAGGGCAATATCGACAAAGAGCCCTGGTCGTTCGGGCCGGAGGTCGAAGCGACCTGTCGGCGGGCGTTGGAGCGGCGGTACCGGTTGTTGCCATACTTCTACACGCTGTTTCACGAGGCGCACGTGAGCGGCATGCCGATCATTCGACCGCTGTTCTTTCTGGACCCCGCCGACCCGGCGCTGCGGTCTGAGGACGACGCCTTTCTGCTCGGCGGCGACCTGCTGGTGGTGCCAGCGTTGACGCCCAACCGCGACCGCCGGCCCGCGCTGCCGGCGGACTTTGCGACGGCGTGGAGGGCGTTCGGGTTTGGCGACCTGGACGACCCGGACCTGCCCGAGTTGTACCTGCGGGCGGGGTCGATCGTGCCGAGCGGGCCGGTGTTGCAGTACACCGGGGAGAAGTTTCTCGACCCGCTCACACTGCTTATCGCACTCGACGAGGACGGCACCGCGACCGGCACGCTCTACGAAGATCTCGGCGACGGGTGGGAGTTCCGCGATGGGGAGTACCGCCTGACGACCTTCAGCGCTGTCAAGGAAGGCGCATCGGTTGTGGTTCGTGCCACCAACCGCGAGGGAAGATGGACCGCCCCGACGCGGGCGGTGCAGGTCCGGCTGATCATGCCCGACGGGCGCGAGCTGACCGGCACCGGGCGCGCAAACGAGGACATCGTCATCGGTCTCGAGTAAGACGCAGGCGAACGAAAGCGGAGAGGGGGGGATTCGAACCCCCGGTGACGCGAAGCGCCACACCGGTTTTCGAAACCGGCCCATTCAGCCGCTCTGGCACCTCTCCGAATGGCTGAAGAGTGTAACCGCTGCGTTCATCCGGGGCGAGCCGGGAGGCAACGGTCAACCCGAATCCTGTGTCAGCAAGTCCGCCACTGTGCTCAGAATATCCTCGGGCTCGCTCATGCGCCCGGGGCCCACCCGCCGGCAGGCCTGCCAGCCGTCACCGGGGCCGATGAACCGGAAGCCGTCGTTCCGGAGGGTCTCGACATTCCGCTGCGTGGACGCTTGCGCCCACATGGTCGAGTTCATCGCCGGGGCGAGCAGGACCGGGGTCTGGGTCGGGTCCACCGCGCTGAGAATCAACGAGACAACGTCCTCGGTCCGCCCAGTTGCCAGCCGCGCGAGGCAGTCCATCGTGCAGGGGGCAACCACGGCCGCATCGAGAGCCTCAGCGAGAGAAATATGCTGCGGGTCGTGGGATTCGAGGTGCTCCCAGGGGGTGGTGTAGACCGGCCTGCCCGAGAGCGCCTGAAACGTCAACGGCGTGACAAAGCGTGTCGCGCCGGGCGTCATCGCCACTGTGACAGACGCACCACCCTGGGCGAGTCTGCTCACAACTGTCGCGGTCTTGTACGCGGCGATCCCGCCGGTTACACCGACAAGAACACGCTTTCCGGTCAGCGCCACTGGTCACCGTCCTCGATGTTGTGCTTGGTTATCCCGGCGTCAGGGCCCGGCGTCAGAGCAGCGGGGCATCGGCAGCCGCGACGCTCTCGTCCTGGGGCGACTCGGAATCCTGCAACCAGCCAATGCTGATCTTGTCGTGGAGAATCTCCTCCATCACAAGTTCCAGATCGGACCGGCCGTCACGCTCGACCAGCGGGCGGGCACCGTCCATCAGTTGACCCAACCGGCGTTGGATCAGTGTGCACAGCTTGAACCGGCCACCGGCCTTGGTGATGAGATCGTCGCTCTTGAGCGCTTGAATCATGGGGTACCCTGCTTTTGTCCGAACAGCACCCCACCCGGCATCCGGGCGGCGATGAACACATATAGTAGGCAGCGTTGGCGGCACAGACCCACCACCAACCCGAACGGCCGCCGGGGCTGCTCTGGGCGCACTGACCCTTCCGGCCAGCGTTCAGCGTGTACTCGGCGGGGGAGGAACCCGGCATGACCGATCAGCACTGGAACTCGGGCGATCGGCTCGTCCACACCGGCCGCCCCGAGTGGGGGGTCGGGCAGGTGCTCGCGGCGACGTCCATGCGCCAGGACGGCAAGGACGCCCAGCGGCTCACGATCCGGTTTGAACGGGCCGGGACCAAGACGATCTCGACAGCGGTCGCGTCGCTCGCGCCGCCGGACATGGCTCCCCAAGCCGCGCCCGGCCGCCCGAAAGCCGCAAATGCAGAACCCGCACCCAGCCGGGCGGAGCTCTTGAAGCGGATGGTCCGGATTCCGGACTCGGCCTCAGATCCCTTTCGCCCGCTGGCTTCCAGACTCGAGGCAACGACGGGGCTATACCGATTCGAGCCTACCGGCCGGCTGCTGCTCGACTGGGCAGCCTCCCAGACCGGGCTGGTCGATCCGCTTTCCACGTTTACCCGGCCGGACCTCGAGGAGGCGTTCAAGCGGTTTCAGGCCGTGCTCGACGCCCACCTCCGCACGCTCGTCCATCAGGCCCGCCGGGAGGAGCCCGCGGCGCTCGCGGGCCTGGGCAACAAGGTCAGCCCGGCGGTGCGGCAGTTGTTGACGCGGATGCTCACCGAGCGTTGACCACAGGCAACACCCCGCACAATCGGCCAACCGGCTGGGTGGTCTGGGCGGGGGTGTGGCCCGGCATCCGTGTTTGTGCTGTAAAAACAGAGGTTTTTTCGGACCATGCCGCGACCCGAGACCATGCCAGTGTCGCGGCCTTGCGGTTGCATCTCTCCCTTCCAGACACCACGGCGGCAACGCCTACATATCTGGAAGGATCCCGATGAACGACAACAGCATGGACGCCCAACTCGCCAAGGTTCTTGACAATGTTGAGGGCCTCACCGCCGAAGACCGCGACCGCATCGAGCGGTTTGCCAACGACACCCGCAACCGCCACGAGATGATGCGGTCCACGCTGGGTGAGCTGCAGGAGTCGCTCGACCACCTCCGGCTCAGCGTCAAGTACCTGGTCTTTGATCTCGAAGCCACCCGGCGGGAGAACCAGTACCTCCGCCGGCTCATCGAGGCCAACGGCGACACCGAACGCGGCGAACGGGACGACTGAGCCCGCCCCTCGCCCGAGCCACCCACCGCCCACACACGCCCGTTCGGACCTGTCCGAACAGTTGGCGCGAGCCTTTGCACCGCCGCTCCTCGGGGCATATGCTTCGCGCACAACCCGGCCCGGGATCGGGCCTGCGTTGGAGAGGTGGCCGAGCGGCTGAAGGCGACGGTTTGCTAAACCGTTATGTGGGTATTACCCGCATCGTGGGTTCGAATCCCATCCTCTCCGCTTCTCACAAGACGCCCCGCATGGTCGGGGCGTCTTTCTTTTTTCTGCTCGGTGCAGCGTGGAAAGGGCACCGGATCCGGCTTCAAGCCCGACTCGGCCGGGCTATGTCCCGGAGCAGTGGTCGCAGGCGCCAACGAGGGTCAGCTCGTGCCCGTGGAGCTCGAACCCGCTGGGGAGGAGGCGGTCGAGCCCGCCGACACAGCCTCGGATATCGAAGACCCGGTCGCACGCGGTGCAGTGAAAGTGGTGGTGGTGGGTCGCGGCGACATGGGCAAGTTCGTAGCGGTCGGGCTGCCCGGGGACCGCGACGGCTGCGATTTCACCCTGCTCGGCGAGCTTGCGAATCGTCCTGTAGACGGTGCTCAGACCGATGCCGGGGACGGTCGCGGCCGCCGCGCTAAACACCTCTTGCACGGACATGGGACGCCCGGCGTCGGCGAGCACCGCCTTAATGGCGTCCTGTTGTCTGGTGCGGCGACTTTCCACTGGTGCCTTTCACCGCATGGATGGCGGTATAGTTATTGAGAATCGTTGTCATTGTCGTCGTTCTCCGAGGAGAATCAAGACCGGAGAGAGAAACGGTTGGGCGTCAGTGACCTTTGCGATGCCTCCAGACCGAACGCCACAAGAGTTTTTGCATGGAGAAAGCATGATGCCCCAGCCCGAGAAGCCCGCCGACCAACCACAAAGGCTGCCGTTGGCTGAATCGCTCGGCGAATCGGTTGTGGGTGACGTCGTCTCCGAGGCCGATATCCGCGTGCTGGTGGATTCGTTTTATGACACGATCCGGGCTGACGATTTGCTCGGCCCGATCTTCGAGCGGCATGTGCAGGACTGGTCGCTGCACCTGCCGAAGATGTACCGTTTCTGGTCGACGATCGTCCTCCGCACCGGCCTGTACGCCGGGCGGCCGATCGAGGTGCACGAAGCGCTCCCCAGCCTCACGCGGGCACACTTTGATCGGTGGATCGTCCTCTGGGAACGGACCGTCACCGACGTGATCCACCCGGATGCGCACAGGGCGTTCATGCTGTCGGCGCGGCGTATGGCGCGGTCGATGGCGTCCAGACTGATCGCTTGAAGTGATGGAGGGATCGGGTAGGTCTTCCGCTTCGTGGTGGGTGTTCCGCTACAGTCTCTTATGAGAAAGTTTGCAGCCGTGTTGTTTGCGCCCCTGGTGATGTCGGGGTGCGCGTCCGAGGGCCCTGCCATGAAAGCAGATACAGCGTATGTCTCGGCGACCGACGCGTGGCACGCTGCGCGGGTCGAACGCTTGGGCTCCGAGACCGGCTGGCTCACGCTCGCGGGGTTGCACAAGCTGGAGCAGGGCACGCTCTCCATAGGGGGAGCCGGGGAGAACAACATCGTCATCGCGTCGTCGCCGTCGCCGGTGCTGGGGACGATCGTCGTGACCGATGGGAGTGTGGTGTTTACCGCTGCGGACGCTGCAACGGTGGAGGTCTTTGAAGCAGACCCGCCGGTTGCGATCGCGACGATGCCGTTGGTGTCCGATGCGGACGGCGCGCCCACGGTGCTGACCTCCGGCGCGGTGCTGTTCCACGTCATCGAGCGCGGGGGAGAGCTCTTTCTCCGGGTCCGCGACCGCAACAGCCCGACGCTGCGCGACTTTGCTGGCATCGAGCGGTTCCCGGTCGACCCGCGGTGGCGTGTGACCGGGACGCTGATCCCCGAGCGGGGCGCAACCATCGCGATCACCAACATCCTCGGCCAGGTCGAGACGTCCCCCTGCCCGGGCACAGTCGAGTTTGTCCTTGAAGGAAAGACGCACCGACTCCGCCCGACCCAGCAAGCCGATGGCTCGCTGTTCTTTGTCTTCGCCGACACAACCAACGGCAAGGAGACTTACGGCGCAGGCCGATTCCTCGAAGCGGACGCGGTTGGGGCGGACGGGCGTGTGACTCTCGACTTCAACCGTGCGTACAACCCGGTCTGTTCGATGAGCGCGTTCGCGACGTGTCCGCTGCCGCCGGAGGGCAACAGGATGTTGGTTGCGGTTCGTGCGGGTGAACGGCACGGGGGCTGATGACATCAGTTGAAATGCATGAAGCGAGCCAGAGGCCCGCTTCATGCGGTGAGTGAGCAGCCTGTCGGTCGTGACGAATCAATCGGGCTGGCGTTTCTGCAGCAGCAGCCACTCGTAGAACTCGGGGTTGTTGTAGATGTCGGTCCACGCGTCGTGATTGTCGATGTTTGCCGATGTCACAATGTAGCGGTGGTCCAGGTAGTCAGTGCCCGAGACAGTCAGGCGATCGAAATGTCGGAACTCGGCCCCCGTGAGCTGCTGAATGTTCCGTGCGGCATCCGACACCCCGGCAAACGGCACACCACGATCGCCACGGTTGTGAGAAATCCAGACCGCCGGCTTTGTCAATGTGCTCCAGCTTTCCACACTGTCGGCGCTGCCGGCGATCGGCGCGATCGCGGCAAAGGTGTCGGGCATCCGGGCTGCCAGCCCCCAGGTGCCGTGCCCGCCGCGGCTCAGACCGGTGAGGAAAACACGGTCCGGATCGGCGTTGTGTGTCGCCAGAACATCATCGATGATTCGTTGCATTGTGCTGGGGTAGTTGTAGTACTGTCCACTCTGGATGTGCGGACACACGACGATGAACTCTTCGAGCAGAGCACGCATCCGCGGGGAGCTCTGACTCAACTCATCTCTCAGAATGCGCGGTAGCCCCCAGTTGCTCAGGTCACCGATCTCGCCGCCGACACCGAGCCCGCCTTGGAGAAAGACCAAGACCGGGAACGCCTGGTCCCGAAGCTGGTGATCGGTTGGAAGGTACAGCGTGTAGCCGTCCATCTCCGTGATGGCGTTCGGCAGGACAACCGTGGTAAAGGTACCGGGTTGTGCCTCCTGCTTCCCTGTGTCCCAGGCCTCGATTGCGCGAGCGAATGCCAGATCACCTTCCGTTTCAGCCTGCTCGGAGAGTTGGCCGCTCTCACTGCCGCCGGACCCACCGCTGCCGCCGGAGCCGAGGCTGCCACCGGAACCGCCACTTCCGCCGGAGCCACCGCTGCCTCTCGACCCGCCGCTGCCGCCCGAGCCAAGACTACCGCCCGAGCCAAGACTACCGCTCGACCCGTCGCTGCCGCCGGAGCTGCTGCTGCCACCGGAGCCGTCACTGCTGCCGGCGACGATGAGGCTGCCAGAGTCGGTGCCGCTTTCAGAGCCGGAGCTTCCGGCGGATTCGCCCGGTTGCTCTGACACCTCAAGGCCGCGGATCGTGACCGATCCCGTCGAGCTGCTGACGCGGAGGCGGAATCCTCCGCCGTTGAGTTGGCTGGTTGTCCACGGCTCTCCCGAGGGGTCATCAGACTCACCCACCTCGGTCGGGAAGATCGTCTGGAGCTTGCCTCGGGCTTCGATCTCCGCCGAGACGGAGTCGGCGACGAGTACTGTCACATCGCCGTTGGCGGCACTGAAACGTGCGTCCGCCGCGGGGCTCGCGGGAACTCGAACCTCCAGATCGCCACCAGCAGCGTGCGCGGAAGTCGGACCGTCGATCGCGCTGACAAAGATATCGCCACCAGAGGTCTGCGCTTGCACGTCGCCGCTACTTTCAGCCAGCCAGATGTCGCCGCCTGAAGCCTGCACCCATGCGGTCGAGTTGACATTCGCGACGCGGACATTGCCTCGAATGGCGAAGAGCTCGGCATCTCCGTTGCAGCCGCGGGTCAGGTCGATGTCACCATCTCTGGTCTGCGCGTTCACCGCACCATCGATGAACGCCAGCTCAATATCACCACCCCGGGCAGAGGCTTTGACATCGGCAACGAGCTCTCCGATCGAGATGCTCCCGCCCACCGTCTGGACATCAACCCGGGACGCCCTCGGCACTTCAAGGTGGAATACCGCACTCTGCAAGCTGTCATGTGCATTCCCTTCGAGTGCGTTGGGCTCGAACGCCGACGACCCAAACCCGGCGTAGAGGGTCAGGCCGTCTTGCCCGGTCTCTGTGTGCAGCGATCTCCGCTGAGCAATCAACGCGGCATCTTCCTGGCTGCTCGCCGCGAGACGCTGGACAAGGCGCAGCGTGACCTCGTCGCTCCCGCTGGGAACGATGACGACATCTCCTCTTTCGATGCGCAGCTTCACCGTATCGCCCGGGCTTACCTCGTAGACTTGCTCGATCGTCTGCTGAAAGATTGCCTGGCCGGTGGTTCCGGGCTCGGCACCCGCTGCATCCGGCAAATGCAGCCACTGGACCATCGCGCCCGCGAGAGGGGCGTCATCTCCGGCCGGTCCATCCGGGCCTGTTTTTCCGCGAGTTTCAGGGGATGTCGCGAGCAGAGCCGAATCGCGGCTGGGTGCGTTCAGCGTCTTGACGACCACCACTGCACCGGCGCTCAGCCCCACCACAGCGAGCAAGGCGACCACCCACCTCCGCCTCGAAGGTGCCGACTCGCGGCGGCGCGGGGCGACGGCGTCCTCTGGCTTGAGCCATGCTCGCACCGGCCGCGCGGTGCCCGTTGGGTTCTGCAGATATGCGAGCTCCGCTGCGAGCGCCAATGCGACCTCGTCTGCGGTCTGGAAGCGATCTTCGACCCGCTTGACCATCAACGCGCTGATGAGTGCTGCAAGCCCCTTGTCGATCGCCGGGTTCACCTCACGAATCGGTCTCGGCTCGGTTTCGCAGACGCGATGGAGCACTCCAAACAGCGTCTGGGCACGGAACGGCGCGTGGCCGGTACACACCGCGTACAGAAGGCTGCCCAGGCTGAAGATGTCCGAGCGCAGATCGACAGCCTCGCCGCGTGCCTGCTCCGGTGACATGAACTGGGGCGTCCCGGATATCGTGCCGCTGTGCGTCATCGAGACTTCGTCGGCAACCCGCGCGAGCCCGAAGTCCGTGACCATCGCACGATCGACGGTCTCTTCGACCATGACGTTGGCCGGTTTGACATCGCGGTGGACAACCCCCTGGGCGTGGGCTGCCGCCAGCGCACTGGCAACTTGAAAGCCAACCCGCGCCGCTTCGCACGAATCGAGCGGGCCGTCCCGATCGAGCCGACCCTGCAACGAAAGGCCGGGGATGTACTTCATGACGATGTAAGGCAGCCCGCGATACTCATCGACCGCATAGATCGGCACGACATGGTCGTTGGACACCGCGGCAACCGCCCGGCCCTCGCGCTCAAAACGCCTTCGGGCCGCGCCGTTTGACTGAAACAACGGGGACATGAGTTTGATCGCAACGAACCGGTTCAAGCGCCGGTCGAACGCCTTGAGGACGATGCCGGTGCTGCCTCGACCGATCAAGCCCTGCACTTCGTAGTGCCCGAGCCGTCCGATCATCTGTGGGTCATCTGTCGGCGCAAGATAGTCGATCACTTCCCGGAGTTGCTCTTGGGGCGTCCCGGTCGCGGGCGCAGCCGACTCTCCCGGTGCCGGTGTTTCAGGCGTCAGATTCTCACGCACCGAGTGCCACCACGAGCCATCGCCCGCCTCATTTTCGAGTGCGCGCTGGCACTCGCGGCAGGTACTGACATGGTCTTCCATGCGCGCTTCGCCGGCTTCATCCAGTTGATCGCCAAGGCACCGCCGAAGCAGTTCAGCGTCGGCACAGGGCATCGGGGTCGAACGATGTTTCGGGGTCTTCTTCATGACTCGATTCTCCTTGAGCCGTGATATGCACGGACCAGAACGTCCAGCGGCTGGTTCATTGCACAACGCGGGCTAGCGCTTTGCTTCCGGAGACGGGACAGTCCCTCTCCGACCATCACGCTCCACAGGGTTGTGCAGCGTGCTGTCAAACTGTGAAACTTTGGACCGCAGCCGGGCGATCACGCGACACTTGGCGGTGTACACACTCCCGACCGTCACGCCCAACTGCTTGGCTACTTCCTCGGCGCGTTGTCCATGAATCGCGGTCATTTCAAAGGCGTTCCATGTCACCTCACGCACTTCGAGCCGAACCTGAGCCGCCCCCCACGCAAAGAGCGCTCGCTGGTACGCGCGTTCAAGGGTGGCTTCGTGACGCTCACGGGGGTCCGGCGCATCCTCGACCACCTGCTCGACTCCTGCCGCAGCGTTCGTTGCCGATCGTCGTGCCCTCGCCACGATCAGGTCAACCGCGATATTCCGAGCAACGCGGAACAGCCACGCCCGAAAGCTCCCTTTCGCAGGGTCGCGGTCCCACGTCGAGATCCGGCTGTGGACCGCTGCCATCACGTCCTGCGTCGCGTCAAGAGCGTCCGCTTCCTGCAGCCCCATCGTGCGGCAGTACGCCATGATGGCATTCTCGTAGATCTCAAGAAACTCGATCCACGCACCGTCGCTGCACCTGCCAAGTTCGATCAGCAGGCTCTGGCGGGTCTGGGGGAGTGCGTGCATGGCGGGCCTCGAATCGGTCAGCGGTTGATGGGAAACTCTGTCCGAGAGACTCTCCCGTCGCTTCGGTGTCTTACAGGTTTTCTCAGAAAATGATCGCTCGGTGCCGGGGCCGTGTGCCTTCTCAGGGCCGTTTGCATACCTGCCGTTCACCGAATATGCTACCAGACCGCCCAGCGAACTCCCGGTGGAATGATGGCCAAGAAGCGAGCGAGCCGTGCCAAGTCAACTCCCGCCAAGGGGGCAGCGGTCGCCGACAGTCAACTCATCAAAGCGACAAAGCAGGTGACCGGATGGCGCGCAAGAAAAGGGGACTCGCGTTGATGCGAGTCCCTTCTCTGACCAGAAATAGTGGTAGAGCAATGTCCAAGGAGGATCATGAGCGATACAGCACCACCACAACTTGCGGTTATTATCGCGACAAATGATCGGTGTCGCTTGCTGTCGGAACGCTCGCTTTCATCGGTAACCGCGCAAACGCGCATCCCTGACATTCTTGTTGTCGTCGATGACTCTGCCCTTGGAGCTCGAATAGCCAACGCTGAGCTTGTAGCGTCCCTGACACTACCGGGCTGTGATGTCGCGTACATCGAGAACAAGCGATCGAGGGGAGCCAGCGGAAGCTGGAACAGTGCCATTGATTTCCTGATGGACAAGGTGGCTGATCCTGACCATGTATTTGTTGCGGTTCTCGATGACGATGATTCTTGGTCCCCCACATACCTCGATATCTGTTTCACAGCGGCTTGCGATGGCCAACTCGATATGGTCGCGGCGGACATGCGCCGATTCGAATCGGTCGATGGACAGCCAATGCTCTGTGAGGGGCCCGCGGAGCTGCGGGCCGACGACTTCCTGACGGGCAATCCAGGGATTCAGGGTTCGAATCTGTTCGTTCGCTTATCAGTCATCCTCGCGGCGGGCGGATTCGATGAGGCGCTTCAGAGCACGACGGATCGGGATCTCTGCATCCGAATCGCCGACTTGGGTACGGTTCGCTACGGCAGGCTCCCGGATGCCTTGGTCGATCACTTTGCGGGTCCCGATCGCTCGCGGCTCAGCACGCGAGGATCCTCGGCGAAACTCGATGGTCTGACGGCTTTCTGGCGGAAGTATGTAGGGCGCATGACCGCCGACCAGCGACGAGCGTTCTCGACTCGAGCTAGGACGCTGTTTGACGGCTCGGATATTCGGCGCGTGTACGGTTGCGCGATGAGTGGATTGA
>CAYMZJ010000061.1:0-14557 GCA_964394895.1 uncultured Phycisphaeraceae bacterium | reverse complement strand
TGGCTCAGCCCCACCCTCTTCCGCTTCGGCGCAAGCTCGCTCGTCAACGACATCCTCCGCCAACTCGTCAAACAAAAGACCGGCCACTACACCGCCGCATACGACTTCTCGGAGGCATAATCACATGACATCAACACACACGCCGCCGTCTGCATCCCCCCGCCATCTCGACTTCGCCACCTCGCTCACGCAGTGGGAGTACGCCCCCGCCCCCGAGAGCGTGAGGCCGGAGATCGCCGAGCGCTACGGCCTCTTCATCAACGGCCAGTTCGTCGAGCCGCAGGGCACAGACAGAGCCCGAAGCGCAAGCGAGGAGCCCGCATACTTTCCCTCGATCAACCCCGCCACCGAATCCACCATCTGCGAGGTCGCCCAGGGCTCGGCTGCCGATGTCGATGCTGCGGTGCAGGCTGCCCGCGAGGCCTTCCCCGCGTGGGCTGCCCTTCCCGCCAAAGAGCGAGGCAAGTATCTCTTCCGCATCGCCCGCCGCATCCAGGAGCGCGCCCGCGAGCTGGCCGTCCTCGAAACCATCGACGGCGGCAAGCCCATCCGCGAGAGCCGCGACATCGACATCCCGCTCGCGGCTGCGCACTTTTTTTACCATGCAGGGTGGGCGGATAAGTTGCGGTTTGCCTTCCCGGGCTCCAGTGGCACCGGCTTCCAGCCGGTGGGTGTCTGTGGTCAGATCATCCCGTGGAACTTTCCCCTCCTCATGGCTGCGTGGAAACTCGCCCCCGCGCTCGCCTGTGGCAACACCTGCGTCCTCAAGCCAGCCGAGACCACGCCGCTGACCGCCCTGCGACTCGCCGAGATCTGCCAGGAAGTCGGCCTGCCACCGGGTGTTGTGAACATCATCACCGGCGACGGACGAACGGGCGAAGCACTCGTCAACCACCCCGACATCAACAAAATCGCCTTCACCGGCTCGACCGCAGTCGGCAAGAGCATCGCCAGAGTGGTCGCCGAAAACAACTTTCTGGCACACGGCTCGGAGAGCCGTGCCACCGGGAACCGTGCCAACAAACGCCTCACCCTCGAACTCGGCGGCAAAAGCCCCAACATCATCTTCGAGGATGCCAGCCTCGACCAGGCTGTCGAGGGCATCATCGAGGGCATTTACTTCAACCAGGGGCATGTCTGCTGCGCCGGCTCGCGGCTGTTTGTGCAGGAATCGGTCCTCGATCAGGTCATCGCCAAACTCAAAATCCGCATGGCAAGCCTCCGCGTCGGCGACCCGCTTGATAAGAATACCGATATCGGCGCGATCAACTCCCGCGCCCAACTCAATACCATCAAACATTACATTGATGAAGGCCGGGCCGAGGGGGCCGAGTTTCATGAATCCACCACCAGCGTCCTGCCTGACGCCGGATACTGGTGCCGACCGAGCTTCTTCACCGGCGTCCAACCAAGCCACACCATCGCCCGTGAAGAAATCTTTGGACCCGTCCTCGCCGTCCTTAGCTTTCGCACACCCGAAGAGGCCATCACCCGCGCCAACAACACCCCCTACGGCCTCGCAGCCGGCGTGTGGACAGACAAGGGCTCCAAAATTTTCGAGGTCGCCAGCAAACTCAAAGCCGGCATCGTCTGGCTCAACGCCTTCAACAAGTTCGACCCAACCAGCCCCTTCGGCGGGTTCAAAGAGTCGGGCTTTGGGCGAGAGGGCGGGTTGCAGGGATTGCGGGGGTATGTACGGTTCTAAAGGCAGTTTCACCACAGAGGCACAGAGTTCACAGAGGGGGAGCAGGAGGATGCAACCAGAAGTTACAAATAATGACGATCCACTGACCAGAACAATCATCGGTGCCGCCATCGAAGTGCACAAGGCACTAGGCCCTGGATTGCTTGAATCCGCGTACGAAGCATGCCTCGCAAGGGAACTCGCTATTCGAGGTTTGAGGGCGGTGCGGCAGACCGAAATCACTGTGGAATACAAAGGTGAGAAACTCGATTGCGTCTATCGAGCGGATCTCATCGTGGAACATCAAGTCCTGCTGGAGATCAAGGCTGTAGAGAAGCTCATTCCAATTCACGATGCCTAAGTCCTCACCTACCTGCGCCTTACATGTATCAAAACCGGCCTCCTTCTGAACTTCAATACTCCATACCTCCGAGGAGGTATCCGACGCCTCTCTTTCTGATGTTTCTCTGCCTGCTCCCCCTCTGTGAACTCTGTGCCTCTGTGGTAAAAACTGCCTTTGGAGCCCCCAAATGACCACCCGCCTCCCCATCATCAAAACCCACAAACTCTTCATCGGTGGCAAGTTTCCCCGCACCGAGTCAGGTCGGTCTGTCAAGATCGCCGACGCTGCGGGCAACACCATCGCCCACACCTGTCACGGCTCACGGAAGGACCTGCGCAACGCCGTTGAGGTTGCTGTCAAGGCCCAACCCGGCTGGGCGAACGCCACCGCCTACCTGCGAGGTCAGATTCTCTATCGGCTTGCCGAGATGATGGAGGGCAAGCGCAGCGAGTTGCAGGATGCTGTCGATGTACAAGAAGGCATCGAGGCACAGAGGCATCAAGGCAGCGAGGGCGAGGTTGATGCTGCGATTGATCGTGTCATCCACTACGCTGGCTGGGCGGACAAATACCCCCAAGTCCTCGGCTGTGCGAATCCTGTCGCTGGTCCGTACCACAACTTCACCACCCCCGAACCCGTCGGCGTCGTCGGCATCGTCTGCCCGGATGATGTGCCACTGCTCGCGCTCGTTTCACTCGTTGCGCCGGTGGTCTGTGCGGGCAACTCGTGCATCGTCCTCGCCAGCGAGACCAACCCCGTCCCCGCCTGCGTTCTCGCCGAGGCCATCGCCACCAGCGACATGCCCGCTGGCGTCATCAACATCCTCACCGGCTTCCGTGACGAACTCACCCCCCACTTTGCAAGCCACCGCGAGATCGCGGCGATTCATGCAGCGGGTGTGACTGCCGAGCAACGCAAGACACTCGAGCTCGGAGCGGCAGAAAACCTCAAACGGGTCACCATCAGAGCCCGAAGCGCAAGCGAGGAGCCTTCTGCATTCGACTGGTTCGACGACAACACCTGCGAAAGCCCCAACTGGATCGAACCCTTCGTCGAATACAAAACGATCTGGCACCCGTCGAGCGCATGACCCGGCTTGTGTGTCTACGCGCTACCCGGCTACAAGCGAGAGCTTCGGCTTGCCGAGCGTTTCGGGCTTGAGCCCTTCGGGAAGCCGCATCTCAAACCCGCGTGTGTGTTCGTCCCGCCAACGGATTTCGAGTTCGACCTCGAACAACCCGAGCAGCGACCGTAGTTGCCGTTCGACACTCGCCCGCGCCCGCCGCACATACTGCGCCTCAGACCCAGCCAGCAGTTCACCGGCCTGTTCCTGGGCTGCCTTCATCAGCTCGCGCTGGCGCTCAGCACCCATCGGGATCACGTCGAGCAGCCCGAGCACTTTGCCCGCCTGGATGTCGTAGGGCGACACATCGACGAGGCGGAGTTTGCCTTGCACCTGAGGCAGCGTGATGCGGAAACTGCTCGGCCCGAGGCGTTCGACGTCGTCGGGCCGCAGCGCGCCGAGATCGACCGCGTACTGCTTCTCGAACTGAAAGATCATCGCCAGCTTTGCCTGACTGAGCACGATCGGAGGCAACCACCCCCAGCCCTTGGTCGCGGTCGCGATTTCCTTGGCAGCGACCTCGAGCCCGACAAGCGAGCCGGTCGCCCGGACCCGCTCGGCAACGCCGTGGATATCGATCTTGGTCGGCTCGGCTGCCGACCGGCGAACCAGCCACACATACGCCACACCGACACCAACCACGATCGCGACGACCGCTACACCAATGATCGCAAAGATTTCGCTCATGCACTCTTCTTCGGCTTTGCCGGGTCGCTCTTTCGCGCGACAGCACGCCGGGAGCCCGCCGCTCCGGATACGCCGATCGGCGGCAGCCGGAGCTCGAACGCCCGCACGATCAGGTGGACCGCGATCGACGCCAGCACAACCAACACCAACACCCCCACCAACGAGCCGATCACCCGCGCGACATCCGCAGCGGTCTCGACCGGTCCGAGAAGCCAGGGCCGACCGGGCCCCATCGCCCACGCCAGGCCCGCGAGCATGAGCGCCGCCGAGACGATGCCGCCAAAGAGCGCCTTCCACGACCGGCTGTCTCGGCCAAACGCCAGGAACAACGCCAGCACGCCGAACACGCCGACCGCGAGCATCCGCGCGTCAAACATGGGGTCTTTGAGCATCTGCCGGACCGCCTGGGTTCCCGAACCCGAGTCCGGCGTCCGGGTCACGATCGCGCTGAATCGACCAAGCATCGCCGAGGCAAACACCACCCCCGCGACCGAGAAGACCGAGAGCGCCGGGGCCTCGCGGAACTTGCCGAGCCCGACAAAGACCCCGAGCACACCCGCGACGAACGTCACAATCTCGAATCCTAACAATGCCCACACCTGAGGCTCGCGCCCTACCGCGTCCCACACGCCCCACAGCGCCGAAGCCGCGACGATCGCCGAGACCACGAGCACGCCGATTCGTATCGGCTGCAGGTGATCTGCCGCGTGTCGCTCTGTGTTTTGTCCGCCCTTGGTGGTCATGCTTGCGATCCTACGCACGGGGCGCCCGCGCGTTCGTGCCTTCCATCGGCCTGTCGGAGCATTCCCTCGACCGCGGCCTCGACTTTCTGAAGATCACCCAATCGTCATCTCCGGGCGAGCGCACAGCCCGATCCAGCCGATAAGCCACGCGGAGATCCGCTGCGCAATGTCTGGCGCGGTAGTTGCTCACTGGTCCCGAGGACGGTCTGGAGCGCAGATGCACACCACCGACAACCAATCTTGCGCCGCTGTGGATCAGGCCCGCGGCATGTTTCGCGCAGTTCTTGCGCCTTGGGCCAGCGACCTGATGGCCCTTCGTGCTCGTGGTCTTGATCGTCCGAGCCGGCGGTACGCCCTTGGGCTGGTCCTCAGGCCCGCATCACGAGGGATACCACTGGCCCTCCAAGATTCTCCAGACCTCTCGTCCCACAGCCGGAGCCGGGCCGCGTAGACCAGCACCCGATTCCCGCAGACAGCAACTCAGAGCAGGCTTCGCCTTTGATCTTCTTCCGGAGTACACCATGAGCGGCATTACCAGCAGCATCGGCCTCTTCAGCGGCATCGACACCGCATCGCTGATCGACCAGTTGATCTCGCTCGATGCCCGCCCGCGAGCCCTCGCCCAGAACCGCATCTTCAACCTGCAGGTGCAGCAGAGCGCCTATCTCGATATCAACTCGAGGCTCAGCGCGTTGCAGACCGCCGCACGCCGGTTCCGCACCGAGTTCACCTTTGACTCGATGAAGGCAACCAGCAGCGACACCTCCATCCTGTCGGCGGTCGGATCGCGGACCGCGGTGCCGGGCAACTACTCCTTTATCGTGGACCGGCTCGTCTCCAGCCAGCAGGCACTCTCGCGCGGTTTCAGCGACGCCAGTTCCTCGGCGATCAACGCCTCGCAGTTCACCTTCGAGTCCGCCGAGGGAAGGCTCGACCGCGACATCGCTCTGGCCGATCTCAACGACGGTGAGGGTGTCCAACGCGGCAAGATCGTCATCGTCCAGGGCTCCGAGAGCGCGACCGTCGACCTCTCCAAAGCGGTCACGATCAACGACGTGCTCGACGCGATCAACAGCTCGGGACTCGATGTCACCGCGACCACGACCAATGGCGCCCTCGAGCTCTCCGGCGGCTCGGATTTTTCCGTCACCAGTTCGACCGGGTACACCACCGCCGAGAGCCTCGGCATCGCTGGCACCTCGACGGGAAACACCCTCACAGGTGATACCGTCTACGAGCTCACCGCGAACACCACCCTCGGCCAGCTCAACGACGGCAACGGGGTCTTCATCGGCACCGATATCGGTGAGGCGCGGTCGGACTTCACCATCTCGGTCGATGTCGGCAGCGGGGTGATTGTCGATGTCGATGTCAACCTCGGTTCGGTCTGGGAGACCATCGATGGCGAGCTCACCGAGACCGCAGGCGCCGTCTCAAACATGCAGGGTGTCATCGACCGCATCACCACCGCGATCGACGATGCCGGCATCAGCGCCATTGCCAACGCCTCGATCTCCAACGGCAGCCTTGTCATCACCAACGCGCTCGGCAACGACGTCACAGTCACCGAATCTTTCGGTGGAACAACAACAGCCGCCGACCTCGGCATCCTGGGCAGCGCCACCGGCACCCTCACCGGGACGCAGCGTCTGGCGGGGCTCAACACCACGCTGGTCAGCAATCTCAACGGCGGAAGCGGGCTCGCCGGCGATGGCGTTCTGAGCTTCACCGCCCGCGACGGAACATCCTTTGCAATCGACATCTCCAGCGCACAGTCCGTGGACGACATCGCCAGGCTCATCAACGATGATGCCGGGAACGGGGGGAGAGTCACCGTCTCGCTCAACGACATCGGCAGCGGCCTCCTCATCACCGACTCTACCGGAGGCGCAAACAACCTCATCATCACCGGTGACACCGCCGAGAGCCTCGGCATTGCGACCGACATCGCGGGAGTTGCTGAAGATTCCGTCACCGGCACAAACCTCCAACGCAAGTACTTCAGCATGTCCACCCGTCTCGACGACCTCAACAACGGGGCGGGTGTCGGCACCGGAGAGTTCCGCATCACCGACGGCAACAGCGTCTCGTTCACCGTTGACATCGGCTCGGACGCCGAGACTGTGTACGACCTGGTCCGCGAGATTCAGGGACAGGCCGACGCTGCGGGCGCCAATATCAATGTCAGGATCAACGACAAAGGCGACGGGCTTCTGATCGAAGAAAAATCCGGAGAACCCGACGGCGGCACCACCATCAGCATCGAGGACCTCTCCGGCACGGTCGCCAAGAAGCTCAACATCGCCGGAGAATCGACCGGAACCGGAGACGAGAACATCATCGACGGCTCGGCCGAGATCATCGTTGACTTCGAGTCCACCGACACCCTCAACGACATCGCCCAGAAGATCAACGATGCCAACGGCTCGCCGGTCCGGGCGACGATCATCAACGACGGCACGGGGAGCAACCCCTACCGCCTGAGCCTCTCGGCGCGGGCCTCGGGCGTCGACGGCCGCTTCATCGTCGACGACGGCGGGCTCGGGCTCAAACTCACCACGCTTGACGAGGGCAACGACGCGCGGGTATTCTACGGCTCGTCCGACCCCGCCAAAGCGGTGCTGCTCACCAACTCGAGCAACACGCTCGACAACGTCATCCCCGGCGTGACGATCGACCTCAACAACGCGAGCGAGAACGTGGTCAACCTCACGATCACCCGCGACACCGACCAGATCGTCACCGCGATCGAGGAGTTCATCACCGCGTACAACGACGTGTTCACACGCATCGATTTCCAGACCAGATACGATCCCGAGACCGAGATCCGCGGGCCGCTGCTGGGTGAGAGCACGCTCTCGATCCTGCGGTCAAACATGAGCCGAACCAGCCTCGCCAAACCGCTCGGAGTAGACGACGAGTTCGACAGCCTCTCTCAGGTCGGGATCACGGTCACCGACGGGGGCAAGCTCACCCTCGACCGCGACAAGCTCCGCGACGCGATGGAGCAGGACTTCGAAGCCGTCGCCGATCTCTTTGCAGCTCGTGAACAGATTCAACAGGACGCCGAGACAGAGATCGAAGACGGTATCTTTGTCCGCAACACCAACCTCCAGGACCAGTTCAGCAAGCTCGGCATCATCTTCCAGTTTGAGGAACTCGCCGACCGGTATCTCGACTCGGTCGACGGCATCTTTGCCAACAAGGACAAGACCTTTGCCGACCAGATCGAGCTCCAAGAGAAACGCATCGAGCAGTTCAATATCCAGCTCGCCGCCAAACGGGTGCGGCTCGAACGGCAGTTCCTCGCGATGGAGAGAGCACTTGCCTCGCTCTCGAGCCAGCAGGGCGCGCTGATGTCACTTCAGGGATAGCCCATAACTTCGATCAACCTGAACCCAACGCTGAAGTCACGCTCAAAGCCCGCCGATACGCACAACTATGACAACCACCACGGAAGCCAACGCCTATCTCCGCACCCAGGTCCTGACCGCCTCGCCCGAGCAGCTGCGGCTCATGCTGCTCGACGGGTCGATCCGTTTCCTGCAGCAATCGATCGACGGGCTCAACGACAAAGACTACGAGGCGTCCTACAACGGTATCACGCAGGCCCGGGCGATCGTGCTCGAGCTGGCGACCTCGGTCAGTGCTGAGGTGGACCACGAGCTCGCCGAGCGGGTCCGGTCGGTCTACATGTACCTGTACCGCGAGCTGATCGACGCGAGCGTCAACCGCGACCTCCCGCGGCTGGAAAAAGCCTGCGACCTGCTCCGCTACGAACGCGAGACGTGGGCTCTGCTCATGGAGAAAGTCGGCACCGAGCGTGCAGCCAACGCCGCCGACGCGACGATGTCCGGAGCCGGGGAAGCGTCGCAGACATCCGAGACCAACGGCTTCTCCGCGCAGGGCTAAACCGGTCGCCGGCGAAGGGCCCACGCCCCTCCCACTACCGCTCCACCCCGCACCTGGCAGCAAGATTCTCGAAGACCGGGCCGAGCGCCACGTTGGAATCGAGTTGCCGCTCTGCCTCTTCACACGCAGCGATACACGCGGTGAGCCTCTCGGCGTCCTCGACACGCCCGACGGTTGCGGCGCTGCGCATCGCGGTACGAAATCCTTCGCCGAGCAGCCGGAACATCCGCGATGCGGCCGCGCGGTTCGCGACCGCTTTGCTCGCGTGCGCTTTGCCTTCGACCGAAGCCGCCGCCGCGGCATCAACGAGCTTTGAGAGCGTCCGCCCGGCGTCGAGCACACTCACGCCGTCGGCGAGCCTATCCATCGTGCCCCGCAGCTCGGCGTGCCACGCGCCCAAGTCGCCCTTGACGAGTTCGGTCAGCACCCCGGGCGAGCCGTCCGCAAACGAGACCGCCCACTCCTGGTCGACTCCTGCCATGTCGAACTCGCTCCGTCCGATCCACGCCGCCATCGCGCCAGCATCCAGCGGCCGAAACCCGACGCGCTGGCACCGGCTGCGGATCGTCGGCCGCAGCTGGTCCTCGCTCGCGGTCACGAGAATCAGCACCACACCCGGCCCGGGCTCCTCGAGCGTCTTGAGCATCGTGTCTTGCGCCTCGCGCCCGAGCAGGTGCGCCTCGTCCACGATGAAGACCTTTGACGCCAACGAATCGCCTTGCACCACACGCGTCCGCGTCGCCGGCTCGATCAGAAACTCGCGGACGACCTCGATCGAGATCGACGTCTGCATGCTCCGCCGCACGCGGTCCTCGCGGCTGAATGCAGCGAGTTCCTTGCGCACAACCTGCAGGTCCGGATGCGACCCGCCGCGCAGCAGCCGCTGCACCTGGCTGTCGGGGTCCGGGCGGGTTCGTCCCGAAAGATCGGCAACCGAAGTCGGGTCGAGGATCGCTGCAGCAAACGCGAGCGCCGTCGTAAACTTCCCAACCCCCTCGGGGCCGTGAAACAGCCACGCGTGGTGGAGCCGATCCGACGAGACCGCCGAGTCGAGCACGCCCACCGCGTGTTCCTGCCCGAGCACCTCGTCGAGCCCGATGGTCGGCGTTGCCCCCGCCAGCCCGGGCGCGGGCTTGGCGGCCAGTTCCGACGCGGCTTTGCGCCGCCTGGACGGTGCTTTCTTGCGAACCGCTTTCTTGCTTGTCTTCTTTGCCACAGCCTCAGCGTAGCTTCTGAACCGGGCCCGGGCCGACCTCAGACCCCCCGGATCTTGTTCATCCCGTTCATCGCAGCCACCTTGTAGCACTCAGCCAGCGTCGGGTAGTTGAACACCGCGTTCACAAAATACTCCACCGTCGCGTTGAACGCCATCGCGCACTGCCCGATGTGGATGAGTTCCGTCGCCCCGGTTCCGATGACGTGAACACCCAGGATCGTGTGTGTGTCCTGATGGATGAGCATCTTGAGCATCCCGATGTCGTCGCCGATCAGCTGCCCGCGGGCGATCTCGCGGTACTGCGCCACCCCGGTCTCGAACGGGATCCCCTCCTCGGTCAGCTTCTCCTCGGTCCAGCCGACCATCGAGATCTCCGGGATCGAATAGATGCCGTAGGGCAGCAGCTTCGAGAAGTCATCGACCGGCGAACCAAACATGTGGCAGGCGGCGTACCGGCCCTGCTCCATGCTGGTCGACGCCAGCGCCGGGAACCCGATCACGTCACCGGCAGCATAAATATGCGGCACGGCGGTCTGGTAGTGCTCGTCGACTTCGAGCCTCCCCCGCTTGTCGGCGGCCAGCCCCGCCTCTGCAAGCCCGAGCCCGCCGGTCGCACCCTGCCTTCCGATCGCGTAGAGCAGACAGTCGGCCCGCACGGTCTTCCCGCTCTCGAGATACGCCTCGGCCATGAACTCGTCCATGGTCTTGGAGCCGACGGTCTTGTCGATCCGTTCGATGCGCACAACCTTCTCACCCATCCGCAGCGTCATGCCGTTCTGGCGCAGGTGGTACTGCAACGCCTCGCGGATCTCGCCGTCGACAAAGTCGAGGATGCGGTCGCGTCCTTCGATGAGTGTCACCTTCACGCCCATCAGGCTCAGCATCGACGCGTATTCGGTCCCGATCACGCCGCCCCCGACCACGATCATTGAGTGCGGCAGCGAGGGCAGGTCGAGCACCTCGTCGGACGTGATGATCGTTTTGCCGTCGAACTCGGTCCCCACCGGGCGGGCCGGTGTGGTCCCGGTCCCGATCAGCACAAAGTCCGCGCGGACCTGTTCGGTCGAGTGCGACCCTTCCACCGCGATGGTGTGCGGGTCCTCGAAGCGGCCGGTGCCGTAGAGCACCCGCACGCCGTTGGACCGCATGTGCCGCTGGATGATGTCGATCTCCGCGTCGATCACCCGGTCGGCGCTGGAGGTCAGCTCGTGAAACTTGTGCTCCCGCGCCAGCTTGAAGTCGCCGCTCTGTGGCATGGCGCTGGGGCGGTTGACCATCGCCAGGATCGCCTCGCGCAGCGCCTTGGAAGGGATCGTCCCGGTGTTGACCGCGACCCCTCCCAACACCTCGCGGCGTTCGACCAGCACGACCCGCTTGCCCAGCTTGGCCGCCTGGATCGCTGCCCGCTGACCCGCAGGCCCGCTCCCGATCACGCAAAGGTCACATTCTCGCATCGGTGGCACAATCCTCTCGCGGTGTCTGGGAAACTCGACTCTATGGAGCCCGGCCTCCGGAAAGCGGATGGCTCGCGGCCTATCCAAGCTACAATCGGCCGATTCTGCCCGTCAGCCCCATGATCCCCTCCACCAATCCCTCCCGAGCCCCCCACCAACCCCCACCAACGCCCCACCGGTACCAGCACCCATGCCAAAGCCAACCACCGCCCAGATCCGCCAGGCCTTCATCGACTACTTCGTCGATCGCCACGCCCACCGGTTCATCCCCTCGAGCCCGGTCATTCCCTTTGACGACCCCAGCCTCAAGGACACCTTCACCAACGCGGGGATGAACCAGTTCAAACCCGCATTTCTCGGGCAGGTCGCGCCGGGCTCGCCGCTCGCCGGGGTCGCCCGCGCAGCCAACACCCAGAAGTGCATCCGCGCCGGCGGCAAGCACAACGACCTCGAAGACGTCGGCAAGGACACCTACCACCACACCTTCTTCGAGATGCTCGGCAACTGGTCCTTCGGCGACTTCTTCAAAGCCGAGATCATCGAATGGGCGTGGGACCTGCTGACCAATGTCTTCAAGCTCCCCGGCGACCAGCTCTACGCCACCTATTTCGGCGGCGACGAGAAGGCCGGGCTCGGGCCCGACACCGAGGCCCGCGACCTCTGGCTCCGCTTTCTCCCGTCCAGCCGCGTCCTGCCCGGCAGCATGAAGGACAACTTCTGGGAGATGGGCGACACCGGCCCCTGCGGCCCGTGCAGCGAGCTGCATTTCGACCGCATGGGCGACCGCGACGCCGCGAGCCTGGTCAACGCCGACGACCCCAACGTCATCGAGATCTGGAACCTCGTCTTCATCCAGTACGACCGCCAGAAAGGCGGCGCGCTCAAGAACCTCCCCGCCCGCCACGTCGACACCGGCATGGGGCTCGAACGCCTCGCCAGCATTATCCAGGGCGTGACCAGCAACTACGACATCGACCTCTTCGCGCCGCTCTTTGCCGCGATTGAGAACCTCACCCACGACGCCCGCGGCTACCACGGCAAGCTCGGCAAAGCCGACCCCGACGGGCACGACATGGCGTACCGCGTCATCGCCGACCACGTCCGCACGCTGACCTTTGCGATCACCGACGGCGCGGTGCCCAGCAACGAAGGGCGCGGGTACGTTTTGCGCCGCATCCTGCGGCGTGCGGTGCGGTTCGGGCGGCAGAAGCTCAACGCCCCGCCGGGGTTCTTCAGCCAGCTCGTGCCTGTGGTTGTCGAGACGATGGGCGCAGCGTTCCCCGAACTCAAGAAAGACCCCGAGCGGGTGATCGGGATCGTCCGCGACGAGGAGGAGAGCTTTGGGAAGACGCTGGAGAAGGGGATCAAGCGGTTTGAGGAGGCGGCCGCGGGGGTCTCGACGGTGACCGGCGAGGACGCCTTCCAGCTCTACGACACCTACGGCTTCCCGCTCGACCTCACGGTGCTGATGGCCGAGGAACGCGGGATCGCTGTAGACGTTGCCGGCTTTGAGCGCTGCATGGCAGAGCAAAAGGAACGCTCGCGGGGCGGGAAGTCGGCGGAGAGTACCGACGCTGAGTCGCTCGACGCCGGGGCGCTGGCCAGGCTCGCGCGCCTCCGGGTCAAGCCGACCGACACCTCGGCGGTGTTTGCCGCCCGCGACCTGCGGGCGACGGTCAAGGCGGTCTGGAACGGGCACAACTTCGACGAGCACGCCACCACCGGCGGCAGCGTCTCGCGCCGCGTCGGGGTTATCTTCGACAAGACCAACCATTACGCCGAGATGGGCGGGCAGGTGACCGACCACGGGACGGTGCTGGTCACCCGCGAGCGGAACGTCGGCACCGACCACCGCGGCGGCGAGTTCCGCGTCGAGGACGTCCGCACATTCGGGGGGTATGTCGTGCATTTCGGGCGGGTCACCCGCGGCGAGGTCCGCGTGGGCGACGACGTGCAGCTGCATGTCGAGCATCAGCGTCGGGATCGGATCAGTGCCAACCACACCGCGACGCACCTGCTCAACCTCGGCCTGCGTCGCGTGCTGGGCGCGGGGGTCGAGCAGAAGGGTTCGCTGGTCGAGACCGACCGGCTGCGGTTTGACTTTGCGCACACCAAACCCGTCTCGCCCGACGAGCTCGGGCTTATCGAACAAATCGTCGCCGAGCGGATCGAGCAGGACCTCGAGGTCTTCGCCGGGCCCGCGCCGCTGTACGTCGCCAAGGGCATCACGGGCCTTCGGGCGGTGTTCGGCGAGACCTACCCCGATCCTGTCCGCGTGGTCTCGGTGGGCGTACCGATCCAGTCGCTGCTCGACCAGCCCGACAAACCCGAATGGGCGGTTTTCTCGATCGAGTTCTGCGGCGGGACGCACCTTGCCCGCACCGGCGCGGCCAAGTCGTTCGCGCTGGTCAGCGAGACGGGGATCGCCAAGGGGGTGCGCCGCGTCGAGGCGCTCACCGGCGTCCCCGCGCTGGCGGCCCACGCCGCGGCCGACGACGCCGAGGCGAGGCTGTCCCGTGCCGCGGCGCTGGCCCCGGCCGACCTCGCGCCCGAGGCCTCGGCGATCGCCGCCGAGCTCGACGGGCTCGCGCTCCCGGTCGCCCGCAAGGCGGTGCTGCGGGAGAAGCTCGGCGCGTTGCAGCAACGGGTCAAGGACGCGGCAAAGGACGTCGCCAGCGCCAAGGCCGCCGAGGCCCAGCAGCTGGCCAGGCAGATCGCTTCGGGCAACATCTCGTCGGGCGAGCCGGTGATTCTCGCCGAGATCGACACCGCCGGCGACCGTGCGGCGTTGCTCGCGGCGCTCACGACGATCCGCGCGACGTGCCCGGGCAAGGCGGTGCTGCTGGCGAGTGTCGATGCCGACGGTGAGAAGCCGGGCGTGGCGTTGGTGGCGTCGGTCCCGCCCGAGCTGGTCAAGCTCGGGCTCAAGGCCGGGGACTGGGTCCGCGAAACCGCGGCGGTCCTGGGCGGCAAGGGCGGCGGCCGCCCCGAACAAGCGCAGGGCGGCGGCCCCGACATCCCCAAGCTCGGCGAGGCCCTCCGCACCGCCCGCACCACGGGGATGCGGGCGCTCTCGAACTGAGCGGACGGGCCACCCCTTCCCCCCCGAGCCCGACGCGCCAGCAAGGAGCCCTCCGTGTGAACAGCCGTTCCACCCGTGGTGGTAACCGTTTCGTCCGTGGCGACGCCGGGCCGGGCGGGGCAGAGGCGGAAAGGCGGCCTCACGCAGAGGCGCGGAGCCCGCAGAGGGGGACGCAGAGTGCGCAGCGCGTGAGGCGGGGCAAGGAGAGGCGGCGGGGTGCCTTCCATACCCAGGGGGGCGGGCTGACAAAGCAGGGGTGCGGGCTTTCCAGCCCGCGTCGGGGATATCGCACCCCGCGTCTTGGGCGTAAGGC
>CAYMZJ010000060.1:0-15848 GCA_964394895.1 uncultured Phycisphaeraceae bacterium | reverse complement strand
GTCAGCGGATGAAACGCGAGAGCGAGAAGCGCGATGTCTTCGAGCGCTACATCGGTGAGATCGCCAAGGCCTGCAATGCCATCACGGGAACGGACGCGGGCGATATCTACGAGGCCCTCCTCAAACAAGCCAAACGGCGGACCGAGATCGCCGACGCCGTCCTCGATGAAGACGGCAAGATCGTCGCCTTTACCGACGGCAACGGCAAGCTCGACAACGACGACGGGGTGATCATCATCGACTCCAATGGCAAGCCACCGACGCCCAACGGCAACGGCGGCTCGAACGCCGAGCCGGAGAGGAAGGCTTCCTCCAAACCTGCACGACCGCGCACCAAGAAAGCTACCAAGAAGAGTAACGCCAGCACGCCCCGCACCAAAACACCCGGTAAGAAGGCCGCCACGACCAAGAAGCCTCGCATGCGCCTTCGTCCAGAAGGTGGGCTTTTTGAGGTCACCCAGTGAACCATCAACCGTCACCAGCCACCATTCCGGCTCCCTCTCCCGCGCCTCGTGGGAGAGGGTTGGGGAGAGGGCTCTTTCTCCTCCTCCCCCTCCCCTCCTCAAACACCCCTTCGCGCCGCACCCCGCAGCCCATCGGGCTGCTCGTCAATAGCCGGGGGTGGAAGCCGCAACGCGGCGACACCCCCGGACAACGCGGTTGTGCATTGCCGGGACCCCGGCGGGGTCCTCGTGCTGCCGATATGACGCGACACGAGCACCCCGCCGGGGTGCCGGGTGTATGAATCGAACATCCGGGGGTGTCCGACGCTCCGCGTCTTCCACCCCCGGCTATTGAAGTCCACCCCTCTGGGGTGAAAGGCATCGACTAAACCATGGCCAAGAAAACCACACGCAAGAAGACCGCGACCTCTACCCCCCGCCCCAACCCCTGGGCCTCCCGTGACACCAAAACCGCCAAATCCCTCGAAACCCTCGCCGAGGGTGTCGTCCGCTCCGCCCTCTCCGGCCGCGAGCCCAAGTTTGATGTCCCCACCCGGGCCGCCTCCAACACCAACTGGAACAAGTCCAAAGGCATCCTCCAGATGGGCTCTGCGACCAACACCCGCCAGCTCTTCAACCTGGGCCAGGCCCGCAAGTTCATGCAGACCCTGCTCCACACCCAGGGCATCGGCGACCTCATCGCCCAGGGCAAGACATCCAGCCTCCGTGGCATGTTCTATCAGGGCCTCCACACCATCCAAGGCACTAAGGAAAAAACCTTCGACGACCAGACCGAATCCGATGGCGTCCTCGAAGACCTCGAAGTCACGCTCGGCGCCCTCCGCGAAGAGCTGCATGTCTTCGCCAAAAAGCGCGGCACCATGGTCGGCAACATCACCGTGATCGACTCGGGCGATGAGATCAACTGTCGGCGGATGGGGTCGGGGGGGTATGCGATTCCCTCGATCTGCGAGCCCGAGGTCATCCAGTTCAAGGATGTCAAAGCCGACTTCATCCTGCATGTCGAAAAAGACACCGTCTGGCAACGCTTCAACGAGGACCGGTTCTGGGAGACGCACAACTGCATCCTGACCGAGGGCTCGGGGCAGCCGACGCGGGGTGTGCGGCGGATGCTCCATCGGCTCCACAAAGAGCACGGCCTGCCGGTCATCTGCCTGCTCGACTGCGACCCCTGGGGGCACTACATCTATTCGGTCATCAAGCAGGGCTCGATCAGCCTCGCGTTTGAGTCCGAACGCCTCGCCATCCCCGAGGCCAAGTTCCTCGGCATCCGCGCCAAAGACTACAAAGCCTGCGACCTCTCTGATGATGTCCAGATCACACTCAACGACCGCGACATCACCCGGGCCAGGCAGATCCTCGCCTACCCCTGGTTCGACGGCCACCGGGCCTGGAAACGCGAGATCAAAACGATGCTCGACAACGGCTTCAAGATGGAGGTCGAATCCCTCATCACCAAAGACATCAGCTATGTCACCGAGACCTATGTGCCGGAGCGGCTGGCGGCGAAGGACTGGCTGAGCTGACGCGCTGTTGGTATTCCCCGACAACCGAGCCCGAAGCGCAAGCGAGCAGCCTCTGGTACCCTTGCCTCCATGCACACACAAACCGCCATTCTCCCGATCACCCTCTTCGCCTCAACAACCCTCGCCCAACCCGCGATCCCCGCCGACCCGGAGCCGCGCTGGTGGAAAGGCAACCTCCACACCCACACCTTCTGGTCCGATGGCAACGACTTCCCCGAGATGGTCACCGAGTGGTACGCGACCCATGGCTACAACTTCCTCGCGCTCTCCGACCACAACACACTGAGCCGGGGCAAGCGGTGGATGGACATCGACACGATCAACACGCGCTCGCGTGAATCGGCCTTCCCCGCATACCTCGAACGCTTCGGCGAATCCTGGGTCGAGACCCGCGGCGAGGGTGACACGCTCGAAGTCCGTCTCAAACCCTTTGAGGAGTACCGCGCACTCGTCGAAGAGCGCGGCAGGTTCATCATGGTTCAGGGCGAGGAGATCACCGGCAGCTACGACCGCCGGCCCATCCATATCAACGCGACCAACCTCGCTGAGCTTGTCCCGCCGCAACAGGCAGAGAGTGTCGAAGCCACCATCCGCAAGGTGTTGCAGGAGGTCAACGCCCAGGCCGCCGCCCACGGCCGGGAGATCTTGACGCACCTCAACCACCCCAACTTCGGCTACGGCATCACGGCCGAAGACATCGCGCCGGTCCTCGAAGAACAGTTCTTCGAGGTCTTCAACGGCCACACCGGTGTGAACAATGCGGGCGATGAGCAGCACGCCTCGACCGAACGGATCTGGGACATCGTCAACACCATCCGCGTCGCCGAGCTCGATGCGCCGCCGATCTTCGGCATCGCGACCGACGACAGCCACAGCTACCACGAGCACAGCCCGGTCTCGATCCCCGGTCGCGGGTGGGTGATGGTCCGCGCGACGCACCTGACGCCCGAGTCGCTCATCCGGGCGATGAAAGACGGGGACTTCTACGCCTCGACCGGCGTCACACTCGACACGATCGAGTTTGATGCGGACGCGCAGACACTGACCATCAGCATCCGCCCGGTCGCTGGCGAGACCTACACCACCCGCTTTGTCGGCACCCTCCGCGGCACGCCCCTCGACAGCACGCCGACCCTCGACTCCAACGGCAACGAGATCGTTGCGACCCGGCGATACTCACCCGAGATCGGCCGCACCCTCGCCGAGGTCGTGGGCACCACCGCGGCATACACCCTCACCGGCGAAGAGCTCTACGTCCGGGCGGTGATCGAGAGCGACGCGGCTCCCGACCGGCCGACCAGAGAGAGCCTCGTGCGGCGTGCGTGGATACAACCCATCACGCCTCGGCTGGAAATCGACGCTCCTGAGTGAGGGTTTTGGTGAGCGAGCCTTACCCATCGCGACCAGTTTGCCCATCTTCTCACGAGTTCCACAAACAGCTGCAAAACTACTGCTGTTTACCACAACTTTCGCGTCCTAACCCATTGCGACGACCGGCATGACTCTGTATGTTTGCCGAAGACGCGGGCGGGATTCTCTGATTCCCGAAGGACACCCGCATCGACGGCGTGGGTCACGCAAGAAGTGTGTTGCCTGCCCCGGACATCGAGCCGGTTGGGTTTTTGCCCCTCCCCCGGCCGCCGCGATCGTGCACCGGAGAACGCCCGGAGGAAGCGTTCCCTGGCGCACTCGCGGCGGCCGGTCTTTTTGCGCCTCGCGTCTCGCGCAAGTTCTCACAGGATGAGGGGCATCGCAACGAGCCCCGAGCGCAAGCTCGGATTCACGGACGGCACGCGGCCGCGCGCAGCACTCGAACCTGTGCTTGCGCCCAGGGCTCGTTGCCCGAGAAACACAACACGCCGGAGTACGGCTACGGCTGTTCCATGCCCAACTGGTCAACCAGGAATGCATAGATATCCGCGGTCTCGCGCATCGCCTTGCTCAGCGGCTTGCCCGCCCCGTGCCCGGCGCGGGTCTCGATGCGGATCAGGACCGGGTTGTCGCAGTCCTGCGCCCGCTGGAGCATCGCAGCAAACTTGTAGCTGTGCCATGGCTTGACGCGGTCGTCGCCCTCGGCTGTCGTAATCAGCGTCGGCGGATAGCACGCCCCGGCCCGGACGTTGTGGTACGGCGAATACGCCCAGAGGTAGCGGAAGTCGTCGGGGTCTTCGGAGATGCCGAAATCGTCAGACCACTGCCGGGCGTTGGCTGACTGGGTGTGGTAGCGGAGCATGTCGAGGACGCCGACATGAGGCACAGCCGCGCCGAAGAGATCGGGGCGCTGGGTCATGCAGGCCCCGACGAGCAACCCGCCGTTGCTGCCGCCTTCGATCGCGAGCTTGGGGGTTGAGGTGTAGCCGGTGTCGATCAGCCACTCGGCCGCGGCGATGAAGTCGTCAAAGACGTTCTGCTTGTTGCCCTTGGTTCCGGCGATGTGCCAGGCTTTGCCGTATTCACCACCGCCGCGGAGATTGGCGACGGCGTACACCCCGCCCATCTCGACCCAGGCAAGCCGCGAAGCCCGGAACGAGGGGGTGAGCGAGACGTTGAACCCGCCGTAGCCGTAGAGGAGGGTGGGGTTGGTCCCGTCGAGCTTGATCCCTTTCTTGTGAACGAGGAACATGGGGATTCGGGTGCCGTCCTTACTTTCGTAGAAGATTTGTTTGGTCTCGAAGTCATCGAGGTCAAACACGACCTGAGGCTGGCGGAACAGTTCGCTCTCGCCGGTCGCAACGTCGTAGCGGTAGATCGCGCCGGGCTGCGTAAAGCCGCTGAAGCTGTAGAAGGTCTCGGGGCTGTCGGCGTGTCCGCCGAAGCCTCTGGCGCTGCCGACGCCGGGGAGGGCGACCTCGCGGACGAGGTTTCCATCAAGGTCGTAGACACGGACCGCAGTCTTGGCGTCCTCGATAAACTGCGCGACGAGGTGGCCGCCGATGAGGCTCGTGCCCTGGAGCGCTTGCGTCTGCTCGGGGATGATCTCGCGGAAACTGCCCGGGTTGGTTGCCTCGACCGCGATGACGCGGGAGTTGGGGGCGTCCTTGGTGGTGGTAAAGAAGAGCGTCTCGCCAGTGTTGCCGAGGAAGTTGTACTGCGCGTCCCACTCGTCGAAGACGGGCGTCGGCTGCGCACCGCTCTCGTCGAGGCGGATGAGGTAGACCGCGTTGGCGAGATAGCCGTCGAAGTGGGAGACCATAAGGAACCTGCCGTCCTCGGTGACCGCGGCGTAGGGGTTCTGGGTCTCGACGTCGGCCGCGTACACGAGCGCGTCCTGATCCTGCGACGTGCCGAGCTGGTGGTGATAGATCGAGACGGACTGCTGATCGTCAGCGTTGCCGTCCGCGCCGATGGGGTAGCGGCTGTAGTAGAACCCGGAGCTGTCGCGGTCCCACGAGACGCCGGAGAACTTGATGTGGCGGATGGTGTCGTCGAGGTCTTTACCCGAGTCGATATCGCGGACGCGCCAGATGCGCCAGTCGGACCCGCCGTCGGACACGGCGTACGCGAGGTACCTGCCGTCGGGGCTGACCTCGGTGCCGCCGAGGGCCTGGGTGCCGTCCTCGGAAAAGGTGTTGGGGTCGATCAGCACCCGCGGCGTCGCGTCGAGTGAGTCGGCGATGTAGAGCACGGACTGGTTCTGCAGGCCGTCGTTGCGCGAGTAGAAGTAGCGGCCGCCCTCTTCGGATGGGATGCCGAAGCGTTCGTAGTCATAGAGCTCGGTGAGCCTGGCCTCGATGCGGTCGCGGGCGGGCAGCGAATCGAGATAGGCGTTGGTGATCTCGTTCTCAGCGGCAATCCACGCCTGGGTCTCGTCGGAGGTCTCGTTCTCGAGCCAGCGGTAAGGGTCGGGCACGCGCACGCCGTGGTAGGTGTCAACGGTGCCGTCTCGGCGGGCGTCGGGATAGGCGGGCTGGGCGAACGCCGTCGCGGTCAACAGCGTCAGCACGAGCAGCGGGAATCGGTATCGCATGGGGGGTCTCCGTCGGGGGTTGGAGGCATGGTATGGGGTGCAAGCAAGCACGTCACCCCCGGGAAAAAACATCGGGCACCGTCGGGAGAATGGTCGGACGACTCCCTCGCTTGCGCGAGGGGCTCTACCTTTTGGGCTGGAATCGCACCGCTATTGCACCAGCCCCTTGGTCAGCCGCATGAACGCGGTCTCAAGGTTGACCGGTTCTTCGGTGAACTGGGCGATGCGGAACCCCTGGTTGATGAGGATGTTGGGCAGGTCGGTAAAGGTGTGCCCCTTGGCGTCGTCGAAGACGACCTGAAAGAGCGGCGCAGGTTTGCCGTCGATGGTGATGCCGCCATCGGCGGTGCTGACTTTGCTGACGCCGGGAAACTTGCCCATAAGCTCGGCGGCGTCTGCGAAGCGATCGGTCACCGCGACGTGCAACACATGCCCGACACGAGCGCGGCGGAGGATGTCGGTGACCGAACCAGAATAGAGCAGCTTGCCACGTTCGATCACACCCACCACATTACAAAGCTCCGCCAGCTCGTGGAGGATATGGCTCGAGATAAGAATGGTCTTGCCCATGCGCCTTAGCTCTTTGAGCAGCTCGCGGATCTCGATGCGGGCCCGCGGGTCAAGGCCGGACGCGGGCTCGTCCATAAGCAACACCTTCGGGTCGTGCAGCAGCACACGGGCGATCGAGAGGCGTTGTTGCATACCCCGCGAGAGGCTGTTGACCTCGGCGGTTGTTTTGTAGGTGAGGTCGGTGAGTTCGAGGACATCGCGGACCACCTTGCGGCGGGCATCGCCGTTGATGTTGTAGGCGGCCGCGAAAAACTCGAGGTATTCGCTGACCACCATGTCCTCGTACGCGCCCATGAAGTCGGGGACATAGCCGATGAGCGGGCGGATCTGGCGGTTCTGATAGCCGACGGTGAGGCCGCAGACCTGCGCCTGCCCGGACGACGGTTTGAGCAAGGTTGCGAGCACCTTGATGGTGGTCGTTTTGCCCGCGCCGTTGGGGCCGATGAACCCGAAGCAATCGCCCTCGTCGATGGTAAGGTTGAGCGAGTCGAGCGCGACAAGATCGCCGTAACGTTTGGTCAGGTTGATCGTTTCGATCATCCGCACGGGTGCGTCCTCTCTTTGGCAACTGCCGAAACTCTTGGCGAAACTACCCGCCGGCGGGTCGAGTGGCGTTGGGGTCCACGGGCACGATAACATCCGGCGGCCGCGCCGGGAGGGGGTAGACCCAGCGCACAACCGTGGTTCCGGTGATCGTCGGCTCGCGTTCGCGGCCGTTGGTCGAGACGCCGATCGGGACGGGCATGTCCTCGGCGGACTCGGTCTTGAGAATGCCGATGACGACAAGGCAAGGCCGGGTCGACCAGCGACTCAGGTCGAGCGCGTGCGTCGCTTCGCGCCGGGCGACGGGTGGTTGAAAGGCGAAACGGTTGTCCGGCACCGGCGGGCCGAAGAGGTTGAAGAACGCGAGCCACTCGTACCGCCTGGTCCGGCTGCTGGCGATCGGCTGGTTGTCCTCGCCCCACCCGTTGCTGTCGATGTTGTCGATACGGCTGGTCAGCGAAGAGTTTCCCGTCGCGCGGGTGATCGCTTCGAGATCGATCGGCGTGCCCGGCGACCAGACCACGCCGGGCGTCCAGGCGTTCGCGACACACTGCAGCAGCGCCTTGTTGCTGGTGGCGCGGACGGGAGTCTGACGCTGAAAAACGATGATCTGGACGTCCTCGAGATCGCCGGGGAAGTTGTGGACGAGCTCGCCGCGGAGGACTGCCCTGTCGCCCCGCGGCGTGAACCGGACCGCCCGGAACGGGTCGGCGTCGGGCTCGACAACCGGGCGGATCGAATCCCACCCGAGCCCCCCCGCCCAGTCGAGTTGCACAAGCTTGACCGTGGCGCGGGCGGGGAACGTGAGCCGATCGGGAGAACGGCTGTCGATCGAATAAGAGCGGGCGTCCGGGAACGAACCGCGAGCCCCCCCCTGCGAGGGCTCCCACGGGGCGACCGCCTGCTGAAAGCGGCTGCCACCGACGCCCGCGTCGTCAGAATCGAGCCAGATCGAGGCGTCGCCGTAGACCGGGGCAAGCATACTCGCCCAGGTCCGGACGCGCTGGACGCGCTGCCCGTACACATGATCGAGAAACGAGAGGTGGGCGATCTCGACCCGCTTGGGCCGGAGGATGGTGGCGCCGCCCCACGCCAGCCCCGTAAACACAAGCGACGCGCCAAAGAACGCGAGCCATGCGTGCCGGCTCCACCCACGCTTTTTGAGCACCGCAAACCCGCCGGGGCCGGCGACAAACCAGTAGATAATGAACACGACAAGCCCGAGCATGACCGCGACAAGCGAGCGGCCGCTCTTGCTGATGACGCCGGAAATATCGCCGTCGAAGACGCGGGCGGGACGCCCCGAGGTAAAGAGCAGGTCTTTCTGCTTGAGATCCTCGAACTCCGCGGTGGTCGCGATCTTGCCCCTTCGCCCGAGCACGCGGTGCCAGAAAACGTCGGCCTCGGGAAGCCCCTGCATCGTCAGACGGCGGTCCCACCCGGGAAGCCCGACGAGCGTCACCGCACCCACCCCCACGCTCCGACTCACCACAACCGTGCGCCCCGAGGCGTCGTTGAGAATCGGGTCGGCCTCACCCGGGCCGGCGTCGGCGAGCGGCTGAAAGGTGTGCAGCGTGACAGGGGTATCAGGAAGCCGAAACGTTGCAATCGGCGCATCGGTGAGCAGAGGGCGCAACGCAGAAACCGGCTCGTCCTCGATGCGCACGACCGAGACACGGGGGAGCAACGCCGCGAGTTCCTGATTGCCCAGCGCCAGCCAGTCCTGCCCGGTCGCGGGAAGAATGATAATGAGGTGCCCGCCCCGCTCGATCCACTCGCGGATCGCCCGGACCTGCTCGATGCGCAGCTCCGAAGGCGTCGGCCCGTTCCAGATAAGCTCGCGGATGGACGCGAGCCCCATCCACCGATCGGGCAGCGCGTCAACGGTCAGCGTGGCGAGCTTGGTGACCTCGTGCCCCAGCGGATCCACGCCGTCGGCCCCGCCCTGCTGATAGCCCGAGAGCCCGCCGGGCGTGTTCCCAACGACCGCGAGCAGCCCGGTCGCCTTGCCCGGCATCCCGCCCGGCCACCGGTATGTCGTCTGCCCGAGCAAACGCCCGGGGAGGAACCCGATATCCGGCCCGTCCGCCGGGGCTTCTTCCGCCTCGAGCACCTGCACAACAAACCCGCCGGTGCTGGCGATATCGAACGGCAGTCTCGCGTACGCCCAGACCGGCTGATCGACGCCGGGGTTGGTGGTGACGACGGTCTCGTACATCGCGTCGTCGCCGTCGACATCGGTCAGCACGACGCGCAACAACACGTTGCGTTGCTGGTTGCCCCGATCAACAAGCCGGACGCGGATACCGGTCCACTCGCCCGGGCGCGCAGCGTTGTTGAGCCCGACGCTGCTGATGGTGATACCGATCTCGCCAACCAGACTCGCTTGCTGATCCATCTGGTCGAGCAGGTCAATCTGGGCGCGGACCACATTCGGCAAGAAACACACCCAGCACGCCGCGACCACAGCAACGATCCGGCCGCCCCAGCCCACCCTCAGGCGGGGCTGCGGCTGCATCGGGGGACCGATCCGTGGTTGGCTCGATGGCTTGTGCCGATTATGCACCGAAGGGTCCCCCTTGCCGGGTGTGGTGAACGTTGCCCGAGAGTGTACAGGGCTCAAGCCGGCCGTGAAACACGCCGATCCGAGGGGCTATGGGCACCACTCTCGAGCCGTTGCTGATTGTCGTGGGTCTCGGCGTCGCCGGCTTCGGGCTGGCGGCGATGGCGATCGCGTCGGCGACAGCCCAGGACTCGATCAAACGCCACATGGTCCAGGTCCGGGCGATGGAGTTGCGCAACGAGTATCTCCGCACGGTGCTCTCACTTCGGGGCTTGCCGATCCCGCCGGCGACAAGTCCCCAAGCCGCCGCCAGCCCAGAACCGCCCGAGAGCCCGGAAGCCAACGCGACCGAGACCGAATCTCGAGCCGCGGCATAGGGGCCGACAGCCACGCGAGCCGACGCCGACCGACTCCGGCTACAGGCCGACCCGCAGCTCAGGTACGGCTGTCCATACGCCGGAGTTCGTCGATCAGCAGCACGTGCGCCCGCGCACCGAGCCGAAAGCACTCAAGCTCGAACTTCTCGTTGGGCGAGTGCACCCGATCGTCGTCGAGCCCGAAGCCCATGAAGATCGTCTCGAGCCCGAGCTCTTTCTTGAGCATCCCCGCGACCGGGATCGAGCCGCCGGTTTTGATGAGCGCCGCCTCGGTGCCGTGGGCAGCTTCCCGCAGCGCCCGCCGCGCCGCAGCCAGCGCCGGCGAATCGGTCGCGACCGTCGCCGGGTCCCCGCCGCCGTGGTCGATGCACTCCCACCGACAGCCCGCAGGCGTGCGCGCTTTGCACCATGCGAAAAAGGCCTCGGCGATCCGCCCGGGGTCCTGATCGTCCACCAGCCGGAAGCTGACCTTGGCGCTGGCGTGGCTCGGGATCACCGTCTTGGCCCCCGCGCCGGTGTAGCCGCCGACGATGCCGTTGAGCTCGGCGGTCGGCCGCGCCCACTCACGCTCGAGCGCCGAAAAACCCGCCTCACCCACGTCCGCCTCGGGACCGAGCCCGATCTTCCGCAGCGCGTCGGTCTGGTCAAAGCCCAGCGCCTCCCACTCGGCACGCTCGGCCGCGGTCAGCTCGCGGACGCCGTCGTAGAACCCCGGGATCGTCACGCGCCGGTCGGCATCCCACAGCTGCGCGAGCACCTTCACCAACTCCGAGATCGGGTTCGGCGATCGCCCCCCCCACATCCCCGAGTGCAGGTCCTGATCGGCACCGTGCAGCACGACCTCGGTGTACGCAAGCCCCCGCACGCCATACGTGATCGCCGGCCTTCCCCGCCCCAGCATCCCGGTGTCGGAGATCACACACACATCGCACTTGCCCAGACGCTCGGCCTGCTGGCGCACAAACCGGTCGAGGTTGACCGAGCCCGACTCTTCCTCCCCCTCGAGCAGCACCGTAAACCGCACCCCGCCCGCCGCGATCCCGCCCGCCTCTTTCCAGGCGCGGAGGGCTTCGAGGAAGGTCGCCACCTGCCCCTTGTCATCAACCGCGCCGCGGGCGACGATGCGCTCGCCGACCTCCCCCTCGGCCGGCTTGATGACCGGCTCGAAGGGCGGGCTGTCCCACAACTCGAGCGGATCGGCCGGCTGCACGTCGTAGTGGCCGTAGAACAGGACGTGCGGCCCCTTGTAGTCCGGCCCCGCGTCCGACTCGGCCAGCACGATCGGATGCCCGTCCCCCGCCGGATCGCCCGTGGGCAGAATCTCGACCCGCAAACCGGACTCGCGGAGTTGGTCGGCCGCCCAGTCGGCAGCCCTCGCCGTCTCGGCTTTGTACGCCGGATCGGTCGAGACGCTGGGAATACGAAGCCACTCGCAGAGACGAGCGATGGAGGCGGACTCGTTGGATTCGAGCCATGCAAGAACACTGGACATCATGGTGATCCTTGGTACAACTCAAAGCGGGCCGGGGAAGTCCCGAAAATCGTTTAGCATCCACCGTTCGTGGACCGCCTCGTTGGCAACAACCGCGTGAGCTTTCATCCCGGCGTGCGCGGGAGGTTGCGATGCACAGACGCACGTACTTACGGAATCTTGTCACCCCGTGAATAGAACGCACTGGACTCTGGTGTTGCACCGGTTCCATTGAAGATCGATCCCCCGGGGAACCACGGAACCGGGTCCGTCCATGCTTCCTGCATCGACATGCGTCCGACATGGCCGTCCCAATACGCTACGTTGATCGAGAGGTCATGCCGAGCGCTGAGAAGGATGTTGCTGTCGGAACCGTCGTTTCCGGGCGCCCTCCGGCCGTACTCTCTCGCTGCGTGGAAGATCGGGCCGCTGGATCCGAACGAACTGAAATATTGAGCCGCATTGCTCGCATCGAAGTCCAGTATTTGCGCTCCAAAATCGTAGTACCGTGTGCCGTCGGCCAGGAGAACCTTGTTCGACGGTTCGATGCCTACGAGATCCTCACGGGGGAGGTAGTTTCGGTACTTAATAACTTGGGCAGAGTTGCTGTCTCCAGGATCAGTCGGATACAGGTCCACGTCGAGAATGATGCGGGGGCTTCCCCGGAGGTACTGTTGCCATCTCTTGTTACGAAGTATATTTGATGAAAGAAGAAACGAGGCAGGAGCAAGATAACTCACCTGCCTGAATCCCTCGGTCAGTCCGATGGTCTCAAACTCATCCATGTCGGCGGCCGAGCTTCCTGACCAGACTGTATCGTTGGTCACCGTTGCTGATGGGCACGCAAAATTGTTGAAGATCCCCTTCGTGCGCTGCGCGCGATTTTCCGACAAACCGAGAGAGTCACCGAGACTCGGGCTGATCCAGTCGTGCGTCGATGTCGGCGTCGTCGCTGAGGTGTTGAAGGTAAACACGTCGCTCTTCTCGATGAGCCCCATCCCCTCCTGCAACGCGTACGCGAATGTGGAGGTGTGAGGCCCCGCGATGTATCCTTCGTTGTCCCCCATGTAGAACGATTGCCCTTGCCCAAGAGAACGCTGCTGCGTCGTGCAGACCAGCGAGCGAGCCGCTTCGCGGGCCTTCCCCAGCGCCGGCAGGAGGATGCCGATCAGCAACGCGATAATCGCGATAACAACGAGAAGCTCAATGAGTGTGAACGCTCGGTCTTGCTTGGCAGAGTTGCGCATAAGTCTGTCTCTCTATGCTCGCGGCCTACCCGGCCGAAGATGGTTTGATCAAATCACGAGGCCTGATCCGTTTGACTTTCCCCGCATCAAGCACCCGACCCGAGTTTATATCAATTGCTTCTGCGGCTTCCGCCCGATCGGCCTGCACCTGATTGAGCGCTCGGAAGTCGAGTATCCACTCACCGCTTTCATCTCTGGCCGCGGGGTACAGGTCTCGCTCCCCGGAAACCGGGCTTCGAGCGGGAACAGGAATGCTCTTCCCGGAGGGATCGATAGAAAACATTTCACCGGTACGGATATCGACTAAGTACAACTGATGAGACAACTCGGGACGATCAGCAAGCATGCCTCGTGCGATCGAAAAAACAATGGCACCGGCGGCAACCACAAACAACACGATTTGCCACGGCCTGACATTCTGCATCGACCAAGCTCCGAGTCTCGCTGGCTGGCACAAGCGAGAACCGCTCGGCCGGTAGGGGCACACTATACCCGGTAGGCCGCCGCCCGTGGGAGCGGATTCGAGGCCTCACGAAACCTGTACACCGCGTGGGGTTTTGGTAGGGTCAGCAAAGCCCGCCACCCCGTTGACTGCCCACAACCACCGCGATACCCGCCCCTCGCACAAGCCCCGAGCTAGCCACCAGTTGCGCCATCCAGAGGCACCACATCCACCGGCACGATCTCGATCACGACCGGGAAATGGTCGCTGGCGTAACCATCGGGCCGCCACTCCTGCCGATAGTCCACACCCTCGGGCAGCGACGGCGTCCCCAGGACAAACGCGCTGCCCGTGACCAACTCGAGCTGCAGATTGTCGTTGACGAGGATGTGGTCGATCCGCCGGCCGGACGCATGGGTCGCAAAGCGCGGGTTGCGCTGCCCGGCTGGCGCAATCGCGTCGGCAAAGCCCGCGCCGACAAGCGTCTGCACACTCTCGTCGCCGAGGAAAGCGTTGAAGTCACCCAGCACGACGACGTTGGCGTCGGGGTCGGCCTTGAGCTGTTGCTGAACCTGATTGACCAGCCCCCGCGCCTCGGCCAGCCGCCAGTACTCGCCCGGGCGGCCGCTCTTGGAATGGACGACGTACAGCGTGAGCCGGTAGGCATCGGCGTCGCTGCTCTCTGCTGCGCCGCGGCTTGCGTCCCGGGGAATCTCGACAACCACACGCATCGGCGAACGGTGGAACGTGAGCGGCTCTCCCGCGTTCCAGTTGTCGCGGGTGCCCCAGTTGTCGGGGTGGACACCCCCGAGCGGCTGGCGCGGCCAGTTGGTCACACTCGCAATCGGGAACCGCGAGAGCACCGCCTGCTCGATGCCGCGCTCGTCTCCCGCATCAACCGACGCGAGATACTCGTAGCCGAGGTCCGCGAGATACGTATCACGAAACCAGCGGATGACCGCTTCGGACTCGATCTCCTGGAGCGCGACCACGTCAGCATCGAGCGCACGGATCGTGTCGGCGAGCGCTCGCAGGTGGGCCTCGGGCTTGGTGTCGTCGATGTCTTCGTAGCGGCCGAACAGATCTGGGTCGTCCTGATCGTCGAACAGGTTCTCGACGTTGTAGGTCGCAAGGCGGATCGCGCCGGGGGTTCGGGCCGGGGGCTCGGTGACGCCGAAACGGACAAACGACATCGGATCGGCGGGGTCGGCGGCTGGTGCGCGTTCGACCACACCGGGAGCCGAGGCCGCGGATTCCTCAGCGATGCCGGCAGGCGCGTCGTATTCCTCCGTCGCGTCCAGAAGGGCAAGCCCGCCAACAACCCCCCCCACCGCCGCGAGCACCAACACGACAGCGATCAAGGCAAGGATAGCTTTCTGGTTCATGGTTCGTTCCTGTCTGCGTGTCGTGTTGGGAGAGCCGGTCTGCGTGCCGTATCATTGGCAACGATGCGGATCATTCTTGCCAACCCGCGTGGATTTTGTGCCGGCGTGCGCATGGCGATCGACGTCGTGGACCAGGTGCTCGACCTCTTCCCCGACGAAACGGTCTACGTCTACCACGAGATCGTCCACAACCGGCACGTCGTCGGCCGATTCCGCGACCGGGGGGTCGTGTTCGTCGAGAGCGTCGAGGACCCGCCGCCGGGGTCGATCCTGGTCTTCAGCGCCCACGGCATCCCGCCCAGCGTCCGCGAGCGAGCCGTCGAACGCGGGCTCCAGCCCATCGACGCCACCTGCCCTCTCGTCACCAAGGTCCACTCCGAAGCCATCCGCTACGCGCGGCAGGGCTACCAGATCCTGCTCATCGGGCACCGCAACCACCAGGAAGTCATCGGCACCTCGGGCGAAGCCCCCGACGCGACACAGGTCGTGGAATCGCCCGACGACATCGCAACACTCACGATCCGCGACCCCGACAAAATCGTCTACCTCACCCAGACCACGCTCTCGATCGACGACGCCGACGTGATCATCAAGGCGCTCAAAGCCGCCTACCCCACGATCAAAGCCCCGCCGAGTGAGGACATCTGCTACGCGACCACCAACCGCCAGCACGCCGTCCGGCAACTCGCGCCCGAGGCCGACCTCGTGCTCGTCGTCGGCAGCACCAACTCGTCGAACTCCGTGCGGCTGACCGAGATCGCCGAGAACGTGGGGACACCAGCGCAGCTCATCGACGACGCCGAGGGGCTGCGCCCGGAGTGGTTTGCCCAGGGCGTTGACGCGGTGCTGGTGACCGCCGGGGCCAGCGCGCCCGAGGACCTCGTCGCCGGTGTCTGCCGCGCGATCGTCGAGCAGCACGACGCAACGATCGAGACCCGCGACGTGTTCGACGAGGACGTCGAGTTTGCGCTGCCGGGCAACCTGCGACGGGTGATGAAAGACCGAGGGATCAAAGACGCCGACCGGCGCATCCGCGTCCACAAGCCGGTGGTCACCGAAAGCCTCTACGGCACCGTGCCGCTCACGATCGACGGGCAGTAGCCGGCGATACGCAAACTTCCGAAAACACACTCCCTCTTCCCGCGACCTCGCACCCACACCAACCAGAAACGAGACCCCAGATGACGCCCCCCACTTCCATCCCCAATTCCATGCTCGACCGCCTCGCCGATGTGCTTGTGACCTATTCAGCACGCATCAAGAAGGGCGACCTCGTCGTCATCGCCGGCGACC
>CAYMZJ010000059.1:0-16131 GCA_964394895.1 uncultured Phycisphaeraceae bacterium | reverse complement strand
TCCTCCACGCCGCCAGAGCAGCAAGCAGAAGAGAAGCGTTGATGCAATAGCCTCGTCAGCGCCGGGTCTTCTTCTTCTTCTTCGTTGCATCATTCCGTGATTTCGATTCCGGGCAACCCGACACCCGCGTATCCTGTCCTCATGCGTCGCGTACGAAGCTCCAGCCCCGAGGTCCGGATCGAGATGGCTCCGCTTGTGGACGTGGTGTTTTTGCTCTTGACGTTCTTTGTGTTTGCGATGGTGTTGATGGTTCGGGCCGAGGTGCTCGATGTGACGCTCCCCACGCTCGGGGCGGGTGAGCCGGCCGAGTCGGTCGCGGCGGTGACGATCACGCTCGACGCCGAGGGGCGGATCTATCTCGATGCCGAGCCGATCGAGAGTGCGGCGTTGATTGATGCGCTCCGTGTGACCCTTGCTGCGCAACCCGACGCGAAGATCAACATCGCGGCCGACACCGCGTGCCCTTCGGGTGATCTCATGGGCGTGATCGACCTGCTCAGCGAGGGCGGGTTCGGGGCGTTTCAGTTGTTCGGGACGCCCGAGGCGGGCGAGTAGCGGGCGGGTGTGCGGTGTTGGGAGAGGGTGTTCGAGCGGTTTGTGTTCTTGTGTTTCTTCTGGTTGCGCTGTTGCGGTTGCCCCCTCGCTTGCGCGAGGGGCTCTACGCGGTTGTGCTCTTGCTTGCGCGGGGGGCTCTTTTATTCTGTGGACCATGTGCCCCCATAGAGCCCCTCGCGCAAGCGAGGGGAAAGCGTCAACCAGCAATACAGAAAACATCATGACGCAAAGCGCACTAATTTTTCGGCTTCTTCTTCCGCTCGGCGGTCTCTTTGTCGAACTTGTAGAACTCGAGTTCGTTCTTGAGGTGGGCGCGCATGGCTGGCATTTGTGCGACGTCGATCGCGCGTTGCAGCGTCGCGATTGCTTCGTCAAACTCTTCACGCGCCAGGCGGACCATCGCCAGCCCGGCGAGGGTTTCAGAGTCCTGCCCGAGGCGGAGCGTCACCGCCCGCTCGGCGAGTTCGAGGGCGAGGTCCATGTCCGTGCCTTCGATCCCGATCGAGTCGGCGATGCCATAGGCGAGCCGATTGAGCATCGCGGCGTCCTCGTGGTAGTGGGTGAGCATCAGCGCTTTGGCGTACGCCTGGCCGCGCTCTGGGTCGTTGACGCCGACCATGAGTGCCTGGAACTTCCACCACGCCCAGCTGGACATCGCCTGGGGATCGGTCTCGATGATCTCGTCTGCGAGGGCGAACGCGGCTTCGGTTTCTCCCGCGTTCCACGCGGTGTGCAGCTCGCGCTGGAGGCGTTCGAGCTGGGCGCGGCGCTGGTCGGCGAGTCTGCGCTCTTCGAGCGCAGCGGCCGGGTCGAACTCGTCGCGGATGATCGCCTCGATCGTGCGCTCAAACGCCGGGTCGGCGGGGTGGCCGATCCAGGCGATGCGCGAGTGTTTGTCGATGACGAACGCGCAGGGGATGCCGTTCTGCCCGGCGGCTTCCATGTAGGCGTTCCACGTCGTGTCCATATCGTCGAACGCGACGCGGTATCCCATCTCGGCGTCACGCTCGGCGACAAACTCGGTGACCCTTTCCAGCGTGTTGTTGGGGTCGGCGGTGGTCACACTCACGATGTCGAGCGAGGCTTTGTAGCGTTCCTGTACTTCGGTCAGGTGGGGGATGCCGGCGATGCACGGCCCGCACCAGGTCGCCCAGAACTCGATCGCGTAGACGCGACCCTCGACGAACGATTCGATGGGCTCGCCTTTGATCCAGCGGCCGATCGCCAGCTCGGGGGCGGGGTCGCCCACGCCCAGCTTGAGGCGATCAACCTCGACGATGCCGTTGGTTTCGGGGCTGCCGGGTTGGGCAGAACTCGAAGCCGGGAGTGCGGCGAGAAACGCCAGCCCGAGAATCATCCCGATTGTGCGGTTGGTCGGTGCGGTGGTGAGGCGTGTTTTCTGCTGTGTGCTTCGCGTGTTGTGCATGGTGAGCTTCCCCGGGTGTTGCTGACCGGTCGGACCCCGACGGCCTCTTGCGGCGTATCCTCCCCATGAAGGTACCGAGTCTTGCTGCCCAGACCAAGGCGGGACGCAAAACAGGATCGGTCATGCCGACCACAGCCCTGCGAAATGAAGACGATGGTCGCCGCCGGTTGGCGGTGGGGGTGGTGTGCAGCCTTGCGATCCACGCGGGGGGATTTGTCTTGCTGATGGTCGGCACCGGCGGCCTGGGCGGGTTGGCGCCGTTGCCGGTGGCCCTGCCTTCGGCTGAGACCGAGACGGACGAGATTCGGCCGGGCATCGAGCAATCCCGGCAGGTCACGATCAACTGGCTGGGGTTTGAGGACCCGACCCCCCACAGCGCAACGCCGGCCGAGACCGAGCAGGCAGCCCTGTCGCCGGCGGCTTTGGGCGATCCGGAGGCGGTGGAGCCGGTGTTTGAGGCTGCCGACGCGGCGGAGGCGGCGGAGACGTCCACTGAGATTGTCGCGGAAATCCAGGTCGAAACACCAGTTATTGAGCCTCAAAAAAGGCAAACGCAGGCCTCGGAGGAAGAGGTGACGAGCCCGAGTGAGGAGATCGCGGCGGCGTTGGAGGTGGGAGCTTTGGACGATGCCGGTGTGGAGGCCGAAACGGCTGCGGCGGTGGTGCTCGCGGTAGAACGGGAGGTCCCCGAGGCGGCGTCACGTTTGTTTCGGCGGCTGAGTCGGGCGGCATCGCGGGCGCAGCAGGCGTTTGCCCAGGCCCGGACGATGGAGATCGCGCGGGTGCGTGAAGAAGCCAAGGAAAGTGCTGAATCGGCGGCCGCGGCGTCGGGTGGGCCGCCGTTGCCGGGCGAGCCTCGGGACGCGATCGCTTCGGAGAAAGAATCTGACGCGACCTCGCGGGATCGGATCGTCGAGTGGGAGCCGGGCCGGCCGCCGGCGGTGGAGGGGCTGGACATCACGACGGTTCGCCCACGGTGGACGGTGACGACGAAGATCACGGCCGTGCCTCGTAACCCTGTGGTACGTATGGAGTTCGGCAAGGACGGCACGGTTGTTCGGGCGGCGTATCTGGAGAAGCAGGGCTCGGGGTATCCCAACGTGGACGGGCCGCTGCTGGACGCGATTTATGCCTGGACAGCAAAGGGCCAGGCTCTCGATGCGCTGGCTGCGGATGATCCTGATGATGTTGTGTCGATCACGATGCGGATCATCCTGATTCCGGGGTCGGGGACGATGAGCCGGAGCCGGAGTGACCGATGAGAGGGAAGATGCGAAGCTGTACAGCCATTCTGGGGTTGTTGTGTGCTGGTGTGCTGGCGGTGCCGGCGTTTGCGCAGGACGAGGATCGGTTCCGTGAGATCTCGCCGGGGTTTGGTGACGAGAGCCCGCAGATGGTTGACGGGTTGTTTCGGCCGGTGGACTTTCGCGCGCCGGTGGGCTTTGACCGGCTGTACGAGATTATTGGTTCGGGGGGGTTGTTTGCGCGTCGGTCGGGCGCGGTGACAGCGGTGTTTGACCGGAGTGTGTACGCCTGGGACTCGACGGCGTTGGTGCCGCCGGGGACGGTGTACTACATCGGTGACCTGCCGGTTGATCTTGCTCGGCCGGGGTTGTTTTCGCCGGCGACTCGGGGTGAGGGCACGCGGGCGTCGGCGCCTTCGATGTTTCGGGTGCCTTCGGAGTTTGCGGACCGGCGGGCGGAGACGGGGGCGGTGCCGGGTCGGGTTGACCTGCGGGTGGGGCGCGAGGCGGCGAGGGGTGTCCCGCCCGTTCGGCAGACGGGTCATTCTATATGGAGCAGCGAGGCGCACCGGCAGCAGCGGGTGGGGGAGTTGATCCGCGGTGCGGCGTGGCGTTGGCGCGCGCGCGAGGCGGCGGAAGGGCGTTGAAGGGTGTGGTGCGCGTGCGTGCACGAACCCGAGCTTGCGCTCCATCATCTCGTGCAAAGCAAAGGCACCCTCCCCCCAACCCCCTCCCGCGGGGCGCGGGCGGGGGAGCAGGAGAAAGCAGACCCCGAGGCCAAACACCGACGTAGAAGAGAACGCCGCCGTGGAAGGAACTTACGGGATGCGTACTACGACGGCTTTCCACCGGGCTGATCCGTGTCGTTGCCGGCGATTGCGCTGCGCATGCTGGTGTCGGACTGGATGTTCTGGAGTCGGTAGTGGTCCATCACGCCGAGGTTGCCGGAGCGGAAGGCTTCGGCGATGGCTTTGGGGACGTCGGCCTGGGCGAGGACGACGAGGGCTTGGTTTTTCTGGACCTCGCTCCTGAACTCCTGCTCTTGTGCGACCGCCATCGCGCGGCGTTGCTCGGCTTCGGCCTGGAACCGGCGCTTGTCTGCTTCGGCCTGGTCGGCTTGGAGCTTGGCGCCGATGTTTTCACCCACGTCGATATCGGCGATGTCGATCGAGAGGATTTCAAAGGCGGTGCCGGCGTCAAGCCCTCGGTCCATGACGGTCTTGGAGATGCGGTCGGGGTTTTCGAGGACGCGCTTGTGGGAGTCGGCCGAGCCGATCGCCGAGACGATGCCTTCGCCGACGCGGGCGACGACGGTTTCCTCTGTCGCGCCACCGACCAGGCGTCCGAGGTTGGTGCGGACGGTGACCCGGGCACGGGCTTTGAGCTGGATGCCGTCCCTTGCGACCGCGTCGATGGTGTTGCGGCCGCCGGCGGGGTTGGGGCAGTCGATGACGCGGGGGTTGACGCTGGTGTTGACCGCGTCGAGGATGTCACGCCCGGCGAGGTCGATGGCGCAGGCGGTGTCGAACTCGAGGTCGATCTTTGCTTTGCGAGCGGCGATGAGTGCGCTGACGACGTTGGGGACGCGGCCGCCGGCGAGGTAGTGGGTTTCGAGCTCGTTGGTCGAGATCTGGAGCCCGGACTTTACCGCGCGGATACGGCTGAAGACGATGGTTTTGATGTCCACCTTGCGGAGTCGCATCCCGACGAGTTCGAGGATGCCGACGGGGGCCTTGGAGAGGAGTGCCTGGATGTAGAGGTTGATGAACTGGCCGATGAGGAAGAGGCCGATGAGGAGTGCGAGCCCAACGACGACGAGGACGACGATGAAGACTGTGTTCGTGGGGGGCGTGCCACCTCCGCCACCGCCGCCGCCGGCTTGGGCCAGTGCGGTCGCGGGGAGCATGAGGAGCGCGAACAGCGCGATGAGCATCGATGCGGGGCGGTTGGCGAACATGTGGACTCCTGCCTTGGGGAGAGAGTGGAAGCGGGATCTGGTTGCGTGAGTATACGAAGCCGGGCGGTGGTCTGGCGGTCGGGCTGGTTGGGCGGTCAGATCGCCCGGACTTTGAGCTGGTTGTCGGTGACGGCGGTGACCTTTATCCGCTGTCCGGGCTCGATGATTCCTGTCTCGGCGAGGGCGTCGTGGCGCTGGTTGCCGATCTGGACAATCCCGACAGGGCGGAGGGTGGAGAGAACCTCTCCCTCGGCCCCAACCAGGGCGCGGCGGAGTTCGCGGGCCTGGCGTTCGGCGGCTTGCTTGGCTTCGACCCGCTCCTCGGTCATCTCACCCATGAGCATCCGTCTGCCGATCGGGGTGGTCGGCCAGACTTTGAGGGCAAAGCTCAGAGCGATCGGGGTCCCGATCATGACCAGCCCGATGCCGATAAACCCCCAGACGACGTCGTGACGGAAGAGGACGACGATCCCGGCGATGGCAGCGGCCCCGGCACCGAGTGCGATCAGGCCGCCGGAGGGGATGAAGAGCTCGGCGATGACCAGTAGCATCGCCGCGGCGAGCAGTCCTAAGCCCAGTAGTAACACAGCACTGTCATCCAAGCCGATTTCCCTCTCTGGAGAGTGCGACTGTATCGCACAAAAGCTTACGCGGTGTCCGGGTCGGTTTTTGCGTCCGGGGTGGGTGCATCATCGGGCGAGACGAGGTGCTCGACCACGACACGGTATTCGTCCGCCGAGACCACACGCACGGGCTCGCCCGAGTCCACATAGCCCAGGTCGCTGACGACATCGACGACTTGGTCGCCGATCTTTGCCCGTCCGGCTGGTCGCAGCGGGGTGATGGATTTGCCGACTGCGCCGACTTGGGGGATGACTTCGCCGCCCACGGGGATTTGTGAGAGCAGGAGGTCTTCGTGGTCGTTTTCGTCGGAGAGCACGAGCCGGCCGAGGAATGGGATGGCGCCGAGGTGTTTGGTGAGGAAGTAGATGCCAGCACCGGCGCTGACGGCGCTGAGGATCATGGTGAGGAGGCCGTAGAGGAGGTTGGTTTGTTCCTGCTGGCTATTTGGGAAGAGGCCGCCGGGGCCGCCGACGAAGGTGCCGAGCAGGCCGCCGAAGAGGAGGAGGAGTCCGGCGATGCCGGGGATTCCGAACCCGGGGAGGACGAATATCTCGAAGAAGATGAGGAGGATGCCGGCGAGTATCGCGCCGATCTCCCACCAGCTCGCCATCCCGATGAGCGCGGGCGGGGCAAGCAGCCCGACGAGCGCCGCCAGGGCGATCGCGCCGGGGAGGCCGATGCCGGGGTGTGACATTTCGAGAAAGAGCGCGAGGAGAAAGACGACCATGAGCAGGCCGCGGACGGGGAGCTTGGTAGCGAAGGTGACGAGCATCTCCGACCAGTTGGTGTCGATGCGGCGGAGGTTCTTTGCGCCGAAGTAGTGTTTGAGATCGGCGTCGGTCAGGATGGGTTTGAGGTTGCCGTTCAGGTCGATGTTGGAGGCAAAGTTGAGGATCGCGAGTTGCTCGGCGTCGAGGGTGAGCGGGCCGTCGCCGGAGAAGAGGTAGCCGACGAGTTCGTAGTTTCCTTTGTCGCTTTCGGAGATCGAGCGGCGTTCGCTGGACATGCCGATGGAGTCTTTCCCGACAGCAAACGCCGCGACGTCCGGCCCGGCGGGGAGAAAACGCTCGCTGCTTTGGGCTTGTGCGGGGTCGCTCTCGGCGGTTGCGGGGGGCGGGGCGTCGCTGAGTGTGGGGGCCGACGAGACGATCGGGCGGGTCTTGGGCGGGGCTCCATCAAAGAGCATGCGGTACTCGGCTTCGTTGATCGCGAAGGTCTCGCCGGTGGTGGTGTCGCGGACCCACCAGAGCTCGACCCCCAGTGCGACAAACCCCTGGACGACGAACTCGTCCCAGCCGCGCATGCGGGCGGAGCTGACGACCTCGGCGAGCAGCGGGGCGGTGATTTTCTGGCGCTCTGCTTCGGGCATTTTGAGGAGTTGGCCGAGGGCTCCGATGCCGATGGGGAGGGCGTCGCCCATCGCGACGGACTTGGCGGTGATGATTTCCTTGCACGCCAGGGCGATGATCGCGCCGCCGGAATAGGCCTTGGGGTTGACCCACGCGACGCTGTTGGTGATGGTTGAGTTTCGGATGGCGTCGGTGATTTCGAGGACCGCGCCGACCTCGCCGCCGGGGGTGTTGAGGTCGATGACGATGGCGTCGGCGCCGTTGCGCTCGGCGATCGCGAGGCGGCGTTGAAAGCTGTAGGAGGTGATCTTGTCGATCGGGCCTTCGATGGTGATGATCGCGACGTTGTCGGCCTGGCGGTGGGCGGGGATTGCGGTCTGGATGGCTTGGGGATTGGCAGGCGGGCTTGCTTCTTGAGCGACCGCCAGCACGCCGGCAACCAGCGAGAGCACGGCTGCGAGCAGGCGGAACGTCCGCGATCGGTCGAAGACCGACGGGCCACCGGCACCTGATTGAGGTGTTCGTAAGGGCATCATAAGAGAGTATACGGAAGCGCAGCCTGTTCCATTCAGATGCCGGGGGCTTCTCATAGGGCACCCATAAAGTTCTCGTGCCCTGGTGGTACTCTGTGTCCGCTCTCGCTTCAGTCCGTAGGACTGCTCTTCAATAGCCGGGGGTGGAGTTTCCGCGCTGCGGACGACACCCCCGGAAATGTGTTCGCCAACGTCTTGCACCCCGGCAGGGGTGCTCGTGGCAGCCGTAGACACGCGGACCCCTTGCCGGGTCCTCAAGACGCGAGGATCGAGACCGGGGGTGTCGCGTCGTTCCACCCCCGGCTATGGAAGATCACCCCTCTCGGGGTGCAAGAACGTCGCAGGCACACGCACGAGAATAAAATGAGATCCGTCTCAGGGCATATGGGGGGGCAGGCTCTGCTCGACGCACCAGGTCATTTCCGGCCCGGTGCAGTCGACGTGGACCGCGAAGAAGCCGGGCAGCTCACCATCGCGGCGGGGCCGGTGCTGGCGAACCAGCGGCCAGATGACCTTGCGGTCGGTCTCGGGGAGGTTGAGATCGGCGACGGCTTCGGGGTCGTGCCATTCGAGGTTGCCCTCGTTCATCGGGCCGGCTTTGACCTCGACGGGACCGAGCACGCGGAAGTAAAAAAGCAGCCAGTGCCCCGCGCCCTCGTAGCCGGCTTCGGAGATCATGCCGCTGAGGTGGAGGCGGTCGATGGGGACGTCGATGCCGGCCTCTTCTTTGATTTCGCGTTGGGCGCAGCGGGTGGGGGACTCGCCGAGGGGCATTTCGAGCTTGCCACCGATGGGGGAGTAGAGGTCTTTGTTCGGCGGCTTGATGCGGTGGAGGAGAAGAACCCGACCCTCGGCGTCGCGGAGGTCGCAGAGGCAGGCGATGCGGTAGGGGAGGGGGGGAGTGGCCATGGAGGCGGAGCATAGGAGTGTGCGAGTGTTTTGTGGGCGTGGTGTATTTGCGTGAGGAAGTCTCGGCACGCACCGGGGCGGGACACTCCGGGTCCCAAAGGCGGGACACTCCGGGTCCCACCTCGATTTCCCCTCGCTTGCGCGAGGGGCTCTACCAGACATGGCGTGACCAGACATGGCGTGCCTTTTGTAGAGCCCCTCGCGCAAGCGAGGGGGCACCGGTAGAGCCCCTTGCGCGAGCGAGGGGACATGGCTCCGGGGTCTCTGGACTCCCTCCCGGCATTTCACGCGGGGGGAGCCGGCTCGCCGATATCCTGTGGTATGGTCGATCCGCGCGCACACATCGGGCACTCCGCCAGCACCTCCTCGTCCGCGGCCGAGCCATTCGAGCTTTTGGGCAAGCACGTCTACATGCTCGGGATCGGCGGCTGCGGCATGTCGGGGCTGGCGCGGATGGTGCTCGGGCGGGGGGCGCACGTCTCGGGGAGTGACCAGACGCGGACCCAGGTCACCGACAGCCTCGAATCGACGGGGATCGCGATCGGGTTCGAGCAGGACCGCGGTGAGCTGCCCGAGGCATGCGATCTGGTCATCGCGTCGGCCGCGATCCGGGCCGACCACCCCGAGCTGCTCGCCGCGACCGAGCGGGGGGTGCGGACACTGACCTATGCCGAGGCGCTGGGGCGGTGCATGTTGGGGCGGACCGGGGTGTGCATCGCCGGCACCCACGGCAAGAGCTCGATCACCGCGATGCTGGGGGCGGCACTGACCGACGCGGGGCTCGACCCGACGGTGATTGTCGGGGCGCTGTGCGGACAGCTGGCGACGGGATGCCTTTCCAGCGAGGCGCACGCAGACGCGGGGGGAGTCGAGGGGCAGCGGACCGGGTTCCGGCTTGGTTCGGACGCGATTCCGACGGGTGAGCTGAAGGGGCGGCCGGGGCTGCTGCTGGCCGAGTCGTGCGAGTTCAACCGTTCGTTTCACCACCATCGGCCGACGGTCGGGGCGATTACTTCGGTCGAGGCCGACCATCTGGATATTTATGGTTCGCTTGACGCGGTGGTCGAGAGCTTTGCGGAGTTTGCCCGCTTGTTGCCGGCGGCCGATCAGGGGGGGTATCTGCTGATCGCTGATGAGGGGGCGCACCGGCGGCAGGTCGCGGCCGGGCTCTCCTGCCGGGTCGAGACGATCGGGTTCAGCCCGGCAGCCGACTGGGTGGTGTGGGTGGACCCGCGCTCCTGCGACGTGGCGCTGACCCATCGGCGGGAGTTGGTCGCGAGCTGGCGGATGCGGGTGCCCGGCGTCCATAACGCGATGAACGCGGCGACAGCCTGCGCGCTGGCGGTGCGGCTGGGTGCGGACCCGGCGCGGGTGGCGCGGAGCCTCGGAGCGTTCCGGGGCGTGGATCGTCGGTTGCAGTTGCTTGGGGACCGCGTGGTAGGTGGGTCGGCCGGGGGCGGCTCGGTGCGGGTCTACGACGACTACGGCCATCACCCGACGGAGGTGGACGCGACGCTGCGGGCGCTGCGCGACTTTGAACGGCCGCAGGACAAGGGCGGCAGGCTGATCTGCGTGTTCCAGCCGCACCAGCACTCGCGGACGCGGTTCCTGCTCGATGAGTTTGCCCAGGCGTTCGGGCAGGCCGACATTGTGATCGTGCCTCACATTTACTTTGTGCGGGATACGGAAATCGAAAAGGCGAAGGTCTCGGCAGCCGATCTCGTGGATCGGCTGCGCGGGCGGGGCGTGCGGGCGATGCACCTGTACCCGTTTGAGGCGATCGTCGAGCAGCTCGAGAACCTGTGCCAGCCCAACGATCTGCTGGTCGTGATGGGGGCCGGTCCGGTGTGGCAGGTGGCGCACAGCTATATGGGCTTGCCCGAGGGCTGACGCAGCGAACAGGCGACCGGAACCGATGGCAACCACCGTGCATTCCATTCCTCTCCAGACCGACGTGCCGATCCCGACGTGGTTCGGGATTGGTGGCGGTGCCGACGCGCTCGCTTCGCCTCGAACGAGCGACGAGTTGCTGGCGTGTCTGGAGATGGACCCGGGGTGCCGGGTGCTCGGCGAAGGGGCGAACCTGCTGGTGGACGATGCGGGGGTGGGCGGTGTGGTCGTTCGGCTGGCGCAGGGGGAGTTTCGGATGGTCGAGCAGTTGCCGGGCCGCGAGGGCGAACCGGACCGCGAGACGGTGGTCTGGCGTGTCGGGGCGGGGGTCGATCTGCGGCGGCTGATTACCGATTCGGTGCGGGCGGGGCTCGGCGGGCTCGAAGGGCTCGGCGGCATCCCCGCGTCGATCGGCGGGGCGCTGGTGATGAACGCGGGGGGAGCGTTCGGGCAGATCGCCGACGTGGTGCGGCGGGTGTTTGTGGTTTCGCGTCGTGGTGAGCGGCTCACACTCGAACGCGAGGCGATCGGGTTTGGGTATCGCAAGAGCGGGCTTGGGGAGTACATCGTCACCGGCTGCGAGATCGGGTTGCAGCGGGGGGATCCGGCGAAACTCCGCGAGCGGCTCAAGGAAGTGATGGCGTACAAGAAAGTCACGCAGCCGATGGCAGCCGACTCGGCGGGGTGCTGTTTCAAGAACCCGACGCTTGGGCGCACGATCGAGGACATCGGCGCGGCGGGCGACCGGGTCGGCGCGGGGCTGTTGATTGATCGGGCCGGGTGCAAGGGGCTCGCGGTGGGGGGGGCGCGTGTGAGCGCGCAGCACGCCAACTTCTTCCCGGTCGCCAAGGGCGCGCGGGCGGCCGACGTGATCGGGCTGATGGAAGAGGTCGAACGCCGGGTGTTCGAGGCGTTCGGCGTGAGGCTTGAGCGCGAGGTGGTTGTGTGGCAGCGGGAGGGGGCATGAGTGCGCGCGCTAAGACTTCGGGTTCCTCGATGTCGCCGCTGCCGGCGGTGCTGGTGCTTGCCGGCGGGCCGGACGACGAGCGGGCGGTGAGTCTCGAAAGCGCAGAGGGCGTGGCAGCAGCGCTGCGCGAAGCCGGGGCGGTGGTGCACGATGAAACAATCGATCGCCCGACGCTCGACGAGCTGGCGGCGATGCCGGGCGAGGTTGTTTTCCCCGTGTTGCACGGCAGTTTCGGCGAGGGCGGGCCGTTGCAGGACTTGCTGGTGGGGCTGGGGCGGCCGTTTGTCGGGAGCGGGCCGACGGCAGCGCGGCTGGCGATGGACAAGCTGGCGACCAAGCTGGTGTCGGCGAGTCTTGGTATCCCGACGCTGCCGGCGTGTGTGTTGAGCGCGCAGGACGCGGTGCTTTCGATGGAGCTGCCGGTGGTGGTCAAGCCGGTGCATGAGGGTTCGAGCGTGGGGCTGCACCTGTGCGAGGACGCGGCGGCGTGGGCGCGCGCCCACGAGGCGGCGTCGCGCGATATCAAGGCGCGGCCCGGGCGGGTGTATATGGTCGAGCCGATGGTGCGGGGGCGCGAGTTGACGGTGGGGGTGCTCGAGCGCGGGGGGGATGTTTCGGTGCTGCCGATTGTCGAGATCGCAGCACCGGGCGGGGTGTACGACTATGCCGCAAAGTACGATCGGGACGACACGCGGTACGTTGTCGAGCCCGAGCTGCCCGGGGGTGTCGCAGCGAGGTGCCGGGACGCGGCGGTGACGCTGGTGCGGGCGCTGGGGGTGAGGCACTTGGGGCGGGTAGATTTTTTGCTGGATGATGAGGGGACAGCGTGGCTGCTGGAGGTGAACACGATGCCGGGGTTTACGGGGCATTCGCTTTTGCCGATGGCGGCGAGGGCGGCGGGGATGGAGATGCCGGGGCTGTGTGCGAGGCTGGTGCGTGCAGCGATGCAGAGTGTGGAGCGGGCGGGCGCACGGCGTATGGACGAATGACGAGAGAGAACGGAGTCTGAAGATGGCGAAGAAGAAGAGCAGATCGAAGGCCCGGCGTGGTGCGCAGCGCGAGCGGTTCGCGTGGGCGCGGTCGGCGGGGTTTCGGGTGTCGGTGATGCTCGCGGGCGCGGTGGTCGGCCTGGGCGCAGCCGGGTGGGGCGCGGCGACGGTGCACGCGCGCGCGGGGGAGATTCTCTCAGCCGAGCCGATCACCGTTGAGGTGGTGTGGCCGACGCTCGATGGTGCGGAACAGACGTGGCTCGGCGAAGGAATCCGCGAGCAGATCGTGGCCCGGGTGGATGCGCAGCTGGTCGGGCGATCGCTCGACGCGGCGGCGTTGGCGGCAGTCGGCAAGATGCTGGCGGCGAGCGGTTGGTTTGATACCGAGCCGGGCATTTCTCGGTCGGGCGATTCGACGATCCGGGTGGTCGGGCGTTGGCGCGAGCCGGCGTGTGCGGTGCGAGTGGGCGGGCGGGACTATCCGCTGGACTGGAAGGGGCGGCCGTTCCCGATCGAGTATGCCGAGGGGGAGTCGGGGCTGCGGGTGTTGGTGGGTGTGGGGGCGGGAGTGCCTCTGGATGCGGTCGGGACGCTGAACGTGCTCGACGTGTGGCCGGGTGAGGATGTCGAGGCAGGGCTGGGGTTGCTGGGGCCGTTGCTTGGTGAGCCCTTTGCGGCGCAGGTCGCGGGGGTGGACGTTTCGCGGTATTTTTCGCACGGGCAGCTGTCGATCGTGACCGACCGGGACACGCGGGTGGTGTGGGGCGGACGGTTTGGGGAGTTTGTGCCCGGGGAGGCAACGACCGAGCAGAAGATCGGGCGTCTGCGTGCTGCGGCGGCGAATCCGATGTATGAGCGCCGGATCGATTCGGGCGCCGAAAGGCTGGATATTTCCGGTGAGCACCTGATCCTGGACCGCACGGGGGCGCCGTGACCGGGGCACCCGACGAAACTGGTGAGCCCGAGAGCCGTACAACCAAAGCGATGGATTCGCTCGGGTTCCAATCTGGTGCGGGCTCGGTGCCCGAGGGTGAAGGCCAACACACGGCCGAGACTGTCGGTGCGGGGGAGGTCGATCTTGACGTGTTTGGTCGGCCTGCGCCTGCGGGTCGGGACTGGGCGCACCGGCGGGGCGAGCCTCGGATTTTCGCGTTTTTCTGGACGCTGTATTTGTTGTTTGCGACGGTTGGTGCGTTCTGGGCGGTGGGTGCGCCGGGGGCGCACGATGCGCTGGCGATGCGGCCGGCGGCTCGGTCTCTCCTGGCGGCGATCACGGTGGGGGTGGCGTTGCTTTGGCCGATGACGAGGCTGAGCCAGACCTCGCCGAGCGAGCGGCCGAGACGGGTCGCAAGAGCGGTGTTGCAGGACATGCTGGTGCTGCTGGTTCCTGCGCAGGCGGTGATCTGGCCTCAGATCGCGATGGCGGCGTGGCCGGTTTCTGTGGTCGCGGCGTTGGCGGCTTCGATCGCGGCGTGGACGCTGGTGGTGGGGGGCGTGCTCGGAATCGCGTTGTTGTTCTTGCGGTCTGGTGGCGGGCGCGGGTGGTGGATGTTGGTGTTCGTGGTGGTCGCGGGGGCCGGGCCGCTGGTTGCGCTTGGGCCGTTGGGGAATGCTGCACGCGGGGACGGGGCGTTTGACTGGTGGTGGATGACCAGCCCGGTGACGTCGGGGTTTGAGATTTCGCGGGATCGGCTGTGGACGGGGGCGTCGGCGGCGGTGAATATCGGTCACTGGCGGGCGATCGGGGGGGTCGTGGTGGTGGGGGCGGTGGTGTGGGCAGCGTTCGGCGTTGTGGGGTTGTTTCGGCGGACCGAGAGCGCTTGAATACCCCTAGGCCGCCGGGCACTGCATGCCACGGCGGTTGGTTCTTTTGTGGAGACAGGTGACGATGGAAATCATGACGATCGATGAGAAGGAACGGCTGTCGGCCAAGCTCGCCGAGCTGATCGCGAACCGGCCGAAGATCACCACGAGGATCGCTGAGGCCCGCGAGCTGGGGGACCTCAAGGAGAACGCCGAGTACCACGCCGCCCGCGAGCAGCAGGGGTATGAGGAGGCCGAGATCAAACGGCTGACCTTTCGGCTCGAGCAGAGCCAGGTGGTGGATGGCAACACGCAGATGGCTGAGGGGGTGGTGTTTCTGGGCTCGACGGTCAGGCTGCGCGATGAGAGCGACGGCGAGGAGGACCTGTTCCGACTCGTTGGTGAAGGGAGCGACGACGACTCGCTGGACTATGTCGAGGTGACGGTGACCAGCCCGATGGGCGAGGCGCTGATGAAAGCGAGCGTGGGGGAGACCATCAGCGTGCGGGCGCCGCGAGGGGTGAAGAAGTTTTTGATCGTCGAGATCACGTGAGCGAGTTGGGTGGTGGGGTGGTGGGGGGCGTGTCCCCTCGCTTGCGCGAGGAGATCTACTTTCTCGGAGATGGTGGTGCAAGTGCCGGGCGGAGAAGCCGAACAACACGGGTACCGGGCGGTTGGCGACTGTGTGTCGGTGTCTGGTGGTGATCGATCCGTGAAGGAGAACTCTCATGCGGCGGACTCAGGCGTGTGTGCTTTCGTTGGTGGCGGGCTCGACGGTGTTGCTGTCGGGGTGTGTTGGCGGGTGGCAGAACGCCAGATTTCAGCGTGACATCGAGACGGTGTTTCTGTTGCCGGCCGGTGATGGGCTGCACGTGCGGACGGCGAACGGCTCTATCGAGCTGACCGAGGCGATGCGGGACGACGTGCTGGTGACGGCGACGGTGCGGGCGACAACGCAGGAGCGCGCCGACGCGGTGCAGATTGTCGGGTCGTCGGTGACTGGTGATCTGCGGATCAGTGCGGTGTGGCCGGACGAGCGCAAGGGCAGCGAGGGGGTGTCGTTTGTGATCGAGGCGCCGGGCGGGCGTGCGGTGGATGTGGCGACAAGCAACGGGCGGGTGACCATCGACGGCTTTGCCGGCGGGGTGTTGGCCGAGTCGTCGAATGGGCAGCTGATCGTGCGCGGGCACGACGGGCCGATCGACCTGCACACGAGCAACGGCAAGATCACGGTGACCGACGCGACCGGGACGGTCAGCGTCAGGACGAGCAACGGGCGTGTGACGGTGAATCTCGCTGACGGCGCGGTGGGGCCGGTTCGGGCGAGGAGCTCGAACGGCAGTATTGACCTGATCGTGGGGCCGGGCTTTGCGGGGCTCGTACACACTGACACGAGCAACGGGTCGATCGGCATTCACGACGAGACCGGGAGCGGTCGGCTCGAGATGGTGCGGGATGATCGGACGGAGAAGGTCGTCCGGATTGGTGGCGGGGAGACCGAGTCGAGCCTGGACACGTCGAATGGATCGGTGAGTGTGACGGTTCGCGAGTAGGACGCGGTTGTCCCCTCGCTTGCGCGAGGGGCTCTATTTACGCAGGTTGTTTCTTCACAGAGCCCCTCGCGCGAGCGAGGGGACATGCAAGAAAACCACACACGCCCGCAGACCGAGGTCTGCGGGCGTGTGGTGTTTATGGGTGGATTGGACGTACAGAACAGGCTTTAGCAGCCGGCGGTCCATGCGTTGAGGAACGCGATCACGTCCTGGGTGTTGACGGTGCCGTCGCCGTTGAAGTCGGCGGGGCAGTCGTCACAGATGAATGCGTTGAGGAATGCGAGGACGTCCTGGGTGTAGACGCTGCCGACGCCCTTGAAGTCGGCAGCACC
>CAYMZJ010000058.1:14970-16338 GCA_964394895.1 uncultured Phycisphaeraceae bacterium | reverse complement strand
TACGCACAGGCCGAACCGCTCTACACCCGTGCACTGGCGATCTTTGAGAAGGTGTTAGGCCCGGACCATCCCCATGTTGCCACGGCACTGGAAAACACGGCGGCGCTCTATCGCGTAACAGACCGCGACGAAGAAGCCGAGAAACTTGAAGCACGAGCCGCAGCCATCAGAGCCCTCGAACGATAACCGACTCCGAGCGCGACGGGCACCCCATGACGGGATGCACCATTCCACCCGCCCCACTCCCCATCACCTTCCTCGAGCGCCTGGGCCAACGGCGACCCCATCGCCGACTGGAACGACGACGGCACCATCGACACGCGCGACTTCCTCGCCTACCTCAACGACTGGGCGGCCGGCTGCTGACGAGGGCTGCCCCGCGGTCTGGTGCGTCTGCCGATGGTCCCACAGCGTTGGTGTCGGACCCGGAAGACCATGCCCCCGCGCGCCGCACCATCAGCCGCCGGAGCCCTCGAGCCAGGTCAGCAGCTTGCCGGCCGAAAGGGCGCCGGTGCGCCTCGAGACCTCGACGCCCTGGCTGTCGAGGAGGACGAGCGTGGGGAAGACCTCGATCCGGAGCAGCCGCAGATCGTGCTGGGTCTGTTCAAGCTCGGCGTCGGTGCCATCGACGTAGGCAGGGACAACGTGCGCACCGATCCAGTCGGTCACCCGCGGGTCGGCGAGCGCTCCACGCTTGAGCGACTGGCAGGGGGCGCACCAGTCTGCGGTCACCAGCGCAAGCACGGGCTTGCCGGACTCGGCCGACTCGGTGAGCGCAGCGTCGAGCGTCGTGTGCGCCGCAAACGACGCGGGGGTCTCGGCCACGCCGCCGAAGCGGGAGCGAAGCACGCCCAGAATCCCCACCACCACCACCAACATCACCATCGGCCCGAACCATTTGCGTTTCTTCATCGCGGTCATCTCCTGTCGGGGTGTGGGGGGCGGGACACTCCGGGTCCCGACGTCGGGTGCCTCCCCCACCTCCACCCCTTGCCCACGTTCCTAGGCACCGATTTGTTCCAGCATCCGCTCGATGTACCGCCAGGCGTTGAGCTGCCGTCGAATCTCGGCGAGATTCTCGGGGGGTGGCGATGCTCCCCCCACTCCCCCCACTCCTCCCGCTCCCTCCACCTCCCGTACCGAAGCAAACAGCCCCCCCAGCCGCTCGATATACCGCTCCCGCTCGGCCGCCACCCAGTCACGCCAGCGGGCCAGTCCGGCAGCATCGCCCGACTCGGCCGCTTCCTCGACCGCCATGCGGGTCTCCATGATCTCCATGAGAAAGCCGTCGGGCAGTTCCCGCCCGTCGCCCAACCCGGGCCCCGGGCGCCCCCGGCGCGCCCCGGGCGCCGCCCCGCGCCCCGGCGG
>CAYMZJ010000058.1:0-14960 GCA_964394895.1 uncultured Phycisphaeraceae bacterium | reverse complement strand
CGCCCCCACCACCCCCACCACCCCCACCAAGCCGCTCAAGCAAGGCCCGGGCCCGGGACTCGGGGTCCAGGAGGGTGGCCTTGGCCTCGTTCAGGGCCGCCGAGCGTCGGGCGGCCTCGGCCTCATTCACCGGGTCGCCCCCCATGAGGTCGGGGTGGCAGGCTGCCGCCCGCAGCAGATAGGCCCGCTGGATATCCGCCGGGTCGAGATCGAACCTCGCCTCGAACCCTAATGTCTTGAAAGGATCGCTCGCCATGCCAAACTCTATCGCTGCCATTGACACCGACCCGGTCTTGCCCGACGATGGGCGTGAGGGCTTTTGCTTCTGTGACTGTCGCTGGCAGGAAAGGACTTGGCCATGAGCGGACACATCGGGATCGCCGGCGTCAGCCCCGAGGGCGCTGCCCTGTTCTTCCAATCCGCCAACCGCCACCTCGCCGAGACGGGGCGGGACTCACGTCACTGGCCGAGGATCACGCTGCACAACGAGCCCTTCGGAATCTATCTCGACGCGGTCCGCGAACGCGACTGGATGCGCGTCGGGGCGCTGCTTCGCCGCTCGGCCGACAAGCTCGCAGGGTGCGGGGCGACGTTCTGCCTCACCCCCGACAACGCGGTCCAGCACGGGATCCACGTCGCCGAGGTGGGCTCGCCCATCCCCTGGATCAGTATGCCCGAGCTCATCGCCGACTCGCTGGTCGAGGCCGGGTGCAAGACCGTCGGCATCATCGGGACCAAACTCGTCACCACCGGCTCGACCTACCAGACCATGCTCGGGCTCCGAGGCATCCACCTGCTGGCCCCCGAAGACGACGAGATCGAGGACCTCGATTCGATCATCTACCAGGAGCTGATCTTTGGTCGCTGCTCCTCCAAGTCCCGCGACCGGGTGATCGGCGTGGTCGAGCAGTTCCAGAAGCGCGGCTGCGAAGGGGTGATCCTTGGGTGCTCCGAAGCCCCTCTGGTGATTACGCCTGATATCTCGCCGATCGCGGTGTTTGATGCCGCCCAGATCCTCGCGGTGGGGGCTGTCGAGCGGGCGGCGGGGTGATGATGTTGCAAGAATCTTGATCTTTTGGCAGATTGGGGCATCAAGACGGGGCGATTCCGTGTATATTGAGCAAAGGATCGGGCTCCCGGGCCCCAGCCGAGTATGTCTCGGCCAGGTGCCGCGGCCTGGGAAAGACCCGACCCGCGTCCGGCCGAGCAGGCCGAACGTGACCAAGAGCTGTTCATCCAGGTAGGCTGGACGAACAGACGAGCCATGTGGTAAGCTAGTACCCGGCGGTGATCGGTGTCCAAGATGGGGGAGGCCCCAGAGTTGGAGCACCAGAGCCGGGGAGATTGAGCCGGGTGCGGATGCCGTCGTTGACGGGCCGTGCCTCCAGATGGTGGGCCGTGTGATCGGCCCACAGAACGCCGCCTTCGCCGACCCCGTGTCGGCGGGACCAAAGGAACAGCCGCCCCGAGGACCGGGGCTTGGGAGCAGAGCAATGAGCATCATCGACCGTCGCTCGTGGTGGAACCGTCGTCGCAACACACGGACCGCCGCCGCCCTCCTCAACGACGCAGGACGCGCCCAGCTCTCGAGCCTCGAAGAGCTCGAAAGCCGCGTGCTGCTCAGCGACCCCGGCTCGACCTTCTCCGACGCCCAGGAGTTGATCCTCGACGGCAACGGGCAAGCAACCTACGACGACGAGTTCCCCGACACCGCCGACATCGACATGTACACCTTCAGCGTGTCGAGCCCGGACTTCATCACGATCCTCGCCGACGCGGTCAACACCGCAGACAACTTCGACGACCGGGTCGATACCCAGCTCACCGTCTTTGACTATCAGGGCAACGCGCTGGGCTCGTCGCAAGACAGCGGCAGCCTCACCGGCGGCACGCCAATCGACGCGTGGTTCGGGTTCGTCCCCACCGCCAGCCAGCAGGACCCCGACACCGGGCTGTACACCTTCTTCGTCGCGGTCTCAGCCGAGAACGCCGCGACCAACGGCGCGACGGGGTTCTACACGATGCGGGTGGACGGGATCTCGACTGCAGTCACCCTCAGCGGCGACGCCGACTTTACCGACACCGACGGCACGCTGACTCGAGCACTCGAAGACATCGTTTACTCATTCACAACCGGCAGCGGCGATATCTTCGACGGCATCGCCACCGCCAACGCCAAAGCCGACAGCGCCGTCCTTGACACCCGGATCGACGTCTACGACAGCACCGGTGCCCTGATCATCGGCGACAGCCAGGCCGGGCGGCTCACCAACGCCTTTGCCATCTTCGACAGCCAGACCGAGGGCAGCTACTTCGTCCGTGTGCGGAGCGATGAGTTCGAGCCGGGCAGGCCGTTCGCAGACGACTTCACACTCCAGATTGATGCCGCAGGCTTTGACATCCCGCTCGACCCGGTATCGCGCGTCGGCTTCCAGAGTTTCAACGGGAACCCGCAGTTCAACATCGGCGGGGACGCGGGCACCGAGATGTATTCTTTCGTGGCCCAAGCCAGCGGCCCGGCGATCATCTCGGCGCAGGGTGCCGGTGATTTCTTCGTCATCTTCCCGCAATCCGACCCGAGCATGACGCTCTACGATTCTGAGGGAAACTTCATCGCGTTCAGCGACCGATTCTTTGGTGATAGCCCGCAGATCGAGTCCAACCTTGTTGGTGGCGAACGGTACTTTGTTGTCATCGACGCCTTCGACCGTGCATCCGATGGTGGCGTCGCGATCATCGTGGAAGCCAACCACACGTTTGACGAGGGCATCGGTCTGGACGATCACGCCGATTCACTCGACTTTGCGAACGCGACGCCGATCATCTGGAGTGACTGGCAAGTGTCCGAGGACAACGTCCTTGGACAGGGGCCGCTGGTTGACCACTCGCTGGTCTCCACGGGCTCATTCACCGGACGTATCCACCGCGGTTCTGATACGGACTTGTTTGTCTTCGTGCCGCCGGTTGACATGCTCGGCGAGTATGTTGGCAATATCGGTGACGAGGTTGACACTGACGTCCCGCCGGACGGCATCGTCGATCGTGACGGCGATGCGGTGCTCGACGGGGCAGCGATCCCGTGGTATGAGAACTACCGCCCCGCGACACGGGTCGAGATCCAGATCCAGGCGTTCGAGGACCCGGGCGGTGTTCCCCTCACCTTCCTCACGCCTGCGATACGGGTCTACGACTCCAACGGTGACATCGTGTACGACCTGAACACCGACACTTTTGACGATATTTTTGGCTTGGACTTCGCAGGCTCCCTCGATCCGGCGCGGTATTTTGGCGATCTCGACTTCGGCGCGCTGGGTGTGGACTACGCCGCCGGCGCAACTCCATTCGAGGGTGTCTTCAGCCTCGAGGTCTGGGGCGGTGAGCCGTACTACATCGAGGTTTCCAGCGACAACGGCACCGGACGGTACAACGCCTTCATCTCGGTGGACGGCTTCCCCGATCCGACCGACGAGGACAACTGGTCGGAAATCAGTTCCGGCAACGCGCAGTTCAATGATACCTTCACCGGTATCGCCGACGACACCGGCACGTACACCGTGTCGGGGTTCATCGAGACCCCCAACAACTTCAACAACGAAGCCATCGACTTCGCCAACGCCCAGACGATCAGCCTCGGCGCAACCAGTGGCGCGTACACCGGGCCGATCGGGTCTCCTATCACCCCCGGTGTCGGCTACATCCTGGACCGTTCGGCGAACCTCGAACGGGCATTCGTCATGGGGAACGCGCTGTACGCGTCTTTCGCCCCGATCGACAACCTCGCCGGCGCAACAGTCCTTGCGGGGTACGACGACGACGACATCTTGGGCTTTGGCGCATTCAACAACACCGGCGTCAGCGTACTCCGCCAGTCGGGCCTTGCGGGGATCGAGCACCCACTGGATAACGACATCTACACCTTCCGCGCGGCAGCATCGGGCTTTGCCGAAGTCCGGATCAACACCACCCAACTCAACGACTGGTTCGACGAATGGATCGCCGACGGCATCGGCGAGCTGGTTGATGCGAGCATCGCAGACGACTTCAACGACGATACCGACGACGATGGCGACAACGACGACGACGGCAAGGTCGGCGACGGTGACCCGCACAACGAAGACGAGGGCGACGATCCGTTCGGTGATTTCGACGACGGCGGGTTCTACCTCGACGACAGCGGCGGCGTCGCGGGCGAAGGGGCGACGCAGATTCACACCCAGAAGACCAAGACCTACAACTCCATCCTCGACTCGGCCCTCCGCATCTTCGACAACGACTTCGAGCAGGTCGGGTACAACAACGACAACAACGCCATGCTCGGCGAGACCGAGACCACCTACTCGGGGCCCAACGGCGAACGCAGCTACTTCAAGCGCGATGCCCGTGTGACCTTCCCCATCGTCAAGGGCGAGATCTATTACATCCAGGTCGAGAGCGGGCAGGCCGACCAGTACACCGCGTGGAAGACCGACAGCACCCTGCCCGTCTCCTGGCAGAACATGATCGGCTCCTACGAGATGCTGGTCAACACCATCCCCACGCTCAACAACGACGACCACACCGACGCCGGCATCTTCGCCGCCACCACCCTCGGGATCGACGAAGCAACCGGCATCGGCACCATCGCCGGTACCATCGACAACAACGCGACCAACCCGTTGGATGCTGACCTCTTCGCGTTCACCGCGCCCGCCAGTGCCGAGCTGACCATCACAGTCGCCCGGGCCGAGGGATCGACCCTCATCCCCGCAGCGGCGCTCTTTGAGGTCACCCGGCTTGCTGAGGACAACTACGACGTCCTGCTGCGTGCCGACGAGACCGCCACCAGCGGCGGCTCGCTCACAATCACGCTCGACGTCACCAAGGGCGAGCGGTTCGTTGTGCAGGTCATCGGCGCAGGCAACACCGAGGGCGACTACACCGTCGAGCTCTCCGGCCTGATGGTTGTGGACGACCACGCTGACTGGCTCGAGGTCCAGAACGCCACCGAGATTCAGCTCCTCGACTTCCTCGGCTCGGCCGAAGCCGACGGCTCGATCGAGGGCAATGGCGACACCGACCTCTTCAAGTTCGAGGTCGGCGACTTCACCGACGCGACCATCACCGTCAGCGGCATCAACGGGTTCAACCCCTACGTCGAGGTCTTCGAGACCTCGGTCGACCCCTCCGGCAACCCCGTCCTGCTCAAGATCGACCGCAACGACGACCTCGCGGCTGACAACACCGACGCGCAGGTCGTCGTCGGCCTCACCCCCGGCCGCATCTCCGGGCTCACCGGCGACGCGTACCCGTTCTATTACGTCCTTGTCCGGGCGTCCGACCTCCAGACCGACGAGGGCGACTACACCGTTTCGTTCTCGATCACCAAGACCGACGACCACCCCGACGCCGGGCAGTTCAGCTTCGCAACGCCCATCGCGATCGACAACGAGAACGGACAGGGGCAGGACACCGGCATCGTCGAGGTCGAGGGCGATACCGACCTCTTCCGCTTCACCGCACTCGCCGGAGGCACCGCACGGGTCACCGTCTCGCGGCCCGACGGCAGCACCTTCCTGCCCAAGCTCTCCGTCATCGACGCCGACGGCAACGAACTGGATACGCCCTCCGACGGCGCGATCCCCGGCACGGTCCAGACCACCGTTGTTCGCGGCCAGATCTACTACGTCCTCATCGAGGCTTCGAGCATCGCGACCGGCGACCAGACCACCGGCGACTACACCGTCACCGTGGTCGAGCCGCCGCTGGACGACTATCCCAACGCCCTCGAGTGGTCCATCGCCCACGCCCTCACGCTCGACGCTGACACCGGCGACTCCATCCTCGGCACCCAAGATCAGGGCAGCCCCTTCAACCCGCGCCTCGAAGTCGTCGGCGACACCGACCTCTTCACCTTCGCAACCATCGCAACCGGCAACGTCGCGATCAGCTTCGACCCCCTCGTTGACAGCGTCATCGGCATCCGCCCCGAAATCAGCGTCTACGACTCCACGTTCACACTCGTCCAGACTGTCTCGGCGAGCGGAACAGGCGAAACCGTCGCGATCGTTCTGACCGACACCACACCCAACGAACGCTACTACATCCTGGTCAGTGATGTCATCGGTAACCGTACCGGGGAGTACCAACTCATCGTTGACGGCGAGCCCGGCGGCGGCGGTGGTGGTGGCGGCGGTGGCGGCGGCTTCGACTTTGACAACGCCACGGAAATCACCCTTGATCCCATCAGGGCCGACGGCACCATCAACGGCATCATCGCCCAAGCTGGCGAACGCGACCTGTTCACGTTCTCGGCTCCTTCCGGCGGCGATATCTATGTCCAGATCATCACCGCCCAGGGTTCGCTCATCGACGCGACCATCACCATTCTTGATGCCGCGACAGAGACTGCGGTGCTTACTTCCGACGCCACCGGCATCCCCGGTGTGGACGCCGCCGTCCGGTTCGAGTCGGCCGGCCAGGGCACCCAGTACTGGGTCATCGTTGACGGCATCGGCACCGGCGTGGGCTCGTACACGATCAAGATCGACGCCGAGCCCGAGGTCTTCCGTATCTTCTACCCCGCGGGCTTTACCGGGCCGACCATCAACGAGTTTGTCTCGCTGGCCAACCCCAACAGCTTCGACATCACCTACTCGGTCATCCTCCGCTACGAGACCGGGGAACGCGACCAGATCATCGTCTCCAACGCCACGCTCGCAGCCGGCAGCCGCGGCGGCGTGACCATCAGCGTCGCGGGTGAGGCCTCACCGGTCGGTGCCCGCATCGCCCCCTACTCCATCGAGGTCCAGGCGATCGGCGGCCCGATCGGGGCCGCGATGGGCCACTTCGACTTCGGGTCGACCACCGGTGATGCGTTCACCGACGTCATCTCCCCGGCGTGGAGCCTGGCCCGTATCGAACGCAGCTCGGGCAACGTCAACGACTTCGTCCTCTACTTCAACCCGCACGACTTTGATGTCGAGGTGACGCTCACCGCGTACAACGCGGCGGGCAATCCAATCGAGGTCACGACCACCGTCGGCGCACTCCGTCGGGGCGGGCTCAATATCGACCAGGTCGCAGCACTCCCGGTCGGGGTCTTCGGTGCCGTCGTCACCGCCGTGCCGGTGGACAGCGCCAACGCCGCCGACTTCCAGGGCATCGTCGTCGGGCAGAGCCACTTCGACCTCGTCAACGAATCCGGCTTCGGGCTCATCGCCGATCCGATCGGTGGCAGCCTGAACGGCGCAATCCCCTCACTCGTCCAGAGCGACGCGGCCGACAGCGAACTCGTGCTCTTCAACCCCAACCCCTTCACCGCAACCGTGCAGATCCGCGGCGAGTACGTCCGCGCCCCGCTGCCCGATCTGGCCCGCAACATCTCCATCCCCGCTGGCGGCACCGTCCGCCTCACCGGGGCCGATCTGGGCATGATCGACAGCCAACCCCTCGGCATCCGCTATACCTCCAACTACCCAATCACGGTGCTGGGCAGCCAGACCCAGTTCGGCGACGCCGACGCCTCGACCGCGTCGAGCCAGGCCGGCACGGGCTGGTTCTTCGGCGCCGCGTTCATCAACAGCGCACTGGCCGGCGAGTCCTACTTCGAGACCCTCGGCATCTACAACCCCGCGAACACCACCGCGGAGGTCAGCGTTGAGCTGTTCTTCCTCGACGGCACCGCCGAGACCCTCGTCGTCAGTGTCGGGGCCAACGGGTTTGCCGAGGTCCGCCTCCACGAGGTACTGGGATCAGACTTCCTGGGCAACACCAACCGCCCGGCCGACTTCGATCCCAACGCAGTACTCGGCCGCCCGGGCCTCAACTTCTTCTCGCTCTTTGCCTCGTCGGACTCACCGATCGCGGTCAGTTTCACCCACTACGACCTGTTCCTCCAGGGCGGCTGGACCAACGCCGGCGCAGCCCTCGGCCCGCTCAACCCGATCTCCACGATTCTGTAAGAAAAATCTCGCCGGGCGAGCATCGGCCGCAACCCGCGGGCCGACGCCCGGTAGAAGATCACGACACGATCCCCCTCACGGGGCGGTGCCCAAACCTGGGCCCGCCCCGGTTTTTTTGCTCGCGAGGAATCCGTTGCGTCAGGATGTTCGTGCATGTGAGCGGACGGGCTGGCTGCTTGAGCCGCCTCATCCAGGACGTAGCGAGTATTCTCGTGTGCCACGGCCATCTTGGCCGTGCGAACGCACCAGATGCCCACCCGCACGGCTCACAGAGCCGTGGCACACAAGACGACAGAACGACGATCGCGCTCGACGCCGCGCTACTGCTCTTCGGTCGGCGGCAACTCCGACGCCTCGATCTCACCGCCGCTGAGCATCCATTCATCGAGCCCCCCGGCGTAGAACTTCACCCCGCCGTACCCCGTCGCCAGCAGCCGCTTGAACATCGCCCGCGCCACCGCCGAGCCCGGGTTCTCGCCGTAGACGATCAGCCGATTGAACTTCTGCAGGCCGTGGTCCCTCGGGTCGTCCTCGCGCACGTCCGGCAGCCGCAAGTTCACCGCACCCGGCAAGTGCCCGACCGCGTAATACTTCGGGGCTCTGGGGTCAATCAGCAGCGCGTGCTCGGGCTCCTCGTCGGCCCGGCGGCCGATCGCTTCCCGCACGTCCGCGAGCGTGTAGATGACGCTCTCGTTGATGTCTTTCCCGCTGGTGCCTTTCTCGCACCCGCCGAGCCCTGGAATAGCCAGCGTCGCCCCAGCGAGCGCGAGACCCACGATCAATGTTCTGCCTGGTTGCATGGTCGGGAGAATACACTCTCCCCCCCGGCTGTTCTCGCAGAGGAGGTACGATCACCGTGCATATTCCCGTCGCTCTTGTTTGTCTTGGCTTGCTCTCGAACGCTCCGACCCGCGAAATCGACGACGCAGCCGCTGCCAGTGACCTCCACGCCACCCCCCGGCTGGTCGCCGAACGCCCGGTCGTCATGCCCGGCGAAACCATCTGGCTCGCGATTGATTTCACCATCGACGACGGCTGGCACACCTACTGGCCGGGCATCAACGACACGGGATTCGCCCTCGACACCACGATCGAGGCGTCTCGAAACGTCGACGTAGGCGATCCGGTCTGGGCAGCCCCCCACCGCACCATCAGCACAGGGGACATCCTCGACCACACCTTTGACGAGCACATGACGGTGCTCCTGCCGGTCACGGTTTCTCCCGAAGCCCGGCTGGGCGACCAGATCACGCTGAAGATCAACGGCCGCTGGCTCGTGTGCCAGAGCGCCTGTGTGCTCGAGTCTGCCGACCTTGCGATCACGATCCCGGTCTCCGACGCGCTCAGCAAGCCCTCGCGGGAGGTCTCGGCACTCTTCGAGCGTGCGCGGGCGCGACTCCCCGAACCCGTCACCGACGAAACCCCGGCCAAGATCGAGCTGGCCGGGAACACCCTCCGCATCACCAGCAACATCGCCCGGCGGTTGGCGTTCTACCCGTGGGACGACAGCCGTCGGCCGCGCGATCTGCTCACCCAGGGAGCCTCGGAAACCGGCACGCTCGTTATCGACTTCCGCGACAGCGACAAGCCGGTCCGAGGCGTGCTGGAGATCTGGACCTCAGACGACGAGTCGAAGGTGTACGCAATCGAGATCCCCGAGCCCACAGCACACACGCCGACGGGCTCTTCGGAATCAACAGACACCACCCGCCCGTAATCTGAGTCCGACACCACCCCGTTTCAGAGTTGATTTTACCCCGGAGACCAGACCATGCACCGTAAACTCACCCGCGTCTCGTTGTTCGCCCTTGTTGCTGCTGGCGTTGTCGCGGCGGTCCCCGCCATCGCAGCCGCCCAGACCGCGGTCGCCCCGCAGCGCGAGGGTGAGACCCACGAAGTGCAACTCCGTGAGTTGCCGACCGAGGGCAAAATGGCCAAACTCCAGGATATCGTCGGCAAGCCCGTCGCCGATTTCACGCTCACCGATACCGAAGGCAACAGCCACACCCTGAGTGACTACCTCAACGACGGCAAAATCGTCGTCATCGAGTGGTTCAACTCGACCTGCCCTTACGTCGTCCGCCACTACACCGGCGACACCACCATGAACGACTCGGTCGCCAAGTACGAGGACAAAGACGTGGTCTGGCTCGCGATCGCGACCGGGCGGACCGCCAACGCCGAAGTCAACGAGAAAGCCCGCGAGCAATGGGACATGAATCACCCCGTGCTGCTCGATCCTTCGGGCGATGTCGGCCGGGCGTATGGGTCCAAGAACACCCCCACCATGTACGTCATCAGCAGCGACGGCATCCTCGTCTACGGCGGCGCGATCGACGACAACGCCAGCGGCCGCGACACCAAACCCACCAACCACGTCGAGGCTGCGGTGGACGCCCTGCTCGAAGGCTCAAACGTCACCACCACCTACACCCAGGCCTACGGCTGCAGCGTGAAGTACTCCCGCAAGTAATCCTGAGCCCGCTCCATCTTCGCCGGCCCGACCATCGCGGTCGGGCCGGTGTCTTTTTGGTCACCAAGCCTCGCGCGCGGGCTGGCTTCCCCAACGCCCGCCGACCGATACCATCCTCCATGGACGCGCTGCTCAATCTATTCACGACGCTCTACAACCTGCTCCTGGTGGTGGTCGGCTTCGGGCTGGTCATCTTCATCCACGAGATGGGCCACTTCCTCACCGCCCGCTGGGCCAAGATCCGCGTCTTCGCGTTCGCCCTCGGGTTCGGGCCGGCGGTCTTCAGCTACCGCAAAGGGATGGGCTGGCGGCGGGGATCGAGCGAGCCTGAGTACATCAAACTCCTCACGGCAGCCGAGGACCTCCGCGGCGAAGCACGCGAGCAGGCCCGCGCAGATCTCTCGGGCAAGGTCAGCCCCACCGAATACCGTCTCAACGCTCTGCCCTTCGGCGGCTACGTCAAAATGCTCGGCCAGCACGACCTCCACCCCGAGGGGACAAACGCTGCAACCCCCGCCGACAGCTATCTCGCCAAACCGATCTGGAAGCGCATGATCGTGATCTCCGGCGGTGTGGTGATGAACATCGTCCTCGCGCTGGCGATCTTCATGCTGGTCTTTTTCGTGGGGCTTGAGACCGAGCCGGCGAAAATCGGCCGGGCGCAGGCCGGCACCCCGGCCGCGCAGGTCCTCCCCGACAACGCCGAGCAACTCGGCATCACCCGCCCGGGTCTTCAGCCCGGCGATGTCGTGCTCGCGGTCAACGGCCACACCCCCGACGACTTCAACGACGTCGTCATGGCTGCCGCGATGTCGGGCCCCGGCGAGATGGTCAGCCTCCGCATCGAGCGCCCCGGCATCACCGAGCCGTTGCGGTTTGCGATCGAGCCCGAGCGCGACCAGTTCACCAACCTGTTCAGCATCGGGATCGAGCCGGCGATGACGCTGACGATCCCCGAGCAGTACAACCAGAAACCCGAGGATTGGCGTGCGGTTGCCGACAGCTTCGGGCTCGTCGGCATTGAGCCGGGGATGCGGGTGGTCTCGGTCAACGGCGAGACGACATTCGAGTCCTTCGGCGACCTGCTCGACGCCGCCCAAGTGTCCGAGGGCCGCCCGCTCGAACTGGTCTTTGCTGACGACGCCGGCGCAGAGCAGGCAGTCACCATCACGCCCGCCCCGAGCCTCATGCGCGACGACACCAACCCCGACCCCAAGGCGGTCACCCCCATCCAGCACCTGCTCGGCCTGGTCCCGGTGATGACAGTCGCCGAACTTGCCCCGGGGAGTCGGGGCTACGAACAGGGGCTCCGCACCGGCGACATTTTTGCCAAGCTCGGCAGCATCGAGTTCCCCAGCACCGACGAAGGCATCAGCGAGATCCAACGCCACCCGGGCAAGCCGATCGAGGTCGTGGTCCTCCGCGCCGGCGACGACGGCAAACTCCACGAGGTCGCGTTCACCGCCAACGTTGACGGGGAAGGACGCATCGGTTTCAACGCCGGCACCCCAGCCCGAGCGCCCGCGTTCGTCACCCTCACCCCCCGCACCCTCCGAGGCATCAAGCCGGGCTCGCCCGACTACACCCCGGCTGCCCTTGACGCGATCACCCGCCCCGGCTCGCGCATCCTCACCGTGGCGGGCACCCCTGTCAGCACTTTCGCCGACGTCCGCGCCGCCCTCATCGCCGCCACTGCCGAGTCCCGCGCAAGCGGTGCCCAGGCCGCGACAGTCTCCCTCGATATCCAGCCGCCGCTGCCGCCGCAACCCGATGGGTCGCGCCTCGTCGAGACCGTGAGCCTCAGCATCGACGCCGAGCAACTCGATCGCCTCCACGCCCTGGGGTGGGACCTGCCCATCGGGTCATGGCTGTTTACGCCCGAGTCGTTTACCCTCCGCGCGACCGGCCCGATCGACGCGATCCGCATGGGTATCAACCGCACCCAACGCATGATGGCGATGACCTATCTCACCATCGCTCGGCTCGTGCAGGGGACCGTCAAAATCGACAACCTCAAGGGGCCGGTCGGCATCGCCCACCTGGGCACCCAGGTCGCCTCGCGTGGCTACATCTGGCTCATCTTCTTCATGGGGCTCATCAGTGTGAACCTCGCGGTCATCAACTTCCTGCCCCTCCCCATCGCCGACGGCGGGCAGTTCCTGATGCTGCTCTACGAGGGAATCCGCGGCCGTCCGCTGCCCATCCCCGTGCAGAACGCCATCACCGCTGCGGGGCTGCTGTTGCTGGTCTCGGTCTTCCTGCTCGTCACCTACAACGACGTCTCCAACCTGTTCGGCGGCTGACAATCTCTACCTGTGCCCTGCCGACGTGCCACCGAGATCGGCTCTGCGATCTCGGTGCTGTCTTTCGCCGGGTTTGACGCTCCTAACCTCCGCCCGTGGGCCTGCTCATCCTCCTCGCGCTCGGCTTTGTCGTCTACTGGACGTTCCTCGTCCTGGTGACGCTTGATGCGCTGCGCAAGCCCTCCCGCCGCTCGCTGGCGTGGTGCCTCGCGCGAAGCCAACCCTTCGAGCCCACCGAGCTGCGCACGCCGCGCGAGTTTGAGTGCAGCGAGATCACCGAACCCGCCCCGACACACTCGATCCGCCTCACGACCCGCACCACGACCTGCCCGGTCTGGACCATCCCCGGCGACGACCCGGCCGGCCCGGTCGCGATCTTCAGCCACGGCTGGGGCGAATCGAAACAAGCGGTGCTGCAACGCCTCGACGCGCTCGCGCCGGTCTGCTCAGCGATCGTGTCATGGGACATGCCCGGCCACGGCGACGCCTCACCCGGCGCGTGCCGACTGGGCATCAACGAACACCGCGCACTCGGCGAATTGATCGAGACCGTCGCCGAATCGCTCGCCCCCGATCGCCCAATCGTGCTCGTCGGATTTTCGATGGGCGCGGGTGTATCACTCCGTGCCGCGGCCGACAACCCCGACCGTGTCGCAGCCGTCATCGTCGAAGCGCCCTACCGATTGCCTCAGACCCCCGCGCAGAACGTCATGCAACTCAAGGGCTTTCCGTATCGGCTCAACCTTCGGCCGGCGCTCGCCATCACCGGCTTGCTCGCCGATCGCAACCCGACCTGGCAGGGCTTTGACCGCGCAGCCATCGCGTCACGCCTCAGCTGCCCGCTGCTGGTGGTTCACGCGATCGCCGACGAGATGTGCCCCCTCGCCGACGGCCGCGCCATCGCCGACGCCGCACCCGACGCCGAGATCGTCGAGATCGCCGGCGCCTCGCACACCGACCTCTGGCAACAGCCCGAGCCACGTGAAGCCGCAATGCAGGCGGTCCAGGCCTTCATTCGCTCCCCGAAGCCTGCCCAAGGCCGCACCGAGCACGCAGACGGATGAGTTTGATCCCCCAGTTCCCGCGTCCTGTGTGCCACGGCTCTGTGAGCCGTGCCGACGGACAACCGGAACATTCCCACGGCCAAAATGGCCTTGGCACGCAGGAACCCCCGCCGCGTCTTGGCCAAGGCCGCTCTAGAATCCCCCATGCCCGCCCACAATGGCACGCCACACGCCGGCACAACAACGCCCCGCGATCCGCACCCGGTTCCCGCGAGCCCCACCGTCGATTCGGTGATGGCAACGCGCCGGGCCGCGTCGTTTACAACACGCTCGATCAAGACCTCGACCAAACTCGCCGGCCTCAGGCTCGCGCTCTCGATGACCGACCTGACCACCCTCGAAGGCAAGGACTCGCCCGAGAAGGTTCGGAGTTTGTGTCGCAAGGCCATCCGCCCCTTCGAGCGCGACGAGGAACTGCTGGGCGAACGGCTGCCGCATGTCGCGGCGGTGTGCGTCTATCCGAGCATGGTCGCCGTCACCCGGGAGGCCTTGGAAGGCGGGGATACACACCGGCTGGAAGCCGGTGCCACGGGCGCCAATCGTGGGACCGGCTTCCAGCCGGTGTCGAGCCGCCCCAAGGTCGCCAGCGTCGCCACCGGCTTCCCCAGCGGCCAGTACCCCCTCTCGGTCCGCCTCCGCGACACCGAGCAGGCAATCGCCGACGGGGCCGACGAGATCGACATGGTCATCAACCGCGGCGCCTTCCTGAGTGGCCGCTACGACATCGTCGCCGAGGAAATCCGCGAGGTGGCAGCCGTGTGCGATGGAGCCGCCGCATCCTCTTCAAACAGGGGCGGGGGCTTTCCAGCCCCCGTGCATCTCAAGGTCATCCTCGAAACCGGCGAGCTCGAAACCCTCGACAATGTCCGCCGCGCGAGCGACATCGCCATCGCCAACATCCGCGACGGTGACTTCATCAAAACAAGCACCGGCAAGGTCTCGCCCGCAGCCACCATGCCGGTGACGCTTGTCATGCTCGAAGCGATCCGCGACGAGTTTCTGCGCAGCGGCCGACTGATCGGCATGAAACCGGCCGGCGGCATCCGCACCGCCAAGCAATCACTCCACTACCTCGTGATGGTGCAGGAGACCCTCGGCCACCTGCCCGAGCAAGAGGGCTGTCCGTGGCTCAGCCCCACCCTCTTCCGCTTCGGCGCAAGCTCGCTCGTCAACGACATCC
>CAYMZJ010000057.1:0-16391 GCA_964394895.1 uncultured Phycisphaeraceae bacterium | reverse complement strand
ACAAAAGCAGCGGATTGTTGCCGCCAAGCTCTAGTGCTAAAACAATTTCAGGCCGGGGGGGGGTGGGGGGGGGGGGGGGGGGGGGGGGGGGGGGGGGGGGGGGGGGGTCATGCCGAGACTCTACGCCTCGGAGGGCGCAGGCGGTTGGTCCTCTGCCCCCTCTTCCCCCGCCGCCGCGGCGATGCCCGCCCTTTCATCCACCCGCCGCAGCAGCACAAACCCCGCCGCGAAAAACCCCGCCAGCACCAGCAACGACGCAGGGAGCCCAAAGACGTTCTTGACCTGCCCGAACGCCAGTACGCCGACGATCCCCGAGAGTTTGTAGGTCGTCCCCCACACGCCGAAGAACTCCCCGGCTTTGGCTCCCGGGCTGAACACCCCCACCACCGCGCGGCTCGAGGTCCCGATCCCCCCGAGCCCGACCCCGACCAGCCCGGCGATGATCCAGAACGCGACCGCCGGCGGGTCGAGCACCCGCACCAGCGCCAGCCCGATGCTCGCGGCCACCCAGACCACCAGGAAGAAGCTCACCGTGCGGAGGTGCCCCACCCGGTCCTGCACCCGCACCAGGACCGCCGACGCCAGGCCCGCGGTCAGCGCGACCACCAGCGCAAAGAGGATGGTCTGGCCGAGCGTGTTGCCCAGCTCGCTCGAGATCAGCCCCAGGAAGTAGATGACGGTCTGCGTGCCCAGGCTGTAGACAAAGAACGCGACGAAGAACCGCCCGAGGTCCCGGTAGCGGCCGGCCTCGCGGGCGCTCTGGGCAAGCCGCGCGAACGCCGCGACCACCGCGCCCCCAACACCGTGCGCTTTCCCTGTGGCGTCCTTCTCCTGCGGCTTCGCTTTCTCGCGGAGGAACAGGAACGCCGGCAGGATCCCCACCGCGAACCACAGCCCGGCAAAGAGGAACATCGGACGGGCCTCTTCGGGCTCGGCGTTGCCCAGGACCAGGGCGTACACCGCCGTGATCCCAAGCAGGAGCAGCGCCCCGATGTAGCTCATGGTCCAGCCCAGCGCCGAGACGTAGCCGACGTTCTTGGGTGTGGAGATCTCGGGCAGGAACGCCCCGAGGAAGTTCTCGCCCAGGCCGCACGCCAGCGCCGCCATGACATAGAGCGCAAAGGCAAGCCCGATCTGCCCGGGTTGGAGAAACGCCAACGCCGAGGTCAGCAACGCGCACACCAGCCCCGAGCCCAGCAGCAGCTCGCGTTTCCACGCCTTGTGGTCGGCCAGCGCCCCCAGGATCGGCGAGAACACGGCCACCAGCAGCAAGCTCGACGCGGCCATGAACATCCAGGTCGTGGTGCCTTTGTCGGTGTCCCCGGCGTCGGGCGCGCCGAGCCCGGCGTCCGGGACGATGACCTGCTGGACAAAGATCGAGAACAGCAGCGTGTTGATGAGCAGCTGAAACGACTGGTTGGCCAGGTCGAACATCCCCCACGCCCAGACCGCCCGCCCGTTGTCGAGCTTGGCGAAGGGATTGAGCCGGGTGAGCAGCGAGGGCATGGGCAGAGCGTAGCCCCACGCGGCAAAGGGCAAAGAGCAAATAGCAAATGGCAAATCAGGAACGGCACACTCCTGCTTTGCTATTTGCTATTTGCTATTTGCTATTTGCTATTTGCCATTTGCTATTTGCTATTTTCTCCTCGCCCCACGCACACAAAAGCGGCGCGGGCCTCCGCCCGCGCCGCGTACTCCCTGTGGTGTTTGTCCGCGAGCGCCCCTACGCCGCCATCCCGAGCCCCGTCCCCGCACTGCCTTCGCCGCTCTCGCTCTGCGGGGCGTTGCTGCCCGAGCCAAAGCGGAAGTTGAACTGGGCGGGCGTGCCGCGAAGGGTCGAGCGGACGCCGGTGATCTGGTAGATGACCTGCCCGTTGGTGGGCGGCACCGTCTGGTCGAGGAACGCGCGTTCGCCGACGGTGTTGAGGATCGTGAACTCGCCGCCGTCGACGCTGCGCTGGATCTCGTAGACCGTGCCCTGCGAGCCCACCGGGTTGTTGCACTTCCACTTCAGCTCGACGGCCCCGCTCTGCTGGAGGCTCAGACGGAAGTCGAACGGCGTGCCGGGGGGCGGCAGGACGCCGGGCTCCGACGGCGGGGGGATCTCGGCGAGGGTGTACACGTTCAGGTCGTCGGTGGTCTGGGCGAAGTTTTTGATGGTGTCGATCATGTCGCTGCCCTTGCCCGGGGCACTGTGCATGACGTTGATCATGTCGTAGAAGTTCTGTGTCGCGGACTTGGCGGCGGTGCGCACGGCGATCATCTCGTTGTAGGCCGTTCGCGCGGCGCCGGTGTCGATCCCAAGCGAAGTCACCTCGGAGATTTCGAGCCCGATGGCCAGGGCGTTGGTCGCCCAGGGTGAGATGTGGGTCTCATAGAAGGTGAGTTTGCCAAGATTACTCTTTGGAACAGTGGGCATAACACGTACCTCAAAATTGCAACCGCAGCGCGCAGGGTGCGGCCGAATGTGCCGACGGTCCGCCCGACGCACACGCGCCGCACGCCCGTCGAGAGATGTCCCGGCGCATACATCCTGGCCGGTGTCTTTCGTTCGGCCGCCCGACGCCTGCGACGTGCGAGCGGCTTCGATGTCCCCCGTAGTCGTCACGCGGCGTGGTCGAACGCAGCGACAACGGGGACAATCCACAAAACAAAATCGATTGCAGCGGTGCCTGCGCGCTATCGGGCGTTGCGAGACGCTTCGGCACCGTTGCCATGCTCTTTGGCACAGCTTCCAAACGACAAGGCAACACCGCCGCGCTCATGGGCAACGCTCCCCGACTCTTGCGAAGCAGTTCCAAACGCCTCGGCAACGTGCCATGACCTTCCGGCAACGTGTCCCGGTCACGCGGCACCCGGTCCCAACGAACTCGCCCCCGTTCCATCCGCGCTGGCACAGCCGTCCCGCGTTCGCGCCGCGAGGAAACAAGGCAGAACGCGGAGGACGCGAAGGAGACGCGGAGTTCGTGGGGGGAGGCAGGCGGGGCGGATCGTGGCCGCCACGTGGGTTTGACGCTGCACACCAAAGCCCGATAGAATCATGGGCCAGAGAGTCGGGCCGGGGACCGTGCCCAACGCCTCCGGCAAAGAAAGGACCTCGCGCACAATGGGCGATTCGATTCCAAGGTGGGTTGTGAACAAGAGTGACATTGAGGCGCTTCCTCGCTGGGCGCGCGTCGCATTCGCGGCTCGTTGCGCCAGGCGGGTTCACCCAATGTTTCGATTTGGCTGGCCAGAGGCACCAGAGAACGCACTCGATGCGATCACACACGCTGTTTCCTTGAGCGAAAGAGCGGCTGGAAGCACCACATGCAATCCTGACGCCTGCGCAACCGCAGCAAAGGCAGCCGACGAAGCAGCCAACGCTGCGGACGACGGCAATAATCGCGTAATCGTTCCTCATCCAGACGGCACGGTATTTTACGCTAATGCTCTTGCGACTGACAGTGCCTACGCCGCTGTATATGCGGTGAACGCGGTTTTCTCCCCCTCCAATGTTTTCAATGCGACTTCCACGGTTGAAACCCTCGCAAACAATGCTCGCGGTGCGTTCGACACTGCTGCATATAAGCAAGCTATTCGCCGGGATTACGACCTTCTTCTCGCAGCGACCACGAGCTTCGGCTGGACCGATGACACTCCCGTCCCGCCCGAGTTCTTCGGTCCAATGTGGCCGGAAGGCGAACCCGAAGGCTGGCCGTCGTCTGGCGATAAGCCCAAGACCAAACGCAAGCTCTTCCTCCAGATCGCCGTCCCCGCCGACACGCCCGATGACGAACTCGACGAGACCGTCGCCAAGCTCGCCCGCGCCGCCAGCGAACTCCACGCCGCCCACGGCGGATCGGGCCTCGTTGTCACCGACCAACGCGTCTACGAGACGGCCGACATCCCGGCGGGGGTGGGCACATGAACGACCACGACCCCCACCACGACCCCCACCACTCCCGCGAATCGCTCCCCAACCAGCCCCGCTACAAGGTCGTCGTCCTCGAGATGATCGTCGGCGACGATTCGTTCGAGGGCAACGAGCCCGCGCTCGACACCGTCGACGCCCGCATGATGCAGGTCGCCGCCGAGTTGCAGGGTGTCAGGGTCGCGGCGACCCCCGCCGACCGCGAGCAGACGCTTATCGACCCCGACGCCAACCGCGACCACGAGGCCGAGGCCCGCATCGCCAAAAAGCTCGAAGAGCCCCTCGCCGAGATCGTCGCGAACGCGAGAGCACGCGACCACCTCCGCAAGGCCGGCAAGGAACTCAACGAAGCCGCACGCCTCGCCGCGATCGAGGCCCACATCCGCGCCGAGGCGATGCTCCGCGATGGGATCGCGGGCGCGCACAAACTCTGGGAGAAGTATGTCCCGACCTGCGAAGAGATCGTCCGCGAACTGATTGTCAAGGAGGCGATCAAGGCCTCGATCTGGGTGGGACTCGTCGTGATGGCCGCCAAGCTCGTGGGATAGGGCAGGTGACACCGCCGAAGCCCCTCACCTGTGCCACGGGCAGCTTGCCTACTCATGAACGGCGGCCGCGTGATCGATACCTTGGACTTCCTTACATTCACCAACGACTGGGCCGGGGGCTGCTGAGCCGCGGCGGAGCCCTACCGGGCCAACGCCCGCGCGCCCTCGATCACCCGCTCCCAGTCAAACGCCGGGCCGGGGTCCACCTTGTTGGCCTGCACGTGGTTGTGCCCGAGCAGCCCGCGGTAAGACGCGAACTCGGGCGGGGACAGCACGCCGGTGCGCACTCGGCCGGACGCGCCACGCGGGGCGTCGAGCACCATCTTCGGAAACACGTCGGCCAGCGCCGCGGTCAGCTTGATGAGCGACTCGTACTGCGCGTCGGTGAGGTCGAACTGCGTGAGCAGCTGCCCCTGCACCACGCCGGTGATCGGCTCCGGCCGCGACGGGCGGGGATGCGTCGCCAGGAACCCCGGCGTGCGGAAGCGCGGTGAGGGGATGGATGTGGGGGTGGGGGTGGGGGTGGGGGTGGCGTCGCGGGCCCGCATCCACGCGGGCAGCGTCAGGAAGTAGCCGAGTTTGTCGCGGGCGTAGAAGTCGGCGAGCGGCGAACGCTCGACCATCGGCGTGGTCACGAGCACACGAGAAGCCGGCACGAGTGGGTTTGCCCCGATGGGGTACGCCCCAATGGGGTACGCCCCGATGTTGGCGATCTCGATCCCCACCGAACGGTCGTTGGCGATCGTCGCGTGCCACGCCCGGGCACTCAGGTCGAGCGTCTGGTAAACCGTGCCGTCAAGATCAAGCAGGAAGTGGCTGGACAACTCCCGGACCTCATGCAGCACCTTGAAACACTGCCGACTCGAGCCCGCGGCGTCGTAGTGGATGACGAACTGGTCGACGTGCTGCCGCAGATCGGCGAGGAACTCAGGATCGCCCTCCATCTGCCGAGTGCCCGCGTGCGGGCGGCCGTCGTACCCGCCCTCGTCAAACCAGAGCACCACCGGCGTGCCCGTATGAAACAAGCGCCCGGCGACGACGATCTCATCGCCCACCCGCGCCCCCACCCCCACCCCCGGTCTCGCGCCAGCCCGCGAAGACCCGTCGGGGCGCGTGGCATCCGACGGCGCCGAACACGCCGAGAGCATGAAGAACACCAGCAACGAAATGAAAGGGCCCAAGCGTGTGTGCATGGTGCAGGTATACCCCAAGAGGTCCCGCCGCACCAGCCGGAACTGCCGCCGCGGTCAGCCCGCCCCGTCGGCGTCGTCGGCAACCAGAAAGAACCGGCCGATCGTGGCGTGGAACTCGCCGGTCTCGCCAGCGATGAGGTACGAACCCTCCATCGTCCCCCACCGCGTGGGCAACGGGCAGAAGCTCGCGTACTCGAACGACTCGCCCGGCTCGAGGATGGGCCGCTGCCCGATCACCCCGTCGCCCTCGACCTCACGCCGGCACCCGTCGCCGTCGATGATCGTCCACCGGCGCCGCACCACCTGCACCGCCTGGTCGGACTGGTTCGAGATCACGATGCGGTAGCCGAAGAGGTGCTCGGTGCCGTCGCGGGTCGACTGCGCCCGCATGTAGACCGGCGAGGCATCGACCCGCACCCCACGGGTGAGCGCCGAAGAGCCGCGGTGCCTGGACGCCGTGGCGGGAGACGGGATGGAGGTGTGGGCGGGCATGATGGTCGGCTTGGTGTGCTGCGCGTGGATTTCCTCAACAACAAAAAGCGTAGGCGTGCGGCCGGGCGTGCAACCGGACGGGCGGGCTGTGGTACGATGTGGCAACCGCAACGCCGCGGCAGCGTGAGAACGCAATTCGAGACACGATCGGTCTCCGCGTCCTGTTCGCGGGAGTCGGGCGTCTGGTTTCCAGAAAGAGGAGTGCCAACAGATGAAGAACAGAAAGTCAACGGCCCGGCGAGGGGTGAAAATCATGCGCGTCTCGGCGGTGTGCGGGGTGATGGGGGTGATGGGGGCAGCAACGCTCGGTCTGGGAGGGTGCGCCGCCCAGCGGATGTCGGTCCGCGACGCGACCGCCCAGCCCGTCGCCGGGTGGGAAGAGCAGATGCGCAACACCAGCCGCGCCAGCGATTACACCTTCGGCGGGCAACCCACCGAAGAAGCGCTGGAGCGCTACGCCGCCGAGGCCGAGGGTGGGGGAAGGGCGATGGTCATCGACCTCCGCACCCACGAGGGCAAAGACGCCGCGGCGTTTGACGAGAGCGCCACAGCCGCCGCGCTGGGGATGGACTACCTGAACCTGCCGATGTCGTCCTCGACGTTCAGCGCCGCCGACGTGGACCGATTCGCCGACGCGCTCGACAGCGCCGCCGGCCCGGTGCTGGTCCACTGCGGCTCCTCCAACCGCGTCGGCGGGATGTGGGCGGCGTACCTCGCCCGCGAGCAGGGCTGGAACACCGAGAAAGCAATCGAAGCGGGCAAGGCCGCGGGGATGCGCAGCGAATCGGTCGAAGAAGCTGTGCGGCGGGTGATCGGCGAGAAATAGGCAAGACACAAATCAGGTCAGGGCTCTGCGACCGTCGGCGCGACCGGTGTGCGCAGCAGCCCCGCGACCCCGGCCGCGAAGATCGAGAATCCGGCAAACGCCCAGAGCGCCGGGCGGTAGGACCCGGTCGTGGCGTAGCTGACTGCGGTCGTGACCGGGCCCAGGCCCGTCCCGATGATGCCGAGCCGGGTGAGAGAACTCCGGATCGCGCCGTGATGAAGCCGCCCAAAGAAGCGGGCGATCGTCGCCGAAGCGCACGCCGAGCTCAGCGACATGCCCACCGCGTACACCACCATCGCCGCTGCGATGTGGATCGGGCTCGTCGCAAACACCATCGCCACGATCGACACCGCCGCGACGATCATCGACACAACGATCAGCACCGACGGGCGGACCCGGTCTGTCAGCACCCCCGCGGGGATCGCAAGCACGCCCATCGTGACCAGCCATGCGCTGACCGCGTTTGCTGCGGTGCTTGCTGCGGCGGTGTTGTCAAACCCCTTTTCGGTCACGATCGGGATCATGTCGAAAAGTATCGCTGTCCCGACGAATCCCGGCAGCATCGTGGTCAACGCGAGGATCCAGAACGCGCCCGTTCGCCGCGCCTGCCTGAGCGTGAAGCTCGGCTCGGGGCGGGCGGGCGCTTTGGCGCCGGCCCGCGGGCCGTGCGGCGCATCGGGCGGGTCGTTGTCGGTGCGCAGCCCGAGGTCCTCCGGCGCGTTCCGCACCAGGAGCAACGCCAGCGGGACGATAACGACCACGACGGCGGCCGCAAAGATCATGTACGTCTGCCGCCAGCCGACAGACCCCATCAGGCGCAGCGTGAGCTGAGGAAGGAATGCCCACAGGACAGAAATCACGACGATCTTGAGGCCGTTGACCGACCCCAACCGGCGGTGAAACCACATCGCGACCGAGTGGTTGGCGACCAGCGTCAGAGATCCCTGCCCGAGAAACCGTAGACAAAAGAAACCAAGAAACAACGAGACCAGCCCCTGCACCTGAGACATGACCAGACACCCCAGCGCGAACGCGAACGCCACGACCGCGAGCATGAGGCGGGGGCCGAGTCGGTCGGTCAGCCGCCCCGTGATGACCAGAGGAAACGCCGCGAGCACCGTCGCCGCGGCGTAGGTGTTGTTGAACCAGAGCGAGCTGATGCCAAGCCCTTCACGGACCGGCTCGGTGTTGAGGAGCGCAACGATAAACGTCTGGCCCGGCGCGGTGGCAACCACCGCGAGTGTCGCGACCGCGGCGACGGTATAGCCGGGAAAGATGCGGCGGGGAGTTGGCATGAGGCAGAGCGTAGCGCCCACCAAATCCCGGCTTTACTCGCCGGGGATGTAGCTGATCGCCCCCTCGAACGGGCTGCTCGCGGTCGCGTACAGCTTCTTCTCGATGCGCCCAGACAGGTAGCTCTGCCGTCCGGCTTCGCAGGCTTTGCGCATCGCGTGCGCCATCATCACCGGCTCTTTGGCGTGGGCGATCGCGGTGTTGAGCAGCACGCCGTCGGCGCCGAGTTCCATCGCCTGCGAGACATCGCTCGCGGCACCGACACCCGCATCAACGATCACGGGATAGGTCGGATCGCCCCGCTTCAGCGCTTCAAGACACAGGACAATGTTGTTGGGGTTGAGCACGCCCTGCCCCGAACCGATGGGTGAGCCGGCGGGCATGACGCTCGCTGCGCCCGCGTCCTTGATCCGTGCTGCCGAGATCGGGTCGTCGCTCGAATAGCACAGCACCTCGAACCCATCAGCCACCAGCTCGCGGGTCGCTTCGAGCGTGCCGACCGGGTCGGGCAGCAACGTCTTCTTGTCTCCCAGCACTTCGAGCTTGACCCAGCTCGCGCCCGCGTTGCCCATCTGATCGAGCAGCTCGCGCCCGAGCCGCGCGACCCGCACCGCATCCTCAGCACTGAAACACCCGGCGGTGTTGGGGAGGATCGTGTACCGCGCCGTATCGAGATGGTCGAGCAGCGACTCGCCGCGATCGTTGTACAGCCTCTCGCGGCGGACCGCGACCGTGACCACCTCGGCCCCGGCGGCATCCAGCGCAGCCTGCATGGTTGGAAAGTCGGCGTACTTCCCGGTGCCGACAAAGAGACGGCTCTGAAAGGTGCGGCCGGCGATGGTGAACGGCGAGAGCCCGGGCTCGGTGGTGGTGGTGGTGGTGGTCATGCCGGAAGGATAGGGACCGGGAACACCCAGCGGCTGGCTCTGCCTAGACAGGCAATCCCCGTTCACCCGCCGCCGACAAGGGTCACCAGTTCGACAACATCACCTTCGCTGAGCGGGTGCTGGTCGTGGCGTCGTTTGGGAACGAGGGCTTGGTTGACTTCCGCAGCGCACGGCGCATCGGCGAGGCCGAGTTCTTTGATGAGGTCGGCGAGCGTGGTGCCTTCGGAGAGGGAGTGCGGCTTGGCGTTGACGGTGATGTCCATGGAGAAAGGATAGAGGGGAACAAGGATAAGAAATAGTCGGGACCCGGAGTGTCCCGCCCCGGGGTGAATCGCCCTCAGGCAAAACCTCGACATCAGCCGTCGTTGGAGCGGTAGCCGGTCGGGTGCCCGATGTAGTGAATCGCGACGCTGGTCGTGACTTTGGGCATCCCCAGCGGCTTTCCGGCAAGGATCACGATGGGCGTGCCGGTGACGGCCCACCCGCGAGCGATCAGGTCGGCGTCCACCATCGCGTTCCAATCGCGCAGGCGTCCGGCTTCCGGCGCCTCGGCGCGGATGGGAGTCACCCCGCGCAAGAGCGCCATCCGCCGGGCGGCATTCAGGCTGCTGGTGTAGGCGATGATGGGGATCGTAAAGTCGTTCTGACTGAGGTACCGCGCCCCGCCGCCGTGCTGGGACCAGCAGACGACAAGCTCGGCCCCGATGTCGTTAGCGATGTGCCACGCGCCGTGGGCGAGCGCCGCGGTGCGGTATTGCTGCTCGCGGAGGTGCTGGGGGGCGCTTGCCCGCTGGGGAAGTGCTGCGAGATGCTCCTCCGCCGCGCGCGCAATCCGCCGCATGGTCTCGACCACCAGCGCCGGGTGCTTCCCGGTCGCGGTCTCGGCGCTGAGCATCACCGCGCCCGCGCCATCAAGCACCGCGTTGGAAACATCGGTCGTCTCGGCACGGGTCGGGCTGGCGCTCTCGATCATCGACTCGAGCATCTGCGTCGCAACGATGCAAGGCTTCCCGAAACGGTTGCACGTCTCGATGATCTGCTTCTGCACGATCGGCACGCGGGCGAGTTCCATCTCGACCCCGAGGTCGCCGCGAGCGACCATGATCGCGTCGGCCGCTTCGACGATCTCCTCGATGTTGTCCACCGCTTGCGGCTTCTCGATCTTGGCGATCACCGGGATCGTCGACCCGAGAAAGTCGTCGCTCTCATCGGGGCTGATCGGGCACATCCCGGCGAGGCGTTCCTTGAGCTCAAGCACCTCACCGGCGTTGCGGACAAAGGAAAGCGCGAGCATGTCGATGCCGTGCTCGACCGCCCACTCGACACACTCCCAGTCACGCTCGGTGATCGCCGGAGCGGTGAGGTCTGAGTCGGGAAGGTTGATCCCCTTGCGGGAGGTGACCAGCCCGCCGGTGGTGACGCGGCTGTGCAGTTCACCCCGCGCGAGATTCTTGTCGATCGCGAGCATCCGGATCGCGCCGTCGTTGATGAGGACGCGGTGCCCGGGCAGGACCTCGCGGACAAGAGGCTCGTACTCGAAGGGAAGGACAACCCGCACGACACCAGACTCGGGGTCGCGCTCCTCGATCGCTTCGGCGAGCCCGAGCCGGAGGGTGACCTCGTGCCCCGCTTCGATCTCGATCCCCGCACCGGGAACCATCCCGACCCGAATCTTCGGCCCCTGAAGGTCTCCAAGCGCCGCGAGCGGACGGCGCAGCGTGCTCGCGACCGTGCGGAGCGTCTTGAGCCGCGCGGCGTGCTCGTCGAGTGTGCCGTGGGAGAAGTTGAACCGGAACACACTGACCCCGGCCTCGACGAGTTTGGTCATCACCTCGGCCGAGTCGCTCGCCGGCCCGAGCGTCGCGACGATTTTGGTCAGCGTCGGCCGCTCCTGATGAACGGGCAGGTCTGCGGGCGCGGTGTCGGGCATCGTCGGCGGCCTTGTCTGTGGCGCGGTGGCGTCAGTGGGTAGAGTCGGCATCGAGAGCGGCTTGGAGAGTGCTGGTGACATGATGATAGTTTTCGGCGAACGCACGGGCGTACACAACCTTGAGGCGCGATCGGACCGCCGGGTTGCGCCATGTGTTCCGAATCGTGCGGTAGTTCTCGGGCGTGAACACCAACAAAGTGTCACTCGGCAGTGTGACCGCGTTCTCAGAATCGGCCTCACCGAAGCGCTCGATCCAGTGGCGCTGCACCTGCTCGGGCGTGGGGAACGCAAAGAACACCGCCTCGGCTTCGGCGATCTGCACCGGGTCAACACCACGCTCGCGGGCGTCGCGCAGCGCCACCCACGCCTCGCGGATCGCGTGCTGATTGTCCACCGCGAACGCCCCCATCATCATCCCGATCGCGGACCGCCAGCCGGCGGGGGGCGTGTCGGACGCGGCCTCGAAGGGGTCCACCTTGTCGATAAGAAACTCGCGGTACCGCGCGTAGAAATCACGACGGATCGGCATCCGACGGAGCTCGAAGCGTCTGGGGCCGAGCTGGTCGCCCTCGGCAGTCATCGGGTTGGTTTCGCCGCTGGGCGTCTCGGTCGCGTGAAAGTTCCAGAGCGCCTGCCCCTCGTCGGAGAGTGTGAACTCCAGGAACCGGCGTGCGAGCTCGGGGTTGGGTCCGCCGCGGATGATCGACACCGGGTCGGTATCGATCGAGACCTCGCCTGGCGGATCGACATACCCAACGCGCGCGGTCTCGGGGGTCTCCCCGGGGCGCATCACCACTTGAGACTGCGAGCGGCCGTAGAAGTCGATCGCCAGCCCCGCCGCCGCCTCACCCTGCGAGACATCAATCGGAGGTTTGGTCGATGAGTTGGTGAAGTACCGCGTGTTCGCGGCCGCCGCGCGGAGGGTGCGCCACCCTTCGTCCCATCCAAACACCGAGAGGATCGCGTCCATCGAGGTGGTGATGGAACCGGACTGCCTCGGATCGGCGAGCGCAACCCAGCCGGCGAGGCGCGGGTCGGTCAGGTCTCGGAAGCTGTCGAGATCGTCTCGGCCGAGCAGCTCACGGGTCAGGTCGCGGTTGTAGACGATGCCAAAGCCGGAGAGTGCGTTGCCGATCCAGTACTGGTCGGGGTCGTAGAGCTTGCCTGCGCCGACCGTGTTGTCGCCGAACCACTCGTCGAGCTGGTCTTGTGAAAAACCCGCAGGGACCGATATCGGGACACGGATCTCCTCGCCGTCTACCTGAAAGACAACCCCCGATTTGAGCCCCCCGTGGTCGTACGACCCGCCGCCGAACATAATGTCAAAGTCGACCGCGCCGGGCTGCATGGTGACGGTGCCATCACTCTCGCGGACATATTTTCCCGCCGCGAGCGCCGCGTTGAACCGTGCCTCGAGGGCGCGGATGATCTCGCTGGTGCCGCCGACGGTGCGGAAGTCGATCCGGGCGGTCGTGCCGTAGTTGCGGAGGTGCCACTCGCTAAACGCTCTGGCAAACTCGCTGCGAATCTGCGCCACGTGCGGCGTAATGACGATGATCGCCGGGGCGTCGCGGTCCACCGCGGTGTCGGTGCTGCGCGTACACCGCCCGACCAGCATCGGCAGACCGAGGACGACCAGAAAGCACGCAGCGATCACCAGACGGGCACGGGCCATGGGCGGAGTGTACGCGGGCATATCGCAAGGCCGCCGCCGCACACCCGCACCTATCCTCCGGCATGGACAACACACAGCGCGTCGCGATCGTGACCGGAGCAGGCAGCGGGATCGGGCGGGCGACCGCCGAGATGCTCGGCGAGTGCGGCTTCGCGGTCGTCCTGGTCGGCCGAACACGGGAAACGCTGGAAGCAACCGCCGAGAGCGTGCCGGGAGAGACGCTGGTCTTGCCCGCGGACGTGGGGACCGAGACCGGCGCGAGGGCGATCGTGGAAGGCGCGACCGGAGCATTCGGCCGGCTCGACGTGCTCGTCAACAACGCCGCCGTCGCGCCGTGCAAACCGTTCGCCGAGTTCGGCTGGGCTGAGCTTGAAGAAATGTACCGCGTGAACTCGATCGGCCCGATGGCGCTGATCGCCGCGGCGTGGCCGGTGTTTGCTGCTCAACACGCCGCCGAGCCGGCAACCGGGAACGGTGAGAGCCGCCCGCCGGACGGGCACGACAATATCGCGCGCATCGTCAACCTCTCGTCGATGGCAACCCTCGACCCCTTCCCCGGGCTCGCAGCGTATGCCGCGAGCAAGGCCGCGGTGAACCTGCTCACCAGAGCCTGCGCCAACGAAGGAGCCGACGCGGGAATCAAAGCGTTCGCCGTTGCACCCGGCGCGGTAGAAACTGCGATGCTTCGGTCGATCGCAAGTGAAGAGGAACTGCCCAAGAGCATGACGCTCCACCCAAGACAGGTGGCGTCGGTCATCCTGGCGTGCGCGTGCGGCGAGCGCGACGAAGAGAACGGCTCGGTCATTCTCGTCCCCAGCCCGGCATGAGCTTTCGAGATTGCCGACGACTTGCGACCCTCCCCACGAGCCCCGAGCGCGAGCTCGGGCTCTATTTGCTATGCGTTGTACTGACACCGTACCAACGCGAAACTCAGTCGGGCACAGGCCCCGTCGGGTTGAAGATCGTGCCTTTTGATTTGTCTACGCGTTCGTCGGCGATGACCATACGGGTGCGAGGGAGGCACTCGGGGTGCTCCCGTTGCAGATACTTGATGAGCTCTTCGCGGACCTCACAGCGGAGATCCCACTGCTTTGACCCGTCGGCTGCGGAAATCACGACTCGGAGCTCGACTGCGCGCTCGGTGGCGTCGGTCACCACCAGGCCGCAGGTCCGACCGTCCCAGTGCACAGAAGCATTGACAATCCGCACCGTTTCGGCGCGGACCGCGTCGATCGGGACCTGATAATCGGCGTAGATATAGATCGTGCCCAGCACTTCGCTCGAGCTGCGCGACCAGTTGTAGAACGTGCTGTCAATGATCTTCGAGAACGGCACGATGAGCCGGCGTTCGTCCCAGATCTTGAGGATGACATACGTCGTCGTGATCTCCTCGATACGCCCCCACTCACCCTCGATGACCACGACATCGCCAATATTGATGGGCCCGGTAAACGCGATCTGGAGCCCCGCGAGGAAGTTCGCGATGACCTTCTGCGCCGCGAGCCCGACGATCAGCCCGGTGATGCCTGCCGACGCGAGGATCGACGCGCCGAGCTGCTTGATGGTGTCGAAGGTCATCAGCGCCGCCGCGACGCCGACGATCACCGCGACGACACTCAGGATGCGGCTCAGGACACGCATCTGCGTCTGCACGCGGCGGGCCCGGGTGTCAAAGAGCGTGCCCGTTTCGTACTGGGCGAGCACAAACTGGGAGATCGACTGCACGATCCGGACCACAAGCCATGTCATCGCCGCGATCAGCAGCAGCGAGATCCCGTGCCGGACCAGCCCGAGCGCAGCATCGTTGAGCTGCGCCTGTGGAAGCACAAAGTACACCGCCAGCAACGCGAGAATGAGCCGACTCGGCCCACGCAGCAAGCGAACGATGATCTCGTCCCCCTTCAGCTTCGTCTTCATCGCGGCGCGACGGGCGATCGCAAACACCACATAGTGCACCACGAGCACAAAGACCACCGCGAGCGCAGCAACGATCACGAACCTGGAAATGCTCTCCCACTGGCTCGATATCAGATCCACAAACTTCTGGGACTGCACGCCGAGATCGTCGATCGCGCCCTCGATCGCATCGAGCGTGTCCCCCTCGGTCGCGACAGGAATATCGGGGCCCAACGGCTGCGGCAGTTCGTCCTGGAAGATCATGCCCGACTGTACGGCCCGCCCACCGGCGACGACCACAGGCGCGAGCTTCACACCCCCGGGCCTAGACTCTGCCCAGAGAGCACCACCCCCGGCAGACGGGCCGCGGGGACTCAACGCTCCGACCTTCGCAGAGACCACGCTCCAACCAGACCAGAGGGAAGCACACATGTCCGCACAGCCAGTGATCGTCGCTGCCAGACGCACACCAATCGGCCGATTCCTCGGCGGGTTCAGCAGAGTCCCCTCGCCGGACCTGGGTGCCGCGGTGCTCTCGGCGATGTTCGAGCAAACTCCTGCGATCAAGGACGCCGTCGACGAGTGCGTCATGGGGTGCGTCCTGCAAGCCGGTGTCGGCCAAAACCCGGCGCGTCAGGTCGGGCTCAAGGGCGGCCTGCCCACGACCCTCAGCGCCAAGACCATCAACAAGGTCTGCGGCTCGGGGCTCGAAGCCGTCATGATGGCCGCCCAGAGCATCAAAGCCAGCGACAACCACTGCGTCATCGCCGGGGGCATCGAGAACATGACCCGAGCCCCCCACTTCGCCCACGTTCGCGCAGGCATCAAGTTCGGCGACGGCAAACTCATCGACCACATGCAGGCCGACGGCCTGACCTGCCCGTTCGAGCACTGGGCGATGGGCTGTGCCGCCGATTGGATCGCCGAGAAGCACAACGTCAGCCGTGAAGAACAGGACAGATTCGCCGCTCAGAGCCACCAGCGCGCCGCCAACGCAACCGCCGAGGGCTGGTTCAAGGACGAGATCGTGCCGCTCACCGGCGCACAGGTCGGCAACCGCAAAGCACCCGGCCCCGAGGGCGGCGTCTCGGCCGACGAAGGCATCCGCGCCGACTCGACCGCTGCGGGACTGGGCAAACTCCGCCCCGCGTTCGGCAAAGAAGGCACCGTCACCGCGGGCAACGCCAGCCAGATCTCCGACGGCGCCGCAGCAGTCTGCGTCATGAGCGAAACCAAAGCGAGCGAACTCGGGCTCACCCCGCTCGCCCGCATCACCGCCTACGCCACCAGCGGCGTCGACCCCAAGGACATCTTCGAAGCACCCATCTCCGGCGTCAAACAGGTCTGCGAGAAAGCTGGCATCGGCGTCAACGACATCGACCTCTTCGAGCTCAACGAAGCCTTCGCCGCCCAGGCGCTGTGCAATATCAAGGCTCTCGGCATCCCCGAGGACAAGGTCAACATCGCCGGCGGCGGCGTCGCGCTCGGGCACCCCATCGGGGCCAGCGGCGCGCGCATACTCGTCACCCTGCTCCACCAGATGCAGCGGACAGGCGCTAAGCGCGGCCTCGCCGGGCTGTGCCTCGGCGGCGGGAACAGCGTGGCGCTGATCGTGGAGATGTAAGAGCATCTCGCTCGCTTTCTGTTGATTCAAGAACGACAAAGTCAAGAACCACGAGCCCGGAGCGCAAGAGGCTATTGCGCCACTAGCGCCCACTAACTAGCGATCTTGGCGTGC
>CAYMZJ010000056.1:0-16581 GCA_964394895.1 uncultured Phycisphaeraceae bacterium | reverse complement strand
GGTCGGGTCTCAACACCACTGGACCCGATCTCAACGCCACTGGACCCGATCTCAACGCCACTTGATCGGGTCTCAACGCCACTGGGTCCGATCTCAACGCCACTTGATCGGGTCTCAACGCCACCTGCCTGATCCTGTCCCCACCCCCCCACCCCCCCACCCCCACCCCCCCATCCGGCCTACACTCGGCCATGAAACTGCGAATCAATCTCAATGCCGTCATCCCCGCTCTCGTCCTCACCCTCCTCGCTCCCGGGATTCCCGGGGTCCAGAGAGCCCTCGGCCAGCACGCCGACCAGGCCCCCGCCAGTGAGCACCGAGCCGAAGCCGACCGCTCCGGCGTCCTCATCATGGCCCACGGCGGCAGCGAAGAATGGAACCGGGCGGTCGAAGCGGTCGTCGAGCCGTTGCGAAAGCACTACCCCATCGAGATCGCCTTCGGGATGGCCAAGACCTCGACCCTCAAGGCGGCGGTCCACAAGCTCGAAGCCCAGGGCGTCGATCGCATCGCGGTCGTCCGGATGTTCATCTCCGGCTCGAGCTTCCTCGACAAGACCGAGTACATCCTCGGGCTTCGTGATTCGCTCGACAGCGAGGCCGGGCACGCCATGCCGGCAGTCACCACCCCCACCCCCACCCCCACCCCCCACGGCACCCCCCACGGCACCCCGAAGAAGAAGATGCCCAAGGGCAAGCCCCACAACCCCGGGAAAGCTCCATCGCCCGACAAGCACGCCAAGGACTCCAAGGACACCAGCGACGGGCACGGGAAAATGGACATGCCCGAGGGCATGGGTGGCTCGATGATGATGATGGAGCCCCCGGTGCCCATCGAGACGCAGGCAACCTTCTTCATCAGCCCCGACGGGGTCGGTGCCTCACCCCTTGTTGATGACATCCTGCTCGCCCGCGTCCGGGCGCTCAGCCTCAACCCGGCACACGAGGCGATCATGATCCTCGCCCACGGCCCCGGGAACGATGCCGAGAACGAGCAGTGGCTTATCGACATGGAACGCCGGGCCGATCGGCTCGGCACGCTCGGGTCTTTCGTCGAGATCCGGTGCGAGACGCTGCGCGAGGACTGGCCCGGCCGTCGGGCCGAAGCCGAGAAGCGCATCCGGGCGTTTGTCAAAGCCCAGGATGAAGCCGGGGTCCGTGTGCTTGTCGTCCCCTTCCGGGTCGCTGGCTTTGGTCCCTATGGCGAGGTCCTCGAAGGGCTCGACTACACCGCCGACGGCCTCGGGTTCAGCCCCCACCCCAACATGACCCGCTGGATCGACCAGACCGCCCGGACGATTCTCCCCTCGCTGTCCCCTTCCGCACTCGACGAAACTCCTTCGCCAACCAACTGAACAGCAAGCCCGAATGCAACCTCCGCACAGGATCGCAAGTGTTCCATCCGCCTCGACACGGCGGAGGCGCTGAAAGCCGCTAAGGGGCGGATTGCTCAGAGATTCCAGTGGAACGCCCCTCTGCTGCTTCTGGAACACCGCCATCACAGCGATGGTGTCTCCGACCGCCTCTCCGAAAGAATGTTTCCACCTACCGCCGATTTCCTGTAGACTTCCCCTGAGCACTCCGGGGCCGCATCTCTGCGAACCCCGTGCCCGTCTTCCCAGTTCCCCGCGTTGGCCCCGTACCACCAGGACCCGCTCCATGACCAACTCCAGAACCCCCATCACCCGCCGCCCCGGCTTCACGCTGATCGAGTTGCTGGTGGTCATCGCGATCATCGCGCTGCTCATCGGCATTTTGCTGCCCACGCTGGGCAAGGCCCGGGACGCGGCGCGGAGTGCGATCAGCCTCTCGAACATGCGTTCGCTCAGCCAGCTCATGTTCACCTACACCAACGACCACGACGACGAATGGCTCAACCCCTTCGACAAGGACACCACCCCCTGGAACGGCGTGCAGCTCCCCCTGCTGCCCGGCCAGTTCTGGAGCTACCGCAACAGCGAGCGGGCGACCGAGGTCTGGGGCACGCAGTTCGCCAGCCTGCTCATGCACTACGCCGAGAGCAACAACGGGTCGATGTTCTCTGAGGTCCAGTTCCACCCCAGCGACACCTACGCACTGCAACGCACCCGCGACCAGCTGAGCGGCGATGAGGGTGTGGACCACTTCATCGCCGACGGGTCGTACTGGTACCCGCCGGCCTTCTGGCTCGCGGCCGAGCGGTACGAGAGCGCCGACCTGATCCCGGTGACCCCCGACCACCTCCGCCGCAACCGCATCGCCAACGTCCCGCTGCCGGCGTCGAAGGTGCTGATGTTCGAGCGGTTCGATTTCAAGCAGCGCAAGCGCCTCACCCTCTCGGGCGGGTCGATCAAGGAACACCCACAGTTCAACAACCCGGCCGCGTCGACCCGGTTCGTCTCGGCCGACGGCAGCGCCGGCGAGGTGGACATCGCCGACCTGGTCGAGATGAGCACGTCGAACCTCCCCAAGGTGGCGCGGGAGTTCACGCCGTCGGGGCTGTGGGACCCGCCCTTCAACATCTTCCGCCACTGGGGGATGAGCGAGGACCCGTTCGAGAACGGGCAGCGCGACACCACCGCCCACCCCGCGTGGTTCTGGGCGACCCGTGACGGGCTCAAAGGGCGAGATCTCTATACGAGGTAAGTGCTGCCTCGTGGGACCGGCTTCCAGCCGGTGCGCACTGGCTGGAAGCCGGTCCTACGCACTGGCACCACCGGCTGGAAGCCGGTCCTACGAAAGCCGGTCCTACGCCCTATCCGCCGCAGACCGCGTCGATCTCTTCGAGGCTGGTGTGCCCGGCAGCCGCGAGCTTCCACCCGGACTGGAGCAGGGTTGTAAAGAGCCCCTGAGAGATGATCCGCCTCATGCCTTGGATCGACTGGTCGGTCAGGATCACGTCGCGCAGGTCGTCGTTGAACTCGAGCAGCTCGAACAACGCCTTGCGGCCGCGGTAGCCGGTGCGCAGACACGCCTTGCACCCGACCGGCGCGAACACCTTGGTCGCGCCGCCCAGATACTTGCCGATGCGGGTGGCTTGGCCGGGCGAGACCGGGACATCCCGCTGGCAACGGTTGCACAACACCCGCACCAGCCGCTGGGCGAGGATGAGGTCGAGCGAGTTGGCGACGAGATAGGGCTCGACCTTGAGATCAAGCAGGCGGAAGACGGCCGAGATGGTGTCCTTGGCGTGGATGGTCGAGAAGACCAGGTGGCCGGTCATCGCGGCCTGCATCGCGGTGCGGGCGGTCTCGTCGTCGCGGACCTCGCCGAGGAGGATCACGTCGGGGTCCTGCCTCAGGCACGACCGCAGCAGCGAGTGGAAGGTGTTGCCGCGTTGTTCGTTGATGGGAATCTGCGTGCAGCCTTCGAGGTGGTACTCGACGGGGTCCTCGATGGTGATGACGTTCTTCTTCTCGCGGTCAACCGCGCGCAGGCAGTTGTAGAGGGTCGTGGTCTTGCCCGAGCCGGTGGGGCCACAGACCAGCAACATGCCCTGACTGAGCGTGCAGACCCGGCGGATGCGCTCCTCCATGTAGGGCGCGAGCCCGAGTTCGGTGACCGACGTGGGGATGTCGCGGGAGTCGAGCACGCGGATGACGAGCTTTGACCCCTGCATCGTGGGTGTGAGGCTGGCGCGGTATTCGACGCGGCGGTCTTCAAAGCGGGCGGAGAAGTGGCCGTCGAGCACGGCGTCGGCGGCCGAGGCCCCGAGCTGGCAGACGTTCTTGATGAGCCCGATGAAGCGTTCGCCGACGGGCTTTGGGATATCGCCGATCCAGACCATCTGGCCGTCGACGCGCATGCGGATCTGGACCGCTTCGGTTCGAGGCTCGATGTGGAGGTCGGTGGCGCGGGCTTTGGACGCGACCTGGAGACAGAGGCGGACAGCGCGCGGGCCGTGGGCGTCGGTGTCGATCGCCGAGGAGGGCTGCCCGTCGGCCGAGAGGAGCTTGATGGGGGGGGAGGGCAGGTCGGTGGGTTCGAGCGCCTTGAGCACCTTCTCGATATCCTCGACCCACGGCGGCGTCTCGCCGTCGCCGTTGGAGGTGGCGGGGCGGGCGCTGATGGATTCTTCGACGAGGAACTCGGTATCGCCGACCTGGATGATGTCTCCGGGAGCGATGGGGGCGCGGTCGATCCCGATGCCGTTGAGGCGGGTGCCGTTGCGCGAGCCGAGGTCGCGGACGCGGAAGCCGCCCTCGGGATCAGCTTCAATGAGGCAGTGCTTGCGAGAGGCTTTGTCGTCGGCGATCGAGATAGCGTTGGCGGGGTGGCGGCCGATAGAGATGGCGTCCTCCCCGAGGGGGAGGGGACGGGAGTCGGCTTCGACCTGTCTGAGACGGAGTTTGGTGGTGGCCATAGGTATGCTGACGATCGTACCTCACTCGGGGGGACGGCGCGTAGACTCCGCCCCATGATTGATATTCGAGCATTGCGAGAGGACCCGGCCCGGTTTCGTGAGGGCGCACGCCTGAAGCGGATCGGGGTGGATATCGACCGGCTGCTGGAACTGGACGCCGCGAAGCGGGAGCTGGGCGCGAAGGTGGAGAACCTGCGGGCCGAGCAGAAGAAACTCGCCAAGGAGACCGGGCCTCAGATCGGGAAGCTCAGCGGGCAGCTCAAGAAAGCCGAGGGCCAGGAGCGGGCAAAGCTCGAGGGCGAGATCACGGCGCTCAAGTCCCGCCCGGCGGTGCTCAAAGAGGAAATCCATAAGATCGAGGCCGAGATGGCAGCGGTCGAACCCGAGCTCACCGCGCTGCTCTTGCAGGTGCCGATGCCGCCGGACGCCGATGTGCCGGTGGGGACCTCGAGCGATGACAACGTCGAAATCAGCACGTGGAACCCGGCGTGGTTTGACCCGAAGAAGGACTTCGCCGCCAACAAAGGCTTCGCGGCCCGCAGCCATGTGGACCTCATCGAACAGCACGGCTGGGCGGACTTTGGGCGCGGGGTCAAGCTGGCGGGGTCGCGGAGCTATGTGCTCGTCGGCGACGGGGCGCGGCTGCATAATGCGGTGCTGCGGTACGCGATGGATTTCATCGGCGAGCGCGGGTTCGTGCCGGTGACGGTGCCGGTGCTGGTGCGCGAGGAGGCGATGGTCGGGACGGGCTTCTTCCCCGGCGGACGGGAACAGGCGTACCACATCAACGAGACGGCGCGGCAGGCGCCGGATGAGGAACACCGGCTGGAAGCCGGTGCCACGGATACAGAACGCCGGCAGGAGGCCGCCACGGACACGGGGCGGGATTTGTTTCTGACCGGCACCGGCGAGGTGTCTCTCATGGGGATGCGGATGGGGGAGATTCTCGACGAATCAGAGCTGCCGCTGAAGCTATGTACCGTGAGCACGTGCTTCCGCCGCGAAGCCGGGGCGGCGGGCAAGGACACCGCCGGGTTGTATCGCATCCATCAGTTTGACAAGGTCGAGCAGGTGGTGATCTGCAAAGCGGATGAAGCCCAGAGCCGCAAGTTGCACCGCGAGATGATCGGGATCGTCGAGGACTTTCTCAAGAGCCTCGAGCTGCCCCACCGGTTGTTGCAGTGCTGCACGGGTGACCTTGGCGCAAAGAACGCGGACATGGTGGACGTCGAGAGCTGGATGCCGAGTCGGGACTCCTATGGCGAGACCCACTCGGCGAGCCGGTTGTACGACTACCAGTGCCGCCGTCTGAACATGCGGTATCGGGCCGGCGGCGAAGGGGGCAAGGGGCAGACGGTGTTCTGCCACTCGCTGAACAACACGGTTGCTGCGAGCCCGCGGATTCTTATCCCGATCCTGGAGATGTACCAGAACGAGGACGGGAGTGTGACGGTGCCTGAAGTGTTGCGGGGGTATATGGGTGGGGTGGAACGGATCGGGTGAAGTGTGTCCCCCCGCTTGCGCGGGGGGCTCTACAGGACGGGTCCCCCCGCTTGCGCGGGGGGCTCTGTCGTTTTGTGGAGCCCCTCGCGCAAGCGAGGGGACATCGAGTTACACTTGCCCCATGCCGGGTCACGAAGCACCACTCGCGTACTTTCTCACTTGGACAACGTATGGAACCTGGCTGCATGGCGACGCGCGGGGTTCGGTTGACGATTCGCACAACGTGTACGGGCATCCTTGTCTCGAAGCCCAACCGTCCCGAGAGGCCGTGCTCCGTGAACGCCTCGCCGAGGTGCCGTACCGGATGAGTGATGCTGCCAGAGAAGTCGTTGCGCAGGCGATCCGGGCGCACGCGAAGTTTCGAAGCTGGCGGGTACTCGCGTTGGAAGTCCGTACGAACCACGTTCACCTGGTGATTGAAGCGCACTCGCATTCGCCGGATCAGGTCATGGCGCAGTGCAAATCGTGGGCGACAAGAACGCTCAGAGAGCAGGGTCTGCTCGGCGAACGCAAACGGGTGTGGACGAAAATGGGGAGCACGCGGTCGCTCTGGAACACAAACGCGGTCCGCGCGGCGGTGGACTACACAACGCGGATGCAGTGAGGTGATTTGGTCGGTGCGGGTGTCCCCTCGCTTGCGCGAGGGGCTCTACAGGACATGTCCCCCCGCTTGCGCGAGGGGCTCTATCACATGAACATGCCCCACACAGGCAAAGCACCCGAGGCGTATGCTTGGTGACCCATGCGGCAGCTCACCCTCATCACCACCGGCGGCACGATCGAAAAGACTTACGACGAGCTTACGGGCTCGCTCGAAAACCGGCGATCGATCGTGCGGCGGATGCTGCGCAGGCTCCGGCTTGTGGGCACCGAGATCCACACCCTCGAACTCATGAGCAAGGACAGCCTGCTCATCGACGAGCACGATCGGCAGCGGATCGTGGACGCGGTGATCGACGCCGATGGTGCCGGGGGAGAGAGCGCGACGCCGGCGACGGGGATCGTGATCCTGCACGGGACCGACACGCTCGAACTCACCGGCGAGGCGCTGCACGCGGCGATCCCCCAGCCCCGGGTGCCGATCGTGCTAACCGGGGCGATGCGACCCTACGAGATGGTGCGGACCGATGCGCTGCAGAACCTGACCGAAGCGATCTTTGCGACCGGGCTGCTCGAGCCGGGGGTGTGGTGCGTGGCGCACGGGCGGGCGCTGCGGTTCCCGGGGGTGAAGAAGAACCGGCAGCTCTCGACGTTTGTCAAGCACGAGGGTGATGGGAGCGTCGGGGCGGGCGGGGCGGACACGGGGGTAACGGGCGCATAGAAAAGAACCGAGCTTGCGCTCGGGGCTCGTTCGATCAGAAACAAGAACGATCAAACAACAATCAAGCAGCATCAACCCCGGCATGTTGTGGGTTTGCTCCCGCCCGATCAGCCGGTGATGCCGGTGATCTTGACGCGGGTGTAGCGTTGGCGGTGGCCGGTCTTGCGGCGGTAGCCGGTCTTGGGCTTGAACTTGTGGATGTAGAGTTTCTCACCCTTGAAGACAGGCTCGACGATCTCGGCGGTGACCGCAGCACCACTGACGTAGGGCTGTCCGATCTTGGCGTCGCCGCCGACTGCGCCGACGATGAGGACTTTGTCGAAGGTGATGGCTTCGCCTTCGGAGGTTTCGCCGCCCTTGTAGAGGTCGATGAGGATTTCTTCGCCTTCGGTGACCTTGCGTTGGCCGCCGGACTCTTCGATGATCGCGTACATGGGTCTGGGTCCTTTCTTCTACACCGGCGTGGGGCGGGGCTCGTTCGGGGAGAGTCCCGGCTTGTGTTCCCAGCGGGCGGTAGGGCGGAAAGTCTAGGCGGGTGTCCCCTCGTTTGCGCGAGGGGTGCTCCATGGCGTGTCCCCTCGCTTGCGCGAGGGGCTCTATGTGGTGGGGGCTTTGGGGATACCGAGGGGGGTCCGTTTGGGTTCGCCGTCGCGGCGGGGATAGGTGCGGGGGGTGGTGCGGAGCTTTTCGAGGATGACGACCCGGCCGGTGGGTGTGTCGATCGTCCCGGCGTGGGTCGCGCCGAGCATGTGGAGAGCCTGCTTGGCACCCGCGAGCTCTTCGTCGGCCCGTTGCCCCTTGACGAGGACGACCAGCCCCCCCACTTTGACCAGGGGAATGGTCAGCTCGGCGACGACCGCGAGGGGGCCGACGGCCCGGGCGGTGGCGGCGTCGAAGACCTCGCGGGTGATGCCGGTGCGCGAGCCGTCGGGCTGGCGGGTGCCTCGGTCCTGCCCGGCGGTTTCGGCGCGGGACTGGAGGACGTCGGCGTTGGGCAGCCCGAGCTCGGCGATCGCGTGGCGGAGGAAGTCGCACTTTTTGCCGGTGGCTTCGAGGAGTGTGAAGCGGAGGTGGGGGCTGACGATCGCCAGCGGGATCGCGGGCAGGCCGCCGCCGGAGCCGATGTCGATGACGCGGGCGCCTTCGGGAAGTTCAGCGAGCATGGGCAGCAGTGTGAGCGCGTCGAGGACGTGGCGGGTCCAGGCGTCGGCGGGGTCTTTGATCGCGGTGAGGTTGGTGCGGGTGTTGGCGTCGAGGAGGAGGGCGAGGAAGGTGCCGAGGCGGTCGAGCTCGCCGGGCTCGAACTCGATGCCCAGGGATGTGGCGGCGGTGAGGAAGTCGGGGGTGGGCGCGGGGGGCGTGAGGTCGGCGGCTTTGGAGAGCGGCGCGCGCGCAGCGGCAGGCGAAGCGGTCGTCCTGGGTTCGGGTTCATTTGCGTGCATGTGGTTCCTGGCCGAGTGGGTATCTGGGTGCGGGGTTGTAGGGGGTGAGTTCGCGTCGCATCGCGATGTTGAAGAGGATGCCGGTCATCGCCCAGCAGGTGAGCATGCTTGAGCCGCCGTAGCTGATGAAGGGCAGGGTGATGCCGATGATCGGGAGGAGGCCGATATTCATGCCGATATTGATGACGACCTGGGTGGCGATGAAGCCGGCGATCCCGACCGCGGCGATACGGCCGAAGCGGTCTTTGCAGGTGGCAGCAACGAGAAGCGCCCCGGCGAAGTAGACCACAAAGAGCGAGGTAAGCCCGATCGCGCCGACGATGCCGAACCGCGTCGAGATGACGGCAAAGACCATGTCGTTGTGGGGCTCGGGGAGGCGGTTGAAGTGGACGAGGGCGCGGGTGCGTTCGTCGGACTGGCCGGTGACGCCGCCGGCGGCGATGAGGCGCTGGGCGGTGAAGGACTGGAAGTTGATGTCGTGCTCACGGGAGCGGTCGCCCTGGATCTGCTGGACGAGGGCCTCGAAGCGGGCTTTCTGGTGGGGCAGCAGGAAGGGCCACGCGACCGGGGCAGCGAGGGCCGCGATCACGACAACCAGCGCGAGGTAGCGCAGGCGCGCCCCGGCGGTGATGAGCATCCCAAAGAGGGACGGCACAAACAGGCTCGCGGTGCCGAGGTCGGGCTGGACGGTGATGAGCCCGACGGGGATGAGGGTGAGCAACCCCGGCGGGATGAGCGCGAGCAGCGTCTCGGGCGGGTCGCGGCGGCGGAGATAGAGCGCCATGAAGAGGACGTAGGCGATCTTCGCCGGCTCGCTGGGCTGGAGGTTGAAGAGGGGGAGGTTGATCCATGCGCGGGCACCATTGACCGGGGTGACGATCCACGTCGGCACGCCTGGAATCAGCAGGAAGACGAGCAGCGCGAGTGAGAGAAACGCGGCCGGCCAGGCGATGTAGGCCGCGAGCTTGTAGTGCGGGAGGGCAACGACTACTGCGGCGAGCAGGCCGAGGATGAGGAAGACGATCTGTTTCCACGCCTGGGCGGAGAGGTCGAGCGGCTGGGCGGGAGCGAGGTTGGTCGCCAGGTCGATCGCGTAGATGCCGACGAGGCTGAGGGCCAGCCCGGTGAAGAGCACGATCCACCCGGCGTGGACGATGCGGATCGTCGAGAGCACCGAGCGTCCCGGCACGGACGAACCCTTGATGAGGTCGAGGAGTGGCACGGCTTAGAGGTACCCCTCATCAACGAGTGCGCGGATGATCTGATTGACGATGGGCCCGCCGACCCGGCCGCCGGAGCCGCCGTACTCGACGATGACGCTGATCGCGTAGCGGGGGCGTTCGCCCTCGCGCCCGACGAGTGCGGTAAACCAGGCGTGGTCGCCCGAGCGGATAGGGATGGCGTTGCCCTCGGCATCGCGGGCGGGGTTGTCGAGATAGAGCGGCGGGGCTTGCGCGGTGCTGCTTTTGCCCCAGACGTGGACGCCGGGGGTGTTGAAGATGGGCTCGCGGCCGGTGTCGAACGTGAGGTGGTGGGCGGTGCCGTTGTCGGCGTTGTTGACCACGCCGTCGAGCCCTTCGAGGGCCGCGGCGATGGCGCGGCGGTCGAGGCTGGTCTCGCGGCTCTTGGGGACCGAGCCGTCGTCGATGACGCGGGGGGTGATCGCGACGCCCATGCGGGCGAGGGTGGTGTAGGCGTTGGCGGCGTGGAGGGGGGTCCAGGCGATCGGCCCCTGCCCGATGCCCATGATGGTGGCGTCAAACTCGGTGAGACCGGCGCCGTCGTTGGTGTAGATGTTGGTGGGGTTGCCGTCGGTGTCGGTAACGGTCTGGATCGTGCCGATCGAGCCGGGAAACTCGGCCCCGACCCCGAGGTTGAAGCGGGCGCCGACGCCGAAGGTGCGGAGGGTTTCGGCGATGGTGGGTGCGCCCATGCGGCGGCCCATGGTGTAAAAGAAGATGTTGCAGGAGGCGGTGAGGGCATCGACCGCGTCGAGGTCGTGCCCGAAGCGGATCGAGTGGTTGGAGTAGCCGAAGACCTCGCGGTAGATCCAGCAGCGGAGGACCTTGTCGTTGTCTGGCAGCAGGTAGCCGCGGCAGTGGATGCGTTGGCCGAGGGTGTAGTGGCCGTGGGTGACGGCGCCGCAGAGGATGAGGGCTTTGAGGACCGACCCGGGGGGGTAGGGTTTGGCGATGGCGCGGTTGACCAGGGGGGTGTTGAGCTGGTCCTCGAAGAGGGCTTTGGGGTTGTCCTTGAGATCATCGCGGGAGAACGACGGGCTGGTGACCAGCGCGAGGACATCACCTGAGTCCACGTCGATCACGACGGCGGCGGAGTTGAGCGGCGTGCCGATGGGGAGCGAGCCGGGGGCCGCGCTGTGGTAGGGCTGGACCCGGGTGAGCCCGAAGCGTGGGTCGAGGATTGCCTGGACGCGGGCTTGCAGGTGGATGTCGATGGTGAGTTTGACATCGCGGCCCGGCTCTGGGGGGATGGTCTGCGCTTCTCTGGTGTCGAGGCGTTCGGTGCGGAGGCCGCGGAAGCCACGGAGGTCGGCCTCGCGTGACCACTCGACGCCGGCGCGGGCGACGGGGTCGCCGTCCTTGTACTGCCCGCGGTCGATGCGGGCGTCTGGGCCTTGGCGGTCGAGGGTGTTGACGAGGGCTCGAGCTGCGAACTCGGGGTCGGCTTCGAGCAGCGCAGCCCGGCGCGCGGTGTCGGACTCGAGCGGGCGCGAGCCCATCCAGCCGATGAGGTGTGCCGCGACGCCTTCGAGTTCGAGGGTGATGGGTTCGTCTTGTCGCAGCGGGGTGGGCAGCGAGTCGCGGGCGAGGGTGACCCGGGCGTGGTCGTAGGGGTACTGGCGTTCTTCGCTGCGGCGGACGACCAGGCCGGGCAACAGCGGGACTTCTTCGGCGAGGTCTTCGAGATCGGTCTCGGCATCCAGACGTGCATCGGGGAAACCGCTCCCCGCATCGGGGGCATCGATCTGCCAGGTGGCGTCCTGCAGGCGGATGAGGGCAAAGGCGGTGTCGTCGGCGGCGTCACCCACCACGTGGGGCTCGCGCTGGGCCGCGATAGGGGCGGCGGCCCGTTCTTGCAAGGTGGCATAGATCTCGGGGGTGAGCCATCGCCCGCGTTCGAGCTGCTCGCGCTTGTAGCGATCGAGGCGGAACTCGGCGACGCTGCTTGCGGTACGGCTCACGCGGTCGAGGATGCGTTGCTTGCGGTCGGCGTACTCCTGCGAGGTGATGCCCAGGGTGGTTTGCACGCGGCGTTCCATCGCCGCGACGTGGCGGGTATAGCGCGGCTCGAAGCGGGCGACGACCTCGTCGCGTTGGGCCTCGGTGAGGATGGGCCAGGCTTTGGCGTGGGCGCGGCGGGCGTGGCGTCGGGCGTGTTTGGCGGCCCACTCGCCACTGAGCACCCGGAAGTCGATGGCGACCTCGTAGGTCGGGCGGTTCTGGGCGAGGATGCGGCCGTCGCGGTCGAGGATGTTGCCACGGACGGTGGGGATCCAGCGTTCGCGGGAGAGCCGCCGTTCGGCCTCGGCGAGAGATTTGTCGGCGTTGGTGACCCCCAGGCGGACCATCTGCGCGGCCATGGCGACGGACGCGGCGAGGAAGGCGACCATGAGCAGCGCCAGGCGGCGTCGGAACGCGGCGCGGGGGGAAAGAGTGCCGCCACGGGCGGAGCGTTTTGGTGGCATGGTGGTCTGGACCTCGGTGAGCCTGGCGTGCATGGTATGGATCGGCCCGAGAGGGGGGGCGGGGGTGAAGAGTCAGGAAAGAGGAGGGTTGGGGAATCGCCGGGCATCGGGTATGCTCGGCGGCAAGAGAGCGGGCCGGGCCGGCGGGGCGTGTTGCCTCGCGCATGTGTGCCCGGGCCACAAAGACAGAGGGAGGAGACCTTTCCAATGAAGCAGTACACATTTCTGACGGCCGCATCGGCGGGGCTGGCGATGGCCGTTTCGCCCGTGGCGATCGGGTTGGCGTCGGTGGCGACGGCCGACATCATCCCGATCGGCACCTTTGCCGGCGTGGTGAGCGAGGGGTTCGAGTCGTTCCCTGATTATAACAACGGCGGGATCACCGACACGCTGGAGATTCTCGGCGGGGGGGGTTTGCTGGCCAGCTTCCCACCGACGTCGGACCAGTTGCGGGTGATCAGCCCCACCGCGGTCTGGAGCCTGGGGATGTACGGCCCTGCCATCCCCATCGACGAGCAGGCGATGGGGTTCTTCTTTGTGGGCAGGCCCGTCAGTGTGACGCTGACGCTGGCGACGCCGGCGGCCCGGCTCGGGTTTTACTTTGCAACAACCAACGACGGGAACTCGGACATGACCGTCCGGGCCTTTGACAGCAACGGCGTGCAGCTCGGTGCCGACCAGACGCTCGACAGCCTCGGCAACGCGATGGTCTGGGCCGGCTGGTCTTCGGCGACGGGGATCGCCAGCCTGAGCTTCACCGGCAACGTTGCCCCGGTGATCGACGAGGTGCAGTACGACATCATCCCGGCGCCGGGCTCGGCCCTTGTGCTGCTGGGTGCTGGCGTGCTGGGGTTGCGCCGCCGCCACGGGCGGAGCGGTTACCGCCACGGGCGGAGCGGTTACCGCCGCTGACCCCCACGATCGGACCCATCCGTGGCACCGGCTTCCAGCCGGTGTACCGTCACAACGACCGTTTCGCCCGTGGCGACGACCGTTTCGCCCGTGGCGACGACTGTTCCGCCCGTGGCGACGACCGTTCCGCCCGTGACGGGCACAACAAAAACGCGGCGCGGGCCTGTGCCCGCGCCGCGTGTGGTGCGTGGTGGTGTGGAAGGTGACGCGGCCCGGGCTCCGGGTGACGCGGCCCGGGCTCCGGGTGACGCGGCCCGGGCTCCGGGTGTCGCGTCGCGAGCCTTACGCGGCCATGCCCAGTGTCGTCTCGCCGGTGCCCTCTTCGGTGACGGTCCCGGTGCCCATCTGGACGGTGAACTGGCCGGGGTCGCCCTTGAGGGTCGAGCGGACGCCGGTGACGCGGTAGGTGACGGGCCCGCAACCGTCGGGCAGGGTGGTGTCGGTGAAGGTCTTCTTGCCGGCGGTGTCGACATAGGTCATCGCGGCCCCGTCGATGGAGCGGAAAATCTCGTAGACGGTGCCGACGGCGCCGGGGGGGTTGCTGCTCTTCCACTTGAGCTCGACTGACCCATCCTGGAGCAGCCCGGCCCGGAAGCCGAAGGGGATGCCGGGGGCGGGGATCACGCCGGGGGGCGTGGGGCCGGGGATCTGGGCGAGCACATAGACGTTGTCGTCGTCGCTGGTCTGGGCGAAGTTCTTAATTGTGTCGATCATGTCGCTGCCGAAGCCGGGGTTGCTGTGCATGGTGCTGACCATATCATAGAAGTTCTGGGTCGCGACCCGCGAGGCGGTGCGGGCGGCGATCATCTCGTTGTAGGCAACCCGGGCGGCGCCGGTGGCGGTGCCCAGCGCGGTGACGTTCGAGACATCGAGCCCGATGGCCAGGGCGTTGGAGGCCCAGGGCGAGATGCGGATCTCGTAGAACTCGACCTTGCCGAGGCGGCTGGTTGGTACGATGGACATAAGAAGTTTCCTTATATTGCATGGCGACGCTCGTTTGGCCCGTGGTGACGGGTGAACGCGGCCGGGTGTATGGGCCGGCCCGGCCTGACGTGCCGGGCGGGCGGCCTTGATACTCCTCGTGTCGGCGTGCGGCGGGGGCGGGTTGAGCGAGAACCACGCGAGAGCCCAAAGAACACCAAGTTTCTCGCCATGGCGACACGCTCGGGCGTTGCGGGGTGGTGTTTCATCGGTGTGCGGTCGTCGCGCACCGGCTCGACACGATGTTGCATCGGTGTGAGGCCGCCGCGCACCGCCGCACATCGATGTTGCATCGGTGTGAGGTCGTCGCGCACCGCCGCAATATGGTGTTGCATCGGTGCCGGGCCGGTGGCACGGCCTCAGCTCCGGATGGTGATGCCGGGAGGGCCGACGGGCCCCGTCGATTCGCGACCAGAGGGTGGTGCCGCTGCGCCTCTGCCTCCGGCCCCCGGCGGGGGCCATGACCCTTGCCCCGGGTGCAGCCCGGGGAACCGGGCCGCGTTCGACAGCGGAGCCCCAGAGGGGCGAAGGTCCGGCGATGCCGTCGCCCCTCCGGGGCTCTGGAAGGTGTGGCCCCCCTCACCCCGGGCTGCGCCCGGGGCAAAGGTCAGCGCCCCCTCCGGGGGCGGCGGAGCGTGGCCGCCGGGGGGCGGGGATTGGCCGCTGGGAGCGGCTCGCTGGTCGGTTCTGGCCAGAGTGCCGCGAGAACCGGCCGTGGCGCGGGCGTGAGAGGGGGTCGGGCGCCGGGCACGGGGTTTGCACACGGGACTTGCTGACACAGGAGAAGACCCCATGCTCGACCGTACCCCCCGCTCGAACGCCCCCCGAACCCGCCACGACGCCCACACCCGCCGAGACGGCTTTGGCACGCCCATGGAAAGCCTCGAACCACGCATCGTCCTCGACGGCGACTGGTCGGCGGCCGGCGCGGCCAGCGTCTTCGGCTCCTGGGGCGAGGGCGGGTACCTCACCGTCACCACCATCGACCTCAACAACCAGCCGATCGTCTTCGAACGCGGGCCCTCCAGCAACGGCTCGGGCGACGACAGCGGCGGTTCCGGAGGCGACAGCGGCTCGGGCGTCTGGCAGCAGCTGGCGCTGCTCACCACCGACGACGGCACGGGCAACCCCGCCGACCTGGACGCCCTGGGCCGCAGCTCGCTGGCGGTCCACGACGACCGGATGATCCTCGGTGCCCCCCGCGCCAACAACGGGGCCGGGGCCGCGGCGGTCTTCCGCTTTCAGAGCTCGACGCAGACCTGGGCGTTCGAGACGCTGCTCGACGCGCCCGGCCTCGACGCCGGCGACGGGTTCGGGTGGAGCGTCGATATCCACGGCTCGACCGCGGTGATCGGCACCCGGGCCGGCGGCGCGGCGTATGTCTACGGCGGGTCGTCGTCGGACGGCTCGTCTGGGTGGACGCTGCAAACCACACTCGAACCGGCCGCCGACCAACGGGCCCAGGGCGGCTTCGGGCAGGCGGTCGCGACCGACGGCGGGACCATCGTCGTCGGCGCGCCCGGCGAAGAGGGCCTCGATAGCGACACCTCGGCCACCAGCGGCGCGGTCTATATCTACGAACGCAACGGCAGAAGCTGGGAGGTGGCGGTCCGCATGGACGCGCCCCAGAGCGCCCGCGACAGCGAGTTCGGGCACGCCGTCGCGGTGCACTCGGGCAGCGTGATCGTCGGGGCGTGGCTCGACGACGATATGGGGACCAACTCGGGGTCGGTCTTTGCGATCGGCCGGAACAGAGACACCTGGGGCGTCGAGGCGAAACTGACGCCGACGAGCCAAGCACCCGGCGCCCGGTTCGGGCACGACGTCGCGGCGTCGGGCTCGAGGGCGGCCGCGATGGCGCTGGGCGCCGACGACGGGTCGAACGCGGCGTTCGCACAGGTCTTCAAACGCCGCGGCGACCGGTGGTCGCTCGAAGCCACCCTCGACGCGGGCACCAGCACCGACACGCACTGGCGTTCGATCGCGATGGAAGGCGACCGCGTGGCGCTGGGCTCTGACACCGGCGACGGCGCGGTCGCGGTCTTCCGCAAGATTGACCCGAACGATCAGTGGGTGCTCGAATCCACGCTGACGCCGAGTGCTGAGGAAGGGGCGATGCTCCTCGGGCACGCGGTGGCGATCCACGAGGGCACGGTGCTGCTCGGCGGTTTGCTCGCGATCGGCGGCACCGACGGCGGGCAGGACGCCGTGGTGAGCGCGGGGGCCTGGGTCATGGGCCGCTCGGGGGGCTCGTCCGACGACGGGACCGGCCACGACCACAACGATGACCACGGCAGCCACGACGACGACGATCACGACGACGATCACGGCGACGACCACGGCAGTCACAACGACGACGACCACGACGACGATCACG
>CAYMZJ010000055.1:0-17092 GCA_964394895.1 uncultured Phycisphaeraceae bacterium | reverse complement strand
CACGCGGAGCGGTGGCGAGTGGACCCAGCAGGCCAAGCTCCTTGCTAGCGACGGGGCGGCGGATGACTGGTTCGGCCACCACGTTTCCCTCAGCGGCGGCTCGGTCGTCATCGGGGCTAATTGGGACGACGACAACGGCTCCAAATCCGGCTCGGCGTATGTCTACACGCGGAGCGGCGGCGTGTGGACCCAGCGGGCCAAGCTCTTGGCTAGCGACGGGGCGGCGGATGACTCTTTTGGCTTCTCCCTTTCCCTTAGCGGCGACACCGCCGTCATCGGGGCGGACCGGCGCGACGATAACGGCACAGACTCCGGTTCGGTCTATGTCTACGACCTCGACCCCGAATGCCCCGCCGATCTCAACGGTGATTGTGGAGTGGACACGACCGACTTCCTCGCCTTCCTCGGCGCGTGGTCGGCGGGCGACCCCATCGCTGACTGGAACGACGACGGCGAGATCAACACGCTCGACTTCCTTGCGTACCTGTCCGACTGGGTGGAGGGCTGCTGAACTGCTCGTTCTCTGGGCCGGGGGACTCGGGCCCCGCCGTGCAACCCTGCCCGCGGCCCCCGGTATCAGAGGAGCAGCGCCAGGGACGCGGACCCCCACGCGGACCCCGGCCGATACAAGACACCGACACGGGACCGGGCAGGCCGAGCCCCGGGGAGAGCCATCCATGACTCACAACACCCAAGCACACACGAGCACCACCGACACCCCCACCCCCACCCCCACCAGCAGCAGCAGCAGCACAGCTCTCCGAGCGACAAGAAGCAGGGTGCCACTGGGCGCAAGCCCAGTGCTCTGCCTCATCCCGCACAACACTGGGCTCGCGCCCAGTGGCACCCATCCACCAACCACCACCTCACACACCACAGCCGCCGCGCTCACCAGCCCCTTCCCGGCCCGGACAACAGCCCCCCTCACCCCCCTCACCCCCGTCCCCCCTCTCGCGGTGCTCATGCTCTGCCTGGTGGGGCTGCTCGTGCTCCTCGCGCCCCGGGCGAGCGCCGATGGAGTGGGGTGCGAGTCCATCGTGTTGCTCGGCAGCTACGACACCCCCGATGCCGCCCAGAACATGGTGGTCGTGGGCTCGACGGCCTACATCGCCGACCGGGAGAGGGGCATGCTGATTGTCGATGTTGCCGACCCGGCGGACCCGGTGCTGCTGGGCACCTTCGCCACCGCCGGTCGCGCCCGACATGTCGCCGTCGAGGGGACCACGGCCTACATCGCCCAGGAGGGTTCGCGCTTCGAGATCGTTGATGTCAGCGATCCGACTGCCCCCGTGTTGGTCGGCGTCCACAATACCTCCGACGTGTGTACCAGCGTCACGATCGTGGACACGCTTGCCTATGTGACGGTCTACCGCAACGGCCTGGAGATCGTCGATGTCTCCGATCCGGCCAACCCCGTGCTGCTCGGTGCGATCGGCACGCTCCGCGATGCCTGGGTCGTCGCGGTCTCTGGCACCACCGCCTACCTCGCCGGCTCGGGATACTTTGTGGAGGTCGTCGATCTCAGCGATCCAACAAACCCCGTGCTGCTCGGCACGTTCGACACGCCCAGCCATGTCCACGCGTTCGCCTTTGCGGGGACGACGCTGTATGTCGCCAGCCACAGCAGCGGCCTGGTGATCTTCGATATCACCGACCCGGTGGCGCCCGTCCTGCTCGGGTCGTACGACACGCCCGGCGCAGCCAACGGGCTGGCGGTTGTTGGTTCAACCGTCTATCTTGCCGACGATGACACCGGCCTGATGATCTTCGATGTCAGCGACCCAACCTCACCGATATGGCGAGGCTTTTACACACCACAAGGCCGTGCATCCGACCTCGTTGTTCAGGGGACAACGGCGTATGTGCTGACCGCGAGTCGGGGGCTTAGAATCGTCGATGTCGGCACCCCGCCGGGGGACGCCATCCTCGGTTCGATCGACACGCCCGGCTCGGCCCGGGGGGTGACCCTCGCGGGCACAACGGCGTTTGTGGCTGATTCCGACGCGGGGTTGCAGATCCTCGATGTAACCGACCCGGCCGCGCCGGCGCTGCTCGGCTCGTACACGGCGATGAACAATGCCTACGGCGTCGCGGTCACGGGCACCACCGCGTATGTCACCGACTGGAGCTTCGGCCTGCACATCCTCGATGTCAGCGATCTGACAAATCCCGTCCCGCTCGGCACGCTTGAAACAACCAGCTTTGCGTGGATGATCGAGGTTGTCGGCTCGACCGCGTATGTCGCCAACGGCAACAACGGGCTGCTGATCCTCGATGTCGGTGACCCAGCGAACCCCGTCGTGCTCGGCGTCCACGACACACCCACCATTGCCCGCGATCTGGCGGTCGTGGGGACAACTGTCTATGTTGCTGACGGCACCACGGGGTTGCAGATCATCGATGCCACCGATCCGACCGCCCCCCTCCTGCTCGGTTCGTTCGATACCCCCGGCACCGCCCGGGGGGTCGCGGTCGCGGGCTCGACGGTCTACATCGCCGACCGCGAGGCAGGATTGCAGATCGTCGATGTTTCCGATCCGGCAGCCCCCGTCTGGCTGGGCTCCTACGAGACGACGTCCGCCGCCAACGACATCGCCGTGACGGGCACGACAGCCGCGCTGGCCACCGGCGACTATGGCCTGATGATGATCGATGTCAGCGATCCGACCAACCCCGTCTTGAACGGCATGCTCAACATGCCCGGGAACACCATCGGCGTCACTGTCGCGGGCGATGTCGCCTACCTTGCCAGAGGCACCGATGGGGTGTTGCTCATCGACATCACCGGGTGCGATTGCGCAGCCGACCTCAATGACGATGGCATCGTCAACACGCAGGACTTCGTCCTCTTCCTCGATGCATGGGCCAGCAGCGATCCACTCGCCGACTGGGACCAGAACGGCATCATCGATACCCGTGACTTTGTTGCCTACCTCAACGACTGGGCGGTGGGGTGCTGAGCGGGCTGCCGGGACCTGCCCGGCTTCACGGGTGAGCCGGGTGCCATGGTCTCGGCTCGGCGTGACCGGTACTCGTTGATGCCCCGGGCCGTGGCCACCCAAAGCTGTGGCCACGGCACCCGACAACCGCAATCACAACGACGAGCCAGCTACGAATCATGAGTCAGTCCTCCCTGAGTTCTCATTCCGTTCTCGGCGGCGCATATGCAACAATGAGGCAACGAGGAGCACGCCCAGCCCTCCCGGTGTCGGCACGAATCGCACGACTTCGTCAATGTTCATGTAGTCGGTGGACTCGCCCCACTCATCAACCAAATAGACGTGGCTGAGACGCTCGCCGCTCGTGGTGGCCGTCGGTTGGAGCGGTATCTCGCGATCGAGCTCCGATAGAACAGACCAGCCGATCCGATAGATCGGCAGGGGGTTGCGCCAGTCGCCTTCACTGTTGTAAAACCTCGGGGGTTGGTAACCCACGATGCCATCGATGAAGTCCGGTGCGGGTCCACCCTTTGTATCCACGAACTCGCCCCGACCGCCCAGATGGCGAAGCGCCCGGTTTCGACCGTAGCCCTCCGATTCGTTGATATTAACCTCGCCGATCTCAAAGAACTCGTCCACTGTCGCAAGTCCGAGATACATGAAGGCAAACCCCTCGCGGTACGGATCAAACTCCGCCCACAGCTCGATCTCCACCTCGTCCCCCGCCCCCACCACGATCGGTCGGCTGGCGTCGGCGGTCTGGCCGTTGACCTCGACCTGCCAGTACCAGTACATGATGTCGGCGTGGGCCGGCAACGCGAGGGCCGCCGCCGCGATGATCCATGCTCCGAGTAGTTGTCTGCACATGGCAATACCTCCTTGATCCTGTCTCTACCTTCGAGCGTACCACACAATCCGGAATCTCCAAAGCCGAAATCCGATACCTCTCGGCTTCACCTTCGCCGGGCGGGTGGCCATGATCCGAACCGCCTCGATCCTGCCCACGCAAAGCCGTGGGCAGGGCACCCGGCCAGATACAGGAGTAGCTGCTGCAACAATCAGCATCGCACAGAACATGATGACGGAGCAAGTATGACGATGAAGCATAACAACCTCTTCAAATCACATGAAATGAGTTCGATTCCGTACCCGCAGTATTGCAAACACGCCCACAAGCAAAACCGCTGGCGCGTACGGGCCGGGTATAAACACGAGGGTGTCTGAGGCCATGGTATAACTAACTGTCGTGTACCGATCTTCCCACACATCGGCACCGAAGTATCCTTGCAGTGTTGGTGCAAGAGATATCAAGATTGTCTCTGAGATCGCTTCGGTGATGTTCCATCCAATCCTATATATAGAGATTGGATTGGACGAATCTCCATAGAACCAACCAGGATGGAACTGAAAAGGAAAGATATCGTCGATCCTGTCAATACTCCCGTCGCCGTTTTCGTCCGCTGTGAATCCATTTTGCCCAAGGAACGCGAGGTATGGGTTCAGCCCATACCCCTCATCGGAGGTGTAGTGAACGGTTCCACTCTCAAAGAACAGATCCCCGGTTGTGATTGCAAAGCCCGCCCCGGCAAATCCGCCGCGGTACGGATCAAACTCCGCCCACAGCTCGATCTCCACCTCATCCCCCGCCCCCACCACGATCGGCTTGCTCGCGTCGGCGGTCTCGCCGTTGACCTCGACCTGCCAATACCAGTGCATGATGTCGGCGTTGGCTGGCAACACGAGGGCCGCCGCCGCGATGATCCATACTCCGAGAAGTCGTCTGTTCATGGCAAAGCCTCCCTGATCGTGCCCGTCCCTCATCCAGCATATCACACCGTCCGAGAAACGTAAGCCCAAACCGGTGATTCCTCCGAACACCAAGACACGGCGGGTGGCCCGAATGTGGGTGCCGCGACTCGCCGCAACTCTGTCTTCTCCGTTTCTACTCCTATATCTCTGCGGCGCAGTCGTGCCTCTTCAGCCTCCCGGATCTCATCACTGCGCGGGGAGGGGGCGAAGGGAGTGGAGGAGGGGTGAGTGGGGGTGAGTGGGGGGAGGCCGCGAGTGATGGCACCCGGGGGGGCTGTCATTCGGGCCACCCGCCCACCTGTTTGGTCGTGTCTTTGGCTTGGTGCTGGTGGTTGTTGTGGTCCGGGTGTGGTTCTGCGTTGATTGTGGGGGGATCGTGTGGGGATATGTCGTGATCGTGGGGGGTTCGTGGGGCGTGCGGGGTTGTGCGAGGGGGCCAGCGAGGGGCCGGAGTGTCAAAATAGGAAATCTACCGCCGTCGATGGAGAGCTCAAGGCCGTCCTTCGAGAGCTAAGCGACGGCCTTGAAGAGCTAAGCGACGGCCTTCAAGAGCTAAAGGACGGCCTTCGAGAGCTAAGGGACGGCCTTGGAGAGTTCATGGACAGCCATGAAGAGCACGGCGGCAGGTCCGAGAGTGCGTCCCCCGACTCGGCAGAAGCGGCCGGGGGCTGGGGGCTGGCGGTTGGGTGCGGGCTTGACCGGGAGGCGCGGGCGTCCTTCAATACACGCTCCCCGGGGCTTGCCCGGATCGGAACCCCGGCCCGCAGACGCGGTCGTCGGCCGATCGCCACACACCCCCGGGACGTGCCCCATTCCCTTCGGGACGGGGCCTCTGCTTTCGCGTGGCACCGACCGCCCGGCTCGTCCCGGCGGTCACAGACGGATGGAGTATTCATATGGCTCGGTACACCGGCCCCAAGGTCAAGCTCTCTCGCCGTGTCGGCGTCCCAATCGCTGACATCCCCAAGCACACCGCCAAGCGCGCGTTGAACCCCAACGGCATCCACGGCTACCGTGGCCGCCGGCTCCGGGCCTACGGCATCCGCCTCAACGAAAAACAAAAACTCCGCTACCACTACGGGATGCTCGAGAAGCAGTTCCGCCTGACGGTGGACGAAGCCTCGCGGCGTCCGGGCAACACCGGCGAGATCCTGCTGCAGCTCCTCGAGCAGCGGCTCGACAACGTGATCCGTCGCGCCGGGATCGCCCGCACCATCTGGGCGGCGCGGCAGATGGTCGCCCACGGCCACGTCATTCTCAACGGTCGCAAGACCGACCGCCCGAGCTGTCAGGTCGGCGTGGGCGACACGATCACCCTCAAGACCGGTATCCACAAGCTCGCCCGCGAGAGCATGGAGACGCTGGCGGGCCACGAGGTGCCCGGGTGGATCGAGTTCAACCCGTCGGAGCTGACGATCAAGATCGGGTCCAGCCCCACCTCGGACCAGACGCCCTTCGACGTGAACACCAACCTCATCGTCGAGTTCTACCGCTGATGAATCTTCTCGGCCTGACCCATGGCGGGCGGCCGGGTGGCTCACGCACCGCGCCCCCCACCGCGCCCCCCACCGCGCCCCCAGTGCGCGCACGGAATCTTCCATGCTGAAGGCGATTCGTAAGTACAACAAGCTCATTCTCGGTGTCGGCGGCACCCTGCTGCTGATCGCTTTCATCATGCCGCAAGCGATCCAGCAGCTCGGGCAGGCGTCTCAGAGTAAACACGTCGGCACGATGGGCGGGCACAAGATCACGCTCGCCGAGCATGACCGGGCGACGCGAGAGCTCAAAGCGGTCGAGGACTTCTACAGCGAGCTCAGCGCCTTCGGTGTGGGGTACCCGCTCGGCGGCATCAACCGGGACGAGAAGGTCGCCCACTGGATGCTGCTGACGCACGAAGCCGAGCAGGCCGGGATGGTCGGCGGCGCCGACGAGGGCGCACAACTGCTGCCCCTCTTTGCCCAGCAGATCGTCCGGAACGGGTACGAACAGCTGTACGGCAGCCAGGCCAACCGGTACATGCAGACCAACCCCGAAGAGGTCCGCACCCGCGAAGCCGAGGCGCTGCAATTCCTTGGCCGCATCAAGCTGCAGGTCGCCAACCAGGCCCGCCTGATGGAGACCGAGTTTGACCAGACGCTCGCCAAGCTCCAGGGCGTGCTGCGGCTGCTCAACGCCTACCGCTATGCCGAGCGGCTCTCCGACAGCCAGACCATGCTGATCGCCCAGCGGCTTGGCGATTCGGTCATCGTCGATGCGGCGATGCTCTCGGCCAGGCGGCTCATCGACGAGACGATCGAGCCCACACCCCAACAACTCCGCGAGCACTTCGACCAGTTCCGCGAGCTGCGGATCGGGGAGGGCGAGTTCGGCATCGGGTACAAGCTGCCCCCTCGCGTCAAAGTCGAGTGGCTCGAGCTCAGCCCGCGCGCGATCAGCAACGTGCTCACGGTCTCGCTTATCGAAGCGACCAAACTCTGGCAGCAGAACCGCGACAGGTTCCCCGGCGAGTTCGACGCCGAGCGTGAGAAGATCGACAGCGAACTCAAGAACGCCGAGCTTGCCAGAGTCATGGGCACCGCCGAGTCTGTCGTCCGCTCGGTGATCCTCTCGGCCGTGCGAACCCTCGAGACCGAAGGGGACGGTACCTACCGCGTGCTGCCTGACGACTGGGCGTCACGCAAGCCGGACTTTATCAAAATCGCAGATCAGATTGTCGCGACCGTGCAAGAAGCCCACGGCCTGACCATCCCGACACCCGCGGTCTATGTCCGCGACGGGTCATGGCTCGACGGCGGGATGCTCAGCAAACAGCCGGGCATCGGCGCGTCGACCGTGCGGTTTGGACGCCAGACCGCGAAGTTTCCCGGGCTGGTGATGGCGGTACGCGAGCTTGCGGGGGATTCGATTCTCGGCTTGCAGGTCGGCGTCCCGTCCACGGACCTCGTGCTCGAGAGCCCGGACCGTTCCCGGTACTACTTCACCGTCCTCGACGCCGCGGCCGAGTCGGTCCCCGATTCGCTCGAAGACCTGCTCGATCCCGAACGTCTCACCGCCGACTGGCGCGCGCTGCAGAGGTACCGTGAGCTGACCAGCCGGACCGACGAGTTTGCGGGTCTGGTCGAGGCTGACGGCATGACGGCCTTCGCCGAGAGCTTCGGCGAGTATGTCCCCAAGAGCAACATCGTGGGCTACGAGCCGGAGCCGCAGCCCCGCGTGACAGTGAGCACGCGCGCCCGTATCACCAGCGAGGGCACCAGCGGCTTGCGCGGGCTGGACAACAACGAAACAGTCATCCGCGAGGTGCTCGCCCGGACCGCCACCATCGACCCGCTGTCGCCCATCGAGGAAGTGCCGCTGCCCGACCGGGTTGTCGATGTGCAGGTGCCCGAGGTGCTGACGGTGCTGGTCACCCAGATCCAGCGGATCGAGCCGCTGACCAGGGAGCTCATGCCCGTGTTCGTGCGGTACGCCCAGCAAGAGCACATCCGCGAGACCTTCCCGACCGGGATGCCCATCCCCTACCGCTACGACATCCTCAAGCGGAGGCACGCGTTCTCGCTGAACGACCGCGACGACGAAGACGCCGCATCGACAGTGGACGCAGCCGCCGATGCAGATGCCGACGCCGACGAGACGCCCGCAAATGAGGGCGATGCAACAACCGAGGACGGCTCAAGTCAGGACGACTGATCAACCCGCCGGGCGGGCTTGCCGGTCAATCCTTCATGCCAACCGTGACAGATCACACGGTCATGACGAGCCTCGAGCGCAAGCTCGGGTTTGTTTCTGGCTGGTGTGGTGAAAGGCCCTGAACCTGTGCCCGTGCCCGTGCCCGGGGCTCGTAGAAACCTACAGGCCTTGTCGCAATCCGGTCTACACCCGGCTCTTCGTCCACCCGCCCTGCACAAACCGCCCGACAAACAGCACGCACCGCAGCAACAACTCGATGGAGAGCCCGACCCACAGCCACCGGAGGCTGGGCTCGTCGCGGAACGGGTTCTCGATGATGGTGCCGTTGGGCAGCGGCATGTCCACGCCGGAAAAGATGTACGCCAGCGGCAGCCGGAGCAGGTAGGTCGTCGCCCAGGTGATCACAAAGACCGCCTTCATGTCGCCGACTCCTCGCAGGGCGCCACGGATAACAATCGCAAACGCGAACGGGACCTGCACCATCCCGGTGATCCGCAGCACACCCGGCACCACCTCCATGTGCTCGGGCTGTGAACTGAGCAACGCCACAAGTTGTTCGGGGATCGTGACAAACATGATCCCGAGCGATCCCATGACGACCGCCGCGATCATCGCGCACCAGACCACCGCGAGCCTCGCCATCTTCGGGCTGCCCGCGCCGAGATACTGCCCCGCGAGGGTGGCCGCCGCGAGGCTCATCGCAAAGCCGGGCATGAAACTGAACGCCTCGATGCGGATCGCGAGCATGTGCGCGCCCGCGATGCCGTCGGTCTGGCTCAGGTTGATGACGAACGCGAACACGAGGAAGTTGCCGACCCACATGCCGAAGGTCTCGAAGAAGTTGGGCAACCCCACGCGGGCGAGCCGCCGCATCGTGTGCCAGTGCGGGCGGAGCCTGCGCCGCCGGAGTTGCACCCCCCCAGCCCCGCGCACCAGTAACCCCAGCACAATCAAACACCCGACCGCGTTAGCGATCACCGTGCCCCACGCGATGCCCAGCACCCCCAGATCAAACGGGAACGGGTTGCGCAGCAGAACCTCGGTGGTGCCGACACCGTCGTGGGTGACCAGCCGCGAGAGGTCCTCGCCGCACAGGCTCCAGCTGATGACGATGTTGACCACGTTGACGATCACCATTGCCCACAGCGGGCGGATCGAATCGCCCGCCCCGCGCAGCGAAGCGATTCCCGCCATCAGCACCGCCATAAAGGGTGTGCCCGCCGCGACGACCTGAAGGTACGCCGTAAACGCATCGGCCCCGGCCTGGCTCTTAGTCAGCGCCCCGGCGATGTGCGGCGCGACACCGGCAAAGACCACCGCGACGATGATGCCCAGGCTCGCCGCGAGCAGCAGCGACTGCCCGACCGCAGCATTCGCGACCGCGAGCCTGCCCCGCCCGATGCTCCGGCTGACCAGCGCGGTCGTGCCCACGCTGATCGCCATCATGATCAGCCCCATAAACCAGAGGATGTACGCCGCGCTCCCCACCGCGTCGGTCTCAGGGACGCCGAGCTGCGCCGAGAGCATCGTGTCTACCAACCCGACAAACGAGTTCAGAAACGACTCGATCAGGATCGGCCAGCACAGCACCCAGATCGCGGTCCCCATACCCATCCCGGCAAGCCGACCGGTCTTGAGCGTGCCGTCGGCGCGAAGCCCCGGCGCCATCTCGTCGGGCCTGGGTGTGAACGTGCCGCTGAGCCCGCGCCAGTCGCCGAGAGTAAGGATTCGGCGTCGGATTCGGGAACGAAACTTTCGCACAGCGAGCGGATGCTAGCCCGCGGACATGCCGAGCAGCGTGTCGAGCAACTCGGGCACACCCGCGCCGTGGGTCGCAACCGTCTCGAGCACCGGCCGCCGCCCGGCGACGTCGCGCAGGTCACGGACCAGCTCATTCTCACCCGGATGGTCAGCCTTGTTGCACACGAAAAGGTCCGCAATCTCCAGGATTCCGGCCTTGTCCATCTGCACCGCGTCACCCATGCCCGGCGTCAGCACGACCGCCGTGAGGTCAACATGCATGCGGATTTTGGTCTCGTTCTGTCCTGCGCCGACGGTCTCGACAAACACCGTGTCGAACCCGCCGCCGTCGGAGAACCGGACGCCACCGATGAGCTCGATGATCGCGTCGAGCGAGCTGTAGTCTTCGCCGCTGATCGCCAATGACCGGTAGAACACCGCGTCACCGAGGCGGTTGAAATCGACACGCAGCCGGTCGCCCAGCAGTGCGCCGCTGGTGATCGGGCTCATCGGGTCAAACGCGATGACCGCACACCGCCCGAGCGACGTGTCTTTCTCCCGGCGCAGCGTCAGTTCGCTGACAAGCTGCGCAACCAGTGTCGACTTGCCCGCGCCCGGCGAGCCGGTGATCCCAAAGACCCGCGGCGGTCGCTGCCGAAGCACTCCCTCTCGCACCGGCCTGCCGAGGTGGACCATCGAGATATCCCGCGCGAGCTGCGCGACCGAATTGTCGCTTTCGAGTATGGCTGTGTACGGCTTGACCGAATCAACGACCGCCATCGCGATGTCTTCGAGCCCGGTCGCGGTGGTAAAGCACTTGGCGATGCCCGCCTCGCGGAGTTTGGCGAGGTCCTCCTGTGGCAGGATGCCTCCCATGTAGACCGGGATGTCCGGCCGCCCGAGTTCGCCCAGCGCGTCCACAAGCATCGGCCCGAGCTTGAGGTGCGAGTTGCTCATCATGCTCGCCGCGATCACGTCGCAATCCTCGTCGCGGGCGGATATCGCCAGGCTCTTGGGCGTCTGCCAGAGGCCGGAATAGATCACGTGAATCCCCGAGTCGCGCAGCGCGCGCGCAATAACCTTGACACCCCGGTCGTGCCCGTCGAGCCCCATCTTCCCGAGCAGGACGCGCGGCCGATGGTCGAGCCCCTTGCTGCGGTCCTTCTTCTCAAACTCGGTCGTCGGCACATGAAGCGATTGCGTCATCAGAAAGTTCCCTCGTTCTTGCCGGTTCGGCGCACGCCAGGCGTTGTTCTTGCCCGGCCGTCACGCCCTCGCGTCTGCGACAGGATAGGCGTGAAACGCGATCCCGATCCCGACTCACACGTTGAAGTATTTCGCTTCGGGATGATGCACAACAAACGCGCTGGTGGACTGCTCGGGGTCGATCTGCCAGTTCTCCGTCAGCACGCACCCGATCCGCTCGGGGCTGAGCAACGACCATATCTTGTCCTGATCGCGCATCTCCGGGCACGCGGGATAGCCCGGGCTGTAGCGGCTGCCCCGGTAGTGCTGGGTGAACAGCTCGCGGATGCGCGGCGAGTCGTCCCCGCCGATCCCGAGCTCCTGCCGGATGCGCTTGTGCCACACCTCGGCGAGCGCCTCGGCCGTCTCGACACCCATGCCGTGGGTGTACAAATATTCGGCGTACTCGTCCCCCTCAAAGAGCGTCTTCGCCCGCTCGCTGACCTTGCTCCCCATCGTCACGCAGTGCAGCGCGAGCACGTCGGCGCAGCCTGTTTCAACCGAACGGAAGAAATCACTGATGCACAGCGACCGTCGCCCGGCCTGACGCGGGAACGAGAAGCGCAATAACTCGTGGAGGTCGCTCGGTCGCAGGTCATCGGGCGGCGTGTTCTGCAAAGCAGCCGGGTCGTACACGATCAGGTCGTTCCCCTCGCTCGCGCACGGCCAATAGCCATACACCGCCGCGGGACGGAGAATCTCGCCGTCACGAAGCTCGGCCTTGAGCCGCTCAAACACCGGCACAATCGTCTCTTCGAGCGCAGCCTGGTAGTCGGCGTTGCTGAGCTTGCCCTTCTTGAACTGCCACTGCCCCCGGAACAACGCGATGGTGTTGATGAACGGGTAGATCTCGTCGAGGTCAACGTGCTCGACGACGCGGCTGCCCCAGAATGGCGGTGCCGGCACGTCGATGTCTGTCGCCACGCTGCTGCGCGCAGGAGCGGTCTTGACCGCAACGCCACTTCCTTCCGTAGCCGCAGAAAGCGCTGCTTTTCGAGCCTTTGATGCCTCGATGGTTCGCTCGGCGCTCGCCCGCTTCTCGATCCGTGCAGCGATCTCCTGATCGAGCGTGCCGAGTGTTTTGCCCGCGAGCATGTCCATAAACCGCAGCCCCTCGAAGGCGTCCTTGCCGTAGTAGAGCAATCCTTCGTAGACCGATCGCAAGTGCCCCTCGGCGTAGTGTCGGCTCAACGCCGCACCACCCAGAATCACCGGCACCCGGATCCCCTGCGCGCGCAGCTCGCGGAGGTTGTCCTCCATCACATGCACGCTTTTCACCAGCAAGCCGGAGAGCCCGATCGCGTCGGCGTTGGTCTCACGCCACTTGTCGAGGATGTTCGAGAGCGGCTGCTTGATCCCGATGTTGTGGACCTCGTACCCGTTGTTGCTCAGGATGATGTCCACGAGGTTCTTGCCGATGTCGTGAACGTCACCCTTGACCGTCGCCAGCACGATCGACCCGCGGGGTTTGCCGCCGCTTTTCTCCATGTGCGGTTCGAGGTGCGCGACCGCGGCCTTCATGACCTGCGCCGATTGCAGCACAAACGGCAGCTGCATCTGCCCCGACCCGAACAACTCGCCGACCGTCTTCATCCCGGCGAGCAGGTGGTTGTTGATGATCTCCAGCGGCGGGTACTTCTCCATCGCCGCTTCGAGCGATTCGGCGAGCCCTTCCTTGTCGCCGTCCACGATGTGCGCGCGGAGCTGTTCCTCCAGCGAGAGATTCTTGCGTTCGACGGCCGTCGTGGCTGCGGATTCGACATCCCTGAAGAGCGCGATGAACGCCTGCAGCGGGTCGAAGTCTTTGTCGGTGACGCCTTCGGGCAGGCCGGTCCCGCCGATTGATTCGTGCCGCCGGTCGTGCAGCAGGTCCATCGCCGCGAGTTTCCGATCCTCGGGGATGCGGTTGAGCGGCAGAATCTTCGACGCATGCACAATCGCGCTGGTCATCCCCGCTTCGACCAGTTCGTGCAGATACACCGAGTTGAGCACCACCCGGGCTGCGGGCTTGAGCCCAAACGAGATGTTCGACACGCCGCACGTCAGCTGGCAGTGGGGGAGTGTTTGTGCGATCAGCCGTGTGCCCTCGATGGTCGCCAGGCCGCTACGGCGGTCGGGTTCCATCCCCGTCGAGACCGGCAGCACCAGCGGGTCAAAGAACAGGTCCCGTTCGTCGATGCCATGGACCGTCGTTGCGCGGTGGTGGGCGCGCTGCGCGATCTCGAGCTTACGCTCGGCCGTCCGCGCCATCGCGTTTTCCTGATCCTCGTCGATTGAACCGATGACGAGCGCTGCGCCGTGTGCGCGCGCAAGGCGGCACATGGTGTCGAACTTCTCCTCGCCGTCCTCGAAGTTTGCCGAGTTGATGACGCACTTACCCGGCGCTCGCTCGAGCGCCGCCTCGATCGTCTTGATCTGCGTCGAGTCGATCATCAGCGGTGCATCGACCTGCTGGGCAACCCGGTGGACCACCTCGCCGATATCGCTGGCGTTGTCGCGGCCGGCGTAGTCGACGTTCAGGTCGAGGATGTGGCTGCCCTCGCGCATCTGCGCGCGCGCCAGTGCGACAATGCCGTCCCAGTCTTCTTCTTCGAGCAGCCGCTTGAACTTGCGGCTGCCCGAGGCGTTCATCCGCTCGCCGACGATCAGAAACGACGTGTCCTGCCGGAACTCGGTGGGGGAGTAGAGGCTGGTTGCGGCTTGTCCGAGGGGCTCGATCGTGCGCGCAGCCCGGGGTGTTTGTGCAATCGCCCGCACGAGGTGTTCGATGTGCGCCGGCGTCGTGCCGCAGCAGCCGCCGACGAGCCCGACGCCGTACTCGCGGACATATTTCGTGAGCGTCTCGGCGAATGCTTCAGGCCCGAGCGGGAAGTGGGTCTTGCCTTCGAGCAGCACCGGCAACCCGGCGTTGGGAACGACCGAGACGTGCCGATCCCAGTGTTTGGAAAGGTACTGCACGTGCTCTGCCATCTCGACCGGACCGGTTGCGCAGTTGAGCCCGAGCGAGGCGATCGGATAACCTCTGAGCGCTGCGAGAGTCGCCTCGATCGAGGACCCCATCAGCATGGTGCCTGTTGTTTCGATTGTGATCGACACCAGAATCGGGATGTCCTCGTGCGTGCGCCCAGCATCGTCGAGCGCACCGAGGCAGGCGTTGATGACGCACTTGACCTGGAGCAGGTCCTGGCAGGTCTCGATCAGGAGGGCGTCCACGCCGCCGGCGATCAGGCCGCGCGCTTGTTCGCGGTAGCTGGCGAGCATGTCGGCCCAAGAGATCTGGCCGAGGGTGATGAGTTTGGTCCCCGGCCCCATCGAGCCGAGCACGAACCGCGGGCGATCGGGCGTTATGTATTTCTCTGACGCAGCCCTCGCGACTTCTCCCGCGAGCTTGTTGAGCGCATAGGTCTGGTCGTCGAGGTCAAACTCGGCGAGCACATGCCGTGCGCCGCCGAAGGAATCGGTTTCGACCGCGTCCGCCCCAGCCGCAAAGAACGATTCGTGGATGCCCTGCACGATCTCGGGACGGCTTTTGAGCAGAATCTCCGGGCAGTTCTCACAGCCGAGGTAGTCGGTCTCGACGTCCAGGTCGATGCTGTGGGTCGCGGTGCCCATCGCCCCGTCGATGACAATCACGCGGCGGTCGAGCTCGTCGAGAAATCGGCTTGGCATGGGCATGAACCTCCGTGCAGCTTATCGGCCTGACGAGTGTAGCCGTTTATCCGGATGAATGGATGAAGCGAATGCGAGAAATATTCGAGAGGCTGGCTTAGGCTGCAAAAAACATGATCGGCCGAGCGAGGTGCCCGGCCGAGTCGGTGTGTGGATTTGGGGAATCTGTCGCCTGCGGGCTACTTCTTCTTGTTCTTGAAGTAGTTGCCCTGGAACTTCCTCTGGAACTTCTCGACACGGCCCGCAGCATCGACAAACTGCTGCTTGCCGGTGAAGAAGGGGTGCGACCCGGACCAGACCTCGACGTGCATTTCGGGTTGGGTGGAGCCGACTTCCATGACGACCTCGCCGTTGTGGAAGACTTTGCAGTTGTAGAGATTGGGGTGGATGCCATCCTTCATCGTCGATACTCCTGAGCTGACCCAGAGGCGGCACAGCCACTCCGGGCGAGAAGTCTAGCCTCGGGTTCTGCTGATGCAAGCGGCTGCTCTTGACGATCAGAGAGAGGGTGCTAGTCTTTACGGCTCGGGCCGAGGGGTCCGAGCGGCTCGGGCTCAAGAGGCCGAACGCCTCGACGCTGATGCCCGAGGTTTGGGGTTTGGTCCCCGACAACTCGTGATCCCCGATAGCTCAATGGTAGAGCGAGCGGCTGTTAACCGCTAGGTTGTAGGTTCGATCCCTACTCGGGGAGTTCGCTGGCCCGTCCAAAGTCTGGGCGGGCCGAGTCGTTTACAGAGCGAGCCTCGCCGATTGGCCCCTTGGCGACCCCGCCGCGAGGGGTCGGCGCTCTCGGCTTTGGACGGAGAGCCGAGGCCCCCGATCAGAACGACCCGAAACGGGGCCGAACCTGCCCGGACTCTCGCGCTCTCACACTCTCCGTTTACAGGTTTGTACGATCGGGCACCTGAGCGGAACGGGCTTCGAGCTTCCGGGAAAACGGACTTTGACAACGCCGTCACAACATCCTGGAAACGAGATCGGCGCCATCGGAGAGGACTTCGTCGAATGGCTATGCCAACGCCCGTTTGGCAAGGACTTCCTATTCCGAGGTCAGCATTACAAGACCGACAAGGGTCAGGTCGAGTTGTGTGATCTGCTGCTACTCCTTGGCGACACCGCCATTCTCTTCGAGGTGAAGACTGCACTGCGCGACAAGAAGAAGGACTGGTCTGACGATCAATGGGCGAACTGGGCAAATGCGCGACTTGAGAAGGCACTCTCTCAGCTTGAGCGAGGTTGCAATGCGCTCCTTCGCGGGCTGGTGACTTCAGTTGAGAACGACCGACAAGGTGTTATCGCGATCGTACCCTCACGCATCGCACATGTGTTCTGTGTCGCGGTTGTCGATCACCCGTCTCTGGACAAATGGGGTGTCGGGCCGACCTTCGAGTGCGATTCTCGAACGATCAGCGCGATGACGACAACGCAGGATGAACTGCAGCACATTGTTACCGAGCTCTCAACCGCTGGCGACTTCGTCGACTATCTCCAGGCCCGTGAAGCGTTCTTCGCCAAGAACCAAATGATGGGCATCAGCGAACTGGATCTGCTCGCGTTCTACAAGGGCGATCCGGACGAGTTCCTGCGACACATCGAGAATGCTGATGTTGTCATCATCGGCGAAGGATGTTGGGAAGAGTTCGCCAAGCTCGAGTGTCGCCAGCGACGGGATGTTCTGGATCAACCGTCCTTCATCATTGATTGCATGTTGGACATCCTGCACGAAGCCCGTCACGCAAAGCTACCCCACATTGAGGAATGTCGGTCCAAGCTCGGGCAATCGGAGGATGCCGGAGCCGCCTACGCCACTATCGCTGCGGAGATGGCACGCATCCGCAGAATGGACCGTCGGGTCATTGGTCAGAAGCTCATCGAGAAAAGCCAGAAGTGCGTGGAGCAAAGGCGAGATCGGTGGTTTGGTAGCACGCCGGGCAAAGAGCCCCGAAGCGCAAGAGGCTATTGCGCCACTAGCGCCCACTAACTAGCGATCTTGGCGTGCT
>CAYMZJ010000054.1:0-17235 GCA_964394895.1 uncultured Phycisphaeraceae bacterium | reverse complement strand
TGGGCTGAGCGTGAGCCTGCGGGTGCGTACCTCGACACCCTCATGGCCGGCCCGACGCTGACGGCTGACCTTCTGGCTGCTGTCGAGACCGATTCGTCGTTCACGCCTCTCCGCCGTCTGGCTGCTGCCGAGGTGCTCGCTGAGCGGCTGGCGGACATCCGTGCCCATGCCGCCCGTGCGTTTGCCGCCATCACCCAAGACCAGACCGACACAGCCGCCGTCCTCGCCGCCGCCAAGGCCACGGACCTGCCGAGGCGTGTCAAAGAGCAGGTGCTGACCCAGGCCGAGGCGTGGGAATATGAGCCGCCGAAGAAGTGATCACGAGCCCCGCCCCACGAGCTCGGGGCGCGAGGGGATCGAGGGGGGATCGTGGGGGGGTCGTGGGGGTCAACGAGACACACAGCATTTGTGCGTGCGAGCGTGAAAACGGCACGGGCACAACACCGCTGACATCTCCACTCCAGGAGGCCGGTGTCAGCGGTGTTCTTTCCTGGTCTTTTTCCTGATCTTCTTTCTGGTGTTCTGTTTCGTTCGACTGGAACCTCTGAACAAAGCCGAGCAACTTGGTTTTTCCTGCCTGGGACGGCACCAACGCGGGCTGGAAAGCTCGCCCTCCTGGGGAACGCGGGCTGGAAAGCCCGCCCTCCTGAGTGTTCAGAGGTTTCGATGTGTCGTCTTCACGCATCGTCGTGTGGCAGTGGCCAGTCTGCTGTCGCGGCCTCGAGCGCCGCGATGAGCGATGGCAGGTCGCGGACGAGAACTTCGTATACAAGGTTCATGTTGATTCCCCAATAGACATGCACGAGGCGGTGGCGCATGCCGACGATCTTGGTCCATGGCACATCCGCGACGCGATCGCGTCCGGCATCGCTTGTGCGAGCGGCGGCCTCGCCGATTTCCTGGATGCAATGGACGATGGCGCGCGAGAGCATCTCGTCGGTATCGAGTTCATCGCGTGATCGGTCGTGCATGAAGCGCACGGCCGATCGTGCCGCGTTGAGCATGTGCTCGACGCGGACGCGGTCGGCAATCTCGACGCGGTGCGGATCTTGGCGTGCATCACGCGGCATAGAGCGATCGCGCCTCGTGCAGCACGGCCTTGCGGAAGTACCGGGAGAGATCCTCGGGGGTCCGCAGATCAACCCGGCGGCCCAACATCTGACCGAGTTCGACGATCATGCCGCCAAGATCGAACAGGCTCACCCGCGCCGAGGGCAAAAACTCGACGAGCATGTCTACATCGCTCTGGGCAGTGAAGTCCTCGCGCAGGATACTTCCAAAGAGCGACAGCCGCGCCACACCGTGGCGCCGGCAGAACTCGGCAAGAGCCGCATCGGGAAAGTTGACACCATTGACGACCATCGTGCAGCAGTATAGAGCACAATAGGAGCCTCTGAACAAAACCGAGTGACCCGGTTTTTCTCCGCATGGAGCTGCACCAACGCGGGCTGGAAAGCCCGCCCTCCTGGGTAACGCGGGCTGGAAAGCCCGCCCCCCTGATTGTTCAGCGGTCCCGAGAGAGCAAAGATGGGCCCGCCGACCCGCCGGATCCCCCTCCCCCCCCCCTCCGTTGGCGGGCAAAGAGCCAACCGCGATCATGGCCGACCCCGATGCCCTCGCCCCCCACCCCCCACCCCCCACCCCCCCACGGCAGGCCATGGGCCAACAACCCCATCGCCCGATCCCTCCTCGCCGAAGCCGAGGCACTGATCGGGGGATGGGTCGGTTGGCACTGATGCCATCGACCGGAGGAAACCTCTCAGTCTTCGTGCCAACCCCCACCAAACCGGCCCTGAGAGGCCGTGAGAGAGGATTTATCGGCCTTCGCGGGTCAAAGCGGGCTCGCCGGCTGACGGCATGGAGCCGAAATGCGGCAGGTTGTGCGCGGCAGTCCCCCCCGGACGCCTGGCAGAGGCCCGCGGGCGCGTGGCAGAAGGGTGCTGTCGCGCGTCATCAGCCTTTGTGCGCGCGCCTGTGGGCCGTGGGCAGCGGCCTGTGGTGTGCTGCCTCGCGCCGCTCTGTCGTTGACGGGCGACCTCCCGCGGCGGGCGATCGGCACGAATCGTCGGTCAGGCTCAAGCTGGTGCGTGGGCGCGCCGATGGTGCATGGTGACCCCTGTCGCGCTGACCGCGGCACCCGGCATGGCTGCAACGAAACCCGCGGCCCGACACACCACCAGCCCGCCACGGAAGAACCCGCTCCATGCGAACGATTCCGCGAACCATTGAAAAGAGAATCGAGTTTTTCGAGCAGCACATCGAGCAATGGGACGCCAACGCGGCGGCCCTGGGGCTCAGCGCCGAAGCCATCGAGCAGCTCGGCGAGCGCCTCATCGCGGCCCGCAGCGCCAGCGACACCGCCAACACACTGCGCCAGCAGGCAAAGAACGCCACCACCACCCAGAGCGCAGCCCTCGATTCGCTGATGGAACTCGGCAGCGCAGTCGTCGCAACCATCCTCGCCAAAGCCAAGCTCAACGGCAACGACCCCGCGATCTATGCTGCGGCCAACCTCTCGCCCGCCAGAACGCCCGCGCCCCTGCCTCCGCCAGAGCCCGCGCACACCATCACCACAACACTCCGCAACACCGGGGCGATTGAACTTGCCTGGGAGGGCACGATCGCCAACGGCACCGTGTACACCATCTGGCGGAAGATCGGGACATCTTCCCCGGCCACGCTGCTGGGCGCGGTGGGCGCGAGGTCGTTCATCGACAACACCCTCCCGACGGGCACGCCCGAAGCGACCTACTTCCTGCGCACGCATCGGGGCGAAACGACCAGCGACGATTCGACGCATATCACCGTGCACTTTGGGGTGGCCGGGCGGGAGAGCGCCGATGAAACCCAGCGCACGGCCCCGGGCAGCCCTCTGGCCGCAGCCGCCTGATCCGCCCGCGACACCTACCATCGCCCATGGGATACTTTCGCAAACGCAGGCGGGCACGGGTTGCTGCAAAGCCCTTTCCCAAGGCGTGGGATGCGGTCCTCGAGAAGGACTTTCCGCTCTGGCGCGTGCTTCCTGAGGAAGATCGCCGGGAGCTGCGCCGTCATGTTCTTATCTTTCTTGATGAAAAGTCGTTTGAAGGGTGCGCCGGGTTAGTAATCACCGACGAGATGCGGGTGCTCATCGCGGCCCAGGCGTGCGTGCTCCTGCTCCACCGTGGCGACACGGCGTTGTACTACCCGACGGTCAGCTCGATCTTGGTTTACCCGCACGCCTATGTCGCGCACAACACGCAGACCGGGCCCGACGGGGTGGTGCGGCAGCAGGGCGGGGTCAGGCTCGGCGAGATGGCGATGGGCGTGACCTCGTCCCGTTCTGGCGGCCCGGTGGTGCTCGCGTGGGACCATGTGCGTGCCGGGGCCGGGGACATGCACGACGCCCGGAACGTTGTCTTTCATGAGTTTGCCCATGCGCTTGATGCCCAGAGCGGGAGCGTCAACGGGGCTCCTGTGCTTCCGGACAGAGCGATGTATCGCCCCTGGGCGCGGGTGCTGGGCAGGTCCTATGCGCAGCTGGTCGAAGACATCGAGCATCACCATCGGCACCTCATTGATGCCTACGGCGCGAGCAACCCGGCCGAGTTCTTTGCGGTGGTCACCGAGACGTTCTTTGAACGCCCCGTCGCGCTCAAGGCACAGTTTCCAGAGCTCTACGCCCTGCTCAGTGGGCACTACAGGCAAGACCCGGCCCGGCTCTTTGAGAAAACCGACCGGGTGTAAGCGAGCAACTCATCACCGCCCCCCCACACATCACCCCCCCACACACCGCCACCAGCGACGATTCGACGCCTCTCGCCGTGCGCTGTCGAACCGGTGGTGGTGGGGCGGGGTGTGTGCTGCGTGTTGTGGGGACGATCAGCCCGCGTTCGGGGTGGCTGGTGGGAGCGCGTCTATGCGGCGTTGCCATTCCAACTCGCTCTGGTCGTGCCCCGCCGCGGGGTCGGCGTCGTGCCAGTCTTTATAGAGTGCAACGAGCAGCCGCATGAGCGCGACGGTCTCGGCGTCGGATTCACCACGGCCGGTGCGGGCGGCGTTGCAGGCTTCAAGAAACACTTGCTCGGCTTCACTCATACGTTCTCTGCGTTGGAGCGTCACGCCGAGGCCTTGGGCAGCGCGGAGGGTCTGGGCGTGGGAGGGACCAAACAAGTCGCGGGCGCCGTCCCATACTTGAAAGTAGTGGTCGATCGCGGCGTCGAGGTCACCCTTGAGCGCAAGAAAGCTGGCCATATTGTTGATGGAGAGCAGTGTGCTGGGGTGACTGTCGCCGAGGGTCTCGCGTCTGATTTGTAATGTCCTTCGATAGTAAGGTTCGGCTTCGTCCAGCCTGCCTTGCCGGCGGAGGATGGCGGCCATGTTGCTCATGGAAACAAGCGTCGAGGGATGAGAAGCCCCGAGAACGCGCCGCCGTGTCTCGAAGGCTTCGGTAAAGAACGGCTCGGCCTCATCGAGACGGCCGAGCCGCACAAGCACGGTGCCCATGTTGTTGAGCGCCGCGAGGGTGTCTGGGTGCTCGTCGCCGAGGAGCTCGCGCCTGCCTCGCAGCGAGAGGTCGTAGTACTCGAAGGCCTCTGCGTACCTGCCCTGGGCTTCCACAGCAATGCCGATGTTGGTCGCGGCGTGCAGTGTCATCCAGTGGGTGTCGCCGTGCGAGCGTTGGCTGGTGCTGTGCGCTTCTCGAAAGAGGGCCTCGGCTTCGGGAAGCCGATCCATACTCTTGAATAATAAGCCCTTATTGATCATCGACACTAACGTATCAAGGTGCCCGTTCCCCAGCACGCGGCGACGCCCTTCGAGCGCCTCCCGGTACAGTTCGCCGGCTTCCTTGAACCTGCCCAGGTGCTTATAGAGCAGGCCGGTGGTGTCGATCGATTGCAGCGTCTTGGGGTCGTCGTTGCCCAGGTGCTCTCGGCGGACGTTGAGCGCCTTCTCCTGCGGCGAAACCGCCTGATCGAGCAGGCCGAGGTCACGCATGGTGCTCGCGAGAGACTGAAGAATCTCCGCCTCGACGAGCGGTTGATCGGCAAACTCGGTGTCGGCGGCGGTGATGGCGCGGCTGAAGATATTGGCATCGAGCGAGCCAAGCGCGATGTCGGTGAAGTTTACGCGGTCGAGCGTTGTTTGCAGGTCGTCGAGCTGTTGATCGCTCTGTTCGGGTGGAATGCCATCGGCCTCGAACGAGGTGCGCAGCTGCTTGAGCAGGTCGTCGCGGAGCAACTCGCCCATGGCGTTCGGATCAAGATCGTAGAGTTGGGCGGCCTGGAACGCGGCGACTCTTTCAAGGTCGTCGGCCCGGCGGTTCGCTTCCCGCTGTGCCCGGGTTTGCCCGATCGCAAGTGTGGTTGCAACAACGGTACCAACAATGAGCGCGAGGGTTGCAACCGCGACACCGGCCGTCAGTCCACGGTGCCGGGCGGTGAACTTTCGGAGTTGGTAGATCGTGGTCGTCGGGCGGGCGATGATCGGCTCGTTCGCCAGAAATCGGTGGATGTCGGCTTCCAAATCCGAGGCGGCCTGGTAGCGGCGGCCGGGGTCTTTTGCGAGCGCCTTGAGGACGATCGTGTTGAGGTCGCCACGAAAGACACGGTTGATCTCCGAGAGCGGCGTCGGCTCGGTCTCGGTGACGATACGGGCCGCGTGAATGAGTGTGCTGTTGGCGAGGTTATAAGGCAGCGTGCCGGTCAGGAGTTCGTACAGCGTCACGCCGAGCGCGTACACGTCAGATCGGACATCAACCTCGCCCGCGTCCCCGGCGATCTGTTCGGGGCTCATATAAGGAAGCGTGCCGATGAGCTGGCTTGCGTCGGTCTGCAGGGTGGTGATTTGTAGGTCGCTGTCGGTGGCGCGGGCGATACCGAAGTCGAGAACCTTTGGTTGCCCCGTCGCGTCGACGAGAATATTGCTCGGCTTGATATCGCGGTGGATGATGCCGCGCTGGTGGGCGTGGTGGACCGCTGAACAGACACCTGTGAAGAGCGCGAGCCGCTGTCGTGTGTCGAGTTCGTGGCTTGCTGCGTACTCGGTGAGGGGTTTGCCGTCGACGAGTTCCATTGCAAAGAACGGGCGCGGTCCGGTGCCGTCGTCAAATGTTCCAGCTTCGTAGATCTGGGCGATGCCGGGGTGTTGGAGACGGCCGAGGGCTGTGGTTTCAAGCTCAAATCGTCGCAGCAGATCACGGTTGACAAGGCCCGGCCGCACGACCTTGACCGCGACCTGCCGTTGCGGGTGGGCTTGCTCTGCGAGATAGACCACGCCCATGCCACCGATGCCGAGCTGGCACCTAATGAGGTAGCGACCGATTCGGTCGGGCAGCGGCGGCGAGGTGATCGAGGGGAAGAGGTCCAGCCTTACTTCGTCGGGGATGACAGGTTTGTCGAGCGGCGCGTCCTGGGCCTCGTGGTGTGCAAACAGGCGGCGGATCTCGTCGAGCAGCTCAGGATCATCAGCGCACGCTGTGCGGAGAAAGGTGTCGCGGTCGTCGCCCTCGCGGGAGCGCGCCGCCTCAAAGAGTTCGGCAACGTGTTGGAATCGCTTCGTGTCAGTCATCCATCACGCTCACTGAGCTTCTCCCGAAGCCACGCCCGTGCAAAGTACCAGTCCGCCTCGGCGGTCTTTGGCGAGACCCCTACCTCTTCAGCGGCTTCTGCGCAGGTAAGTCCTCCAAAGAAACGAAGTTCGACCACGCGGGCCTTGCGTTCGTCGAGCGCAGCGAGTTGGTGCAGGGCGTCGTCAAGGGCGAGCACGTCGACATCGAGCCCCGGGGTGGCAGCGGTGTTGGGCGAGAGGGTGACGCGCAGCCAGTTGCCGCCGCGTTTCTGGCTGTTCCGTGCGCGTGCATGGTCCACGAGAATCTGCCGCATGGCGTTGGACGCGATCGCCTGAAAGTGGGTCTGGCTTTTCCAGTCCGAAGCCCCGCCGGCGAGCTTGAGATAGGCCTCATGGACCAGCGCGGTGGGCTGAAGGGTGTGGTCGCGGCGTTCCCGATGGAGGTACGCAGCCGCGAGTCCACGCAGCGCTTCGTATGCCTCTCTGGCCAGTTTCGGCGGCTGGTCGGTGTCCCTTCTCCCGGGTTGTGGCTTGTTGCTGTTGTTGCTCATGGGCGGTCGTCGGTTGTTGCCGTTCCAGGTTGCCGTCAAGAGGAGTACCGGGCTGCATTCTCGTGGATTCTGATGGAGAGAGCAAGGGCGCATTCGCAGAAGACTGGCGGGGAGCATGATCCGAGGCGAATCGTATTCGGAAGTCTTGTGCTGGCGGGGGTGAGTGGTTGGCGGGGATGGTGGGGGTGGTGGGGGTGTTGGGTGGAATGTGTGATACGATCAGGCCATGACTCAGCCACTCGGTCTTCATCGGTGTTCGGCCGCTCTGTTGGTGCTCTTGGTTTCTCTCGTGACCGCCGATGCCGGACAAGAGGCCGCGACCGACTCCACCGGGGTCTCGGACTGTTGTTCTATCCCGGGACGAACCGGCGTGGTGCTGGGTGTGCGGCAGCCCGACCGCGCGGCCGACTCTGTGGCCGATCCCGTGGCGGACCCTTGGGATGATGTCTCGGGTCCGTCGAGCCCGACCACCGAGGGCATGGTCTGGATCGATGGAGGCGAGTCTTGGATGGGGAGTGTTGATCCTCTCGCCCGGCCGGACGAATCGCCGGTGCATCGTGTGCGTGTCGACGGGTTCTGGATGGACCAGACCGAGGTGACCAACGCGCAGTTCGCCGCGTTTGTCGAAGCGACGGGGTATGTGACGGTCGCCGAGCGTCCGGTAGATTGGGAAGCGATCAAGCAGCAGCTTCCGCCGGGGACACCCAGGCCGCCCGACGAGGTGCTCCGGCCGGGCTCCTTGGTATTTACACCGCCGGAGCATCCGGTTGATCTGAATCGGTACGACCTGTGGTGGACGTGGACCCACGGCAGCACCTGGCGGACGCCGGAGGGTCCCGATTCCTCGATCGAGGGGCGCGAGAACCACCCGGTTGTGCAGGTCGCGCACGAGGACGCGGCCGCGTACGCGCGATGGGCGAACAAGCGGCTGCCGACCGAGGCCGAATGGGAGTTTGCCGCGCGGGGCGGGCTCGAGCGCAAGACGAACGTCTGGGGCGATGAACCGGTGAGCGCAGCACGCTGCAACATCTGGACCGGGCACTTTCCCGACGACAACACCGCCGAAGACGGGTTCGCTCGCACCGCACCGGTCAAGTCGTTCCCGCCCAACGGCTACGGGCTCTACGACATGGCGGGAAACGTCTGGGAATGGTGCGCGGACCTGTACCGTCCAGACTTCTACGCGATGTGTGTCGAGAGCGCCGGCCCGGATGGAGTTGTCGCAAACCCGTCCGGCCCCAAAGAGAGCCTCGACCCGCGCAACCCCGATGCGCCGGAAAGCCGGGTGCAACGCGGCGGGTCATTTCTGTGCAACGATTCGTACTGCGCCTCCTACCGGCCGAGTGCGAGGATGTCCTGCCCGCCGGACACCGGGCTCTCGCACGTCGGGTTCCGCTGTGTGCGCAGCGGGCCTGCGCCCACCCCGACCGCCCTGCCCGACCGGGAGTGATACGAACCACGAGCATAACTCGTGGGTCTTGACGAGCCCCGAGCGCAAGCTCGGGACCACAAGGGGTTGTTTATCACAGCGAAAGCCAATCCTGTGCTCGCGCACAGGGCTCGTAAAGACACACATGAGTTGTTCGTGAACTGTATGAGCAGCGGCCGCCACTCCCGCGGCAAGAGCCAACTCCAACCGCCCCCCGCGATTCTGCTATCATTGCACCCCCGCAGTTTGCGCTGCTTCCACGCTCAAGAGGATTCACCACATGCGCCCACGTACCGCTGTTCTTTCCGCTCTTTCGGTTGTCACGCTCGCGGGGTCTACCTTTGCGCAGGTCACCCCCAACTGGTTCCGCCAACCGGCGATCTCGCCCGACGGGTCGCAGGTCGTCTTCTGCCACGCGGGTGATCTCTACGTCGTCCCGACAACCGGCGGCCGCGCGATCCCGCTGACGATCCACGAGGCGTACGAATCGAACCCGGTCTGGTCGCCCGACGGCTCGATGATCGCGTTTGCCTCAAACCGCGCGGGCAACAACGACGTCTTCGTCATGCCCGCGACCGGCGGCCCGGCGACGCGGCTCACGTTCCACTCCGCGGGCGATACGCCCAGCGACTTCACCCCCGACGGCCGCGCGGTGATCTTCAGCAGCTCGCGCATGGACCACGCCGACAGCGCGCTCTACCCCAGCGGGGTGCTCGCCGAGCTCTACCGGGTCGACCTCACCGGCGGCACGCCGCGGATGGTGCTGACCACGCCGGCGCTCAACGCCCGGTTCGACAGCGAGGGCGGGCGGTTGGTCTACGAGGACCGCAAGGGCTACGAGAACGTGCTCCGCAAACACCACGAATCGTCGATCGCCCGGGATGTCTGGGTCTATGACACGGGCAACGGCTCGCACACCAAGCTCACCGACTTTGCCGGCGAAGACCGCGACCCGCACTGGTCGGACGATGGGCGGTCGATCTACTTCCTCTCCGAACGTGCCGGCGATTTCAACGTCTTTCGCATGCCGGCACAGGCAAACGCCCAGGCCGAGCAACTCACCCGATTCGAGGACAACCCCGTCCGCCACCTCTCGCGTGCTGACAACGGCACGCTCGCGTTCAGCTGGCACGGCGACATCTTTACGCTCGCCGAGGGAGGGCAGCCGCAGCGCCTGGATATCCGGATCGCCCTCGACGGCCGCGCCGCCGAGGCGCGTTCACGCACCGAGCGGAGTGGCGCAACCGACTTCGCGGTCGCGCCCAATGGCAAAGAAGTCGCGTTCGTCGTCCGCGGCGAGGTGTTTGTGACCTCGGTCGAGTTTGACACCACCCGCCGCATCACCGACACGCCCGAGCAGGAACGGTCGGTCTCGTTCTCGCCGGACGGGAGGAGCCTCATCTACGCCGGGGAGCGTGACGGCTCGTGGAACGTGTACGAGGCTTCGCTTATGGACGACGACGAGCTGTACTTCTTCAGCGCGACGAGTATCGAAGAGAAGCCCCTGATCGCGACCGACGCGGAGGAGTTTCAGCCGGTCTACTCGCCCGACGGTGAGAAGATCGCGTATCTCCACGACCGTCACGAGGTTCGCGTGTTCGACATCGAATCCGGGGCGTCGGTCGTCGCGCTCCCCGGCGACAAGTTCTACTCCTATGCCGACGGCGACCACTGGTTCGAGTGGTCCCCCGACAGCGAGTGGCTTGTCACCCACCTCTACAACCACGGGCGGGTCTTCTACGGCGAGGTCGGGCTCGTCCGCGCCGACGGCACCGGCGATGTTGTCGATATCTCGAACTCGGGCTACGACGACGGGGTTCCGCACTTTGCGATGGACGGCGGGGCGATCATCTGGTCGAGCACCCGCTACGGCGAACGCTCCCACGGCAGCTGGGGGTCCGAGGCCGACGTCGTAGCGCTCTTCCTGACGCAGGACTCGTTCGACCAGTTCCGCTTGTCCAAGGAAGAGTACGAACTCCGTAAAGAGCTCGAGGAGAAGAAGAAAGAAGACGAGGAAGAGGCCGAAGACGACGCCAAGAACGACGCCAAGAACGACGCCGAAGACGGGGACGGCGCGGAAGAACGCCCCGAATCATCCGGCGACAGCGACGACTCAGACGATGCCGACGATGCCGACGCCGACGACGCGGACGAGGACAAGCCCGAGCCGCTCGAGATTGAGTTCGAGGGGCTCGAAGACCGCGGCGCAAGGCTGACGATTCACTCCTCTGACCTCGGCGGCTTCGCAATGTCTCCCGACGGCGACAAGCTGTACTACCTCGCCCGTTTCGAGAAGGGGTACGACCTCTGGGTGCGCGACTTCCGTGAGGAGTCGACCAAGATACTCGCCAAACTCGGCGCGTCCGGCGCGTCGATGCGGATGTCCGAGGACGGCGAAACGATCTTCCTCCTCGCGGGCGGCTCACTCTCCAAGATCGAGACCGCCAGCGGCGACCGCAAGTCAATCGGCTTTGCCGCGACGATGACGGTCGACCCCGACGCCGAGCGGGCGCACATCCTCCAGCACGTCTGGAGGCAGACCCGCGACAAGTTCTACAACCCCGACATGCACGGCGTCGACTGGGCGTTCTATCTCGCGCAGTACGAGCCCAAACTCCAAGGCATCACCAACAACCGTGATTTCGCCGACATCCTCTCGGAGATGCTCGGCGAGCTCAACGCCTCGCACACCGGCGGCAGTTACCGCCCCTCCGCCAAGAGCGGCGCCGCCAACACCGCCGCGCTGGGCGTGATCTACGACCAGGATTTCGCCGGCGATGGGATGCGGATCGCCGAGGTGCTCGAGAACGGCCCGCTCAACAAGGCCGATTTGGATATCGAAGACGGCGACATCATCACCGCGATCGACGGCACCGCTCTCGACCGCTCGACCAACTTCTATGCCCAGCTCGACGGCAAGTCCGGCAACAGAGTCCGCTTGACCATCCGCAACGCTGCGGGCGAGGAGACCGACCATGTGGTTCACCCGGTCTCGCGCGGCAACGAGAATCAGCTGCTCTACAAACGCTGGGTCCGCAGCCGCGACGAGATTGTCCGTGAGGCCTCGGGCGGACGGCTCGGCTATGCGCATGTCCGGGGCATGAACGACGCGTCCTTCCGCGAGTTCTACAAGCAGGTCATGGGCAAGCATTATGACAAGGAGGCCCTCATCGTTGACACCCGGTTCAACGGCGGTGGCTGGTTGCACGACGACTTGGCGACGTTCCTCTCGGGGAAAACGTATGTTGATCTCTACCCGCGCAACACGCTCGCGCCGAATGTTCGCTACCACGGCGACCCGTCCACGCGGTGGGTCAAGCCGTCCATCGTTGTCATGAGCGAGAGCAACTATTCCGACGCCCACTTCTTCCCGTGGGTCTACACCGAGCTGGGGATCGGCGACACCGTCGGCATGCCCGTGCCCGGCACCGCGACCGCGGTCTGGTGGGAGCGGCTCTTCACCGGCGACCTTGTCTTCGGCATCCCGCAGGTCGGGACCAAGGGGGCCGACGGCCGCTACCTCGAGAACAGCCAGCTCGAGCCGACACACCGGGTCCCGCTGCCCCCCGAGGCCGCCGCGAGGGGCGAGGACACGCAACTGCTGAAAGCCGTCGAGGTGTTGCTCGACGAGCTGGACAACTAGGACGGGCTGGTCAACGAGGTTCTGTCCGAGGGCTCGTCGGTCTATCGGGGCGAGCGACGGGAGTTTGCGTGAATGCGTTCACGCGGGAGAGACTCCCGCGCGAGAGAGCCGTCTTGATGCGGGCTGGAAAGCCCGCCCTCCTGTAGCCGCGGGCTGGAAAGCCCGCCCCCCTGATTGTTCAGAGGTTTCCTCCGCCTTTTTCAGCACCCTTCCGCCCATCGGTTGAGGAACTCGATGAAGTCGAGTGTGTTGATTGAGCCGTCGTTGTTGATGTCGGCTCTTGGGGTTTGGGCGGCCCAGTCGTTGAGGAAGGCGATGAAGTCCTGGGTGTTGACGGTGTCGTCGTTGTTCCAGTCGGCGGTGCAGAAGCAGCCTTTGTACTCGGCGATGAAGTTGCTGGTCTGGCCGCCAACACCGGTGAAGTTGCCGCCGACGAACATGGTCCCGCCAAAGGGGGAGTCGGGGGGCAGCCCGAGCAGGGCGAAGGCGGCCACCCCGGTGGTGAGCCCGCCGTCGGGGTTGTACCACTCGGTGCCGTCCCATCGGGCGATGTCCTTCATGGGCTTGCCGCTGGCGACGTTGATCGAGCCGCTGACGTAGAGGTTGGGGCCGTTGCCGTCGTCAAAGACGCCGCAGGCGACGAGCCCACCTCCGCCGTCGGTGCCGCCGTCGAGGTCGGACCACAGGCCGTTCTGCAGCTTGGCGACGTGGTTGACGATCAGGCCTGAGGCGCTGGTAAAGAACCCGACGGCGTAGAGGGCGGGGCCGTTGCCGTCGTCAAAGACACAGAGATCGTCCACGGTCTCACTCGGTCCGGTGCCAAACCACGGTTGGGACCATTGCTGGCCGTCCCATGCGGCGAGGAAATCGATGGATTCGCCGTCGACTCGGTCGAAGTCACCGCCGAGGTAGAGTTGCTCGCCGTTGCCGTCGTCGTAGACCTCGAGAGTGAGGCCGATCTGCGTGCCGGGGAAGTTGAGTCCGTCGCCGAGTGGGAGCCACTGGGTGCCGTCCCATCTGGCGATGTCGTTGTGGGTGGTGACGGCGTCGAGGGTCTCGAAGTCGCCGGTGACGTAGAGACCCGGGCCGGTGCCGTCGTCCCAGACGATCGCATGGTTGACCGAGTTGAGGTTGTCGCCGTTGTCGAGGAAGGTCCACTGGTTGCCGTCGAGGCGGGCGACATGCCAGAGGTCGTTGCCACCGACCCAGAAGGTCCCGATGGCGTAGAGCTTCTCGCCATTGCCGTCGTCGTAACGCACGAAATCGTTGACGTCGCCGAGGACCGGGCTTCCCACCGTCGACCAGCCTCGCCCGTCCCAAGCGGCCATCGCGCTGTGGGGCTCCAGAAAGAACCCGCCAACAAGCATCCGATCGCCTTGGCCAAGATCGCGCAGCATGAAATCGTTCACCTGTGAACTGAGGCCCGGGTTGCCGATCTCGACGTTCCATTCGGGGTCACAGGGTTGCCCGAGTGCGCAGGCAGCGATCATCGCCACACCGACTCCCCCCCACACCATCGCAATATCTCTGCGCAGGCTCAACTGCTTGCTCGGTAGGTAAACTCGATCGAGTCATCGTCGGCGGGGCTGATCGGCGAGGTGTCTACTGTGCCGCGGAGTACGCTCGGCGTTGGCACAATCGATTGCAATGTGTACGAGGTTGCCGCCGACGCCTTCTGGCCGATCTGCAAGAGGTCGGAGGTCTCCGAGATCGGCGCGTGCAGGCCGAGGGTCTCGGTGGTGCCGATCGAGATGGTCTCCCCGTTCAGTTGCTTGGTCCACGCGGGGAGGATGATCTTCCTCACCTTCCGGAACGCCTTGACGCCCTTCACCGTCGTAGTGCCATTCAGGCTGATCGAGTCGGTAATCGGGCGCAGCGCCCAGTCCTGACCGATGATGATGACCTCGCCGCTCATGAGTGGTTTGTTGCCCGTGATCGAGAGCACACGGTAGATGTCAGGGTCGGTAATGTTGGCCGTGATGATCCGTTCGGTGACAAGCAACGTTGTGGCCCCCAGCACCTTCGCCGCCCCGGCGCTTGGGATATTGACCACGCGCAGCACCTCGACCTCCTGCCCGACGGCGGCCCCGATCTCGCCGAACCAGCGGCTGAACTGGGTGCCGCTGGTGGTGATCCAGATCGCGTTGTCGGGCGATTCGTTGTAGAGGTCGTAGACGTCGGTCTCGCGTTCGTCGCCGTTGGTTGTGTCGATCGAGCCGCCGATGACAGCGACCGAATCGGGATCGCCCGCCGGGGTTGAGCCGAGGTCTCCGGCGGCGACGCCGAAGGCGCGATCGCCGGTACTCGTGGCCTCGGCGGAGATGGTGCAGTTGAGGAAGCGGACAGGCCCGTCGGCGGGCGCGTCCTCGACGAGGACACCGATCGCGTCGCGGTCGGTTTCATCTGAATAGGCGGAGATTTCGCAGCCGGCGAAGGTAATCGAGCTCAGCGAGGTGCAGGCGACCGTCGCTTCGTTCACGCGGACACCGGTGTACTCGCCGGAGAGCGCCGTGGTCTTCCCGAGGTCGGAGTTGGCGACGATGCGGCAGCCCTGGAAGCGGATGTTGGTGCCGCACTTGATGCGGACGCCCGCGAGCCCACCCTCGATGTCGCAGTTGGACACGACAACGTTGTCCGAGTCGTTCTGGATGACGATGCCGAATCCCCGGCCGCGGAGCGTGCAGTTGTCGACGATCAGGTTGTCGTGCCCCCAGAGCTCGATCGGCGCGCTGTCGTCTAAAGAGCTGCCCCCGGTCACCGATTTCACGGTCTCGAGCACCGAGTTGGCGATCAGCCAGTTGTCGCCGGGCAGCAGCCGCCCGTCGTGGCAGGAGAAGTCGCACCCGGTGACGATAACGTCGGTGCCCAGCTCTCCGTCGATAGCGGCCGAGAAGTCGCCGGTGTTGCGGATGTACACCCCGGTGATCTCGATGTCGTTGCACGCGTCATCCATCTTGATCGCCGGGCTTCGATCCCCGGTGGTCTCGATCCGCACACCGATGATCTGGATGGCGCTGGGGTCGTCGCCGGTGCCGGCTTTCTTGATGACGATGCCGCGGCCCTCGTTGATCGTGTCGTCGTCGGTCTGGATGGTCAGGTTCTGGACGCTGTTGTTGCGCACGCCGGCGCCTTCGATCGTCACCGCGTCCTTGTCGGCCGGGGCAACGATCACCACGCCGATCGGGTCGATACCGATCAGATCAATGTTGTCGGAGGTCGTCCCCAGCGTGACCTCTTCGGTGTACGTGCCCGCATAGATAAGGATGGTGGTGCGAACCGTCGGGCTCGACAGCGAGTCGATCGCGGCCTGGATCTCGGTGTAGTCGGCCTTCCCTGCTGTCGGATCGACGGTCAGGGTGTTGGTGTAGCTGTGCTGGGCATGGGCGGTGGCCGCGAAGCAGACGGCAGCGATGCATAGAAGCTTGTGCATGGCGATCCCCTTGTGTGTGACGATCTCGTGGTTCCGAACTCGCCGCTCGTGCAGTATCGACAAATACCCCGCGGGTTGCAAGAAAAATCCACGGCCGAGAACAAACCCGCCCGGCGACCCCCCGCGAGACGCCCCACGAACCCCCCACGCGCCACCCGCGATCCCCCAGCGAGCCCACACCGTGAGGTTCGCGGGCCAGATCGAAGTGTCCAACCGCGCGGTTGAAGCGTTCAGCAGCGCGATTGAACTCTTCAGCAGTGCTCTTGAACGCTTCAGCAGCGCTGCTGAACTCTTCAGCAGTGCTCATGAAGCCTTCAGCAGCGCTGCTGAACGCTTCAGCAGCGCTCTTGAACGCTTCAGCAGCGCTGCTGAAGAGCTCATTCCCGAGCTCTCGGACCAACACACCGACCCCCCACTCGAACACGCCGCCACCACCACTCTCACCTCGTGCCCCGAGAACCCGCAGCGGACGACGGCGAAGCGGCGGCGTGTCCGGCCTGTGCAGAATGCGCCGCCGTCACCGGCGAGAAGTTGGCCGCGGTTTGCGCCGTCGCTGCGGGCGGCGGGTGCCCGGCCCGATCTCCTGCGGTCGGCGCGTCCCGAACGGGAGCGGTCCGGGGGTGTGTGCCCCCGGCGGCCAGACATAAGAAAGAAAGTAAGGAAAGAAACCACCATGACCGAGATTCCGAACACCGTCAATGGCAAGATCGAATACTTCGAGCAGCACATCCCGCTGTGGGCCGCCGACCCCGCCGCCATCGGCCTGACCGCCAACCAGATCGTTGATATCTCGGCGCTCACCGGCACGGCGCGCATAAGTTACAACAGCGCCCAGACCGCGCGGCAGGCGTCCAAGAGCGCGACCTTCGCCCAGACCGGCGATGTCCAGAGCATGGTCGGGCTCGGGTCGGCGCTGATCGCCACCATCCGTGCCTTCGCCGACGCCAACAACAGCCAGCAGGCCGTCTTCATCGCCGCCGGCATCGACCCCATCAACCCGGCCTCGCCCACCCCCCCCCCGGTGCCCGCGACCAACGTCCGGGCCAGCCTGCTCAACTCCGGCGAGATCCGTCTGGACTGGGACGGCACCGTCGCCAACGGCACCTTCTACGCCGTCAGCCGCCGGCTCGGTGAAGCAGAACCCTTCGAGCTGATCGGCTCGGTCTCGGCCAAAACCTTCATCGACACCACAATCCCCGCCGCCACCGCCGAAGCCACCTACACCCTCCGCACCATCCGCGACACCGAAACCAGCGACGACTCTGAACCTATCACCGTGCGCCTTGGAGTGGGCGGGGTCGGCGTGGGCGGCGGCGCGGCCAACACCGGCGGCGTGGGGGGAGTGGGGGGAGTGGGGGGAGAGAGCTCCGGCGAAGACGGGTCGATCGGCATCGCCGCCTGACGCGGCCGGGCGTTGGGCGATCGGGCCACCGCGCTCAGCGAACCTCGCGCATGAGAGGGGATAGACGGTTGAAGTGCAACGGCCCCGAGGGGAATCACTCCCTCGGGGCCGTCGCGGTGCCCGTTTGCCGATGCCTCGGCGCCCTGTGCGTGGGCTTCACCCACCCCAGGAGGTGAGCTCAAAGCGGGTGATCGGAGTCGAACCGACGACATTCAGCTTGGGAAGCTGACG
>CAYMZJ010000053.1:0-17765 GCA_964394895.1 uncultured Phycisphaeraceae bacterium | reverse complement strand
CCATTTGCCATTTGCCATTTGCTGTGCGCCCCCGGGGGGGTGGGGGTGGGGGTGGTCGTGGGGGTGGGGGTGGTGGTGGTGGTGGGGGTGTCGGACGGGGCATCCGCGGCGTCGTCTGCTCCATCCGGCATGGAAGATGGAGCATTTGGCGTGGAAGATGGAGCAGACGGCATGGAAGATGGAGCATTTGGCGTGGAAGATGGAGCAGACGGCGTGGAAGATGGAGCATTTGGCGTGGAAGATGGAGCAGACGGCGTGGAAGATGGAGCATTTGGCATGGAAGATGGAGCAGACGCGACCGGTTCGACGAGAGATTCGACCGGTTCGGCCGCCGACCATGGCCCGAGAATCACCGCACCGGGTGCCACTGGTCGAAGAGCAGTGCCGGACCTTCCCAAGCCCCGACGGTCTGCCGCTTTTGCTTAGGCCGCACTGGGCTGGTGCCCAGTGGCACCCGGGGACTCTCTCAGTTGAAGCCGCACTGGGCTGGTGCCCGGTGGCACCCCGGGAACCCGCATTGGGCCGGCGGTCCCCTACACTGCCCGCGTGAGCATTTCTCCACCGAACAAGGGCGACCGACCCCACCCTCCTTACGTCGAGCCCGACGCCCCCCACGACCGAAAGCCTGTCACGCTGCGGACGATCCGTTCGATGGCGGGGCGGGGGGTGCCCTTTGCCTGTCTGACTGCCTACGACGCGACCACCGCGCGCTGGCTTGAGCGGGGGGGGGTGCATGTACTCCTGGTCGGCGACACGGCTGCCGAGATGGTGCTGGGGTTTGCGCGGACCACGGACATGCCGCTCGATCTTGCGATCGCGCTGACCGCAGCGGTCAAACGCGGCGCCCCCCGAACGCTGGTCATGGCGGATATGCCGTTTGCCAGCTACCACGAGAGCGACGAGCAGGCGGTCCGTAACGCCGCACGGTTTATGACCGAGGGGCTCGCCGACGTGGTGAAGCTGGAAGCCGACGCGTCGTTTGCGACGACGGTCGAGCGGCTGACGCGGGCGGGGGTCCCGGTGTGCGGGCACGTCGGGTGTCGGCCGCAGACGGTGGCGGTCTCGGGGGGCTACCGCATCGCGGGGCGGACGGCTGCCGACGCGAGGCGGGTGGTCGCCGACGCGGTCGCGCTCGAGCGCGCCGGGGCGGTGATGCTGCTGGTCGAGGCGGTGCCCGACGAGGTGACGGCCGCGATCATGGCCGCGACGACGGTGCCCTTGATCGGGATCGGGGCGGGGACCGCGTGCCATGGGCAGGTGCTGGTGGTGCAGGATTTGTTGGGGATGACCGACAGCCCGCCACGGTTTGCCGAGGCGGTGGCCGAGCTGGGCTCTGCGGTGCGTGAGGCGGCCTCGACGTGGGTCCGGCGGGTGGGGGAACGAAATATCGGGGGCCGCCGGTACGTCATGGATGAGGGCGAGGCGGAACGTTTGGGCATCCAGAGCCGTCCAACCGACGAATCGGTCGGGGATGGTGGGGATGGTGGGGGGAAGGGTGGGGACGGGCCTGCGAGCGAGCCGATGGACCAGTCGGGGCGCGCCGATGGGCAACGGCCGATCGAATAATCTCGGGCCTTGCCGAGATACACGGAGGAGACAGCACATGCGGAAGTTTACCGATTGGGGCCCTGCGTTTCTGGTGCTGGTCGCGACGATGGTCGCGTTGTTTGCCGCACCGTCGATGGTCCGGCGGGTCGAGTTTGCCCAGACCTCGGCGCGGGTGACCCTCGCGCGGCAGGCGCTGGGTGACGACGACATTCTCATCCGCATCGACCAGGCGGTGCGGCGGATCGCCGAGTCGGTCGCGCCCTCGGTGGCCCATATCGACGTCCGGGTCGAGAACCGGACGAGGTTCGCCAGGTCGTCGGGCTCGGGCTGGCTGTTTGACACCGACGGGCACATCGTGACCAACTCGCACGTGTTGCGTGGGGCCGAGCGTATCCGCGTGCAGCTGCACGACGGGAGGCTGTTCGAAGCCGAACTGGTCGGGGCGGACCCCTTGACCGATATCGCGGTGCTCCGTCTGCCGGATGTTGACGGGCTGATCCCCGTGGTCCGGGCGACGGACGGGCAACCACGGCAGGGCGAGCGGGTGTTCGCGTTCGGGTCGCCCTTCGGGTTCAAGTTTTCGATGAGTGAGGGGATAATCTCCGGCCTCGGACGCGAGCCGGCCGGTGCGGTCGCCGCTTCGTCTGGGTACACCAACTTCATCCAGACCGACGCGGCGGTCAACCCGGGCAACTCCGGCGGGCCGCTGGTGAACGTCTACGGCCAGCTGATCGGGATGAACGTTGCGATCGCGACCGGGAGCGATTCAGAAGGCACGACCGAAGGCCAGTCGGCGGGGATCAGCTTCGCGATCCCGCTGGCGGTGATCGAGTCGGTGGTGAAGCAGTTGATCGACCACGGCGAGGTGCGTCGGGGGTTTCTGGGCGTGAGCCTGCCGCGACGCTCGGGGGACGCGCTGCGGGCCGGGTACAACGGCTACGGCGTGCTGGTGCCGGGGGTCAGCGACGGCGGCCCGGCCGATCTGGCGGGGATGCAGTCGGGCGATGTCATCACCGCGATCGACGGGCAGCAGGTCACCGGCTACGGCGTGCTGCGGTCGCTCATCAGCACGGTGCAGCCGGGCGAGAAGATCGATATCAACATCTGGCGCGACGGCGACGAGTTTGTCCTCAGCCCGGTGCTCGCCCAGGCGGGCGCGGCGGTCACCGTCGGATCGAGCGTGCTCGGCGAGCTTGGCAGGCTCGGCTTGCAGTTCGGGCAGGGGCGCCGCGTCGAGCCCAACGCCCGTCCCATCATGTCGTGGGTGTTTCCCAACTCTCCTGCGCTGGAGATGGGCTTTTCGAGCGGGCAGCGGATCGCACAGGTCAACGGCAAGAGCGTCCGCACCATCGGCGAGATGACCGCCGAGTTTGCCGAAGCCGGGCTCTTGGTGGGGCGCGAGGTCGAGGTTGTGGTCGAAGACCTCGATCTTGACACCGGCGAAACGCAGCGGAAGACGATGAAGCTCCGGATCAATCGCTGAGTGTGGGGGCGCTGAGTGTGGGGGCGCTGAGTGTGGGAGCGCTGCGAGTGGGGGCGGCGGGCGTCGGTCCTTCCGCGAGCACGGTGAGCCGCACGGTCACGGGCGTGCCGATCGGCGGCATGAGCGCGTTGTTGGCGAGCCAGAGCGGTTCTTGCAGCGTCGCGTCGGGGCTTTCGACGCGGGTCCAGGCGAGCGTTTCGCTGCCGAAAGTGTGCAGCCCGATGAGCTGCCCGGTGCCGTCGGCGTCGTAGACATCCTGCCCGCGAAACCGGCGGATGCGGCTGCCTGCAAAGACCCAACCGGTGTCGGGGTCAACCTCGCGCAGCGTGCGTTGCGTGTCTTTTTGAACAACCCATGTCGCCGGGTCGATCTCGTGCCGTCCGCCTCCCGGTGTGTCGAGCAGGAACGTGATCCGAACCGGTGTGCCCCGCGGCGGCGCGGGGAGCGAACGGCCGTTTTCTGCACGCCAGGATCCCGGCGCACCCGGCGTCGCACCGACGGCGAGCAGTGCCGCGTGAATAGTTGAAGGCAGCACCCGCGTCACAACCAGCGCCTCGTGCTCGCGGGTGTCGGAGGTGCAGCAGAGCACCTCGAGATAGACGTCGGGCGTCTCGGGCTGATGGCAGTCAACCGCGATGGCTGCGGCAAACTCGACGAGTCGTTCCGACAGGTTGATGCGCACGCCGGGCTGAATCTCGATCCAGGCGGCGGGAGGGGGTTGTGCTTCGGGCGGGGCGGCTTGGGGCGCGGCTCGGGGTGGGGTTGCGGCTTTGGCGGGGGTATCGGTTGGAGTGTTGGCCGGAACTGGTGTGGGCGGCTTTGTGGTTTGCCGCGCGCAGCCGCCGAGTGGTCCCAGCAAGCCCAACAGCGTGAGGAGGACCACGATGCTCCCTCGCTTGCGCGAGGGGCTCTTTTTCCTGATTATGCAGCGTTTCCGAACAGAGCCCCTTGCGCAAGCAAGGGGACAACGCCGACCGGCAACTCCAAAGAAACGCAAGGACGCAATGCATCCCGGCAGCTGCGCCCGCGGCGGGGTGTGCATGGTCATGGATCGCTCCCGGACAATCCCGCCAACGCTGCGAACGCGAGTCCGCGCTGCTCGAAGTTGTCGAACTGGTCCCACGACGCGCAGCCGGGACTGAGCAGCACGATGTCGCCGGGCTGTGCGCGCGCCGCGACCTGTGCCATCGCGCTGTCGAGCGTGGCGCAATCGTGGGCGTTGGCGGGCGCGGCAGCCGCGAGTCCACGCCCGGTCGCGCCGATGCAGTAGAGCCCGGCAAGCCCGCCCGCGCGGAGCGCGATCGGGGTCAGGTCGCTTCCTTTGTCGTAGCCGCCGGCGATGAGGTGGACGCGGGCGAGCCCGTCGCGAGCCTCGAAGGCGTCGAGCGCCAGGAGCGTCGCTTGCGGCGTGGTGGACTTGGAATCATCGTAATAGCGGGCGTTTTTGCGCTTGCCAAGAAAGCAAAGTCGATGCGGGAGCCCGGCAAAGGAACGCAGCGCGTCGTCGATCTGCGCGCGCGAGGCGGTGATGCCGAGGCAGTCGATGGCGGCCCGGGCCAGGGCGGCGTTCCGGGCGTTGTGCGACCCGGGAACCGCGAGCCCCTCGACGCGGGCACTCGGATCGAACCGATGGACGTGAACCCCCGGCACTGTCGACCATGTGCTGAGCGAGGGCCCGAGCACCGCCGAGTCTTCGGGCTGTTGGTTCGCGGTGATGTGGTGTTTGCAGGCCGCGTAGTGCGCAAACGAGCCGTGCCAGTCGAGGTGGTTGGGTGCGAGATTGGTGACGACCGCGACGCCGGGCGACCAGCCACCGAGCCAGTGCAGCATGGCGCTGGAGAGTTCGAGGACAACCCGGTCGGTGGGTGCGATGCGATCGAGGCTCTCGAGCAGCGAGCCGCCGATGTTGCCGCCCAGGTGAGTTGTGTGGCCGAGGGCGCGAAGCGCGTGGGCGATCATGGACGCGGTGGTGCTCTTTCCCGCCGATCCGGTGACGCCGACGACGCGGCGTCTTCCCTCGTCTGATCCGGCGAGCTGTTCGACGAGCAGCCCGATCTCGGTCGTCACAATCGCCCCGCCTTCTCGGGCAGCACGGATGTACGGGTTGTCCCAGGGCTTCGGCACCGCCGGGTTGACGACGAGCGCATCGCAGCAGGTGAAGTCACTTTCGCGGTGTTCGCCGAGGCGGAGGGTGACCCGGCCGTCGCGGACAAGATCGTCGAGAGACGCGACCGAGTCGGTGAGTTTCTCCGCCGGTTGCAGGTCCGTCACGAGCACGTCGGCATGTTGCGCCGCGAGCCAGCGGGCGACGCCGACGCCGCCCCCGAACCGGCCCAGGCCCATCACGGTGACGCGCTTCTTTGTCGGGTCGAAGGTCATCGCGGCGTGCCTCGGGCAGCAAGCTTTGAGCGGATATGGTCGGCATACCGGTCGAGGACGTGCCGGGCGATCGGACCGATTCTGCCGGAGCCGACGGGGTTGCCGTTGAGCATCGTCACGCTGCGGACGGTGGTCATGGTGCCGACGAGAAAGATCTCGCTGGCGTGGTGCAACTCCGCTTCGGCGACCATGCGGACCTCGACTTCGGGGCAGATTTCGAGCAGGACTTTGCGTGTCACCCCCGAGAGGATCGAGACATCGCCAATCGGGGGCGTGACGAGGGTGGTGCTGCCGTCGGCGGCTGGGAGGGCGGCGAACACGTTCGTCGAGCAGGACTCCGAGAGCATGCCTTCGCGGAGGAACAGCGCTTCGTCCGCGCCGGCGCGGGCCGCGTCCATTGCCGCGATTACGTTCGCCATCAGTGAGACACTCTTGATGTGCCCCTTGTGCCAGCGGTCGTCGCGGACGGTGTGTGCGCTGCACTCGGTCGGCTCGGCGAGCGACTCGACTCCCGGGAAGGGCAGGCAGTACCCAAAGACCGTCGGCTCGATATCGGCTTCGGCGATGCGGGCGCGGACGGGGTGGTCGGGCTTGGGCGTGCCCCGGGTGACTTGCCAGTAGAGAAAGGCGTCGCGGAGCTTGTTTGCGTCCAGCAGGGCAGGGCACAGGTCGTGAAGTTGTGTCGCGTCCCACGCGATCCCGGCTTCGTCAAGCCCTTGCTGGAGGCGGGCGCAGTGGTCGTCCAGACGGCGGACCCAGCCGTCAAAGACGCGGATTCCTTCGTAGACGCCGTCGCCGAAGAGGAAGCCGCGATCGAAGACGCTGACGTGTGCGCGTGCTGCGGGGACGAGTTGGCCGTTGAGTGAGACGAGCATTGTTCGGAGCATAGAGCGTTCTGCATCGTTACGTTTCTGTGAGTGGTCGGGTGTTGTCCCCTCGCTCGCGCGAGGGGCTCTACCTGCAAGTGCGATGCACACAGAGATTGGAGCCCATCGCGCGAGCGAGGGGACACGCGGCGAGGGGGCTTCCGTCCCGATCGGACTCCATCAAGTCGCCGCGACCAAACCCGCACGGTGATCTACATCAACGACACCGGGTCCACGTCCACAGCGGTCCGCGCGTCACTCCGCAGCAGCCCGCGTTCGCGCAGCGATTGCAGCGAGTTCTGGACCAGCCTCGCGGTGGGGGCGAGCAGCAGGATCTCGAACCGGTGGTAGCCGCCGATGCGGGCGATGGCGCAGGGGGAAGGGCCGAGCACCTCCGAGCGCGCGTCGGGGATGGTCTCGCGGAGCTGGGTCGCGATCCGGTCGGCAGCATCGCGGGCTCGGTCAAAGTCGCGGTCGCGGCAGACCACCCGCGCCAGCCGGCGGGCGGGGGGCAGGCAGGCGTCCCGGCGTTCGAGCAGCTCGGCGTTGGCGAACTTCTCGTAGTCGTGCGCCGCCGCCAGCCGGACGGCCGGGGCATCGGGTTCGAACGCCTGCACGATCACCGTCCCCGGGCTCGACCCCCGCCCGGCCCTGCCGGCGACCTGACTGACGAGTTGAAAGGTCCGCTCGGCCGCTCGGAAGTCGGGCATCGACAACGCCGCGTCGGCGCACAGCACCCCGACCAGCGAGACGTTCGGAAAGTCGTGCCCCTTGGCCAGCATCTGCGTCCCCAGCAGCACCCGGAACCGCCCGGCGGCAAACTCCGAGAGAGCGCGGAAGAAGTCCCGCCCGGAGCGCATCGTGTCGCTGTCGATCCGAGCGAGGGTTTCGCCCTCGACCAGCGCACACCCCGCCCCGACACGGTCGGCTGTGAAGAGACGTTCAAGCTCTTCCTCGACCCGCTGCGTCCCCGCGCCCAGCCGGAGCAGCGGGCTGTCGCACCCGGGGCAGCGGTGGGGGACGATCTGCTCGGCCAGACAGTGATGGCAACGGACGACCGCGCCGCGGGGCAGGTCGCGCCCGGTGTGGATCACCAGTCTTGCGTCGCACTGGTCGCATTCCAGAACCCAGCCGCAGGTCCGGTTTCGGCAGCAGAGATAGTGCGAATAGCCGCGGCGGTTGAGGAGGATGATCGCCTGCTCCTGTCTTTCGAGCGTGGTGCGCAGGGCCGTGCGGAGGCGAGGGCTGAGCTGGGGCGTCCGGTCCGGCGGCGGCGGTTTCTTGCCCTTCGCCGGGCGGCTGAGTTCGATCATGTCCACGATCTCGACCCGAGGCATTGCTGCGCCGCTTGCCCGGAGGGGAAGTTTCCAGAGCGACCAGCGCGGGCGCGGCCCCGCGGCATTGGACCACGCTTCGAGGCTCGGGGTCGCCGAGCCGAGGACTGCCGGGCATGCTTCGATCCGCGCCCGCACGATCGCGGCATCGCGGGCGTTGTAACGGGGGAGCTGGTCCTGCTTGTACGAGGTGTCGTGCTCTTCGTCCACGACGATGAGGCCGACATCCCGCAGTGGGGCAAACACCGCCGAGCGCGCACCGACGACGACCCTCGCTTCTCCCGAAGCGGCGCGTTTCCACTCGCGGTGCCGCTCGGCCGAGGTGAGTCCCGAGTGCAGCACCGCGACGCCTGCCTCGGCAAACCGTGCGACAAACCTTGCTCCGGTCTGCGGCGTCAGCGAGATCTCGGGGACCAGCACGATCGCCGACTTGCCCGCAGCCAGGACTCTTTCGATGAGCCTGATGTAGACCTCGGTTTTGCCCGAACTGGTGACGCCGTAGAGCAGGTGGGTCGAGAATGAGCCGAGGGACGGGGTGATGCCTTCGACCGCACGCTGCTGGTGCTCGGTGAGGCGCAGCGGCTGTGTTGGAGCAGCCGGGATGGGCAGGTGGGGTGTTTCGCTGCGCACGCGGACGATCTCACGCTCGATCTGTTCAAGGCCTCCGAGGGCGAGGAGGCGGTTGATCTCTCGAACGGTCTTTGCACCGACCGCGTCTGCAAGGTCTCGCGCAGCCATCGGGAAGGCGTCGGGCTTGAGCTCAACCACTCTCGCCCAGACCTCTCGGACCTTGGGGGTGAGGTCGGCGAGGTCGGGCGCGGGGGAAGGCCTCTCGAGCAGCCGCACACGGCGGGTGCCGGTCCCGGCTTTGACCGCGGCGGGGACCATCGTCGCCATCGCCATGCCCAGGGGGCAGACGTAGTACTCGGCGAGCCAGCAGCCGAGCTCGATAAGGGTCTCGGGGACGCGGGCACCGGTGCGGGTCAGGATCGGTTTGAGCGCATCGGCGGCGATGTCTCCGGCCAGTTCCGGGCCTCCCACCTCGACGACAAAGCCGCGGGTGGGTGTGTCGCCCTTGCCGAGGGGGACGGTGACGAGTTCGCCCCTCTCGATCGTGGGGGAATCGGGATCGGGCTCGACCAGATAGGTCAGCGCGTTCCAGTCTCGCAGCGTGCCGGCCCGTTCGATCCCCCGCTCGACCGCGACGCGCACGAGCGTGCAGCCTTTGAGCGAGCGCGGGGGGCGGTCTGGTTCAAATAAGGAGGCAGGCACGGGATACACTCTACCGATGCCACACGCCGCCGAATCGAAGCCGTCCTGTCGCCTGGTGCTTGCCGATGGGAGTGTCTTTCGAGGCACCGCGTTCGGCGCGGTCGGCCGGGGGGTGGTGGTCGAGGCCGAGGTGGTGTTCAACACCGCGATGAGCGGCTATCAGGAGTCGCTGACCGACCCCTCCTACCACGGGCAGATCTTGGTGCAGACCTTCCCGCTGATCGGCAACACGGGCACAAACCCGGTCGATGTCGAGTCCGATGGTGTCCAGGTCGCGGGGATGGTGGTCCGGGAACTCGCAAGGCGGTACTCGAACTACCGGGCGAACCAGAGCCTCTCGGCGTATCTCGAAGCTGCGGGGGTGCTGGGGATTGAGGGGATCGATACCCGGGCGCTCACACGCCGCCTGCGGGCCGGGGGGGCGATGAACGGCGTGCTGACCGACGTTGCCGAGCACACCGATCGGGAACTCGTGGATCGTGCCCGAAACGCCCCGAGCATGGCGGGGCAGAACCTGGTGCCGAGCGTGGGGCGGACCGAGCGTGGCGACTGGTCGGAATCGTTGGAGAAATGGGCGTGGCTCTCCGGGGAGGGGCAGGAAAGTGCGAGAGTTTCCGGCAAGCCTTTGCGGGTGCTGGCGCTGGATTGCGGGGCCAAGCGGAACATCCTCCGCAACCTGGTTGATCGCGGGTGCGAGGTGTCTGTGATCCCCCACGACACCCCGGCAGCGGAGATTTGTGCAGCACACAAGCGGGGCGATTTTGACGGGTTGTTTGTCTCCAATGGACCGGGTGATCCGGCTGCGGTCGAGGCAACCGTCGCGATGCTCCGCGAGTTGCTCTCGGGGGAGACGGAGATCCCGACATTCGGGATATGCCTCGGGCATCAGTTGTTGGCGCTGGCGATCGGGGCGAAGACGTACAAGCTGCCGTTCGGCCACCGCGGGGCGAATCAGCCGGTACTCAACCAACCGCTCGATCGAGTGGAAATCACCAGCCAGAATCACGGGTTCGCCGTGGATCGGGAGAGCCTGGAGCAGGCCGGGGGCGAAGTGACCCACGTTCACCTCAACGACGGGACGGTTGCGGGGTTTCGCCTGGTTGATAGGCCTGTGTTCTGTGTGCAGCATCACCCAGAGGCTTCACCCGGGCCTCATGATGCGGGGCAGTTATTTGACGCTTTCGTCGAGTCGATGCGGTTGAGCCGCGGCGATGGGCTTGGGGTGGGAATATCGGGTTGAGAGTGTTCCTGCCCATTTCTCGGAAACCGATTCACCGTCAGGGTTTGCCCAGATTACCGCGACACTGAAAATCTTTGTGGTAAGTGGTGCCGGTTATGCGGGAAAGTTTGAAAAATGAGGTCAGAGGTCTTGCGTCGATGCGCCAGGTGTGTATATTGCGCAGGTGTCGGCGTCATGCGATGCCGAAGATTTGTGTTGATGGAGTGCGAGAGTTTCAAATCGGGTTTCAACCCACAACGAGCGATCAGGGTTCTCCTGACACGCACGATGCAACCCGGCGTAACAGCTTTCGTACCTGTTGAGAGGAAGAGTGTTCGGTTCTGCCGACGAATGCCAGTGAAAGCGTTGGTGTCTAAGTTGAGGCACTTTGCACAGGCAAGAGTTTGCGGGTTCTGTACCGAGTGAAAAAAGAGTCTGATTCTGTCTCCAGCACGGTGTAGTGGCTGGAGAGTTCCGAAGTGTCCCCGCGTGACGGGGAGAAATTGCGTTTGGTTCCCTTTCACCGAAGAAGGAGTTACTCATTATGAAGGCCAAGAACCTCTGTATCACCGCAGGCCTCTGCGCTGGCGTCGCCTCTGTCGCGATTGCTGGTGATAAGCCCGACCTCCAGAACATTGACAACGGGATCGAGATCAGTCCCGTTCGCATCGCCAAGGTTCGTTACGAGAACGGCCAGGTCCGCATGGTTTCGGACTGGACCGACTACAAGGGCGGCAGCAACTCCCGCCTCGCCGAAACCCGCGTCTTCGATTGTTTCGGCGACGACGACAGCGACGGTTTCATGGACGACACCAACGCGTGCTTCACCGGCAGCACCAGCCGCTGGTTCTTTGGCACCGGCTACTGCAACATGTTCGTGTCGGCCGACCACACCGTGTGGGAGAACACCGATCTCGACGCCGGCTTTGCCCGCATCGACTTCGCGTGGTACTGGACCTGCGCTGGCTTCGGCACCGAGACCTGTCTCGTCGGTGTCTTCACCCAGGACTCCGTCCCCTGTGACGCCGATACCTTCGATTACAGCGGCTGGCTGCTCGACTTCGGCACCCTCAGCTGCAACCCCGCTGGCTACTACTTCACCAACGTCGATCTCTCGACCGGCACCTGGCCGATCCCGACCGGCGGCACCGGCTCGCACATCCTCATCTTCGCCCAGAGCCAGACCACTTCCGGCGCTCTCGTGCTCGCCACCTGCGCCCAGACCATGCTCTGGGGCACCGGCGACGGCGGCGGCGCTTCCAACACCATGCGTGGTACGCAGGTCACCGAGCAGTACGACGATGACAACCCCTCCGACGGCGTGCACTCCACCACCGAGTGCTACACCTACGACTTCGGGCTCTGCCCCGATCCCCTGGGCGCCATGGTCCAGTTCTGGGGCGAAGAAGGCAACTCCTGTGGCTACGCCGACTTCAACGGTGACGGCACCGTCAACACTCAGGACTTCTCAGCGTTCTTCAACGCTTGGGTCCCCCAGGATCCGTCCGCCGACTGCAACGGTGACAGCACCGTCAACTCGCAGGACTTCCTCTGCTTCCTCAACATCTGGAACTCTTGCCGCTAATCCTCTCGCGGCTTAGCCGCACGGATTGAAAGCACTATTCCACACGCCCGGGCGGAAACGCCCGGGCGTGCTTTATTTTTAGGAGCAAACTCTCCTTATTTGCAACCCGGTGAATCCGTCAGCGGTATCAGTATGTGTGCCGGGTTCTCCGGCTGGACGGACCGCACTTCCGCGTTGCCGTCCGAACTGCAAGAAGGGAGCAGTGTCATGATGAAGCGTGCGATCGTTGTAACCGGGCTGGTCGGGCTGGCGGCGGGGGCCGCGATGGGCCAGGCGGTCAGGCCGGCCGAATCGCAGGGCCGGGGGGAGCTGCAGCGGCTGGCGAACGGGATCGAGATCGAGCCGGTGCGCATCGCTCCGGTGGTCCGCGGGCCGGACGGGTTCCGGCAGATCGGGGACTGGATTCCCTATGGCGAATCAATGAGCCGGGCGTGCGACGAGCTTGAGATGAAGTTTGATTGTGTTGCGCTGACGGGTGACTGCCCCGACGGATATTTCTACTTCGGCACGGCGTTCTGCGACACGTTCGTGACCAACGACATGGTGGTTGCCGGGGACACCGATCCCGATGCCGGGTTCCGTCGTCTTGACTTTGCGTGGTACTGGACGTGCGCCGGCTTCGGGACCGAGTCCTGCCTGGTGGCGGTCTTTACGCAGGATTCCGAGCCTTGCGACCCGGATTCGTTCGACTACTCCGGTTGGCTGCTCGACTTCGGCACGCTGAGCTGCAACCCCGGCGGGTACTACATCACAAATGTCGATCTCTCGACCGCCGGAACGTGGCCGGTGCCGGACGCGGGGGAGGGTTCCTACGCGGTGTTCTTTGCCAAAGAGGTGACGTCTTCGGGGGCGTTGGTGCTCGCGACGTGCGCGCAGCCGATGCTCTGGGCGACCGGCGAGGACCGGGGTGACCCGAGCGCCCCCGGCACGCAAGGCCCGGAACAGTTTGGAAGCACCGAGCCGACCCACGACCCCGAGGATTGTGGGGATCTCACCTTCGGTGACTGCCCGACCGAGCTGGGAGCCGTTGCGGGCTTCTGGCAGGAGGTCTGCAACGGTTGCGGCTTTGCCGACTTCAACGGCGACGGCAGCGTCAACACCCTGGACTTCACGGCGTTTTTGAACGCCTGGGCTTCCGGCGCCGAGTCCGCCAACTGCAACGGTGACAGCACCGTCAACTCGCTGGACTTTCTCTGCTTCCTGAACCTCTGGAACGCCTGCCGCTAACCCTCTTGCGGCTTGGTCGCAAGGATTGAAAGGGCTATTCCACACCCCCGGGCGGAAACGTCCGGGCGTGCTTTGCGGTCGAGGGGGAACGTTTGTTGTTCGCCCCGACGGGATTGTGAGACTGTTCTGAGCAGGCAGAAGGAACTCCGCGATGAATGCTAGAACTCTGTGCCTGTGTGTCGGGTTGAGTGTCGGAGCGGCGTCGGCTGTGGCGCAGGGCGAGCGGCCGCGGTTGCAGATGCTGGATGTGGCGATCGAGGTCTCGCCGCTGCGGGTGGCAAAGGTGAGGTACGAAGGCGGGCAGGTGCGGATGGTGTCGGAGTGGAAGGACTATCGCGGTGGTGACGCCGCTCGGCAAGGTCTTACCCGCGTCTTCGACTGCTTTGGCGACGACGACAGCGACGGGTTTATGGATGACACCAACGGGTGCCTCGAAGGGGACGGCACCGCCCGCTGGTCCTTTGGACCCTACTGCAACATGTTCGTCACCGCCGACCATACCGTGTGGGAGAACACCGACCTTGATGCCGGATTCTCGCGTGTTGACTTTGCTTGGCAGTGGACCTGCGGTGGCTTTGGCACCGAAACCTGCATCGTTGGTGTCTTCACCCAGGACTCCGTCCCTTGTGACGGCGATACCTTCGATTACAGCGGCTGGCTGCTCGACTTTGGTGACCTCAGTTGCAACACCGGTGGCTACTACTTCACCAACGTCGAGCTCTCGACCGGCACTTGGCCGATCCCGACCGGCGGCACCGGCTCGCACATCCTCATCTTCGCCCAGAGCCAGACCACTTCCGGCGCTCTCGTGCTCGCCACCTGCGCCCAGACCATGCTCTGGGGCACCGGCGACGGCGGCGGCGCTTCCAACACCATGCGTGGTACGCAGGTCACCGAGCAGTACGACGATGACAACCCCAGCGACGGCAACCACTCCACCACCGAGTGCTACACCTACGGGTTTGACCTGTGTCCCGATCCCCTGGGGGCGATGGTGCAGTTCTGGAGTGATAAGAACAAGGGTAACTGCGGCTCCGCTGATTTCAACAATGACGGCACCGTCGACACGCAGGACTTCCTGGCGTTCTTCAACGCCTGGGCTTCCGGCGATGAGGACGCCGACTGCAACGGCGACAGCACCGTCAACTCGCAGGATTTCCTCTGCTTCCTCAACATCTGGAACGCGTGCCGGTGTTAGACGCGAGAGCGCATCTGCCGCACGATCTCGCACCGCGCCCCGTCCCGCACATACCGCGGGATCGCCGTGTCTACCGCGCTTGCCCACAGCTCGATCCCGCCGAAGACCGAGCGGGCGCCGGGGAAGCCGGCGGCCTGGAGCATGAGCGCGGCGCGGAGTGAGCGGTGGCCGTGGTGGCAGAGAACCGCGAAGGGGGCGTCTTTGGGCAGGCCGCGGTCTTCGAGGGCGTCCTCGATGTCGTCGAGTGCGTCTTCGAGTTCGTGGAGTGGGACGAGTACCGAGCCTTCGATCTTCGCGGCGTCGGCTTCGCTTTGCAGACGGCAGTCGAGGATCAGGTAGGCCGGGTCTTTGGCTGCGCGTGCGGCGGCGAAGTGGGGCGAGACTTCGTACTCGGGCCGTGCTCCGGCGGGGAGGTTGGAGTCGGTCATGTGGCGTCGGCTTCGCTTGGGGTTTCGGTTTCGTCGAGCGCGTCGGCTTCGTCAAAGAAGCCGTCGGTCGCGTCGTAGTTTGCGGCGTCTTGGGCTTTGGTGTCGACGGGCTCGGCTTCGGATTCGGGCGCGGCGCAGGCCTCGCACGGCTCGCCACCGCACGCTCGGCAACACGCCGGCGGGGCCTGGTCCCGGCCGGAGACGCGGGAGTAGCTCTGGGCCGGGCTCCAGTCGGTCGCGGTGGGGGGGCGGATGATGAGGCGGGGGATGAACAGCACGGTGTCAACGATCGCCATGCCGTGGGTGGCGGCGGCCACGCGGAGGTCTTCGCTTGCGTCTGGTTCGCCCAGGTCCAGGCAGGTCTCGGCGGTGGGATACTCGCCGCGCTGGCGGGGGAGGGTGTCGGAGCTGAAGGCGCTGGGGGCGTAGGTCGGCTGGTGCGCGGTGCCGTAGACGGGGACGGCCATGACGATCGGCTCCCAGCCCGAGCGGTCAAAGCTGGTGACGCGGGGGGCGGGGTCGGCGAGCGTGTCGGCGGCGGGTTCGAAGACGGCAAGCGGGGCGGCGTCGCCGAAGCGGAAGCGGTCGTTCTCGGCGCTGGTGCAGCCGGCGAGCAGGGCGGCGAGCGCGGCGAGTGCGAGAGTGATGCGGGTGCGGCCGGTGGGGCGAGTGGTAGTGCAGGTGGTGGGGGTCATGGGATGCTCCGGGTGGGTGCGGGGTCAGCCGCCTCGTTCGGTCTCGGGCTCGCTGGCGTGCTCGTCGTCGGCGAGGGCGGCGGTGGTTGCCTTCATGCAGGTGGGGTGATCGTACCCGCGGCGGGCGAGGAAGCCGTAGAGCCTGCGGCGGCGGGTGGGTTCGTCGAGGGTCGGGCTCAGGGCGCGGGCACGTTTGCGGGCCGCGGCGGTGGCGCGTTCGACGAGGTCGATGCCCTCGAATGCTTCGCGGACGGCTTTCCCGGCGAGTGAGCCGTCGATGCCCTGGGCGCGGAGCTTGTGCTCGGCGGCTCTGGGGCCGGCGGCTTTGGCGCGGGCGAGCGCTTCGGCCCGGTTCTCGGCAAACGCCTCGTCGTCGATGAGCCCGACCGCGGCCAGGCGGTCGAGGGCTTCGGCGGCGGGGGTTCGGTCGTGGCCTTTGCGCGCGAGGCGGTTGAGCAGGTCGCGGGCGGCGCGGGCCCGGGTGCCCAGCAGGCGGAGGGCGTCGCCCCGGGCCGCTTCGCGGGCGAGTGCGTCTTCGAGTCGGCCGCGGGCGTCCTGGCTGAGGGGCTTGCCGACGACGACGCCGAGGGTGTCGAGGTCTTTGGCGTGGACCGGCCCGAAGGAGCGGTTGGCGACCTTGATCGCAAAGCGGGTCTGGTCATCGCCCACCGCGCGGACGCCACGGACCGGCTCGTCGATGGGCAGCTCGTCGAGGCGTTCGCGCTGTTCCTGCAGGCGGCGGACGGCGGCGGAGTGGGGAGAGGTGGAGCGCATGGGGATTTTTTGTGTGCTGCGTTAGTCTTCGTCTTCGAGGCGGTCGAGAAACTCGGTGAGTTCGCTCGCCGCGTGGGTGTCGTGGTGGGTTTTGGCTTGTTCGAGCCCGGCTTCGAGGACGGCCCGGGCGTCTCGAGCGCGGCCGAGGGCGTCGAGCGAGCGGGCCATGTGGTAATGGTGGTAGGGGTTGGCGGGGTCGGCTTCGACCGCGCGGGCGAAGGGGTCGAGGGCGGCCTGATGGTCGCCGAGCCGGGCGTGTTCCATCGCCAGGCCATAGAGCAGGAAGGCGTCGCCGGGGCTGGTGTCGAGGGCACGCTGGAGTTGTTCGAGAGAGGGCATGGATGAAGGATACGCGGGAGTGTGCCGCCCGGCCGACTTCTGCGTGCGGGGTGTGCCGGGGTGCCGACGGTGCTGTCTGCGGGCAAGGCGGCAAGGCTCTTTCACCGCCGAGACGCGGAGGTCGCGGAGGGGACCGCAGAAGAAGGCAAAGGCAAGGCAAGTGGCCCAACGCGCCAGCGTGGGCTTGGGTCCGGGAACGTGGGACCGGCTTCCAGCCGGTGTGCTGCGGGAAAGGCAGAAAGGCGTTTGCACCACCGAGGCACAGAGTCCACAGAGGGGGGAGCAGAAGAAGGCAAAGGCAAGGAAAGAGACCCGGTTTCTGGTGGCACGGCCGGGAGCCCCGGTGGCACAACCGGGAGCCCCGGTGGCACGGCTCTCCGAGCCGTGTGTCTTTGCCCTTTCCCCGGTGGCACGGCTCTCCGAGCCGTGTGTCCGGTGGCGACGACTGTTCCGCCCGTGGCGGGGGCGGGGCGGGGTTTGTGTGCTGCGGCCATTGTGGCCGTGCCGATGCCGCCACGGGCGGAACGGTTGTCGCCCGCACGGCTCACAGAGCCGCAGCACACGGGCGTGTAGACTGCGCGGGATGGGCAGAACCAAACACACAGCACGGGATTCGAGCGAGCAACGGCGCGGTCGAGGCGAGGGGCGGCGCGGCCGGGGCACGCGGCGGCGCGGTCGGGCGTGGCTGCGCGGCGTGTGGGTTGTGGGGGTGTACCTGTGCTGGGGGTTCGGACTGACATGGGCGGTGGCGTGGGGCGTGGCGTGGGCCGCCGCACCGGCGGACCAGTTGAGATACCAGGAAGTGATCGAGAACGATCATCGGCCGGCGCGGCTTGCCCACATTCGCTGGGGATTCGGAGTGACGCAGGTCTATTTTTCGGACTACACGAAAGGTGCGCTGGCGTTGGGCCTTGAGACGGGGCGCTACACGCCTTCGGGGCTGCCGTGGTTTGTAGAGCACGCCGTGTCTTATCTAGACAGTACACCCCAGACCGGGCCGTACTACGTCGCCGCGTACGGCTGGCCCCTGCGTGCGTTGGCGGTCGAGCTGTGGGTACGGGATGTACCGCCCGAACGGACCGGGGGAGGGGCCGGCTATGAGGAGTTTCTTCGCGGCGCGGTAGTCATTCCGGGGGGGAGGCTCCGAAGATCAGGGATGATGGGTGAAGACGACCTGTGGCTGCCTTTGCTCCCTCTCTGGCGTGGGCTGATTGCGAACGTGCTGTTCTATGCGTCGCTGGTGTTGGTGTTGCGTCGGGGGTTTGTGTTGTTGCGGGGGCGGCGTCGGCGACGGCGCGGGCGGTGTTGGTGGCGCGGGGGGTGCGGGTACGACCTAACCGGGCTGCATGCGGCGACCTGCCCGGAGTGCGGGCGGCCGGTGGCACCAACAAAGAGCCCTCAGCGTCAGCGCCGGGTCG
>CAYMZJ010000052.1:0-18846 GCA_964394895.1 uncultured Phycisphaeraceae bacterium | reverse complement strand
GAACTTCCCCCCCCTCCCCCCACTCCGCGGCACCGTCCGCAGCAAACACCGCCAAGCCGTCGCCCACCCCGGCTCGCTCACCGTCATCGCGGTTGCCCCAGACGGCGTGATCGAAGCGGTCTGCGACCCGGCCCGCCGGTTCTGGATCGGGGTACAGTGGCACCCCGAACGCACCAGGGACGACGCGGTCGGGGCCGACCTCTTCCGCCAGCTCGTCGCTGCTGCTCTACACCCGGATCACGGCTCGGAGAGCCGTGCCACCATGACAGGAGAGCCCAAGTGTCCACCCCGACCCCCCCGACCACCCCCCCGACCACCCCCGACGACCTGATGCAGCAAGCCCTCCGCTCGATGCAGGCCGGGCAGTTCGCCCCCGCCATCGAGCTGCTCGACCGGGCTGTTGCGCTCGCCCCCGACAACGCCGACGCGCAGCGGATGCTCGGCGAGTGCCGTTTCCGTGTCGGGCAGGTCGCCCCCGGCATCGAGGCGTTGCAGGCAGCGCTCCGCCTCGACCCGCAGAACGCCAAAGCGTGGTTCTCGATGGGCGCCGTCTTCGCGCTGACCAACCGCTCCAAGCCCGCTGCCGAGGCGTTTGCAAAGGTCGTCGAGCTCGAGCCGAACAACGCGGTCGCGCTGGCGTGCCTGGGCAAGACCCAGCAGACCCTCGACCAGGTCGACGAGGCGATCGAGTCGTACGCGCGCGCCATCGAGCTCCAGCCCGACCACCTCGAAGCCCGCACCGACCTGGCCAACTGCTACCTGCACACCGGGCAGATCGACGAAGCGATCGCCGGGTTCCGCCGGGTCATCGAAGCAAAGCCCGACCACATCGCTGCGCTCGACTGCCTCTGCACCGCGATGAACTATCCCCAGGGGCTCGACCGCGAAGACGTCTTCGCGGCCCACAAAGCCTACGGCGACGCGGTGATGAAAATCCCCGCCAACACCCTCCCCGACCCGCCCGGCACGCCGCCTCCCGACCTCGATCCAGACCGCCCGCTCCGTATCGGCTACCTCTCGGCCGACCTCTACGAGCACTCGGTCGCCTACTTCACCCGAGCCCTGCTCACCTGCCGCGATGCCTCGCAGTTCCAGACCTACTGCTACCACACGGGCACGACCCTCGACGCGGTCAGCGAAGAGCTCCGCAGCCAGACCGACAACTGGAGACACGTCCGCGCGCTCAACGATGCACAACTCACCGCCAAGATTCGTGCCGACCGTATCGACATCCTCGTCGAGCTCACCGGCCACACCCAGCACTCCCGCCTCCAGATGCTCCGTGTCAAGCCCGCCCCGGTCGTCGTGACGTATCTGGGCTATCCCAACACCACCGGGCTGCCCACCGTCGACTGCCGCCTGGTCGATGACCTCACCGACACGCCCGAGTCCGACCAGTATCACACCGAGAAGCTCGTCCGCCTCCCCGGCTGCTTCCTGTGCTACACGCCTCGGACTGATGCGCCCCCGGTCGCCCCGCCGCCGTGTGTGGAGAACGGGTTTGTGACCTTCGGCTCGTTCAACGCGACCAAGAAGATCACGCCTCGGGTCTTCGCGCTCTGGTGCCGTATTCTGCGTGAGGTCCCGACCGCGAGGCTCGTGCTCAAGGGGGCGGCGTTCTCGTCGCCCACCGCGCTGGCGCGGTACGAAGCGATGCTCGCCGAGCACAAGATCGACCGCGACCGGGTCGACCTGCTCGGGCGGATCGCAGCCAAACACGACCACCTCGACGCCTACCGCCTGCTCGATATCGGGCTCGACCCTTTCCCCTACAACGGCACGACCACGACGTGCGAGGCGCTCTGGATGGGTGTCCCCGTGGTGACCCTCGCCGGAGAGAACCACGCCAGCCGGGTCGGGCTCTCGCTGCTCACCGCGGTGGGCACGCCCGAGCTGGTCGGTGTTGACGAGGACTCGTTCGTGCGCGCAGCGGTCGAGTTTGCGGGTGATACCGAACGCTTGCGATCGCTCCGCACCACCATGCGCGACCGCGTCGCGGCGTCCCCTCTCTGCGACGGCCCGGGGTTTCTGCAACGCCTCGAAGCCGCCTACCGGGAGATGTGGAAGGACGCGGTGTCCCCTCGCTCGCGCGAGGGGCTCCATTGGTGAGAGACAACACTCGCAGTAGAGCCCCTCGCGCGAGCGAGGGGACATGGGTTAGAGCAACTCGGTCGAGTCGCGGACGCCGAGGGTGGTGTAGATATCCCGCGTCGCTCGCGAGCGGTTGAGGGTGTAGAAGTGGATGCCGTCGACTTCGTGGTCGAGCAGGTCGCGGCATTGCTCGGTCGCCCAGTGGACGCCCACCCGCTGGACCGCCTCGGCATCGCCGCCGGTGCGCTTGATCGCGCGGATGACCGAGGCCGGGAAACGCGCCCCGAGCGCCAGCTCCGCCATCCTTGCCATGCCCGGTGCCGAGGTGATGGGCATGATCCCGGCGATGATGGGGACCCCGATCCCCGCGAGCCGACACCGGTCGCGGAAGTCGTAGAAGTCGCGGTTGTCAAAGAACAACTGCGTGATGATGAAGTCGGCGCCGGCGTCCACTTTGGCCTTGAGCAGGTCGAGCTCGAGCAGCCGGTTGGGCGTCTCGGGGTGCCCCTCGGGGAACCCAGCGACCCCGATCCCGAAGCCGCCGGGGTCGGGGTGGGCCCCGGTGTCGTTGAATCGGCGGATCGCTTTGACCAGATCGGCCGCGCGGGCGAAGGCGTCCCGGTCACGGCTGAATCCGGGGTCGTCCTTGGGCGGGTCCCCCCGCAGCGCGAGGATGTTCCCGATCGCGTGCCTGGCGTACCGCTCGAGGATCGCGTGGATCTCGGCTTCGGTGTGCCCCAGGCAGGTCAGGTGAGGCATCGGGTTCAGCCCGGTCTCGTCCCGGAGGCGGACGACCAGGTCGTTGGTCACCTCGCGGGTCGAGCCCCCTGCCCCGTACGTCACGCTGACAAACGTGGGTCGGAGCGTCTCCAGCTCGGCGATCGAATCAAACAGCCGACCCGCAGCCTCGGGGCTCTTGGGCGGGAAGAACTCGAATGAGAACGTGGTTCGCTGGCGTTGGAAGATGTCGCGGATGTGCATGGGGGTGCTCGGGAATCCTGATCTTTGACCGCGCCCGAGGCGTTCGCAAGCCCAAACTCGGCCCCGAACCCAAACTCTCGTTGGAATCCGGCCGGGAATCGAGTATTCTGTTGGTGTATCGGAGGTTCAAGGGGGTCAGCCCGAGCCGATGTCACGATTGATCAAGCAGCCACAGGTCCTCCGGGCCGGGGCTGTCACCCGATCCCGAGGGAGAGCCATGCGACCAAGGTTTTACACATCCCGTCTTTTCAGCCCCTCCGGCAGCCGGTCTTGCGGCGGGTCGAGCGGGTTTACGCTCATCGAGCTGCTGGTGGTGATTGCGATCATCGCGCTGCTGATCGGCATCCTGCTGCCCGCGCTGGGCAAGGCGCGGCAGTCGGCACGCACCACCGTCTGCGCCAGCAGCCTCCGCCAGATCACGCTGGGCTGGGCGATCTACGCCAACGAGTGGGACGACATCTCCGTCCCGGGTCAGGTCGGGCGGTACGCCGACGAGCGCAAGAACATCTACCACGTCGGCAACGGGGAGCAGTACCGCCCGCGCTGGTTCGTGCAGATGGGAGCAGCGGCGGGGTTCTACGCGCTTGTCAATCCCTCGGAGGATCGGGACACCGAGCACTCTGCACAGGTCAACAACGAGATCTTTCTCTGCAACGAGACCGACGACTGGACGAGCACCCGCAACAGCCCGTACGGGTACAACTACCAGTTCCTCGGCAACGCCCGCTTTGGCAATCGGGGTGAGTCCGAGGGGTTCGTCAAGTTCCCGGTCCGGACGAGCTCGATCGACGCCTCGGGGACCGTGCTCGCGGCCGATTCGCTGGGGAGTGCCGCCGGGAAGCCGGCGATCGAACGCACCGAGAACCTTGCCAACGGTGAGCGCGACTCGGCGCTCCGCGCGCGCGGCGGGCACGGCTATGCCCTGGACCCGCCCCGGCTGCGGCCCGACGGCGACTTCTGCGATCCCCAGTTTCCTTCACCCCAGAACCGCTCTGCGCCCGACGAACGCCACGGCACCAAGACCAACGTCTCGTTCTGCGACGGGCACGTCGAGACCACCACACTCACAGCGCTCGGCTATGTCGTCGATGGGGAGGGCGCGGTCGCGGCGTTCGACCCCAACGCCAGCAACGCCAAGTTCAGCGGCGGGCGGCGTGACGACGACGTGACCGACGTCGACTGAATCACTCTGGATCGATTATCGCAGCGCGTTGGAGAACGCGGCTTCCTGGATCGGCGTTACCGCTTCGAGCACGCGCTTGAGCACCGTCGCCGGCGAGCCGATCGCGTCCACCCGGTGCACGATGTCGCTGGGGTATTTCGCGAGCAGAGGCGCGGTGTCTTCCTCAAAGATCTGGAGCCGCCGCATGATGACGGCTTCCTGGGCGTCGTCGGCGCGTCCCTCTTTGAGCGCGCGGCCGCGGAGGCGGTCCAACATTTCTTTCTGGTTTGTTGCCTGCAAGAGCACGATCCCGAGGACATCGACGTGCGCCGCCATCAGGTCGGTCTGCTGGACATTGCGCGGGATGCCGTCGAGCACGAGAAGTTCGCTGAAGGGGTGGTAGAGCCCGAGCGTCCACTGCGCTTGCATGCACTCGCGCCAGAGGTCCACCGTGAGCTCGTCGGGGACCAGCTCGCCGCGCACCGAGTAGGATTGGAACGTCTCGCCGACGTCCGAGTACGGGTCGAGGTTGCGGAACATCTCTCCGGTCGAGAAATGGTGAAAGCCGGGAATGCTCCCGAGCATGGTGCCCTGGGTGCCTTTCCCGGCACCGGGTGCGCCAAAGAGCAGAACGGTCCGATACTTCGCTGGCACGCTGGGTCTCCGAGGTCTCGAACAAGAGTCTGCCCGATCGGATCGGGTGGGCACTGTAGACCCGCTATCGGCCGATCGGCCGCCCGACAATGGTCGGATATCACGAGTTGTGCCCGCTCCACGAAAGACGCCCCGCGAGCAAATCGCGGGGCGTCAGGGTCTTGGTCTGGATAGGGCCGCCGCAGGGGCGTGGGGGGCGTGGGGGACGTGGGAAGATCAGCCCGCGGCTTCGATGACTTCCTTTGCCATGCTGGCGGGCATGGCGCGGTATTCGAGGAACTCCATGGTCGAGGAGGCCCGCCCCTGGCTCATGCCGCGCAGGGTGGTGGTGTATCCGAACATCTGCGACAGGGGCACCTCGGCAGTGATGGCTTTGATGACGCCGCGGTCCTCGGTGTCCACAATCATGCCGCGGCGTGAGCTGAGGTCGCCGGTCACGTTGCCGATGTAGGCCTCGGGGGAGATGACGACCACCTTCATGATCGGTTCAAGCAGCACCGAGCCCGCCCGGGCGACCGCTTCTCGCAGCGCCAGCCGACCGGCTTGCTCGAACGCGATCTGCGAGGAGTCGACCGAGTGGCTTGAGCCGTCGACCAGCGTCACCTTGACGTTGATCAGCGGGTAGCCGGCGGTGATGCCTCCGATCGCGGTCTGGCGGACACCGACCTCGACCGAGGGGATGAACTCCCTGGGGATGGAGCCGCCGACGATACCGTTTTTGAACGCGATGCTCTCGGTGAACTTCAGCTCCTCGGCTTCGGCCTGGGCTTCGGTGCAGGGCTCGATGTCGATCGTGCAATCGCCGAACTGCCCGCGGCCGCCGGTCTGCTTGACGAACTTGCCGCGGACGTTTTTGGCCGGGCCCTGGATTGTTTCGCGGTAGGAGACGCGGGGCTTGCCGACGTCACACCCGACCTTGAGGTCGCGGGTGAGCTTGTTCTTGATGATCTCGAGGTGCAGCTCACCCATGCCGGCGATAATGGTCTGCCCGGTCTCGTCGTCGTAGTGCGAGCGGAAGGAGGGATCCTCGCGGCGGATAATGCCGAGGGCTTCAGAGAGCCGGCGTTTGTCGTCTGCGCTGTGGGGCTCGATCGACATCGAGATCACCGGCTCGGGGAAGGTCATCCGCTCGAGCACGATCGGGTTGTCGGCGTCGCAGAGGGTGTCACCTGTGTAGGAGTCCTTGACCCCGATGACCGCGACGATCGCGCCGCAGGTTGCTTCGTCGAGCGGGATACGGTTTTGTGCGTGCATCTCGAAGATGCGGCTGACGTTTTCCTTTTTGCCGTTGACCGGGTTGAGCAGGCGGCTGCCCTTCTTGAGGGTGCCCGAGTAGATCCGGAGGTAGGTCAGGTCGCCGTGGGAATCGTTGACGACCTTGAACACCAGCGCGGACAACGGGGCGTCGTTGTCGTGAGGGCGGGTGAGCTTTGTGTCGGGGTCCCTGGGAGCGGTCCCCTCGACATCCTCGACCTCATCGGGAGCGGGGAGGTAGTCGATGATCCCGTCGAGCAGACGCTGGACGCCGATATTGCGCAACGCGGCGCCGCAGAACGTGGGGTTGCACCGGTGGTCGATCGTGCCTATGCGGATCGCGGCGCGAATCTCGTCAGCCGTGATGCTGGACTCGTCTTCGAGGTACTTCTCCATCAGCGAATCGTCGAGATCGGCGGCCATCTCGACGAGCAAATGGTGCCACTCGGTCGCTTTGGCGAGCAGCGATTCGGGGATCTCTTTCTCCGTCACCACCGCGCCCTTCTCGTCGGCGTCAAAGTAGTACGCCTTCATGCCGAGCAGGTCGATGATGCCTTCGAGCTCGTTGCCCGACCCGATGGGGTACTGCACCGCGATCGGGTTGGCGCCGAGGCGTTCGCGGATGGAGTTGAAGCTGAACTCGAAATCGGCGCCCAGCTTGTCCATTTTGTTGATAAAGCAGAGGCGGGGCACCTCGTACCGGTCGGCCTGTCGCCAGACGGTCTCGGACTGGGCTTCGACGCCTTCTTTGCCGTCGAAGACCGCGACCGCGCCGTCGAGCACACGGAGCGAGCGTTCGACCTCGATGGTGAAGTCGACGTGCCCGGGGGTGTCGATGAGGTTGACCTGGTACTCGACGTCGTTGCGGATCCACGGGCAGGTGGTCGCGGCCGACTGGATGGTGATGCCGCGGTCCTGCTCTTCGGCGAGGAAGTCCATGGTGGCGGTGCCCTCGTGGACCTCGCCCATTTTGTAGTTCTTGCCGGTGTAGTAGAGGATGCGTTCGGTGACGGTTGTCTTGCCCGCGTCGATGTGCGCGCAGACCCCGATGTTGCGGATGTGTGAAAGGTCGGTAGCCATGATCGTCGTCCTCTGTCTGGTCGGTCAGCGGTGCGTGACTGCCTGCCGTTCCGGCTCACAAGCCGGAATCAGGAAGTCGGAATCTCTCTCGCCGCAGCCTGGGGCTGTGGGTCGGGTCTACTCACGGTGTGTCGAAGCGTGGAGGGGCAGGCTGCCGGAGAAGAAGGCTCGTAGAACTCGGTCGCGTCAAACGCTTTCCCGAGAGGCCGGAATGTCCAAATCGTCGTCCATGGGACGGTTTCCCGAGTTGTTCCAGAGCGAGCCGGGTTCGGCGGAAAGGACCGCCTGCCCTGTATTTCGACCGAACGATACCCCCAGAGCCATCGGAATCAAGGGTTCCGGGCAAGTTCACGCAGCATTTGCACCTGCGATTCGCTGAGCCCGGCGAGCGGGTCGAGCCGTTGCAAGGCGTGGAGTTCCAGTGCCTTTGACGCCCACCGGGCGGCGGCCTGACGATCCCCTGCATCGCGGAAACGGAGCGCCAGTTGGCGAGCGAGGTCGGGGCTGAACGGCGCGAGTGCAGCGGCCTGTTCCAGGGGTTTCAGGTCCGAAAACGGCTGGGCCCCCGTGCTGTCTGGTGCCAGACTCTCGGCTTGGCGGAGCGCGCCAGCCCAGCGCCGGAACGCCGAGCTGTCGGTCGGCCAGCGTTCGGCGGCCCATGCGGCGAGGTCGATGGCTGCCTGCGCCGACCGGGCGGCGTCGGCATCTTTGGTGCTTTGGGCGCGGGCTCGCAGGGATGCCTGGGCGGCTCGCGCGCGCAACGCCGCCCGGGCGGTCGCGCGGCTCGGGGTGCTCGGGGTTCGGGCGATCCGTTCCAGCGCGTCGGCCGCGTCGGCTGCGGTGCGGAGTCGCAGGAGGTCAACCGCCCGCCCGACTCCCTCGGGGGTCATCGGCACCGGTTGCCCGAGCAGTTCGGCGAGGTCGGCGACGAGTACAGCGGAAGATTCGTCCGAAGTGCCGGCGGCCCGGGCGTCGAACCGTTGCACGAGCCGCGTGGTTTCGATGGCGCGGGCGGCGGCGTGCTGCAAACCCCGTTGCCAGGCCCACACCGGGACCGTGGCGACCGCGACCGCCAGTGCGATCGCGAGCACTTCGATCGTGCCGATGAGCAGCATCCGGCGGTGGGGCGATCGGCTGGGTGCCGGAGCAGCGTCGTCGGGCTCGACCCTCCGCCCGACACCGACCCTGCCACCTTGCCCGGCGGCCCCCGCTCCGAGGACGATCAGCAGCCAGCCGGCGGCCGAGAGATCGGTCCCGGTCAGCTCGATCTGGGCGTGGACCAGCACCGCCAGCCCGGCTGCCAGAAGTCCGGCCCGCGTCATCGAGGCCCCGGCGGCTGACTTTGCGACCGTCAGCAGCGCAGCGCCGAGCCCGAGCCAGAGGAGCCCGAACCCGACGAGTTTGGTCAGGCCGTCGAGCAGCAGCAGGCCGAAGGCGTCGGGCATCGTGGCGGCGGTGGGGAGAGTCTCGCGCCAGAACGCGACCAGTGAGCTGGCGACAACGACGACAATGAGGCTGCCGATCCCGCTGCGACTGTCGGTCGCGCCTGCGTTCTGGGCTTTGGTTTCGCCGCTTGCTGCAACGCTGGCGACCAACTCGCGCCCGACCCGGGCTGCCATGAGCACGACGACGCTGATCCACGCCAGCCCGAACGCGCCGAGCATGGAGAGGTAGTCGAAGAACATGCTGTGGGGGCTTGAGACATCTTCGGGGCTGAGCGGGTTTTTGGCGAGCAGGTAGGCGGACTGGAAGCCGTCGGGCCCGACGCCCCAGAGCGGGTGGTCGGCAAAGATCGCGGTCGCGGCCTGAAGGTAGAACCAGCGGAAGAGGATGCTCAGCTCGCCGATCTGCTCACCGATCATGCCCCGGAGTGCGACAGCCAGGAGTGCTGCGCCCAGGAGCCCCGGCCCGATCCACCAGCCCAGCCGCCCCGAGCCGAGGCGCTCGAACATTCGCTGCACCGGGCCGGGCAGTTGTTTCTTCATCAGTACGACCGCGAGCAACGCCATCCCCAGGACGAGCGCTGCGGCTGCGCCCTTGGGCAGCACCCCGCCGGCGGGGACCGCGATCACCACGCCGCCGACTGCGAGGGCGGTTCCGATCAGGAGGCCGAGGAATCGGTAGAGGTCGGGGCGATTGCCGGTTGTCCAGAGCCGTGCGCGCACCGCGGCGGCGAGCCCCCCGGCGAACATGACCGCGCAGCCGACCATGACCGAGGCGTAGACGTTGGACATCGCAAACCACGCCGAGGCTTCGGGCTGCATGAGGCGGCGCTCGAAGAGGCGCGCGGTCGCTGAGCCCTCGGTCCAGCCGTGGGAGGCGAGGAACGCGGCTCGGTCGGCGCGGAACTCGCCCGCGAGTACCGGGTGTTCGCTGTAGACCTGGAGCGCGGCCCGCAGCACGAGCGGGCCGGCGAGCCCGGCGCAGCAGGCGATGACCAGGGCCCGCTCGGCGGGGTGTCGGCAGGCGAGCATCGCAGCGAGCCCGCCGGCGATCGCGGCGATCCAGACCGAGAGGGTGTTGGCGTTTTCGACACACGTGGTCGGGCCGATCCACCCGTGCCACGCGACGGCGGGCAAGCCCAGCCCCGCGAGCATGAGCAGCACGCCGAAGCCGCGCGGCAGTGCTTCGCCTGCGCGCCGGGCGGCGAGCAGCACCAGGGCGAGCCCGATCAGCGGCAGCAGGGCGAGGGCCATCGAGTGCGCCGGGCCGAGGCCGTTGAAGGGGGCGACGGTGGTCAGCGGGTCGAGGCTCCAACCCGGCAGTGGGTCGGTGGTGGTGATGACCCGGGCGCAGACGCCGACAAGCACGAGCACCAGCCCGGCGCGGCGGAGGGACGTTCCGGTCCGCGCATCCAGCGGGGCGGGCTGATCGTGCTGCGCATTCAGCGGGACGGGCTGATCAGCCTTCGTATTCAGGGGGGCGGGCTTTCCAGCCCGCGTCTTCCTTGCCTTCTGTCCTTCCCCGCTCATGCGTCCCCGCCCCGTTTATCGTTCTGGCCGTTCCCGTTCTTGCGCCCGCTCGTCGCTGCCTCGGCAAACGCCAGCGCCAGCAGTGTCAGCACGATTTGCAGCCCGATCAGGATCGCCTGCCAGGGTTCGAGCGAGCCGAGGACGATTCCCGAGACGCCGGTGATCGCGGTGAGGCTGCAGATGAGCCCGACGGCGGCGGGTTTGGTAAAGCCGCGGCGGACCAGCCGGTGGGAGAGGTGTTGCTGGTCGCCGACGAAGGGGCTGCGCCCTTGGCTGAGCCGGACGATCGAGACGGTGACAAAGTCGTAGAGCGGGACCGCGAGCACGGCCAGCGGCATGAAGACGCCGTACCACCCGCCGGCGAGCATCCCGTCGGCGGGGTCGTAGTAGGTGGTCCGCACGGTGAGGAACGCGAGGGTGAACCCGACGACGAGCGAGCCGCCGTCGCCGAGAAAGATGCGGGCGGGGGGCAGGTTGAAGGCGAGGAACCCGAGCGTCGCGCCGACGAGTAGCGCGAGTGTCGCGGCGATGAACCACTGGCCGTTGAGGAGGGCCGCGGCGAGAAAGCAGGCCCCGGCGATGGTGGTGACGCCGGCGCAGAGGCCGTCCATGTTGTCGATGAAGTTGAGGGCGTTGGTGACCAGCCCGATCCAGAGCACGGTGATCACGGCCGAGAGCCAGATGCCGCCGGCGGGCCCGTCGAGGAGCATGAACATTCGGGTGTCGGTGACGAGGGTCATCGCGGCGGCGCAGCCGAGGATGACGACGAGCTTGACCCATGGGCCGAGCGCCCGGCGGTCGTCGATGAGGCCGAGCAGGTGGAGGATGGTGAGGCAGGCCAAGAGCGTGAGGGCGGGGGGGGTCCGCTCGGCGATGCCGGGCAGGTGTTCGGCGAGTGCGGGGATGCGGCTGGTGAAGAAGTCGGTCGCCCCGAGCCGGACCGCGAGCAGCCCGGCGGCCAGCGGCAGGGCGATCCCGGCAAAGACCGCGATGCCGCCGGTGTTTGGGATCTGGCGGAGGTCGGTCTTGATATGCCCGCCGGACCCGGCCGAGTCGTAGGTCTTGAAGCGGTGCCCGAGCCTGACCAGCAGCCCGGTGAGAGGCAGCGAGATCGCCAGCGAGACGACAAGGAGAGAGAGACTCAGCCAGATCATGCGGCGGAGTCTAGTGCCCGGTGGGGTTCCCATCAGCCGCGTCATCTGGCTTCACGCCCTGGCGCTGCGAGAGCAACGCGCACAGGACGCTCCACCCGGCGGGCACTCTCGCGGCCTGGCGGTTATTTATTACGCACCGCCGCCGTCCGTGGACCCATACCAGAAGATGGCCGTGCCGGATCTCAGTCTTCCGGATTTCGACGAGCGGCACGGTTCGCTTCACCGACGGCTCGACCCCCTCGCCGAGCGGGCGGCGGAGCACGAGCACCTCTTCGGGTGTGAGCAGCAGCCGTGGTGTCCAGACCGCCGCCTCTCCCCGCCGCAGGGTCACAAGCATCCGTGCTCGCACTTTGGCTGTCAGCACCATGGCGACTTTGTCGATCTGGTCCGGCTTCGATTTGCGGTACGCCGCCCGCAGCACCAGCGGTTTGGTGGCGCCGGGCACGGGCACCACCCGCAGGGAGAACGCCGATCCCAGCCCGCGGAGAAGCAGATTGAGAGGGAAGGGCATGGCCACACCAAACAGCACACCCCGTGGCTGGATGCTGTACTCCACGCGGTCGATGTCGGTGTGCCGCAGGCTCTTTGTTCGCCCGAACCGTTTCTGTACCGTTCCCTCTTCATAGACCGAGATCCGGTCGTTCCAGCGCCGCAGATCGGCCACGACGACGGCGACTCCACCGGCCAGCAGGACCGAGGCGACGACGCGGAACGCAGCACCGCCCAGCGAAAACACCCCCCACGTCCCCCACGCTCCCCACGCCAGCAGCCCGGTGAGGATCAGCACCGCGAGCGGGCCACCGATGGCGCTCCGGTCGTGCCGCCGTTCTGCAATCAACTCGCCGAGGTCTTCGGGCATCCCTGAACCGTATCACAGATTCACGGCGATGCCGTCGGGGCACAGAGACCGGCTTGCGGGTTCGATCAACGTCCGGTTCGGGCTTCTGCGGCGATTCGGGGGCGATCCGGCGGGGATTTGTTGTGATCTTGACGCGATCACGGGGTGTTCGTCGTCGGCCCGAGAGTGCAGGACCGGCGGATTCGGGTCCGGATATGGCGAAATGAACTCTTCGCCGGGCCTCTTGAAGAGTTCATCGGGCCTCTTGAAGAGTTCATCGGGCCCCTCGAAGAGTTCATCGGGCCTCTTGAAGAGTTCATCGGGCCTCTTGAAGAGTTCAGCGGGCCCCTTGAAGAGTTCATCAGGCCTCTTGAAGAGTTCATCGGGGCTCTTGGAGAACCCGGCAGCCCCCGCGCGGCACTCTGCGACACGGCCCCACCACACTCCCCACACCCCCCACACCACCCCCCACACCACCCCCTTGCGACGCCGGTGGGCCGGGCGTTCTGGTACATTGCTCCGGCTATGGGGATCGTGCTGCTGATCAGTCTTGGGTTTGTCGGCCTGCTCGCGCTGGCGATCGGGCTGCGCGGCCGTCGGGTGGGGACGGCGGCGCACTGCCGCAAGTGCCGGTTTGATCTGACCGGGGTCTATCCCGAGCACCTGATCTGCCCGGAGTGCGGGGCGGGGCTGGAGGAGCCGCGGGCGATCCGGACGGGGCGGTGGGTGCGGCGGCAGAAGCTGCTGGTGGCGGGGGTGCTGCTGTTGGGGGTGGCCGCGACGCTGGGCACGATGTCGGCGAGGGGGGGTGTGACCAAGTCGAAGATCGCCAGGGCGCTGCCGACCGGTGCGCTGGTGGCGTTGGCGATTGATCGGCCCGACGGGTGGTTGGCTGCCGAGGGGCGGACCATCCTGTTCCTTCGTGTCGCACTGGACAAACTCAGCCCTGCGCAGTGCGCCAGTCTCGCGGACGCGCTGTTCGGGGCCCTCAGCCGGCCGGACTTCCCCGAATACAGGTTTCATTGCGACCTGCTCGACGAGGTTGTCATGATGCCGTCAACGCCGAAGGCGGTGCGTCAGCGGTACGCGGACTTTCTTGTCGATCGTGTAGTGCGGACCGATCTGCCGTGGGTGCATGACTGGGGCGGCGTGCTCATGGCGTTCCGCACCGAAGGACTCGTGACCGACGAGGTGTGGGAGTCCGTGCTCACCGAACTCATCACGCCTCGGCTCTGGTGCAGCAGCGGGGGGTTGGTGGGGGGGGTGGTCGAGCCGGGCGAGGTGTTTGTGCTGCGCACGTCCTCCCTCTCCAATCGTCTCTGGGACAAATATGAAATGTCGGGTTGGCGCGGTGTGTTTCTTGTGCGGCCAGAACCCGTCGAGGGTGTGAGCCGCTTGCCGAATGCCGGGCCCATGATTGCAGTAAGCCAATACGGCCCGGGCCCGCCCGACGGCGGGGGACGGACCGATGAACTGCTGGTCGCCGGGTCCGAGCCGTTCGCCGGGGAGTTTGTGGTCCGGGTGCAGTACGCCGAGGAGATGATGAACTACGCGGATGTCGATCCGCGCATCGGGCTCACCCACCCGGGCACGTTGACGGTCGAGAGCCGGCTGGCCATTGAGGTGCGGCCGGCGGCCGCGCCCGCGTCGCCGACCGATACGCCGCCGACCGTGGAGCGGTGGTTGCAGACCCATCTGCTCCCGGCAAGCCGTAGCGACGAGAGAAGAACGTTGTACGGATCGCCTGGGCCTCTGGGTTGCCGTATCGCGGTGCTCGCCCCGGTCGGCGATCTTGTTCTGCGCGGCTCGCTGGTGGTGGTGGATCGCTCCGGCTCGCGGACAACCATCGGGACATTCAACCTGGAAAGAACGGGGGCGATGCGGGAGAGCCGGTGGACCGGCATCGGGAACAACAGCCGAACCGTCTTTGCCGGCGTGGGTGAGAGCAGGTTCACGCTCCCGGAGATCCAGGCCGCGATCCCTGTCGAGTGCCTGTTGCCCGAGGGCAGAACCCGCGCCGTCCTTGTCTTCGACCACGTCATGCTCCCCGACGGCCGCACCTTCGACGCCACACAGCCCGGCACCGCGCCGATCGAGATCGACGTGCCGTTTGATCCCGACGCGGGCGGCTTTGATTGGTAGCGGTCACTCCGGTGTGGTCTTGGGGCGCTGCTTCCACTTCGCGGCGATCACCCACGGCACCCAAACCCCCCACGCCACCCCCCACAAGACCTGGGTCAGGACGAACATCGTCCCCAGCCGCCACGGCCACGGGCCGAGGTAGTCGAGCACGGTGGTGCCGCCGGGGGTGGGGGTCATGCGGCCGGTGTAGCCGTAGTTCACGTCCATGAGCAGGTTGAACGTGGTGACCGGGACGATCCACGCGAGCGTGAGCAGGGTGACGACGCCCCAGTCGCGGAGGTTTGGGCGGTAGCGGAGGACGACGACGTCGTAGAGCGCCGAGCCGACGATCTGGGTGTGGCCGACGAAGAAGAGCCAGTAGCGGAAGTCGCCGTGGCCGCCCTCGACGACGGGGGTGAGGAAGGCCTGGGTGCTCAGGCCGATGCCCCAGAAGTAGAGGAGGGTGCGGAGCCAGCGTTTCTGGGTGAGGAGGGCAAAGGGGGCGACCCACGCGGCCAGGTCGCACAGGTGCAGGGGGAGCGATTCGTACCAGTCGAAGTTGCGAGGCAGGAGGTAGTAGATGGTGGCCATGGTCTGCCAGGCGATGGTGGACCAGGCCCAGATGAGTCGGAGCCGCCACTCGGGGTCGGGGTTGCCGAAGTGGGTCTTGCGTAGAGCCCCTCGCGCAAGCGAGGGGACACGCCCGTTGCGTTCGCCCCCCTCTCGCAACCACCGCCTCCCCAACCAGCACGCCCCGACCATGAGGCCGACAAAGAGCGTCAGCGTCGCCAGGTGCTGGAGGGTGAAGGCGTGGAACTCGACGGCCCAGTCGTACACGGTTGACGCGGCGGCCGGGGTGGGGGTGGGGGCGGGGGCGGCCGGAGTGGTGGCGGCGGGCTGCATGGGGTGGATGGTAACTGATTGCGCGGCCGGGCCGTGGCTCTGCTGTCCGCTGCGTATCCGGCTTCTGCATGGGTGATGTGCGGGACTTGCCGGGTGGTTTGATGGTTATCGGGAGAGCGGCGGTCACCGCCGCTGCCGCTGCGGCGGGTACCGGTCGCCCGTCGGTCGCTGCCGCGAGACCGGGGGTGACCTGCGCGGCCGCGTCGGTGTCCGTCGCGGCCCCGGAGACGAGTGCCGCGGTCCCGTTGGTGGCCGCCGCAAGACCGGGGGTGCTCTGCGCGGCTCCGGTGGCGAGCGCCGCGGCCGCGCGTGCGACCGGCCGGTCCGGATCATGGCCACCCAGAGCTGTGGCCATGCCACCCGCCACCTACCGGCTTCCATCAGCCGACTGACTCTTTGCTTGCCCGCTCGACGTTCGGATCGTGGGGGGCGATGAGCACCGATCGGCTGCGCTGGTGAGTTGTGGTGCTGTCGGTTTGTACGTTCACGGTGAAGAGAAACTCGTGTCCTTGCTTCGGCAACATGCCGATGGCAAACCAGTGACGTGGGTTGGCGACACGAACGATTTCCAGGCGGGCGGTGAGGACGCGGGCCTCGGGGACACCATTCCTTGCGAGTTGCGCTCGGAAGTTCGACCGGGCAATGCTGGCCGCTGTGGCCATCGGCGAGACCTCCTGGATATCAGGTTGTTCGAGCAGCTCAAAGCATGTTCCGTGCATGTCTTCGACGATGAACCCGAACAGCCAGTAGCCCTGCCACCGCGTATACCGACTCGTGTAGGTTCCCAGGAATCCTTCAAGCAGGCTCTTGATTGCTCCGCGTTGCATGATCTGTGTCCGGGTGTTTGAATCCAAAGATGATGGTGGGTGGTTCGAGTGATGGTCTGGGTTGTTCGCCGGGTGCCCTGCCCACAGATTTACTTGGGCAGGGCTGCGCACAACCGATGCGATCGTGCGGGTCAGGCAGAGAGCAGGAGTTGCAGTATCACACAGTTTGAGCGCAAACAGTTCTTTGTGAGGACTTGGAGAGCGTCAGGAGCGGGGGTCATCATCCTGAGGAGGTTGTGCGTCGTGTTCGTGGTCCATCTGCTTGGAGTCCATGTTCATAGATTCCTTTTCCTTTTCATTTTCCATTTCCATGTGCATGGTCCCTTGGGAATCAGTATGCGTGGTCATGAAGAGCCGTTGGGCGATAATGATGAGCGCCATGCCGATCGCGGCGACACCAACAACCAACGGGTCTGAATCCAGCTTCAAGCGGACAAACGCGGCCAGAACAACAACGTCGATCACGATCGCCAGTATCGGAATGAATGCGTTGGCACCGGTTTCTTTCCGAAGATACCGAAGCAATCCATAGTGGATGGCGATATCCATGGCGAGGTAAAACATGGCACCGATGGAGGCGATGCGAGTGAGATCGAACGCGATCGTGAGGGTCATGGCCAACCCCACGGTCAGCACCAAGGCAGGGTTACGAAACCCTCGATAGAGCTTCGGAAGTTGCTTCATGCTGCTGAGCATGGCGAGCATTCGCGATGCCGAGTAGATACTCGCGATGACGCCTGAAATCGTGGCGACAATCGCGAGCAGTACGGTAAACACCACGCCCCATTGTCCGAAGACCGGCTTGGCTGCTTCGGCGAGGGCGTAGTCTTTACTGGAAATGATGTCATCAACACTGAGGCTGCTGGCGACCGACAATGCCAGTATGGTATAAATCACGGTACAGATGCTGATTGAAATGATGATCGAGCGTCCCAAGTTACGCTCGGGATTGACGAGGTCCGCGCCTTGATTGGTGATCGTGGTGAAGCCTTTGAACGCGAGAATCGACAAAGCGAGGGCGGCGATAAAGTTGAACCCGCTGATCGCATTCTCACCCGGAGGCGGTTCGCTCCATATCTGGTTGGAAGGCCACCCCGCGACCGCCAGGCCCGCCAGTGCAAGAAGGGCGATGCCCAGAATCTTGATGATGGCGGTAATGTTCGCTGTGCGTTCGATGATGGTATTGCCGGAAACATTGACGACATACGCTACGGCTATGAGTAGAACTCCAAGTGCCGGCACCCAAAGCGTGGTGTTCTCAACATTGAACAGGCGGAGCGTGTAGGCTCCAAATGTTCGGGCAACGAGACTCTCGGCAATCACCATCGACACATACATCAGGAGCGAAAAAGTTCCGGCGATCGTGCCCGGGCCGTAGGATTTTCGCAGAAACATGGCGACGCCTCCAGCGGAGGGGTAGACGCTTGAAAACTTCACATACGAATAAGCGCTGATTCCGGTGACGGTTGCTCCGGCCAGAAACGCCAGCGGAAACAAGCCGCCGACCAACTCGGCGATCTGGCCCATCAAGACAAAGATTCCCGCGCCGATCATCACACCCGTGCCGAGCGAAACTGATCCAACGAGAGAAAGCTTGCTGGTTTGGCTGTTCTTCATCTTGGAGGACCTCTCTGCACTTTCGGAGTACCAGTCGTTCGGTGTCGATTGTACACACACTTGCGTTTGGCATCGGGTGCCTGGGGTGTTCTCGTAGAGAGCGGCACCGTTTCGATCTGCGTTCTCTGCCGGCGCCCTGCCCACGTCGTCGGGTGGGCAGGATCGAAGCGGCCGGATCATGGCCACCCAGAGCTGTGACCTTGCCAACCGTTGCCCGCCAGCTGTTATTCCGCACGAGAGCCGCCACATTCCGGGCAGCGCGTGCCCTGGTCGAGGCCCCGCAGGTCATAACCACATGACGAGCACAGGTGCGATGTATCCCTGGCCCGGGTTCTGACGCGCTCCTTTGCAAGCACGCAAGCAAGAGCCGTAAGCAGGACGACACATCCGATCGAAACGGCGACGAGCCACGGCTGTGGGAGTGTGTTCAGGTAGGGATAGCTGTGCGGCCAACGAAGACTGCCAAACAGAAAGTGGGTCCAGAGACCACCCAGTACCAGCAGCGACAGCACTGCCACAATCTTTGCCAGCACGAGTCTGTTCAGTGACACGAGCTTCCCCCTCCGCGTTCTGCCGTTCCCCGGCTCTACGCCTTCGCCGCCTCGTGCCGGAGTTGGCCGCACGCCGCGGCGATATCTCGCCCCCGGCTGGCGCGGATGTGGGCGTTGACGCCGCGGGCTTGGAGGATGTGCTGGAACTCGAGGACGTCCCGCGTGTCCGGCCGCTTGAAGGGGAGGGGCTCGACCTCGTTGTAGCGGATGAGGTTGACATTCGCTCGCAGGCTCTTGGCGACTCCCGCGAGTTGCTGGGCGTGCTCGGGCAGGTCGTTGACGCCGCCGAGCAGGATGTACTCGAGCGTGATCTCGCGGCCGGTCTTGCGGAACCACGCGGTGCAGGCCGTGAGCAGCTCGCGGATCGTCGAGTACTCGGCCCAGGGGATCAGCTCGCGGCGGAGCTCGTCGTTGGGGGCGTGGAGGCTGAGGGCGAGGGTGACGGGGAGGTCGAGCTCTTCGGCGAGGCGTTCGATCGCGCGGGGCATGCCGACCGTCGAGATCGTGATCTTGCGGGCCGAGATGCCGACGCCCCAGGGGGCAGCGATGGTGCGCACGGCGTGGACGACGTTGCCGAAGTTGGCGAGAGGCTCGCCCATGCCCATGAAGACGATGTTGGTGATGCGGGGGGTGGTGGGGGT
>CAYMZJ010000051.1:0-20443 GCA_964394895.1 uncultured Phycisphaeraceae bacterium | reverse complement strand
CGGGTCTCGATGGGGCGGCCCTCAAGAAACAGTTCGACATCACGCGCAAGGTCGGCGACCGAGGCGTACCGGCGTTCCTTGTCCTTGTGCAACGCCCGGAGCACGATCGCGTCGATGTCGTCATCGAGCACCGGCACCTCGGCCGAAGGGGGCGTCGGCTTGTGGTGCGTGATCCGCTCGACCACCTCGCGCAGCGAACCCTCGACCGAGTAGGGCAGCCGCCCGGTCATCAACTGGTAGAGGATCACGCCGAGCGAGTAGACATCGGTACGGGTGTCGATCGCGCGGGGATCGCCGGAGACCTGCTCGGGCGAGGCATACGCGGGCGTGCCGGCAAACTCGCCGGGGAGCGTCTGGTGGGCGCTCGCTTTGTCCGATGCGGCTTGCGCCTCTGGGCCCCCAAAGATCAGCGGAGCAACAGCATCCGACTCGAACGCCTTGGCGATCCCGAAGTCAAGAATGTGCGGCCTTCCCTCGGCATCAACAAGAATGTTGGCGGGCTTGAGATCACGGTGGATGACGCCGTGCTGGTGGGCAAAGCTCGCCGCGTCACAAATCGCTGTAAAGAGCCGGAGCCGGAGCGCGAGTTGATCCTTGCTCGTGACCGCGTCGTCCCCCGACCAGCGGTCGAGCGTGACGCCCTCGATCAGCTCCATCGCAAAGCCGAACCGCCCGTCTGGGAGGTACCCCGCGTCGTAGACGGTGACGATCCCCGGGTGGCGCAGCGCCGCGACGATCTCGGCCTCGCGCTCAAACCGCAGCCGCTGGCGCGTCGTCGCCAGGCTTCCCCGCAGCAGCATCTTGAAGGCCACCGGGCGTTTGGTGCGGATCTGCGTCGCGCGGTAGACGATCCCCTGCCCGCCGCGGTACATCTCGCCCTCGATCCGGTAGCCGGGCAGGACATCCGGCGGCGGGGGCTCGTCGTTGCGGCCCCCACCCGATCCCGACCCCCCGCTCCGACCATCGGGCAGCACGCCCGCGAATATTTCAAGAAAGCTGTTGTTGGTGCGGATCTCTTCAACCGCGTGCTGACAGGTCTCACACGACGCGATGTGCGCAGCCGCAGGATCGTCCAAAGGCTCCCCACGCGCAAACGCATCGAGCCGATCGTGGGATGGACAATCGTGCGCATCCATGCGGTCTCTCACCCCTCGGTTGTGTACGCCTTGGTGAGTTGCTCGACGATCTCGCGGAGCCGGGTGGTCACACGGTGCTTGATGCGATAGACCTCAGCAACCTCGATCCCCGTCGTCATCGCGACCGAAGTCGCGGGCACACCCTTGAGCGCCACAAGCTCAAAGACCCGGACCGTCTGCTCAGCGATCCGCCCTCCCTCACGCAGCACCTCCATCGCTCGCGCGAAGATCACCCGAGACTGCACGACATCCCAGGTCGCCGAGATTGCCTGCGCATCGGGCAGTTGGGCAAGCACCGAATCTCCCCGTCCCCCTGCTGCCCGCGCGTGCCGACGGTGGGCATCCATCACCCGGTGGCGGCAGATCCCGATGAGCCACGCCCGCAGCCGACCTTGCTCGCGAGAATACTTCCCTTCGCGGTAATCGGTGAGGAACTGCACCAGCGTCTCCTGGGCAGCCTCGGCGGCGTGGTCCTCGCTCAGCCCGAGCTTCACACTCACCCCGATCAGGATGGGCCGATACCGCGCGTCAAACTCGGTCCAGACCGAATCCTCCTGCGGATCATGCAGCCGCTCGAGCAGCAGCGTGGTTGTGGTCGTGCGGAGCATCGGCGACATCACGGACTTTCTCCCCCTCCCCATCCCGACTCCCCACTCCCCACTCCCCACTCCCCACTCCCCATCTCCAAGAGCCTACCAGAATATGGACAAACAACAACACAAAACCGAGCAACGAGAGAAGTTGGATGCGGAACGAGGAAGCCGGATGCGGAGGGAGATCAGCATCCGGGTGCCCGGGGAGGGGGTGGGTGAGCCTTTGGTGTGCGGGCGGAAGCTCATGCTTGCGCATTGAGCCTCTTTGCATGGGCGGGCGGGCGGTGTCGCACGCCGATATTTTCTTGCAACGGTGCAACCCCCTGATTGAGGCGGCGGTAGAAACGCTGAGAGAACACGAAAGAAGCCTCGGGCAAAGACCGGGATCGGGCTTGACAGCAGGACAGGAATCAGGTAGATTGCGGCTGATTTGGCAGAAAAAAATGGCCGGTCTTCACAGGCCGGTCTTCACAGGCCGGTCTTCACAGGCCGGTCTTCACAGGCCGGTCTTCAATCTGGACCGGTCGCAGCGTGGCCGGTCCCCAGCGATTGGGAGGCAGGTATGAAGCACGAATCGATGCAGAACACGACGCCGAGCGGGTGGTGCGGGGCGATGCTGGCGGTCGCTGTGCTGTGGGTGTTGGGGGCGGGGGTGGCAAGCGCGCAGCTGAATGGTAGCGGCGGGCAGTTGCCGGCACCGGTCTTCGACCCGGTCCTGGTGTTCGATGTCGGCGAAATAGACGATGACGATGGGTTCGATTTCGGCGCGGTCAATCCCTACGGACTCGCCTCGGCGGACTTTCTCGATGCCGACGGCAACCCCGGGCAGGACGGGTACCCCGAGATCGCCGTGGCGGGTACGGGGGTGAGCATAATCGACCCCGCTACAACGTGGTGCGGGAACTCCCCCGGCGAGCACTATGTGATGGTCTTCCACAACAGGGGAGCGACGATCAGCTGGGACGGCACCAACGGCGACAACCCCCTCCACGCTTTGTTTCTCGTTGACATCCTGCCTATCCACATCGCCGCTCCCGGGATGTGGGCGATGGAGCTGGCGTTCGCCGATGTGACGGGCATCAACGGCCCGGACCTGGTGCTCGTCGGGATGGACCCGGATATCTCGATCGGGTACCTGCTGGTCTACGAGAACCTCGGGAACGGATCCTTCAAGAGCGTTCCGAAAGTGTGGCCGACAACTGTGCCGTTCCGCGGGCTCATCACGGCCGATCTGGACCTCGACGGCCGGATCGATATCGCGGCATCTTCCGCCGACCTGCCCGAGGAATGGGACTGCTCGACCGCGGAGCAGGACATTGTCATGGTGTTCCGGAATGTGACAATCGATCCGCAGAACTTGCTCTTTGATCCGCCAATTTCTGTTGATCTCAACACACCCTCCAACCGCGCTCCCGGCGACCTCGCGCTGGCCGATTTCACAGCGCTCGCGCCCGGGCAACCGCTGCTCGATCTTGCGACACCCAACCCGGGGGCTGACGGGATCACGGCGATCACCAACCTTGGCATGATGAACTTCGTCCCCAATACGGTTTCCCCGCCGACGGGGTGCGAGTGGCGGTATGTCTCTGCGGTTGGCGCAAGGTTCGGCGCAGACCCGCACTGGGACATCGTGGCTGTGCACACCGACGAGCCCTCGAATAATCCCGAGGATTGGCGTATCTATGTAGACCTCTTGCAGGGCGACGGCCTGGGCTCGTTCCAATCGCCGTGCGACACGCCGCCGGGGTACCAGTTGGATACTCAGGGTGCGAACCCCGAACTCCACGCCCACGGGATCGACTCGGGCTTTATCGACAACGGCCCCTATCCCGACGTGGCCGTCGCGATCTGGCGGCTCCCGTTCAATCTCGCCAGCGACTCGCATGTCGCGGTGCTGCTTGGCAAGGGCAACGGCACACTGCAAGCGGCGTCGGACGAGCAGGCGTACCTCTTCAACACAGAAGGGACGCACACGATCAACGTCATGCTCGTGGACCTCAACGCCGACGGGTTCGACGATATCGTCGCGGCGAACCACTGGCACGACATCGCTCTCAAGCGGGACACCATCAGCATTTTCATCAACAGCCTTGAGGTCACGGGCAGCGGCCCGTGATTGAGAACCTCTGGAAGGAGACGGCGGTGTTTTCTCGAACTCTGTCTTCTCGAACATGCACCATCGTGCTGGGCGGGCTGCTGCTGACCGCAGCGGCCCGCCCGCTTTGCGCGCAGCCGTACTTCACCGGTACCGGCAAGCTCGGAGGTTGGGGAGTCAATTCAAAAGATATCTCGCCCGAAGGGATGGTCATAAGCGGCGATACCGGGATTTTCGACAAGAAGGTTGCGCTCTGGACGCTGGCTGATGGGCTGCGATCGATCATGCCAAATCAGATCGCGGATTCCGCCGGTGGAATAAGCCATCTCGGACGGGTTGTTGCCGGAGGGTTTCCCGGAAACGGCACCACGCACGCGTTCCGCTGGACAGAAGAAACCGGGGCGGTCAGCATCGGCGACCTCCCGGGTGGGGAGTTTCGCAGCTATGTACAGAGGGTGAGCGCACGGGGTGATATTCTGGTGGGGGCGAGCAGCTCGGAGCGCAGCGGCGAGGTTTATGTGGAGACCTACCTCTGGACCGCCGAGACCGGGATGGTCGCGCTCGGCGACCTCCCCGGGGGGCTGTTCAGCAGCGCCGCGATGGCGATCTCGGCGGACGAGCAGGTGATCGTGGGGAGCGGGGGGGGCGAGCAAGGGGGCGAGGCGTACCGCTGGACAGAAGAAACCGGGATGGTCGGCTTGGGGTTTATTCCAGACGGATATCCCGGGAGTGTAGCATTGGCGGTTTCGGCCGATGGCTCGGTCGTGGTTGGTAACGGCTACGACGCCACCCACCAGCGGGCCTTCCGCTGGACCGAGCAGACCGGCATGGTCGCGCTGGAGAAGATTCATCCCGTCCAGATCTTCCAACGCGTCGGCGGCGTCTCGTGGGACGGCGATGTCATCGTCGGCGAAGTGGGCGTGGGCGAGGTGGGGTTCGGGCCGTTCTACTGGACACCCGAAGGAAACACCCGCTGGCTGGCCGATGTCCTCGACGAGCACGGCATCGAAACCCATCACGGCTGGTACCTCTACAAGGCCTCCGCTGTCTCGGCCGACGGCCGCACCATCGTCGGCTGGGGACGCAACCCCGAAGGCACGATCGAAGGCTGGGTCGCCTACCTCGGCCCCGCCTGCCGGGCCGACTTTGACGACGACGGCGAGGTCGCTGTCGAGGATGTAGCTGCCTATCTCACCGCGTGGCTGGAAAGTAACATTTTCGCCGACTGGAACTACGACGGCTCCATCAACACCCGCGACCTCATCGGCTTCTTCAACGAATGGGTGGCACAGCCGGGGTGCGAGTGAGTCGCGGGCAGGAACGCCTGCGCTGATGTGGTTCGGGATTGTCCCCTCGCTCGCGCGAGGGGCTCTATTTGGGTGCATGCCTTGCGGTTGTGGAAGGTTTGCCACCGGCTGGAAGCCGGTGCCACGGACCTGCTCCCCCACCCGCTACCCCACCCGCTCCTGCTTCAGCTCGCGGCTCATCAATCGGCTGATCGCACCGATCGGGTCCACGCCCTCGAACAGCACCGAGTAGACCGACTCGGTGATCGGCATCTCCACCCGGTACTTCCGCGCCAGGTCCATCACCGATTGCGTGGTCGCGACGCCCTCGACCACGAACGGCGACTCGCGGAGGTAGTCCTCGAGCTTCTGTCCTTTGCCGAGCGCTTCGCCGCAGGAGCGGTTGCGGCCTTCGGGGCTGAAACACGTCGTCGCCAGGTCGCCCACGCCGGCGATGCCGAAGAACGTCTCGCGGCTGGCGCCCATCGCGGCCCCGAGCCTGGCGATCTCGGCGAGCCCGCGCGCCAGCAGCGCGCTCTTGGCGTTGTACCCGGCCTGCAGCCCGTCGAGCACGCCGGCTGCAAGCGCGATGACGTTCTTGGTCGCCGCGGCGATCTCGACCCCGAGCAGGTCGGGGTTGGTGTAGACCCGCAGGTAGCTGGTGCTAAAGAGGCGTTGCACCCGGTCGGCAAATGCCGCGTCGTCGCTGGCGGCGATCATGGTCGCGGGAAGGCCTCGGGCAAGCTCGGCAGCGATCGTCGGCCCGCTGAGGGTGGCAAAGGCGCGGGGGCGGGCGTCGGGGTCGTCAGCCAGCACGTCGGCGACGATCTGCGTCGGGCGGAGGAGGGTCTGGTTCTCGATGCCTTTGGAGACGCTCACCACGCCCGCCCCGGCCGGGACGTGCGGCCGGACCCGGGTCCAGGCCTCGCGGATGAACTGTACCGGGACCGCGTTGACAATCAGATCGGCACCGGCCAGCGCGTCGGCGTCGGCGATGCAGACCCGGACAGCCTCGGGCAAGGAAAACCCTTCGAGCCGGCGGCTGATGCGGGTCTGGGCGAGGGCACCGGCTTCGTCGAGGTTGTGGCCCCAGATCCTGACCGTTGGGTGGGCAGGGTTGCGAGCCTTCTCATCGCTCGGATCGGCCCCGGCGAGCAACCCCGCGCAGACCAGCCCCATCTGGCCGAGGCCCAGGATACACACAGTAGGTTGATGTTCGGTTGTACTCACGCTGCGGTTGTCATTTCCCGGTGATTGTTCCAGAGCTTGTCGGAGGATCGGCTGTGGAGAGGATAGGGACTGAACCGCCGCCACAGAAGACCCGTACGGTTGCTGCAAAGACCACCTGCTCGCGGGCATACCATCGTCGCCCCGGCTGTTCTTGCCTGCGGGCCGAATGCTGTTTGACCGACAGCCGTTGATTGACCGACCGGCGCTCGAACGCTGGGACATGCATCTCCGGGTTCACGGGCGGGTGCCCGACCGAACCTTCATTCTTGCCTCCGATTGGGAGCGACCGCCGATGGCCTCAGCTGCGCACGACCACCCTCACGACCACGACCACTCTCACGAGCACGAGGACGGCCGCATGGTCGCCTGCTCACACGGCGAGACCGGCGAGGGCAGCATCGTCCTCTATCTCTTCGGCGCGATCCTGCTGATCTCGGCGCGGCTGGCATTGTGGATGGACGTGACCCACCCGCTGGTCACCCAACTCCCCGCAGCCGCCGCTGCGGTGCTGCTCGGGTTCCCGCTGATGATCCAGGCGTGGAAAGAAATCCGTCGGGGTGCTGCGAGCAGCTCGACTCTCGCGGCGATCGCAATCGTCGCGGCAATCGCGGCAACCAAGTACGAAACCGCTGGCTGGCTCGCGTTCATCCTGCTGGTCGCAGACGCCGTGCTGAACCGGACTGCTTTCGGTGCCCGCCGTGCGATTGAAGACCTGATCGCCCTTACCCCCGACACCGCGCGCATCGTCGTTGATGGTGTCGAGCAGGAGGTCAGCCTCAGCGAGGTCAAGGTCGGCGATATCGTCCGGGTCCGCCCGGGCGAGAACCTGCCGGTGGACGGCAAGATCGTCACCGGGCGCACCACGATCAACCAGGCGTCGCTCACCGGTGAAGCCGCGCCGGTCGAGGTCGAAGAGGGCGACGAGGTCTACGCCGGCACGACCAACCTGACCGGGCCGCTCGACATGCAGGCAACGCTGGTCGGCGACGAAACCACCATCGGCAAGGTCAGCCAGCTCATCCGCGAAGCCGAGGACACCCGCTCGCCCCGCCAGGTGCTTATCGAACAGGTCGCACGGTTCTTTGTGCCCGTGGCGCTTTCGGTTGCCGGCGTGGTCTGGTTTGTGATGAGCCAGAACCCCGAGACCCAGAGCGACGCAACGCTCACCGCGATCACCGTGCTCATCGTCAGCTGCCCGGCGTCGCTGCTGCTGGCAAGCCCGAGCGCGACGGTCGCCGCGTTTGCCTCGGCGGCCCGTCTTGGCATTCTCATCAAAGAGGTGAACTATCTCGAAGCTACCGCCTCGGTCGATGCGATCGTGATGGACAAGACCGGCACCATCACCACCGGCCGCTTCGAGGTCTCGCGCCTCGCCCCGGCGCCGGGCGTCGAGGGCGCCGAGCTGCTCGCAGCCGCTGCCAACGGTGAGCAGCACTCCAACCATCCGCTCGCCCAGTCGATCATGCGCACCGCCCGTCAGGCCCGCGTCGAGGTTGACGGCAGCAACGACTACGAAGAAATCCACGGCCGGGGCGTCCGCTCGCGCACCAGCATGGGCCAGCTGTGCGTCGGCCGCGCGACGTGGATCCGCGAGATTTCGCCCCAGGTCGCTGGCGAGATGGCGGCGGTCGAGCAAAAGATCGAGGGCATGAGCAGCGTCCACGTGCTGCGCGACGGCAAGTACCTCGGCGCGGTCGGGCTCGAAGACAAGGTCAAGCCCGGCACCGCCAACGTGATCAACCACCTCCGCGAGCTCGGCGTCAGAACCATCGCCATCTTTACCGGCGACCGTCTCAGCGTCGCCACCCGCGTCGGCCAGGCGGTCGGCGTGGACGCGATCGAGGCAGAGTGCCTCCCCGAAGAAAAGCACGAGCAGATCAAGCAGCTCGTCGCGCAGGGCTACCGCACCATGATGGTCGGCGACGGCATCAACGACGGGCCCTCGCTCGCGGCTGCCGACGTGGGTGTGGCGATGGGCCTTTCGGGATCGGACATCGCGACCAACTCGGCCGGTGTCGCGCTGATGACCGACGACCTCAACCGCATCCCCTTCCTGATCGAGCTCTCCCGCCGCACGCGGACGATCATCGCGCAGAACATCGCCGCGTCGATCGTGATCGTGCTCATCGGGCTGGTGATCGCGGCGACCGGCAAGCTCGAGGTGTGGGAGGCCGGGCTCTACCACTTCGCGGGCGAGATCTTCGTCTTTGCCAACAGCTTCCGCCTGTTCCGCTTCGGTGAAAACTTTACCGAAGCCGAGGACGCACAGAAGACCCAGCAGGTCGTGCGCCGCGAAGCCAGCGTCCGGGGATTGAGCACGCAGAACGCGTGAACGACGCCCGCGCATGAGACGCTCGTCCGCGCAGAAGATGTAGAGCCCCTCGCGCAAGCGAGGGGACACGCAAGCAAATCGCACGTCCTCATCCGCCCGCTTCCCCTCGCTCGCGCGAGGGGCTCTGGGCACACACTCGACACGAGGAATCTGCATGACCACCACTCTTCCCACCCTCACCTACCTCGGCCACTCCGCCTTCGCACTCGAACACGAAGGCACGCGCATCCTCATCGACCCCTTCCTCACCGGGAACCCCCTCGCCGAGGCCGCGGGAATCAAGGCTGACGACCAGCACGCCGACGCCATCGTCCTGACCCACGGCCACGACGACCATATCGGCGACACCGTTGCGATCGCCAAACGCACCGGCGCGACCGTGTTCTGCGCATTCGAGGTCGCCGAATACATGCACGAGCTCGGCGTCGAGAAGACCGAGCCCGGCAACCCCGGCGGTCGCATCGAAGCCGCCTGGGGATGGGTCGCGTTCACCCAGGCCTTCCACTCCTCCTCGAGCAACGGCCGCTACCTCGGGCAGCCCATGGGCGCGGTTGTCCGTCTCGGTGGCAAAACCATCTACCACTGCGGCGACACCGCCCTCTTCGGCGACATGAAACTGCTCGGCGAGATCTACCGCCCCGACATCGCGATGATCCCCATCGGCGACCGGTTCACCATGGGCCCCGAGCTGGCGACCCGGGCCGCCGAGATTATCGCGGCCCCCGTGGTCGTGCCCATCCACTACAAAACCTTCGGCGTGCTCCGTCAGGATGCCGAACCCTGTGCGCGAGCACATGGTTGGTTTTCGCTGTGAAAACCGATCATTCATGATCCCAAGCTTGCGCTCGGGGCTCGTAGAAACGCACGAGAACTAAACGGGATGCGTATCAGGCGGCCGAGCCTGGCCATTTGAGACCATAAGGTGGTGAATACTGGCCACGGTGGTACTCCGCCTGTCCAGACACGCTCAAAAACACGATATACGCCCTGGCACAGAGATTGCAAACACTTATCGCCGAGCCATCCGTTGATGGCTCAACTCGAACCTTTGGGAGACTTCTTAACATGTCACTGATCCTTCGCACCGCGATCTGTTCGCTCGGCTGTTTGTCCCTCACCGCCCTGGCCCAGCCCACCGAGTGGACAGCCACCAATATGCACCCCAGTTGGTCTGACGGAAATGGATCACAGATCCTCGATGTCTCCGACGGCCAGCAGGTCGGCTTTGCCTCGGTCCTGACGGATGTCTGGGACGATATCCACCCGATGGGCAAGCCCACCATCTGGGCCGGGACGCCGGAATCCGCGATTGATGTCACACCGGCCGGTACGGTCGCTGGCAGCCTCCTCGCGACCAACGGGACAACCCAGACCGGCTGGTGGTGGTACCCGTACGACTGCTGGTCGAATGGGCGGTGGACCACCTGCTATATCAGGTATGCCGGTCGCTGGCAGGGCTCGGCAGCTTCGCACGAAGACCTCCATGTCGGCGGCTGGGAATACAGCTCGGGCCTTGGTGTCAGCTCTACCCAGATCGGCGGGAGCATCACCAACGACAACGGATCCAACACATGGACCCATGCTGCCCTCTGGCCGACGAGCGGCTCCACAAACGCCACGGTCCTCCACCCCGGCGGTGCGGAAAATAGCTGGATCGGCGCGATCGATGGCGACTCTCAGTTCGGCTCGGTCGATGACGGGGCTGCCGGGTGGACCGGTACGCCCGGCTCCTATGTTGATATGCACCCCTCGACTGGGAGCAGGTCGTATATCAAGGGCGCAGGCGACGGGCAACAGGTTGGCTATATCTCTGTCTCGGGCGCGAACCACGCCGGGCTCTGGACAGGCACAGCCGAGAGCTTTGTCGATCTGCACCCCGTCGGGTCTGGCCTGAGCACCGCGTATGACTGCATGGGCGGCTACCAGGTCGGCGTCTCATACTTTGCTGACGGGCGTCATGCGCTCATCTGGGCGGGCGAGGCCGAGGTCTTCGTTGACCTCAACGACTTCCTCCCCCCGGAGCTGAGTGATGCCGAGGCTACCTCGATGGACATCCTGCAAGACGGCACGATCATCGTCGGCGGGCACGCGCTGAACACGACCACCGGCATCAGGAACGCTGTCATGTGGACAAGTGCCGCCGCATCATGCCCTGCCGACTTCAACGGCGACGGCGAGGTCAACACGCTCGATGTGCTCGCCTTCCTCAATGTGTGGTCTGCTGGTGATATGGCTGCCGACTTCAACGGCGATGGTGAGGTCAACACGCTCGATATGCTCGCCTTCCTGAATGCCTGGACCACCGGCTGCTGATACACACACCACACCCACGCAAGGACCACGATCATGAAACTCTCTCACAGCACCCCGCACCGCGTCCTTCTCTCACTCGCCATGGTTGGGTCCGTGGCCGGTCTCTCGCAGATGAGCCACGCCCAGACACAGACCATCACCTACGAACTCCAGAATGTCTGGCTTGATCCCGACAACGGCAGCGCCCGGCAGATGACCGGCATGTTCACCTGGACCTACGACGTCGGCGACTTTGAGAACGGGGCCGGTGCGTTCACCGAGATCGGCATCCCCTGGGGCGGCTACGGCATCGACGACCTCAACATCACCATCGAAGTAAGCGGGCTCGAGACCTCGCTCCTGGGCAACTGGCACGACCGGGGTTGCGACATCAACCTCAAGTTTGTCGAGTTGCTCTCCCTCACCGAGCCGTCGGATATCGACCTCGCGCTCAGCAGTTTCGACGTCCAGTACGGCGTGAGCTACCAAGGGCGAGTGATCAGCGGCTCGATCGTGCCTATTTCCACGAGCTGTCTCGGCGATTTCAACAACGACGGCACCGTAAACACCCTCGACGTCCTCGCGTTCCTCAACGCCTGGGCGGCCGGCGATCAGGCGGGCGACTTCAACGAAGACGGCAATGTCAACACCCTCGATGTCCTCGCCTTTCTCAACGCGTGGACGACCGGCTGCTAAAGACTAAAGACCCCCGCGCCAGACAATCGCACCGACCATCGCCGCACTACGCTTGCCCGATGCGTTTCACATTCCTCGGCACCGGCACCAGCTCGGGCGTCCCCGCCATCGGCTGCTCGTGCGCCGTCTGCAGGTCCGATGATCCGTGCGACCACCGCCTCCGCACCAGCGCCTGCCTCCGGTTCATCGATCCCCAAGGCACCCAGCGCACCATCCTCATCGACGCCGGGCCCGACCTCCGCCAGCAGGCGCTCGCGGCCGACCTCGACCGCCTCGACGCGATCCTCCTCACCCACAACCACGTCGACCACACCTGGGGGCTCGACGAGGTCCGCCGGTTCAATGTCGTCATGGACGCGCCTATCGATATCTATGCTGACGCCCACACCACCGAAGGCATCCGCCGCGTTTTCGCCCATATCTTCGACAAAGCCAGCAACGTTCAGAAGTCGTTCGTCGCCACGCTCATCCCTCACCGCATCGAGCCCGGCGCGGCATTCGACCTCTTCGGCCTGCGGGTCACGCCCCTCCACCTGCTCCACGGCCGACTCCCGGTGCTCGGGTTCCGTTTCGACGCGACACACGAACGCACACGCTCAGAGATTCTCCCGCTGGCCTACTGCACCGACGTCTCGGCAATCCCCCCCGAGACCTGGCCGCAGCTCTCTGGGCTCAACACCCTCGTCCTCGACGCGCTCCGCCGCCGCCACCACCCGACCCACCTCACGCTCGACCGCGCGGTTGATATCGCAGCCGAGACCGGTGCTGTCCGGACCTGGTTCGTGCACATGAGTCACGACATGCCCCACGCCCAGACCAACGCCGACCTTCCCGAGGGGATGGCGCTGGCCCACGACGGGCTCACACTCGGGTGAGCTGTCGGTGCGAGCTACGCTTTGTGTATGGACCCCGACGACCACGTCTGCCTGTGCTACCGCGTCTCGCTCCGCAAGATCCGCAGCTATCTCCGCCGCGAAGATCCGCCCGTCGCGTCGCTCATCTCTGAGTGCCTCGACGCCGGAACCGGGTGCGGGTGGTGCGTGCCCTTCCTCAAACACCTGCACGCCCAGCACGCTGCCGGCGAACGCCCCGACCTCAACATCTCGCCCGAGCGGTACGCCGACGCCCGCTCCGGCTTTCACGAATCAGGCCAGCGCGACGAAGACACCGTCCGCGAGGCCACGGACAACGGACCGACCCCGGACGGATGAATACGATCGCCATATTCGAAACGCACTCGCACAGGAGATAATCCATGGACCTCGGCATGCTCTCATCCTTCGCAGACCCGCACGCTCGGCACGCGCTGCTTGTGCATCTGCCGATTGTGTTCGGACTCCTCGGCATCGTTCCGTGCCTGGTGTTTGCTGCGACAAAGTTCAAGTCAACGCCCGCAAGAGTGGTCTGTATCGTGTGGTTTGCGATCGCCTCGGCCGGCGCTGGCGTTGCGGCTTGGTCGGGCGAAGAGGCCGAGGAGGGTGTCGAACACATCGGCCTGACCGAGATCGAAGATGAAGCCCTCGAAGCCCACGAAGAGCTCGGCGAGAACGGCTGGATGTGGCCTTTGATCCCGGTGGTCTTGATCGGCGCTACCTTCGTCCCGAAAAAACAGGTCCGCGTCAGCGCGGGCGTGCTGGCGATAGTCGCCAGTGTGGGCGTCGCGGTCTGGATAGCGCGAACAGCACACCTCGGCGGCAAGCTCGTGTACGTCTACGGACTCGGCGTGCCCGAACGCGGAGCAGCGGTCGATGGCGTGCTGCCTTTGCCGAGGGAACATGAAGAAGATGACGACTGACACGGACCCGGCTAAGAACTCGTGCGCCGTTTTTTCTGCTCCCCCTCCCGCGCTTTGGAGGAGGGGGCTGTCTTCTCTTGCTCCCCCTCCCGCGCCTTGCAGGAGGGGGCTGCTTTTTCCTGCTCCCCCTCCCTCTGGGAGGGGGTTGGGGGGAAGGTGCCTTTGCTCTTGATGCTCACGTCCTCAAGCGGCTTCGAGTTGATGGAACACAAGCACGTTGCGGGATTCGTATAAAGGGTCCGCGTGTGTACCGCCGCCACGAGCACCCCTGCTGGGGTGCAAGGCGATCGCCAACACACTTCTTCCGGGGGTGTCGCCTGCTGCGCAGACCCCACCCCCGGCTACTGAAGAGCAGTCCTACGGACTGAAGAGAGATTGCACCCAGAATGCCACCAAGCCATACCCGGGCACACTTTGCATCCGAATCCCCGACCCGGGCTCGTATAGTTGATCGTGCCCAAGCATGATTCTCCATCCCGGCCGCTGATCGTGGTGAGTCTCGGCGACCCAATGGGGATCGGGCCCGAGGTGCTCATCAAAGCCCTCGCCGACGATGGGCTCCGCAGCGTCGCTCGCTGGCGGATCCTCGGCCTCGGCTCGGTGCTGCACGCCGCAGCCGAGCGCGCAGAGATCGACCCCTTCTGGTGGCGTGTGCCGCGCGGGTCCGACCTGCTGGAAACAACGCGGACTCACGACGTCACACTGGTCGACTACGAACGAAACGACGCCCCGGTCTCGCTGCCGCGCGGCCCGTCCAAACCGGGAGGCGAACTCTCGTTCCGCTTCGTCGAAGACGCGATCGCGATGGCAAAGAAGCCCCCGGCCGACCCGCTCTGCGCCGACGGCATCGTCACCGGGCCGATCTCCAAAGAAGCCTGGGCGCTCGCCGGGCGGGGCAAATATCCCGGCCACACCGAACTGCTGGCGACCCGCTTTGGCGCAAAGCGGCACGCCATGATGTTCGTCTGCGAGCACCTGCGGGTGATCCTCGCGACCGCCCACGTGCCGTTGATGGAGGTCCAGAACAGACTCACCATCGGCCGCGTCTTTGACACCATCGACCTGGGCGCAGAGGCCTGCCGGAGCCTGGGCATCGCCAACCCCCGCGTCGCGGTCTGCGGCCTCAACCCCCACGCCGGCGAGGGGGGCATCCTCGGCGACGAGGACCAACGCATCATCGCCCCGGCGATCGAACTGGCACAGCAGCAGGGCATCAACGCCAACGGCCCCTTCCCCGCCGACACGATCTTCCGCGAGGCCCTCCCCCGGACCGGCTCGGGCGGCCGCCCGGCGCGGTACGACCTGGTCGTCGCGATGTACCACGATCAGGGGCTGATTCCCGTCAAGCTGCTCTTCCGCGACGAGGCGGTGAACGTGACGGTCGGCCTGGGCGCGGTCCGCACCAGCCCCGACCACGGCACCGCGTTCGACATCGCCGGACGGGGGGTCGCCGATCCCGGAAGCATGAGGGCCGCGATGCTGCTGGCCGCACGGATGGTCCGCACCGCCGCCGCCGCCAGCAGACCCGGTTAGGGCGTTTTGCGCCATGATGTTTCATGTACGGTGCGGTTGACGCCTTCCCCTCGCTTGCGCGAGGGGCTCTATACGGCAAAGGCATACGATCCTCAGACACAAAGAGCCCCTCGCGCAAGCGAGGGGACAACAGGTTTCTTAGAGCCCCTCGCGCAAGCGAGGGGACAACCATAACATCGCAACCCAAAGAAACACAAGAACGCAAACCGCGCTAAACTCCCCGCCGGTGTCGGACTTCTCTGCGGATCGCTCCCCAGCTTCGACACCCTCCCCCCACCCCCCCACCCCCCCCCAACCCGGACACCCATGACAGCACCCTCGGCAAAAGCTCCATCTGTGCGCGCGCGGAATCCGCTCGCCGAGATGCTCATGATCGCGATCCCCTCGGTCGTGACCATGACAAGCTACACCGTGATGCAGTTCATCGACGGCATGATGGTCAGCAAGATCCAACCCCCCGACCCGGTCTATGTCTCGGCCCAAGGCAACGGCGGCATGGCGGTCTGGCTGCTGCTCAGCTTTGCACTCGGCGCGATGGGGGTGGTCAACACCTTCGTCTCCCAGCACCTCGGCGCGGGCAAAGCCGAGCGCGGCAGCGCCTACGGCTGGTCGGTGCTGTGGATCTCGGCGGTCTGGGCGCTGCTGCTGGTGCCCTTCGCGTTTGTGCTGCCAGCGGTGTTCCGCTCGATGGAGCACGCCCCCGAGCTGGTCGCGCTCGAAACCCGCTATGCCCAGATCAGCCTCATCGGGGCGTTCTTTGTGCTGTCCGGGCGCGGGATCGCCCACTATTTCTACGGCATGCACAAGCCGCTGATCGTCATGGTCTCGGTCCTCGCAGCCAACCTGCTCAACGTCATGCTCAACGCGATTCTGATCTATGGCATCGACGGCCCGCCCGCCGGCACGCCCTTCCAAGCACAGTTTCAGAGCATCGCGGTCGCGCTCGATATCGCGCCGATGGGCGTTGCCGGGGCAGCCTGGGGCACGGTGATCGGGTCGTCGATCGAGCTGCTCGTGCCGTTGGTTGTGTTCCTGAGCCCCGCGATGCACAAGCGGTACCAGACCCGCAGCGCGTGGAAGCCGTCGGTCGCGCACATGCGCGATATCGGGCGGCTGGGTTGGGCTGCGGGGGTGATGTTCCTCAACGAAATGCTCTGCTGGGCGTTCCTGATGGCGTACATGCTCGCAGCCGGAGGAGCTGCAAAGACCAGGCTGCTCGACCTGCCGCCGGAGGAGTTGGATGCTGCGGTCGAGGCTGCGCGCACAACCGCGAACACCGCCGGGTGGATCGGGCTGCGGTACATGCACATCTCGTTCATGCCGGCGATCGGGATCTCGATCGCGGTGACCGCGCTGGTGGGCAAGTGCATGGGGATGGGTCGGCCGGACCTGGCCGAGAAACGGGCGTGGTTGGGAATGGCGTTGACGGTGGCGTACATGTCTGCCTGTGCGGTGGTGTTTGTGGTTTACCGCGAGCGGTTGATCGGGGTGTTTATTCCCAAGGAGCTCTGGGAGGCCGACCCCGAAGCAGCCGCGGCACTCTTGCGGGTCGGGTCCGGGGTGATGATCGCTGCGGCGGTGTTTCAGGTCTTTGACGCGGTCGCGATCACCGCGAGTGCTGCCCTTCGCGGCGCCGGCGACACCATCTGGCCGGGCATCATCACGGTGGTCTCGTCGTGGGTATGTATCGTCGGGATCGGGTTCTTGTTGCTGCACTTTGCCCCGCAGCTCGGCTCGATGGGGCCCTGGATCGGGGCGAGCGCGTACATCATCATGCTGGGGGTGCTGCTGATGATCCGGTTCATGCGCGGCAAGTGGAAGACGATCGACGTGCTCGGGCAATCGGCCGACGGCGGAGGGAGCGGCACGGGCGGGATCGGCGGCCCTCGCGACGACTTCGACACCCTGCCCGCACCGACCGGGGCCCTCGCGGGGGGGATGCCGGGGGAGGCGTGAGGCTCTCTGCCTATTTTTGATCGGCTTTTGGGAGGGGGCTGAAATCGTCGTGGTTCATGTTGAGCAAGCGGGTGGAGAATCACTACCGCTGCCTGCCACGATCCACAGCCCAAGAACAACACCCGCCTTGCAGCGGGTGTTGGGACCAAGGGGCTAGCCTTGGCGTAGTTCTTTATCAGTGCATGATACGCTCAATCGGGGGCTTGTGCTTGTGGGATCAGCAAAAATGTCGCTAAAACGAGTATGCGGGTATGTTGATGGATTCAATTTGTACTACGGAATCCGAGAAAAAGGATGGAAACACCTATACTGGATAGACCCATTCACTTTGGTTGAGAGTCTGGTGACTGGTACGGTTGATCTGCACACTGTGAAATACTTCACCGCGCGGATTCGACACCCGGATGAAAAGCGAAAGCGGCAGAGTGCATATCTCGATGCTCTCAGGGCATTTGGGGACTCTCAGGTCGTTTATGGCCAGCTTTCTCCTCGGCGTCGGTCGTGCCGAAAGTGCAAGACGAACTGGACCTCGTATGAAGAGAAGATGACGGATAGTGCGATCGCCGCCCACTTGGTAGCAGACGCCTTTCTTGACAGATTTGACACAGCAATCATGGTTGGTGGGGATACCGATATCATCCCGGCCATACGAATCGTGCGGACACATTTCCCTGAAAAAACGATCTTGGCGTGGTATCCACCACGCCGAAAGAACGATGCCGTCGGAAACAGCTGTCACGGATCCGACACGATCAATCATGACCACCTCGCAAAGGCGTTGATGCCAGATCAGGTTGAAGTTGGCGAGGGCATAGTGGTAGAACGCCCATCGCAATGGACTTCTTCTTCAAAGTGAACCTCCAGCGGCCGTTCCCAGCCGCTGGAGGGGGCCGGGCGAGGGTTCTATAGTTGGGGCTGACCAAGGACCACAAGATTTCACCTGACACACGACGGGACCTCGGAAAACACTCCCGAGCCCGATCGTGGAACGCCGCAGCGAGGAGCTTTGATGTCGAACGACCCCATGGACATGATGATCGGCGTTGAGTCGGCCAAACGCGACGCCGAGGTTGCCCAGAAGCACACCGAGGCGGCCCGGGCTGCCGAAGCCGAGGGCGACCGCGAGCTGGCGATCGTCGAGTTCCGCAAAGCCGTCTCGGCCGACCCGACCAACGCGAGCGTGGTGTTCCGCCTGGCGTACCTGCTCGACCTGACCGGGCACGACGAGGACGCGATCGAGCTCTACGAGCGGGTGTGCGAGTTCAAGCCCGCGCCGATCAACGCGCTGATGAACCTTGCGGTGCTCTACGAGGACAGCGGGTACTACGTCAAAGCCGAGCGGTGTCTGAGGCAGATCCTCGAGACCAACCCCAACCACGCGCGGGCGCGGCTGTTTATGAAGGACGTGCAGGCCAGCCGCGAGATGATGGTCGAGGAAGAGCAGGACCGCGACATCTTCAAGCGCAAGGCGTTGCTCGATACGCCGGTGACGGACTTCGAGCTGTCGGTCCGGGCGCGGACGTGCCTGAAGAAGATGAACATCCGCACGCTCGGCGAGCTGCTGCGGTACACCGAAGCAGAGCTGATGAGCTACAAAAACTTCGGCGAGTCGAGCCTGCTCGAGATCAAGCGGATGCTGACGGCCAAGAACCTTCGGCTCGGGCAGGGGCTCGAAGATGCCCACCGTGCTGCGCGGCGGGCGATCATGGAGAAGCTCAAGAACGCGGGCAAGGAAGTGGTGCTCGGCAAGCCGGTGACCGACCTCAACCTGTCGGTCCGTGCCCGCCGGGCGTTGCAGCTGCTCAACATCCAGACCATGGGCGACCTTGCGAGCCACACCGAGGCCGAGCTGATGGGCGTGAAGAACTTCGGCGCCACCTCGCTGGTCGAGGTCCGCGAACGGCTGCACGAGAACGGGCTGGCGCTGCGGACACTCGAAGAGGACGAGATCGTCTGAACCCAGGCAGGATCGGTGCTTCTTTCTACGAACCCTGTGCGCGAGTACAGGTCCGGGAGTGGCCTGCGGCGTTGCACATACATGAACCCGAGCTTGCGCTCTGGGCTCGTTGTTGCGATTCATAGCGTGGGCGCAGGAAACTCGTCTGGTGTGCCACGGCTCTGTGAGCCGTGTGGTGAGGCATCCGGTGCGTTCGCACGGCCAAAATGGCCGTGGCACACGAAACGAGAGAAGTGAACGCGCTCAGCGCTTCTCGCGTCGGGTCTTGTCGACGAGGCGGATTTGTTCTTCGAGCACCGCGAGCTTCTCGCGTTCCTGTTCGAGCCGACGGCGCATCATCGCGCGCCCCCCGGCGTCGAGGTTTCCACCACCGATCAGGGCCTCGAGCCGACGGATGTCCTCGATCGCTTGCGTCCGTTCGTTGCGCAGGATCGCCAGCTGCAGCACCAGGTCGGCGTTGCCGAGCAGTTCGGGGTCCTCGATCGTGACAGACCGCGAGGCGTCGAGGGCGGCGAGCCTGGTGAGTGAGAGGTCGGCGGTCTCGCGCGGCTGTCCTCCAAGCACGAGCCAGACCGGCGCGTCCCCGGTGGCATAGACCGCGAGCCATGCTGCCGAGTCCGGGTCGGTGTCGGTGTTGCCCGGTGGCTGGTTGTCGGCCGCGCCGGGCTGGCGAGGGACGGGCGTGATCGGTTCGCCCCGCTGCGCCGCCCCGTCGCGGGTCTGCCGGAGCGTCCATGCTGCGACCAGGTCGCTCGGCCTGGGGCTCGCGGCCCCGCGCAGATTGCCGAAGCTGCCCAGCGGCACCGAGATATCGAGTGTCTCGCCGTCGCGTTCGACGCGGAGTTCGAGTATCTCGCCCGGCGCGTGGGAGAGGATCGCCGCCCGCAGCATCGCCTGGCGGATGAGCGGCAAGCCGTCGGCGGTGAGGATGCGGTCGCCGGCGACGAGCAGGTCGGCTGCGGGAAACCCGGCGACGACGTTCATGATTCGCACGCCGCCGCGGTCGTCGGAGGGGAAGCTGATCCCCAGCGCCGCCCGGGGGCCGCGTGCGAAAACCTGGAGCGCCAGCTCGTCGAGGCGCAGGCGTTGCTCGGGGCTGAGGTCGTCGCGGTATCTCCAGAGGTCAACCTCGTCGAGGGTCAGGTCGCGGCGTTCGAGCAGCGAGACCAACGCCTGCCGACGCGCCGCAAAGAGCGGCGAGTCGAGCATGCCGATGACCTCGTCCACCGGCGGGCGGGTGTCGGGGATGCTGTTCTGCTGGGCCGAAGCGAGACCGGTGCCCGCGAGTGTGAAGGCTGCCAGACTCAGGATCATGTGGGTGCGGTGGAGCATTGCTTCACATAGTGTTACGGATATTCGTCTTCAAAGCAAGGCGGAAAGAAACCCGGGTCTGTTGTTACGAATCACGCAAAACCTCTTTGCGTCCATACGAGCCCTGTGCGCGAGCACAGGACTTGCGTTTCCTGTGATACAGGACCATTCAGTGTCCCGAGCTTGCGAGGCTATTGCATCAACGCTTCTCTTCTGCTTGCTGCTCTGGCG
>CAYMZJ010000050.1:0-21200 GCA_964394895.1 uncultured Phycisphaeraceae bacterium | reverse complement strand
GGCTCGACAGCGATCACCGGCGGGATCACCAACGCGGCGACGTTGACCTTTAGCGACGCGGTGACGCTGAGCTCGAACGTGTCGAGCGCCGCGGCGACGTTCGGCGACACGGTGACGGTGACCGGTGCCAACCGGACGGTGACGACGACCGGCGCTTCGACGTTCGCCGCGATCGCGGCCGACGGTGTGGCGCGGACGCTGGCGATCAACAGCACCGGCACGACGACGCTCGGCGGCGCAATCAACGACACCAACCTGAGCCTGACGACCAACGCCGCGGGCTCGACGGTAATCAGCCGTGATATTTTGGGCGGATCGCTTGCGTTCAATGACGCGGTGACCATCGCCGGAACGGGCGAGCGGGTGCTCCAGGCGGCGGATGCTGGTGGTGTGGTGTTCGGCTCGACGGTGACGCTGAACTCAACGGTGACCGGGCTTCGGCTCCGGGCTGAGGAGATCGATTTTGGAAATACGGTGACGCCCGCGGGCGGCGCGGGCCACACACTCGCGCTCGAAACGGGCACTGTTGATATCGTGTTCAACGGCACGGCTGGGCCGAACCAGCTCGATTTCTCGCAGACCGAGCTCGACCAGATTCAATCGGACTTTGCTGGCGGGGTGACCATCGGCCGATCGGACTCGACATCCGATGTCCGCGTTGCCTCGGGCGGCGTGACTTTCACCAACTTCGATGCCACGGTCCTTGCTGGTGCCGGGCAGGATGTCGTCCTCAACGGCGATATCAACACCAACGGCAACGACCTGACGGTGGCGCTAGGAACCGGTGGCCGGTTCCGACTCGGCGGCGATATCAACACCGCCGGCGGCGACCTGAACCTCACCGGCGCGAGCGATGTTGACCTCATCGCCAACTCGGTGCTCGATACCGACGCGACCGGCGGCGCGACAGACGCGGGCGATATTACATTCGCCCAGGCCGGCACGATCGACGGTGCGTTCAACCTTTCGCTCCTCGCCGATGCCGACAACGGCGGCGCGGGCGGTGCGGTGGTGATCGCGCAGGTCGGGACCGTCGCGGCTCTCAACGACCTGACAGCCCGGGGCGCAGATATCACGTTGCCGGGGATCGGCGCGGGCACCGCCTCGGGTGTCGGCGGCTCGACCGATATCGAATCCACCGGCCCGATGACCTTCTCCGGCACGCTCTACCTTACAAACGACGCGAAGTACAGCGCCTCATCGTTTGCGGTCAGCGGCGTGCCCGGCCAGACCACACGGTTCGGGTCAAGCGGCGACGCGGTCTCGTTCGAGTCGGCCGGTGGGGGAGACGGCGCGTTCACCCTCGCCGAAGATGTTGATCTTGCTGTCGATACCGGAACCGGAGGGAATGTAACGTTCGAGGGGCCGATCGACGGCACCGCGGGCGGGGTGGGCGAGAGCGTCACCGTGACGGCAGGAACGGGCACGGTTCAGTTCCAGAGCGCAGTGGGAGGCACGGTCCCGATCGGATCGCTTAGCAGCACCGCCGCCACGACACAAGTCGGTAGTTCGATCCAGACCGCAGTTGGCGGCGATATCACCGTGACCGGCGACCTCCAGGTCCGTGAGGGGCAGTCTGTCACGCTCACGACCGGAACGGGCGGCGACATCGCGGTCACCGGTGCGGTCTTCGGGACCGACGCCGGCAGTGCCGAGGCGCTGACGCTCTCACCGGGCGGCGTTTCCACACTCGGCGGCGGCGTTTTCGGGACGTCGGCCGGTGCCGCGTCGAGCACGGGCCTGACCACACTGACCACAAACAACACCACCAACCTCAACGGCAACATACTGCTGACCGGTGGGGCGTTCACGAGCAACGGGCCGTTGGTTGTCGGGTCCACAGCGGCACGGATCGGCACAGGAACCGGGACGCTCACCCTCGCCGACTCTGCGCAGTTTGCAGCCGCGATGATCCTGGAAGGAACCGAGATTGACCTGGCCGGTGGTGCGGGCTCGGTCTCCGGCAGTGGGGCGCTCACGCTCATCCCCGCGACCAACGCTGCGGCGATCAATGTCGGAACCGCAGCGGGCGCAGGCGCTGCATCGCTCGACCTGTCCGCGACCGATCTCGCGGCACTGGCCGATGGCTTTGCATCGCTGACGATCGGCCGGGCTGCGGGAACGCACGTGATCGCGATCGGGGACGCAACATTCCGCGACCCGCTCACGCTCCGCTCACCCGGCGGCACGATCGCTCTCTCCGGCCGATTGCTGGGCACAGGCAACGCGGCGTTCACCTTCGCCGAGACGGGTTCCGAGGTCGCGTTCCTTTCCGGGGCGGATGTTGGAATCACCACCCAAGGCGGCGGGATCACGATCGCAGACGCGGTGGCGTTCGCGGGCGGCTCGGCGTTCACGCTGCTCTCAGGCGGCGGCGATATCGCAGTCGGCGGCGCGGTTTCGCTCGGCAGCGGGTCAACGCTTTCGCTGACTTCTGGGGGCGGGGATATCACGTTGGCGACCGACGGCTCCGGTATCGACGGGGCCGGGGTGCTCCTGATCGACTCCAACACCGGCGGCTCGGTGACCCTCGGTGCGCCGGTCGGCGCAACGACACCTCTGACCCGCCTCACGGTCGCCGGCGGCGTGCTGACACTGCCCGGGACGATCAACACCACCGGCAACCAGACGTACACCGGCACGACATCGGCCGGGGGGACTTACGCTTCGACCGCTGGCAGTATCGCGTTCAACAACCAACTCAATCTCGTTGGCGATCTCACACTCGAAGCGGCAAGCGGCGTGAGTCTCGCTGCGGCGGTCGATGACGCGTCCGGGCAGACAACACCCAGCGACCGCGCAAACCTTACGATCGACGGCCAGACCACCAGCGCCGTGACGTTCGGCAGCTCCGTCGGTGCCACCACGCCGATCGGGACGCTGACAGTCCGTGACGCGACAGGTGTGACGGCTAGCGGGGCGGTTGTTGCGGAGAACATCGTGACCACCGGCATTGCCGGGAACGCGGCGTTCGGGGCGATCACCACCGACGGCACCTCCGGCTTGGACCAAGACTTTGCGATCGATCTGGGTGCCGAGTCGTTTACGCTCCCGGGCCCGTTCGTCACCGCGACCGGAACCGGGATGCGCGTCGCACTCGGTGACAGCAGCGGGACGGCTACGCTCGGCTCGGGCGCGACGACGTGGGACGGCCTCGGTGGAAACCTGGTGCAGACCGGCGCGAACGGCACGGTGAAGCTCGGGTCGGATCTCGCTCGCTCGAACGGCGATCCGCTCGGAGGCGATGTGACGTTCAACAGCAAGCTGGAACTCGGCAGCGAAACCCGAATCATCTCGGCCCAGAGTGTCAACATCCTCGGCGGCTTCCTCGCTGCTGACGGACAAAGCGGTGTCGCCGATCTGACGCTCCGCTCTGCCGGGGGCACCACCACACTCCGCGGGCTCGACGGTTCGCTGACGGGCACAGGGCTTGGCACACTCATCAAGACGCTCACCATCGAGGGCACGTCCACGCTCACCGGCCCGATCGGGACAGTCAACGGCATGGAGTTCATGGACGTGGTCACGATCGGCACCCTTGCACCGACCACACTCCAGGTTGCAGGCAAAGGAAGCATCGTCTTCGGTGGCCGTATTCTTGGCAGTGGGGCGGGCAGCTCGCTTGCGCTCCAACTGGACCCGACACAGACCGCAGACACCAGCGATGGCGCCCTCAACGACGACGGGGCAGCGGGGCTCGTGTCCGACAAGGACTTCCCGGTCATCCGGTTCGGCGGAGATGTCGGCTCGGCAACCCGGCGGCTGGGCTCACTCACACTCAACGGCACACCCCACACGGCGATACCAGCGATCCCGACCATCGTTGCCGAAACCGGCAGCCTCTCGTTCTTCCTCACCGGCGACTTCACCATGGGTGTTGGCGAGAAGTTGGCGATGTGGGACGGGCTGAGCCCCGAGACACTCGGCGCGTTGACCATCGACACCAGCGGCGGCGCGGTCAGCCTCAGCGACCTCGCGATCGCTGGTGACCTGAACATCGTTGGTGCCTCTGCAATCGTGTTGCAGAATCGTGATCCCGCAGCACTGATCGGTTACAGAACAGCGCCGTTCGAGCGGTTCGTCAGCAGCCCGCCGCCTGTGGGCGAGGAGGGCGATGGCGATCGTGGCGGCGACTTTGTCGTCCTTGGGACAATCTCCGTGGACGGCGACCCGACAGTCTCCGTGACCGGAGGCGGCGGGTTCAACATCGCGACGCCGAACGGTTCGGGTGTGGATTCGAGCCTCAATGTGCCGGGTGTCGTCGTCCGGCAGTTCGGCGATGAGCCGGGGACGCTGGTTTCCGACGACTACGGCGTCGTCCTCGGTGACGGGCTCGAGCTCCTCCTCGACCTCCGCGCCGACGGCCCGGTCGTGCAGAACCTCTCCAGCGCGCTCGCCGGGGCGATCCCACGCGATCCCGAGTCCGGCCAGGTCACCCAGGAAACCCGCCTCTCGGCCGCCCAACTCGAGAAGCTGCTCAAGCTGGGCATCAGGGCAGTCGAGCGGGATGGAATCCGTATCTCCGAGGGCGGCCCGCGCGTCTACAACGATGCCGGCATGGTGACGGAGATGCACCAGGTCTCGGTCAACCGGATGTCATCAAACGCGGTGGACCGCGTGCTCGACCGGTTCGACGGCCTCTTCTATCGCGGCGAGGGTGCCGAGCGGGTCTTCGATCAGGACCTTCCCAAGCGGAAGATCGAGAGCGCGGTGCTGTCGTACTTTGAAGCGAACGAGGACGCGTCGTTTGATGCCTCGGTGATCTGGGACTATCTCGTCGCGGGCACCCCAGAGCAGGTCGAGGCGGCCCGGTCTCTCTTCGAGGTGCGCATGCTCATCGAGGATATCGGACAGATCGGGCTGACCGATGCCGAAGCCGCGTTGCCACGGAGCCGGATCCTCGGCAACCTGAACTCGCAGGAGGTCTTCGAGTCGGTCGAGGAAGTCGCCGCACTCGTCGAGGTGTCCCAGCCGATCGCCGTCGGGACGCCAGCATCCATACCCTCAGAGGCTCAACCCGAACCCGAGCCGATGGAGACATCACAACAGCCATGAGTGTGATTGATACTGAACGAGCAACCGCTCCCGTCGCGGGTGATGATCCGTGTGGCCCGCGCCTCACCGACGAGATCCCCGTTGTGATGCTGCTGGAACGCGCCAAAGGCACGCCCGAAGCCGTCATGGGTGACAGCGTCCGTCCGGCCGAGGAGCCCAACTGGAGTGAGGTCCGCAGCGAAGCGATGGACCTGCTCGGCCAGACCAAAGAGCTCTGGGTTGCCATGTTGCTGGTGGTGGCCGGGCTCCGGCTCGGCGGCCTGCCCGGGTTCCGGGAAGGGCTCGGCTGTGTCCACGCGCTGCTCGAACAGTACTGGGACGGCTTGCACCCGCGGCCGGACGAGGACGGCGATCCCTACGAACGGCTCAGCGCACTCTCTGCTCTGGGGGTCCCGGCGGGCACCCAAGGCGACGACTGGAAGCTGGTCGAAAGAATCCGCAGCGCCCCGCTGACAGACTCCCGACAGATCGGCCGGTTCTCGATCAGAGACGTCGCGCTGGCCAACGGTGAGGTCTCGCCGAGAGAGGGTGAGAATGCACCCACGCCCGAGCTGATCGCGGCGGCCTTCGAAGATACGGAGATTGAGTTTCTCACCGGGCTGCACGAAGCAGCAACCGAGGCGATGACCCTCCTCGAAGGTATTCAGGGAGTTCTCGATACACATGTAGGCGTTGGTGCTTCGCCCGATTTCAGCCCGGTCCGCGACGCGCTCCGCGCGGTGAGCACCACCCTTGCCCAGCAGCTCGAACGCCGGGGGTACGCTGCCCAAGGCGGGCCGGATGCCGAATCCGAGGGCGGCGAGGACGCGTCATCGGTTGGCGGGGCCGGCGGGGCTGCCCCAGCGGCTCCCGGTGAGATTCGCTCCAGCCAGGACGTGACCAGAGCACTGGACCGAGTGATTGAGTACTATGTCAGGAACGAGCCGTCGAGCCCGGTCCCGCTCTTGCTCCGGAGAGCACAGCGGCTGGTGTCTCGGAGCTTTCTTGATATTATCCGAGACCTGTCGCCGGAGGGTCTCGACCAGGTGCGGATGATCAGCGGCGATCGTGAAGATGAAGACGAAACCTGAGTTGGTGCTACAGCTTTGTGGTACACTCGTGTCCTTGGAGATTGAATCATGGCTAAGGGTGGCGGCGCGAAATTCGTGGGTCGGAACAGGGCGCCTCGCGTCCAGATCGAGTACGACCTGGAGCTCTACGGTGCGGAAAAAAAGGTCAACCTCCCCTTTGTGATGGGCGTGATGGCCGATCTCTCGGGAAACCCCGCCGAGGCTCTGGAAGGCGTGGACGAGCGCAAGTTCCTCGAGATCGATATCGACAACTTCGACGAGAGGCTCAAAGCTGCCAAGCCTCGGGTCACCATGCAGGTTCCCAACACGCTGACCGGGGACGGCAAGATCGCGGTCGATGTCTCGTTCGATAGCCTGGACGACTTCTCGCCCGCAGCCGTCGCACGAAAGATCGAGCCGTTGCGGCAGCTTCTTGATGCCCGGACGCAGCTCTCGAATCTCATGTCCTATATGGACGGCAAATCCGGAGCTGAGGAGTTGCTCGCCAAGGCGCTCCAGGACCCGGCGCTTCTGAAATCGTTGACATCCTCGACTGCGCCCGCAGATGACGCCGCACCGAGTGAGGAGGGCTGATCCCATGACCGACGCAGAAACCAATCCCCAGGCAGCACAAGCTGGCGAAACCATCGAGGTCAGCGAGTTCGATCAGCTGCTGACCAAAGAGTTCAAGCCCAAGTCGGATCGGCAGGCCGAGTCGATCAAGGCCGCGGTCAAGACGCTCGCCGAGCAGGCGATCTCGCAGGCGACCGTGATCTCCGATGACGCGATCGAATCGATCGAAGCGATGATCGCCGAGATCGACTCGAAGCTCACCGAGCAGCTCAACGCCATCCTGCACCACCCCGACTTCCAGAAACTCGAAGGCACGTGGCGCGGGCTCAATCACCTCGTCAGCAACACCGAGACCGACGAGTTTCTCAAAATCCGCGTCATGAACATCTCGAAAAAAGATGTCGGCAAGACCATGAAGAAGTTCTCTGGCGCCAAGTGGGACCAGAGCCCGCTCTTCAAGCGCCTCTACGAGGACGAGTTCGGGATGCCCGGCGGCGAGCCCTACGGCGTGCTGGTCGGCGACTACGAGTTTGACCACAGCCCGGGGGATGTCAAAATCCTCCAGGGGATGGCGCAGATCGCCGGTGCTGCCCACGCGCCATTCATCAGCGCAGCCGGGCCGGCGCTCCTCAACATGGAATCGTGGGGAGAGCTCCAGAAACCCCGCGATATCACCAAGATTTTCAGCTCTCCGGAGTACGCCCCGTGGCGTTCGCTGCGCGATTCTGACGACTCGAAGTACATCGGGCTCACCATGCCCCGGTTCCTCTCCCGGCTGCCCTACGGCGCCAAGACCGAGCCGGTCGAAGAGTTTTCCTTCGAGGAAGAAACCGACGGCACCGACCACACCCGCTACTGCTGGTCCAACGCCGCCTACGCGATGGCGACCAACATCGGCGCGGCGTTCAAGGAGTTCGGCTGGTGTACCCGCATCCGTGGCGTCGAGTCCGGGGGCATGGTCGAGAACCTGCCTTGCCACACCTTCCCCACCGACGACGGCGGGCAGGACATGAAGTGCCCGACCGAGATCGGCATCACCGACCGCCGCGAGGCCGAACTGTCCAAGAACGGCTTGCTCCCGCTCTGCCACTGGAAAAACTCGGACTACGCGGTCTTCATCGGCGCCCAATCGCTCAACAAGCCGGTCGAGTTTGACAACCCGGACGCGACCGCGAGCGCCAACCTGAGCGCGCGTATGCCCTACATGTTTGCGACATGCCGATTCGCCCACTTCCTCAAGTGCATGGTCCGCGACAAGATCGGCTCGTTCAAGGAGCGGGCAGATATGGAGCGGTGGCTCAACGACTGGATCGTTCAGTATGTCGCCGCCAATCCGGAGATGGCTTCGGAAGAAGAAAAGGCCCGCCGGCCCCTCGCCGAGGCATCGGTCGAGGTCAAGGAGGTCGAAGGCAACCCCGGCTATTACAGCTCGGTGTTCCACCTCCGGCCGCACTACCAGCTCGAAGGGCTCACCATCTCGCTGCGGCTGGTGTCCAAGCTGCCCTCGGCGGGCGGATGATCGAGAACCCGACAGGACCGGTCGGCCAGTGGGGACGATCGGTAAAGAGTGAGAATCGCAAGACACAACAACGAACCGTGAAGGAGGCCGAAGTTGGAACTGTACCTGAACATTGACAAAGTGCCCGGCGAGGTGACCGAACAAGAGCATGCCAAGTGGATCAAGCTCCACACCTATTCCTACGGCGTGCATTCTGAGAATGTCGAGGACCCCTCCGCCCGAGGAAAGCTCGTCTCCGGGACCGGCACGTACTCGACGTTTGATGTCTCCAAGGACGCCGACATCACCAGCCCGCTCCTCCAGCAGATCGCGTCCACTGGCACGCACATCGCCAAGGTGCAGCTCCAGGCCTGCCTGGATACCCAGAAAAAGACACCCGCGATCGAGATCGAGCTGACCGACGTGGTGATCTCTGCCTACCAGATTTCCGGGTCCGAGGGCGTGTCCGCCACCGAAGGCATCTCCTTCCGTTTCGCCAAGATCAAGGTCACCAACCGCAACTTTGACCAGAAGGGCGCCAAGAAGTCCGAGCCCTCCTTCACTTGGGATCTTCTTAAGAAGACCACCGGCTGATTCAAACCTCGGGGTGGGCGAGAACCCGCTCCGGGATTTTCTGTGGAGCGTTGCCGCGGCTTGCGCGGTGCGCGTGTGGGAGCGACCAATGGACGCGGCGACTCTGGTGCAAGAGGGAAAGCCTCGAGAGGCGTTGGCCGCCCTCGAGCAGGAGGTCCGCGCCCAGCCCGCCGAGGCCAAGCACCGGCTCTTTCTCTTCCAGCTGCTCAGTATTCTGGGTGATTGGGACCGGGCCGCGACTCAGCTCCAGGTCGCCGCCGAGCTTGATGCGTCGATGCTGGTGCTTGCGAATGTCTACCGCTCCGCGATCCGCACCGAGTTGCTGCGGCAAGAGGTCTTTGCCGCCCGCCGTTCGCCGTTGATCTTGGGCGAGCCCGACCCCTGGGTCGGCGACCTGCTCGAATCGCTCCGCGCGCTGGCTGAGGGCAAGCACGATCTGGCTCTTTCGCTGCGTGACCGGGCGCTGGAGCGCGCCCCGGCTGCGGGGGGAGAGCTCACGATCGGCGCGGCAGACCCTGTTCCCTTCGAGTGGCTCGCCGACTGCGATTCCCGCCTGGGGCCGATCGCCGAGCTGATCCTCGAAGGCCGCTACTACTGGGTGCCGCTCTCGCGCATCAGCACAATCACGTTCCAGGCACCGACCGATCTCCGTGATCTTGTCTGGCTCCCCTGCGATGTCGTCTGGACCAACGGCGGCGACGCCTCGGCGCTCATGCCAGCAAGGTACCCCAGGGTCGATGCGTCCACCGACGAGGCGTTGCTCATGTCGCGCGAGACTCAGTGGGAAGAGCCTCACAAGGGCTACCTCGTTGGCCAGGGAACCCGGGTCCTCGTGACCGACAGCAACGAGGCCGCGATACTCGACGTGCGTGAAATCCGCTTCGACCATGCCGATGAGCCCCAGGCCGATGGCGGCTGATCTCACCCCATCAGAGCGACTCCAGCCTTCCCTTCTTGATCGGCTGACAGACGATGATCCCGGGAAGACGGCCGAGAGCCGGGAATCGCGGGTCTTGTCGATGTCGCAACTCCGCGCCGCGGTACAGCGTGATCTCGGGTGGCTGCTTAACACCAGCTCGCGGGCCTCGTTCGAGCCGATCGGAGACTACCCCGAAGTGGCAAAGTCCGTCCTCAACTTCGGCGTCCCCGACCTCTGCGGCACCACCGCGTCGGGGATATCCGAGGGGGAGATCGAACGCACCATCCGCGCGGCGATCCAGGTGTACGAGCCCCGCATCCTTCGCCGGGGGCTCGCGGTTCGCTTGCAGAGAGGCGAATCCGACCGAGGGCCGACGGTCATCACGCTCGAGATCACCGGCGAGATCTGGGCCCAGCCCTACCCCGAGCAGCTCTACATCCGCACCGAGCTCGACCTCGATACCGGCGAGTGCCGAATGCCCGGAGGCAGCCGTGGATAGACAACTGCTCGACTATTACGAGAAAGAACTGCAGTACCTTCGCGGCACCGGCGCAGAGTTTGCCGCCGAATACCCGCGTATCGCAAGCCGCCTCGGGCTGAGTTCTCAGGAGTGTTCTGACCCTTATGTCGAGCGGCTGCTCGAGGGCGTCGCGTTTCTCTCCGCCCGCGTGCAGCTCAAGCTCGACGCCGAGTTTCCGACATTTACCCAGTCCCTCCTCGAAGCGGTCTGCCCCGACTATCTCGCGCCGACGCCCTCGATGTGCATCGTCCGGTTCGAGCCCGACGCAGGCGACAGCTCGCTGGCTGAGGGGGTGCGGATCCCGCGGCAGACCACCCTCCGCGGGCAGATCGGTCCCGACGAGCAAACCCCCTGCATTTACTCGACCGCGCAGGAGGTCACCCTCTGGCCGATCACCGTCGCCGAAGCAACCTACTCGACGCTCGGGACCTCCGATGCGCAGATCCGGCTCGTGCTCGAGTCGCCGCCCGACGTTCCCTTGCGAGAGTTGCCGATGGAATCGCTCTCGGTCTACTTCGGCGGCTCGACCGAAGTGGCGCTCCGCATTTTCGAGGCGTGCTGCGCGCGCGCCAAGGGTGTGTCCTACAGCAGCCCAGACAGCTCGTGGTCTGAGGATGTTGGTCCCCGAGCGATCTACCCGTTGGGGTTCGACGAAGAGCATGCGTTGCTGCCGGTCGGGCCGCGATCTTTCTCCGGGTACCGCTTGCTCCACGAGTATTTCGCGCTGCCCGATCGGTTCCGGATGGTGCGGTTCGAGCAGCTCGCTCCCGCGCTCCAGCGGTGCGAGGGCAACCGGCTGGCGATCACCATCCACGTCGCCCGGCCGTTGAGCAAGCGCGACACCGATCTGGAACGCACCTTCTCGACCGAGCACGTGCAGCTGTTCTGTACCCCCGCGATCAATCTCTTCGAGAGGCAGTCCGGGCGTGTTCAGCTCAACGAGATTCAGCGTGAGCACCTGATCACGATCGACCGTACACGGCCGCTCGACTTCGAGGTCCACAGCGTCAAAGGTGTCGTCGGCTTTGACGACAGCAACCGGGCGGTGCAGGAGTTCTCGCCGCTCTTTGGTGCGAGGGGCGGGACCGACGGGCAGGGTTGCTACACCGTCCGTCGGCAGACCAGGCTGGTCTCGACCCGCGAGAAGCGGGTCGGCAGCCGGACGCGCTATCTCGGTGGCGACGTCTATCTCTCGGTCTCCGACCCGGACATGCCGCCGATCTCAGAAGATGTCCGCCAGCTCGGGGTGCGGGTCTACGCGACCAACCGTGACCTTCCGCTCACCATGCCCGTCGGCGTGGGGCCGACCGATTTTAGCTTGGAAGACAGCTTCCCCGTGCGCAGCACGCGGGTTGTCTCCGGCCCGACGCCGCCCGCGCCCTCGCCGGCGGTGGGGGAGGTCAGCTGGCGGCTCATCAGCCACCTGACACTCAACTACCTCTCCCTGCTCGACGAAGACGACGCCGGCGCTACCGCTCTGCGCGGCTTGCTCTCGCTCTATGTGCACGCAGCCCCGGCGGGGACTCGGCACCAGATCAACGGCCTGAAATCCGCGTCGGTTTCTTCTGCGATCGACCGCGCCCCCCGTGACGGGCCGATCGCGTTTATCCGCGGGCTCGATGTCAGGCTTGAGTTCGACGAGTCCCGCTTTGAGGGCGCATCCCCGTTCGTCCTCGCGTCGGTGATTGATCGGTTCCTGCCGCGCTATGTCTCGATCAACTCGTTCACCCGGACGCACATGTACACCGCAGACGAGGGCGAGCTCGCGCCCTGGCCGATCCGCACCGGCTCGCGGGGGATCATCTGATGCCCGCCAAGACCTCCCGTCTTCAGCACGAGCCCACTTCCTACGACCCGTTCGCGCTCATCCGGATCCTCGAGTCCACCGATCTCTCGCGCCCCCGGGTCGGCAGGTCGCTCAAGCCTGCTGAAGACGTCATGTCGTTCGGGCAGCCGGCGAGCCTGGCGTTTGCGACGTCGAGCGTCGCCGGGATCGTCGAGGATGGGCCGCGGCCGAAGGTGTTGGTCCACATGTTCGGGTTGCTCGGCACCAACGGCCCGTTGCCCCTGCACCTCACCGAGTACATCGACGACCGCGCCCGGAACCACCGCGACACAACCCTGCTGTCCTTTTGTGACCTGCTGACCAACCGCATGACGGCGCTCTTCTACCGGGCGTGGGCGGTCAATCAGCCGGCGGTCGCGCACGACCGGAGTGAGGACGACCGTTTCTCGTTCTACCTGCGCTGCATTCTCGGCCTGGGGACCGACGGGCTGCAAAGCCGCGACGCGGTGCCCGACTCGGCGAAGCTCTACATGGCGTCCCGCCTCCGCCAACTGCCAAACTCCGCCGAATCACTCGAGAGCATGATCGGCGATTGGTTCAAGCTCCCCTGCCGAATCGAACAACTGGTCGGGCAGTGGCTCGCGATCCCCGAGAGCGGGCAGACCCGCATGGGCTTGTCGCCAGCCACCGGTGCGCTCGGCAAGACTACCGTCGTCGGCGCGCGCATCTGGGACGTGCAAGGGCGGTTCCGGATTCACCTTGGGCCGATGTCTCTTGCACAATACGAGCGGCTCATGCCCGGCAATCAGGGTATGACGGAGTTGTGCAGCTGGGTCAAGCTGCAATCGGGGCTGGAATACACTTGGGACGTCCGCCCGGTGCTCAGAGAGGATCAGGTCCCGGGCGTGACACTCGGAAAATCGGGTATGCTGGGGCAGACCACATGGCTCGGGAGCGGCGGCCGCGACCGTGATGATTTGATTCTGGAACCCGTCGCGTAGGGGGCACCCCCTCCGCGATCATTGAACTGTCTGGAGATTCTGGGAATGGGCGAAATCGCACGCAGCGCTTTGTTTGGCAAGCTCAACCCGTTCACCTACAAGGCGATTGAGGGCGCCACGGTGTTCTGCAAACTCCGTGGCAACCCGTATGTCGAGCTCGAGCACTGGTTCCACCAGATGCTCCAGACGAGCGATTCGGACATCACCCGCATTGTCAAGCACTACTCGCTCGATCCCGCGAAGGTCGCGCGAGAGGTGATCTCGGCGCTCGACGGGTTGCCGCGCGGCGCGTCGTCGATCTCCGATCTTTCAGCACACCTCGAGAGCGCGGTCGAGCGCGGCTGGGTCTACGCGTCGCTGATGTTCGGCGAGTCCGCGATCCGCTCAGGACACCTGGTGCTGGGGATGCTCAAGACCCGCGAGCTGCGGCCGGCGTTTCTTGCGATCTCCGCCGAGTTTGGCAAGATCAGACCCGACGATCTCGCCGACGAGCTCTACGCCGTCATCGCCGGCTCGCCCGAAGAATCGCAGGCGGCTGCCGACGGGAGTGCGCTGGGGAGCGCCGGTGCGCCGGGTGAAGCCAGCGGCGCGATCGCGCCCGCCCAACTCGGCAAAGAGGAAGCGATCAAGGCGTATTGCAAGGACCTCACCGAACAGGCCCGCACCGGCAAGATCGACCCGATCGTCGGCCGCGACATGGAGACCCGCCAGATCGTCGACATCCTCATGCGCCGCAGGCAGAACAACCCGATCCTGACCGGCGAAGCGGGCGTGGGCAAGACCGCGGTGGTGGAAGGGTTTGCGCACCGGATTGTCTCGGGCGATGTCCCGCCGTCGATGCGCGAGGTCCGCCTGCTCGAGCTCGATCTCCCCGCGCTCCAGGCCGGGGCGAGCATGAAAGGCGAGTTTGAAAACCGTCTCAAGCAGGTGGTTGAAGAGGTCCAGTCCAGCGCCAAACCGATCGTGCTCTTTATCGACGAGGCCCACACGCTCATGGGCGCCGGGGGCTCGGCGGGCACGGGCGACGCCGCGCAGATCCTCAAGCCTGCGTTGGCGCGGGGCACGCTCCGCACCATCGCCGCCACGACCTGGGCTGAATATAAGAAACACATCGAGAAAGACCCCGCGCTGACCCGCCGCTTCCAGGTGGTCAAGGTGGACGAGCCGACCGAAGACAAGGCCGTCCTGATGATGCGCAAGATCACCGGCGCGCTCGAAGAACACCACAAGGTACAGGTGCTTGATGAGGCGCTCCAAGCCGCGGTGCAGCTGAGTCACCGGTACATCCCCGCGCGGCAGCTTCCCGACAAGTGTGTTTCGTTGCTGGACACCGCCTGCGCCCGGGTCGCGATCGGGCAGCACGCGGTGCCCGCGCAGGTTGATGACTGCCGCAAGAAGATCGGTTCGCTCGAAACCGAGGAAGAGATTCTGGGACGCGAGACCGTGGTGGGAGTCGACCACGCCGAGCGCACGCAGAAGGTGCTCGACCAACTCGAAGAAGAGCGGGCCCGGCTGGGAACACTTGAGGAGTCGTGGGAATCCGAGCGAGTGCTTGTCGAGCAGATCCTCAAGACCCAGCGCGAGCTGCAGAGCAGTCTGGGCAACGACGACGCGGCAGCCGCGGCAGATGTCGAGGGACATGGGAGCGGTGACAACGAAGACCAGTCGCCGGTGCTCTCCGCCGAAGATGCAGCAGGACTCCGCGAGACCCTCAAAGCACTGCAAAAACAGCTCGCCGACCTCCAGGACGGCGAGCCGCTGATCCTGCCTTGCGTCGATGAGCAAGCGGTCGCGTCGGTGGTGGCCGATTGGACGGGGATTCCGGTCGGCCGCATGGTGACCGATGAGATCGAGGCGGTGCTGAAACTCGCCGACAGACTCGAACAGCGCGTCGTCGGGCAAAGGCACGGCCTCGAAGCGATCGCCAAGCGGGTGCAGACCTCGCGGGCGGGGCTCGACAACCCCGGCAAGCCGATCGGGGTCTTTCTGCTCGCCGGTCCCAGCGGTGTGGGCAAGACCGAGACCGCGCTGGCGCTCGCCGAGGCTCTCTACGGCGGCGAACAAAACATCATCACTATCAACATGAGTGAGTTTCAAGAAGCCCATACCGTCTCGACGCTCAAGGGCGCACCTCCCGGCTATGTCGGATACGGCGAGGGCGGCGTATTGACCGAGGCCGTTCGCCGTCGGCCGTACTCGGTCGTGCTTCTCGATGAGGTCGAAAAGGCGCACCCCGATGTCCACGAGATATTCTTCCAGGTGTTCGACAAGGGCAAGATGGAGGACGGCGAGGGTCGGCTCATCGACTTCCGAAACACGATCATCCTTCTTACAACAAACGCCGGCACCGACCTCATCACCGGCATGTGCAAAGACCCCTCGCTGATGCCCGATGTCGAGGGGCTGACCAAAGCGCTCCGCGAGCCGTTGCTCAAGGTCTTCCCGCCGGCACTCCTCGGCCGCATGCTCGCGATTCCCTACTACCCCCTCAGCGACGAGGTGCTCAAGATCATCATTCGGCTCCAGCTCGATCGGATCGTGCGCCGGGTCGAAGAGTCGCGTGGGATTCCGATGACCTACGACGACGCGGTGATCGACCTGGTCGCAAGTCGGTGTACGGAAGTCGAGAGTGGCGGCCGAATGGTTGACGCGATCCTCACCAACACGATGCTCCCGACCGTGAGCCGGGAGATCCTGACCCGCCTGATGGAAGGCAACGCGGTCGAGCGTGTCGGGGTGGGGGTTGCGGACGGGGAGTTTGTGTACAGCTTTGAATAAGAGATAAGGTAGGTTTCGCGTAACCCAGCAGGAAAAGCTCAATGGCAAGGCGTCCCCAAGAAAGCCGCATACTCACCGTTGCCACCCCGCTCGGGGCGGACGCGGTGTTGCTCGATTCGATCTCGGGGCAGGAGGAGCTTGGGCGGCTGTTCAGCTACGAGCTCGATCTTGTAACCGACGACCCGGCGATCGATACCGACAAGATCCTCGGCGAGAACGTAACCGCGCGGATCCAACTCTCAAGCGACGAGGCGCGGTACATCAACGGCTACGTCGCACGATTCGGCTCGGCGGGTCTCAAGCGGGGGCTGCGGGCCTACACCGCGACGATCGTGCCTTGGGCATGGTTTCTCACGCGCATCTCGGACCACCGAATCTACCAGGACATCAGTGTCGTGGATGTCATCAAGGACGTGTTTCAGCGGCACGGGTTCAACGACTACGAGATGCGTCTCAACGAGACCTACCGCACATGGGAATACCTTGTGCAGTACCGCGAAACAGATTTCAACTTCATCTCGAGGCTGATGGAGCAGGAGGGCATCTACTATTACTTTGCGCACGAGAACGGCAAGCACACGATGGTGCTCGCCGATTCGGGACTGTCGCACAGCCCGCTTCCGGGGGGACCGATCCCGTACTTCCCGCCGCAGGAGGCCGAGGCCGCGCGCGGTCCGCACATCTGGGACTGGGCGGTCGAGAAAGTCGTGCAGCCCGGCGCGGTCGCGTTGTCGGATTATAACTTCGAGAAGCCAGCCACATCGCTGCTTGTGCGTTCGGTCAAGTCGCTCAAGCACGCGGCCAGTTCTTTCGAGATGTTCGACTACCCCGGCGAGTATCCTCAGTTTGCCGACGGCGAGCGGTACGCGGCGCTCCGGGCCGACGAGCACCATACCGGGTACGAGACCATCCGCGCGGCTGGCGATAACCGGCAACTGGTGTGCGGCTGCGAGTTCGAGATATCCGATGAATCATCGTACCTGAACCCGGCCGATCCCAAACGCAAGTATCTGCTCACGGCGTTGAGCATCGAGGTGTCCGAGCCGGAGGATTTCGAATCGGGCGGGGGGGGCGACACAGCGTTCTCGGCATCGATCCGGGCAATCCCAAGTGCGCAGCAGTTCCGGCCCGCGCGGACAACACCCAAGCCGATCATCCAGGGGCCACAGACCGCGGTCGTGGTGGGGCCGGCCGGCGAAGAGATCTACACCGACGAGTACGGCCGGATCAAAGTCCACTTCCACTGGGACCGCCACGGTAAGACCGACGAGAACGCCTCGTGCTGGGTTCGTGTCGCGCAGTCGATCTCCGGCAAACAGTGGGGGGCGCTGTACACGCCGCGCATCGGGCACGAGGTGATCGTCGAGTTTCTGGAGGGCGACCCGGATCGGCCGATGATTACCGGCGCGGTCTACAACGCCAACAACAAGCCGCCGTACATGCCCCAGGAAATGCCGACGGTTTCTGGATACAAATCCAACTCCAGCAAGGGCGGCGGCGGGTTCAACGAGCTGCGTTTCGAGGACAAAAAGGGTGAAGAACAGATCTTCATCCACGGCGAGAAGAACCTTGATATCAGGATCAAGAATGATCGGTTCGAGACGGTGCTGCACGATCGGCACCTGGTTGTCGAGAACGACAAGGCCGAGCATGTCAAGAACGACCGCTCCGAGACGGTGGATAACGATCACAAGGAGAAGATCGGCCGCGACCGGAACCTCAAGGTGGAGGGTAAGGAGGCGATCGAAGTCGCCAAGTCGAGGTCGGTGACAGTCTCTGGCGATGTCGCCGAAGTCTTCAAGAAGAACCAGTCCACCGAGGTGACCAAAGATCTCTATATCAAGGCCGACAATATTTGTATCGAGGCGATGACGAATATCACGATCAAGGTCGGCAAGTCGTACATCGCGATCGAGTCGGGCGGGATCAAGATCGGGACGACCGGCGACATCAAACTCGACGCCAAGGGCAACATCGACACCAAGTCGCTCGGGAATACCAAGATCGAAGCGACCGGGAACGTGGATATCAAATCGACAGGTATGATGACGGTGGAGGGCTCGGCACCGACGACGGTGAAGAGTGCTGCGATCCTCACGATCCAGGGATCGCTGGTCAAGATCAACTAAAGGGATGTGTCGAGAGGAGTGAGAGGATGAACCCCAAGAGCGGCAAGGCATGCAAGACCGTGCCCCCGGCGGACCCCGTCGAGGTCTTCGACGCCGACAACGCCAACCCCGGCAAGGTCGCCGAGGCAAAGGTCGAGCAGGTCAAGCAGGAGAAGGGCAAGTACGGGCAGACGAAAGCGCCGGAGGGAAAAAAGTCCGACGAGGACAAACCGGATAAGAAGCAGAAAGAGGAGCCGAAAGCAACCGCGAAGGCGAAGTGGGAGAAAGAGTTTGTTCTACCAAATCACAACAGTTCTTTTCCTCCCACCACTCCACCGACCGATGTCATTCCTGAGATCGCCAAATCAAGAATGATTGTTGAGACGGAGCATGTTCCCGATGGTACACCCGCGACCATCTCGGTTTCGCATGTGTTCGGCGATTCTGTCAAAGACGGGACCATCGAGGAGCTTGAGGTCAAGGACAACAAGGTGGTGTCGAAGACCACTGGGCAGCCTCCGGTTTGGATATTTGAATCCAAGCACAAGCCGTGGGAAGTATGGGATACGCCGTATTTCCGTTTCTCCTGTTCGATTAGATACCAAAGCCTCAGCGCCGAAACAACTGATGATTATAAGGCACGAAAGGGCGAGTGCCTCCGGGTTCGATACTGGACCTATTGCCTCGCCCCACGATCCGGGCTTACTGGCACTCAGACAGAAGGCGCGGCTCTCAAGGGGAAGTTAGACGATGCGGGCATCCACTCTGCCGCGGTGTTTACCGGCCAAGGTGCGTCGAGTGATACCGATGCCTACAACCTGTTCGGTTCGGCCATGCGGAACACCTACTGCTTCCACATCGGGTGTCACGGCAATGTTGCTCGCCGGGCCGATAAATGGCTGCCAACCGCATTCATTCATTCGAGTGTTGATGATCCTGCAGATTTCAAGAAGCACGGTAAGAAAGGCAAACTGCCCCGGCCTACGAAATCCTGGCGTGGGCATATCTGCTACGGCGCGACTACCCGAATATCTTTTGTCGATTTTGCGAGCAAGGGACGAGTCGCCTACAACAACCATGAACTTGGAGATACCGAGATCGCGACCAAGGCTGATATTCCTTCTGTGCCTCGTTACCTTCTCTATGTTTCATGTTGTCTTGTCGGGTGGGATGCCAGTTTTGCCGACGAGGTGACATCAAGGGGTTGCCAGAATGTCATCGCCTTTCGCAAGACTATCGGTGATAACATTGCAGTGAGCAAGGCGACCGAGTTCTTTGATGCCTGGAAGAAGACGGGGCTCGATCCTTATAAAATACCACCTATATTCTTTCGAGTCTATGCCGATGTCTATACCAGCATGCGGCCAGTCCTGTTTGGACGCAGTGGCGGAGAAATATCCAGTCGCGGCATTGTAAATTCTGCAAACGCAATCGGGAGCGCAGTCACAGGATCCGTGCTCAAGTTTGCACACTCACTGTTCAAGTAGGTCGTACAGCAATCAGAGGAGCAAGTAATGTTGCAAACGAGTGTGCTTGAGAAAAAGGCTCACAAAGCTGCCAAGGATGTCTTCGGTGAACTTCTCTCGATTGAGTTTGACCTTGCTCCCGGCGAGCCGGACGAGGGCTGGCGACCAACGCTGCAACGGGGGGTGTTCGAACAGTCTTTTGCGCTATATCATCCCTTCGGCGAGTTGCACATCCAACGCAATGACACCGGCAAGATTATCGCATTTACCGACCCGGGGAGGCTCAACCCGGATCCTCCCCCTTCACCGCAACCGCTCTCAGCGGAAGAATCTCTCAGCATTGCGGCAACCACAGGACTCTTGGGATCAGGAGCGCAAGTCGAGTCTCTGTCACCGATGCCGGGAAATTTAATCCAGGCACGCATCGACATCAACGGCGATGGATCGCATGTTCTCGATTTTATTCTCAACCCTGCCGAGATGCATGTCGCGGCGTTTGCCCCGGTGGAGGACACATGAACGCCATGGATGCTCAGGCGATCGCCATGAATGTTCGGGCAAGATTCGATATTTCCGAGGAGTTCACTCCCACGAGCGTCGAACGCCGGATTGTCGAACTCGTTAAGAGTCCCTCGAATGTCGATGAACTCCCAGAGCCCGGCCCAACGCGGGACATCTTCGCCTGGGTTGTGACGCTCGTGTTCGCCAATCATTGTACAGAGATTACAATCGATGAAACCGGCGAGGTGGTTCGTCTCAGTCGTTCTCGCTGATCGGAGCTTGTTCCCATGACCACACAAGAGCCCACATCCGCAGATGCCGGGCAGTCCGCGGCTGACTGGTGGTATGGCATGATCCGCAAGGAACTCATGCTCAAAGGCGAGCCCGAGGCCGCTGCCGATGTCGAACGGATGCTCCGCGTTACTCCCAAACGCGATCAAGAGCACCATGGACTCTCCAACACAGAGCACCCCGCCGCGGCCGGTGGCACAGCTACCGGTCAAGACAGCGATGACTCATTCACAGTAGCGAGTTCTCTGGGTGACATCATTGTTCGGCTCAACTCCGCCACTGGAGAAACACTCTCATGGATCATCGAGCGCCTTTCCGAGGACGGGGACGCCTCCGCCGCACCCGAGGAGTTGCTCGCCCTCGGCACGGCTATCGCCAAACCACCACTCGATGCCGAGCGCTCCCAAGCCGGGTATGAGGTCGTTGGCAATACCACGGTATTTCGGATACGGTGGGAGCATCGGCACAAAGGACTACTCGTCGAAGGTGATTTTCTTGAAGTCCTTATCAATGCCAAGTTGGGCAAAGTCTTCGCGATGACAAGACTCTGGCGGATCCCCGATCCGGGAGGTGTTGCAACATGGCGATGAGATATGTTTGTTTAGCGAATGGCCTTGCACGCGCAGTCGCGATATTCACGATCCTTACCGGTTGCGGGAATGGAGTCAGTGATCATCCTGCATCTCCTCTCCAAGAAGAGATGGGCGAAGCGGGACACACTACGCAACCAGGCCTCAGCGATATTCACGGAGCGAAACCAATGATCGAAGTCGATCCAGAGTCCCTCTTCAATGGTACACTGGAGGATATTACCGCGCGCTATAAGTCTACGGATCGGCTCGCGGTGGTCGTGTTACAGGTGGACCAAGCCGAGCTACGAGGGGCTGGTTCACGCTCGCAACAGCTCATACTCCAGGGCGTGCCCATCTATGTTGCGGCAGGTCCCGCCCCCCTTCGTGTGGCGGCACAATTTTACTACAGCGACACCGCTGTGCCAGATGCAGGTGATACTGTTATCGCAATACTTGCTGGTTCCATCGAAGGCGAGGAGCAGATATGGA
>CAYMZJ010000049.1:0-21881 GCA_964394895.1 uncultured Phycisphaeraceae bacterium | reverse complement strand
CTCCCCACGCCTCGATGGAGCCGTCGGCCCGCAGGCCCAGGCTGTGGTGCCTGCCCCCCGCGACGGCCACGAACCCGGTGTTGGGCGCGGGCACATCGAGCTGTCCCCCGTTGTTCCATCCCCACGCCTCGATGGAGCCGGTGGTCTGGGCACAAACGCCCGCCGTCATCGACAGGCACAGGCCCACCACCCCCACCACCCCCACCACCCCCAACGCCCCCAACGCCCCCAACACCGACATGCTCGAACTCTTCATGATGATGCTCCTCGGTGTGCAGCGGGCAAAGGCCGCCCGCCGGGCCGGGAAGTTCCCGCAGCCGGGACCGTACACCGCAGCCTACCACACCCTCCCGAATGGATCAATGGCAATCAGCGGGCCGGTGGAGTGGCCACAGCGTTGGGCGGCCATGACGAGCCCCCCGGATCGTGGCGCACGCAGAGCCACGGCCATGCCGCCCGGCTCTTTACACACCAGCGGCCCGGGCCTCTCGACCCGGACCGTTCGATGTTTGGTGTTGCACCTTTGGGCTTCTGCCTTTGGTCTCGCTTTGCTTACGCGGCGATCCCCATCGAGCCGGAGGCTTCACCCGTGTCGCCCAGCCCACCCCCACCCCCGCCTCCACCGACACTCCCGCCGACCCCAAGGTTGACGGTGATGTATTCCGAGGCCCCGCTGTTCTGGCTGTCGCGGTGGGTGATGAGGAAGTAGGTGGCGTGCGGCGTGCCCGCGGGGATGGTCGCGTCGGTGAACTCCCGGTCCGAGGCGTTGCCGATGAGGGAGAAGGCGCTCTCGCTGTCGAGCTTGCGGTGGATTGTATAGTAAGTTCCGTTGGCGGTGGTGCCCTTCCAGCGAATCCCGATCGCGCCGGAGTTATGCAGCGATGTAATAAAATCTGTTGCGACAACCGGCGGGTCCAGCGGGCTCGGGATGTTTGGCGGGTCGATCTGCGCGGCGGCGTAGACGGCGGGCCCGTCTCCGGAGGCATCGGCGAACGCTTTGATGGTGGCGATGAGCGCGGTGCCCAGGCCGACCATCGAGCCGAGGGCGTCGCGCTGGAGGACGGTCTTGCTCTTGCTTTCGGCCCGGGCGGCCTGGGCGTTGTTATATGAGACGCGCATGGCTCCGGTGAATGATGTTATATCAACCACCTGCTGGGCGGTGAGCCCGATGGCGGCGGGGTCTGCCGCCCAGACGGGGATGTGCTGCTCGAAGTATTCGAGTTGACCGAGGATGTCCTTTGGCAGTTCGCTCATGGCGAGTTCTCCTGTGCGTGGTGTGCCGGGCCTGTCCGGGGAACCCTGCCCCCGCGGCCTGCCTGGTGGTGTGCAAGCGCTATCGGGCGTGCCGGGGGGCGACTTCAGGGCGGCCTGAAAAGAAATGCAGAGTGGGGAATGAGGGAATGGCAAAGAGCAAATAGCAAATGAGCAAATGGCAAAGCGGGACCGTCACCTTCCTGCTTTGCTATTTGCCATTTGCTATTTGCCATTTGTTCTGGTCCGGAACCGGTTCTGCGCCGAACTCGCGGGCATTTGCGGCGATCGTGGGTCTTTCGTGCGTGGTGCCGCGCTCTCGACCCGGCCGCCACGGGCCACGAGGCGCACAAAAGAGCTGTTCAGGAGCGTTCCTCAAGAGCTCAGGAGCGTTCCCCAGGAGCTCAGGAGCGTTCCTCAAGAGCTAAGGAGCGTTCCCCGGGAGCTCAGGAACGTTCCTCAAGAGCCAAGGAGCGTGCCTCAGGAGTTCAGGAGCGTTCCCAAAGAGCGCAGGAACGGCCCCGAAACGTCCGGGAAACACCACAGAAGCCCCCGCCGTCCCCCGTCCCCACCCCCACCGTCAACCCCACCACCACCCCAGCCCGTCCGCTCAACGCACCATCTTGCGGCCCCAAGCGACGGTGAAGAGGGCAAGCAGTGTGACGCCGAAGAGCCCCTCAAACCCGGTCACCAGCTTGAACCACCCCGTCGGGGCGTAGTCGCCATAGCCGAGGGTGACGAAGGTCGTCAGCGAGAAGAACACGCCAAAGATCGCCCGACCCCAGAACCCGGCCGGAGGCGAGAGGCTGTCGTGGTTGAACGAGAGTGTGTCCTCTCCTGCCCACACGCCGTACACGATCGCGCAACCCACAAGCAGGAGAATCCCGGTGATGGCAATCCGGTGCGGCTGGAGAAGATAGCCGACCGCTGTCCGCTTGATACCCCACTCCCAGACCCCGTCGCGGGCGAAACTCCAAGTCAAGGCAAACCGTACAGCTCCCCAGGCAGCAGATGCGATTCTCCGTGCAAAGGTGCTGTACGCGATCACACACGACCAGATCAAGGCAATATATTCAAGATACCACAGCAGCGGCCCTTCTGTCCGGCCATGCAGCAACCGGGAGGATGCTCGATCCATCGGGGTTTGAATAAATGAAAGAACTTCATTCCCCGCCTGTACCCATAGTGCCTTTGTAGGAGCCCAGCGTTCCTTCATCGGGCACCATGCTGCTCGCCGTCGCAGCTCATGGGCCAACCAGCGGCAGTTGTCTTCCTCCTTCTCGCGCGCGGGCTGACGGGCGTAGTTGGCAGCCAGAAGTTGGTAATCATCCACAGCCCGTAGGATGGATTCGGGGTCGTTGCTGTCGCCGCCTTCCATGATCGTTCGCGAGCGGTCGAAGGCGAAGTAGTTTCGCAGCCACCGCCACCGCCACGGCCGCACGACAATCCACAGCAGCGGTTGGTCGGCTAGTTGCGGCCGGGTCAGACCCAACTGGTCCTCAGACAGCTCGATCGTCGCCCCGCCCCGAGCAAGGAATCGGGTGAACTTGAGCCGCGCGTGTTCGCCAAACTGGGTGTTGTGAAAGGTCAGCCGCTCGTCGAGGGTGGCGTCTATGAATGCGAGCTTACCTTGAATATGCGGCTCATCGGACTGCTGCTCATCGTCAAAGTGGCAACTTTGTTTGAATCGCGTGACGGAGAAGACCAGTGTGGCGTTCCGGTGTACCCGGATGTTCGTAAACCAAGCGTCCCCAACGAAGCGGGCTTGATTGAATAGAGCCGTGGAGGCAAACTGAGCTTGTCGGAAATGAGCCTCATCGCCGAATTGGGCGGAGGTGAACACGACACTCCCTTTGAAGACAGCCTTATCAAACAAAGCATACCTAGCGAATCGGACACGTTTGAAGCGGGCGTCGCCGGCAAAGCGGGCCCCGCCGAGCCGGGCGGCTCCTGCGAAGCGGGCCCCGTGGAACTCGGCAACCCCGGTGAAGCGGGCCTCGCCGAACCGGGCGACCCCGGCGAAGCGGGCCCCATGGAACTCGGCAACCCCAGCAAAGCGGGCCTCGTCGAACTGAGAGACCCCTGCGAAGCGTGTATCACGGAACCGAACGACCCCGGCGAAGCGGGCCCCGTCGAACCGGGCAACCCCGGTGAAGTGGGCCCTCTCGAACCCGGCGTCCCCGGCGAAGCGGGCCTTGGCGAACTGGGCATTCCCGGCGAACCGGGCCTCGGGCCCGAATGTCACGCCGATGTCAAGTCCCGCAACGGCCGCTTGGGCCACCACCGAGTGCCAGAGGCGAAGTTTGGTGGGCTCCGCCTCTTTGGATAGCTCGTTGGCCTCGCGGTCTTCCACCCACCGCCGATGCACTCGCAGGAACCCGTCCGTGTCCTCCTCAGCGTTGACCTTGGCCATCTTGACGGCCGGGTGGTCCTGCACCGCGACGATCAATGCCTTGAGGTTCTCCACCACTACGTGTTGGCCGAGCCCGTGGCCCCGGTTCCGCGACCCGCCGATCTTTCCCACGATCACCCGCTCGTTGCCGTCGGGGTCGTCCTCGGTGATGTCGAATGGGGTGCTTGATTCTTGAGGATGGAGTTTGCGGTATTCCTGCCCCCGCACGATGGCATCGGCGACGGCCGCCAGTTCGTCGGCTGTCCCGATCCGCCGCCGCAGGATCGACGGGTCCTCCCACGGCGCATCCTTGGTCGCGTCGTTCTGCCAATCGCCGGGCCGATACTCCCAGTCCCCCCGCTCCCAACGGCCCGGGTCGGGCGTCCACGCCGGGGTGGTCTCCGGGTTGGGCGGTGTGTCTGGTTGCGAGGGAGTGTCCGCCATGCCGGGCAGTCTACACGCGGGGGTGGGGGAAGTGGGGGGGGAAGTTGGGGGAGTGGTGGGGGGAGTGGTGGGGGGAGGAGTGGGGGGAGTGGACGGGGGCGGTTGGTGTGTGGGGCTCCTCGCTGGCGCTTCGGGCTCTGTGCATGCGTGTTCTGGCAACGGGTGCCACTGGGCACAGCCCGGTGCCGAGCCTCACGCTTTCGCAGTCATCCCCTCGATGGTGGCGGCTCGGTTCCCCGAACCGTCTTCCCTTCACCCGCCCGCCAACTCCCGCCCCCGGTCGCGTGCGGCGACGATCGCGTCGCGGAGCGCGTCGGGCACGCCGCGTTCGAGGAGCACCGCCGTTGCCGCGGCGGTTGTGCCGCCCTTGCTTGTGACCAGCGCGCGGAGGGTTGCGGGGTCGGTGTTCGCTGCCGCATCGAGCAGCGCGGCTGCACCGGTAATCGTCGCCCGCACCAGCTCGAGCCCCTGCTCGCGGTCAAACCCCACCGCCTCGGCACCGGCGAGCATCCCCTCGGCGAGCAGAAAGACATACGCCGGCCCGCTGCCCGCGACGCCGGTAAAGGCGTCGAGCAGGTCTTCGGGCAGATCAACCACCCGGCCCACGCCCGCGAAGAGTTGGCGGGCGGTCGCGATATCCGCGGGCGTTGCGCCGGGGCCGGGGCAGAGTGCGGTGATCCCCATGCCGATCTGCGCGGGGGTGTTGGGCATAAGGCGGACGATGCGACCCCCACCCCCCCCGATCGCCTCGGCAAGACGCGAGGTCGGTGTGCCGGCGAGGATGGACATCACCAGCCGGGAGCGCACCTCACCAGACGGCCCGGCCGCCTCGTGCATCGCCTCGGCCACCGCGCCGAGCACCTGCGGCTTGACCGCCAGCAGGATCATGCCTCCGGTGTTGGCACCCTCTGCACTCACAGTTGCACTCGCAGCCCCGAGGCTGGTATCGAGGGCGTCAAGGCGATCAAGCGCCTCGGCAAGCGAGGTGGTGCAGGATGCGCCCACCGCGTCGAAGGGAGCGTGCCGAGCCGGGTCGGGATCGTGGACGATGATCCGCTCTCCAACCAGCACCCCGGCCCGCACAGCCCCCTCGACGATCGCCCGGCCCATGGTGCCGCCGCCGATGAGGAGGAGGGGTTGGTGAAGTTGCTTCATCATGCCCCCAGCCTATTCGACCGGAGGCTTGCAGGAGAGAGGACGCTGCGGAGGGTACGGAGGTAAGACAGAACAGGGTGCCGTGGCCACAGCTTTGGGTGGCCACGATCTGAAACGCGAGAGGGAATCAAACATGGTCCCGCCGAGCCGTGAGCATGGCGTCCGGCTCTCTGACTCTTCGGGTGCGGTATGGCCATCGCGTTGGATGGCCATGACGAGCCGTCGGTCGGTCCCCCGAGGATATTTCGTTGCTTCTCCAGCCCGCCTTTGAGGAGTTCAAGGCCATCGGTGAGGAGTTCACGGCCGTCCATGAGCTCTCGAAGGCCATCACTTAGCTCTTCGAGGCCTTCGCTTAGCTCTTCGAGGCCTTCGCTTAGCTCTTCAAGGCCTTCGCTTAGCTCTTCGAGGCCGTCCCTTAGCTCTCCATCGACGGCGATAGATTCCCTATTTTGACACTCCGGCCCCTCGCTGGCCCCCTCGCACAACCCCGCACGCCCCACGAACCCCCCACGATCACGACATATCCCCACACGATCCCCCCACAATCAACGCAGAACCACACCCGGACCACAACAACCACCAGCACCAAACCAAAGACTCGACCAAGCGGGTGCAATCACTCGCGGCCTCCTTGCCTCCGCCCCCTTCGATCCCTCCCCCGCACAATGATGCGAGCCGGGAGGCAGGGGAGGCACGACTGCGCCGCTGAGGGTGGAGTAGGATTGGAAGAAGGCGGAGTTGCGGCGAGTCACGGTACCTGCATTCGGGCCACCCGTCGCGGAGAAAGAGTCGCAATGGATAACGCTGACAGGCTCAAAGCTTTCACCAAGCAGTTGGAAAAATGTCAGGAAGAAGCAGCTCAGACGGCAGGTCGGCACTCTATGTGGAAGGAACTTCGACGGGTTGTTATTGCTGCACCTTGGGCTCTACAACCTCCACATATATGGCAGTTCATCACGGAGAGTCATCTCCAAGCAGTATCCTTATGGGTTCGTCGGTCGGTTGACTGCAATGACAAATCCATCAGCATTTACAAACTGATCCGCAGGATAGCCTGTGGAGAGGTCCGCCTCACGAGGAATGCTTACATCGCAGCAATCCTTGAAGGAACCGAGTCCAATGATCAGGAATTCTGGGAGCGGCGCGCCAATGAAGACTTCAACAAGTGGGCTGGGCCAACCGAGAAACATTTGCCCAAGGAAACCGCAAAGCGACACCTTGACCTACTCGAACAGGTGTGCGATCCGGTCAGCAAGTATGTCGATTGGCGGTTGGCGCACCACGATAAGCGACAGCCGGATAGAGTCCACATTCATCAGATTGACCGGGCGTTCTCTGGTATCATGGCCGTGCATACGAGATATCACTTGATGATGACTGGGGAGAACTACCCGATTGGCAAACCGGGGATGGGATTCTGCTTGAAAGAGGCACTTGAAACGCCTTGGGTTGTCGCACTGAGACATGAGGGGCTCTCCATGCCCTTGCATCCTGAGGGTCCTGGGTCACCATATGTATGGAGTCAGAAGGGAAGCCCCGGCCCGTGGCAGCAGTGATTCCTTAGGCAGGGGCTCCCCCTCTGTGGGCTCTGGGTCTCTGTGGTGAGATTCCCCTGCCTTGCCTCCGTGACCCGGCGGGTGGCCCGAATGACAGCCAACCCCGGGTGCCATCACTCGCGGCCTCCATCTTCTCCATTTCTTCGCCTCCTCTCCCCGCGCAGTGATGCCGCATTCCCCCCCTCGCTCACAGCCACGGTCGATCGGCACCTGTCCCTCCCGATCGCCTCGGTACTGCCGGGCGCTCGATCACGCCCAGTCCTCCGGCGTGTCCGCCAAGCCCCGCCGCACCGGGTTGCGGTGGATGGCGCGGATGGTGTTCCGGATCGCGTCGATCGGTGAGCAACACGCAGTCGTCGCCGCCGCCCCGTTGCCAGTACCGATACCCGCCGCGGCTGTCGGTGATGCACGTAAGAATGGGCGTATCCAACTCCCGCCACCGGGCGATCACGCGATTGCCGAACTCGCGTTTGAGCCACCACAGCCGGGCGCCGTGGCCACAGCTTTGGGTGGCCACGATCCCAAGACATACAAGGGGAGTCGATACTGGCCACGCCGAGCTATGGTGATGGCTCCCGGTCCATCAGAACGCGATGCGAAAGCCGAACACCACCTGCATATCGTCAACATCTGATCCTGCGCGACGGGCGATCCCGGAGGTCTCGCCGAGCAGCGTGTTGAACTGCACACCTACATAAGGCGCGAACTCGCGGCGTATCTCATACCGCAGACGCAACCCGAGGCTGAGGTCATTGAACCCCGCGCCGACCCCATACGCCGGGATATCCTGGGCCGAGAGATTGAGGTCGGTCCGGGGTTGCAGCACGACGCGCTGGGTCAGGTAGAGGTCATAAGAAGCGGTGAGTTGCCCGAGCAGGTCGCCGTCGTCGGTCAGAAACAGGGACGGCTCGACCTCGAACCTGTACGGGGCCAGCCCCTGCACACCAAGCACCAGCGACATGCGATCGTTCGAGTCGCCCGGTGCCCACGCGTTCTCATAACGCACGCCGGCCTGGGCAACCCAGAACGCGCTGAACGGCTTGGCGTAGAGCGCCTGAAACTCGGCGTCGCCTTCATTCGGACCATCAAAGACCGCCGCCCCTTCTGACTTCCACCAGAACTTGTGGTCGTCGTTGCCGATCCAGCCTTGTGCATCCCAGCCGAACTCGTCACGCTTGTCGTCTGAGACGCGATACTCCAGGAGATCAAAGAGCGTGAATGACAAGACCGGATTGTCATGAATCGGGTCGGGCCAGGACTCGGGCGGACCTGCAGCGGCCGCGTCGAGCGCCTGTTCGAGAGAATCACCTTCCACAAGCGGCGGCTCGGACTCTGCGTACTCGGGCTGCGAGGTGCTCGGTGATACGGGCGTCTCGGCGGTGGCGTCATGCCCGTGTTCTTGGGCGGCTGCCGCTCGGCACAGCACCAGAATCGACACAACAACAAGAAGGCTCGCGCGGTTCACCATGCTCATACCGAAATCTCCTCGTCCAGAGACCGCACAACAGCAATCGTACGGAACATGCCCATGTCCATGTGGTACAGCAAGTGGCAATGGAACGCCCAACGCCCCGGCGCGTCGGCGCTGATATCAACGGTGAGCAGCTCGCCGGGCTTGATGCTCACCGTGTGCTTGCGCGGGTTGTCCGCGAGTGTGCCGCCAGCGTACATATCCATCCACATCCCGTGCAGGTGGATCGGGTGGTCCATCATGGTGTCGTTGATCATGTTCATGCGGAGGCGTTCGCCATAGACAAACCGGATGGGCTCGGCGTCGGAATACTTCTTGCCGTCGAATCCCCAGATGTAGCGTTCCATGTTTCCGGTCAGGTGCAGGTCAAACTGTCGCGTCGGCGCTCGCCGATCCGCCGGCTGACGAAGGGCCCGCAGGTCCGCGTAGGTCAGCACACGCCGCCCGTCATCACCCAGCCCGATCCCGGGTTCGGCATACCGTCGTCGCGGCCTCATCGCGATCATCGAGGCCTGCGAGCCGTGTTTTTCCGGGCCGTGCATGACTGACTCGGGCAGGTTCTCAGTCGGGAGCGCCCCGCCGGGCTGGGCAGCACCCGGGTTGGGCGTCATGTCCGCCATGGCAGCCCCGCCGTGACCGCCGGGCATGTCTGCGCCGGGCGCCTTCCCGGCAGGCATCTGCATCGTGTCCGAGTCCTTTTTATTCATGCCTGACATCCCGGCCATCCCGGCCATGCTGGCCATTCCCATGTCGGCCATCGTCCGCATCGCCCGTGGTCGGCGCGGGGGGATATCCGCCTGCATACCGGCGCGCGGGGCGAGTGTCCCGCGAGCGAACCCGCTGCGGTCGATGGTTTCTGCAAACATGGTGTAAGCGCGATCGTCCGGCATCGTGACCAGAACATCGTATGTCTCGGCAACCGCAATACGAAGTTCGTCGGTCTCGACCGGTTTGATGTGCTGGCCGTCCGCAGCAACGACCGTCATCGGGAGGCCGGGGATGCGGAAATCAAAGTAGGTCATGGTTGCCGCGTTGATGATGCGAAGCCGAACCCGCTCGCCCGGCTTGGCGGTTGCCGTCCAGTTCTCTTCCGGCGATTTGCCGTTGACCATGTAGGTGTACACCGCGCCGGTGATGTCGGAAATATCAGTAGGGTCCATCCGCATGGCATCCCAGCGAAGACGCTTTGAGATCACCGTCCCAAGGCCGTCCTGCCGCGCGTCGCTGATCATGTTGGCGATGGTCGGGCGTTGGTAGTTGAAATACCCGCCGAACTTCTTGAGCTTTTTGAGCACGCGATACGGATCCGTGAACATCCAGTCCGACAGGATGACCACATGCTCGCGGTCGTAGCTGAAGGGCTCGGGCTCGGCCGGCTCAACGACCAGAGCGCCAAAGTGACCGAGCTGCTCCTGAAGCCCCGAGTGGCTGTGGTACCAGTAGGTGCCGTTCTGACGCACCTGGTAGCGGTAGACGAATGTCTCGCCGGGCTTGATACCCGCAAAGCTCACCCCCGGCACGCCGTCCATCGACGCGGGCAGGATGATGCCGTGCCAGTGGATCGATGTGTCCTGATCCGGGTGATCGTTACGAACATGAATCTCGACATTCTGCCCCTCTCGCATTCTCAGCGTCGGGCCGGGCAGCGTGCCGTTCACGGTGATGGGCGACCCTGTCAATCGCCCGGCGATGGTGAGTCTTGACTGACTGACCCCAAGATGAAGAGGCCGATCGGTCGGCACATCGATCACCACCGGAGTGCCCGCGTTTGGAGCCGCCACAGAGTTCGCGTAGGTCAGACGGGGGAGCGCAAGCCCGCCCGCCGCGACGGCTGTTGTCGTGGCAAGAAACTGACGCCGAGTGCTGGAGTCTAGGTTGTCGAGTGGATTCGTATGAACCATGATCTGACCTTCCATTTCAAAATTCGAGCACGAAGAGCTCCATCCAAGTACCGTTTCGGATCGAACGTTACTGGAAACCACGGCAAAGCACAACCCCAGAGGCTCTCATCGCGGCCAACGCGACGTGGGTCCCGGGGTTGGCGTCAACCACCACCACCCTGCGAGTATTCCTGCCCCCGGGACCGCCCCCCGACTCAAGCCATGCTGCCGCCACCAAGCGGCGGTTACTGATCCGGTCGGCGGATTGATACTGCTTACAATGTTGACTGCGAGGTTGTCGTTTCTGTTCGAGTGGCGTCGTGAGGCATGTGAGTACCGGCAGGAGAGTTCCCCGTGGCACAGGGCGGACGCCAGAGCCACAAGTCGTATTCGTTCCGAGTCATGCGGGGGTGCCTGCGCGGCCGATAAAGCAGCCGGAGACAGCGTTGTCCCCGGCGTCCGGGGGGGTGGGGGACGGAATCCTGCACCGAGGAATAGGGTGTGGGGCGAGCGAGTTTGACAAGTACTGTGAACCCGGCGAAAGGCCCAATCCAGCACCTGTTGACAGCGATACTCATCGTTGCCATGCCGTTCTGCTGCTGCCGGGGGCAAACCGTCGTGGCGTTTCTCGGCGGCGGGTATGCGTGCGTGGTGACCGCGAGCGACGAGGCCGGATCGTCCCATCCAGACGACGGGCACGGCCATCTCGCTTTGGGCAATGAGGGCTCGGGTGGTTCAGGTTGTTCAGGCGAAGGGACCAGCCGCGACCACGGCGACGAGCCCTGCGACTGCGGCCACCAGACCGATCTCAAGAACATCCCGAACCCGCCGGTGTTGCCTGAGTTCGGTCCCGACACACCGTCGGCGTCCGATGTTCTGGCCGAGGATTTGCCGAGCTCACGGTTGGTCTCGCTGCACAAGCGCTGGCGGCTCGAGCGGGGTGTACGCATCCATCGGCTGACATCGCTCCTGCGCCAGCATTGCGCGCTCATCATCTAGCAGAGCCGGAGCCTCCACCCCGTTGTCATGGGGTCGGGGGCGTTGCGCAGCTGTCAAGATCACCAACTTCTCACGCACTGTCCAAGCCTCTTCCTGGGGGCAAGTGTCAGATCAACCTCCTCCAAGGAGAACGCCATGTTCCGTATCAATGCACCGTTGCTCGTCGTCGTCGGGCTCACCCTGTTTGCTCCTGTCGCGCTCGCTCAGGACGCGGACAACACTTCCCGCGTCGAGACCGCTCTGATCAATGAGTTGTGCCCGGTGACCGGCGACGAACCGGCCGACCCGAGATTCACCGTTGAGTACAAGGGCAAAGCCATCGGGCTCTGCTGCCGGAAGTGCCGGACGAAGTTTGAGGCCGATCCTGAGGCCTACGTCGCCAACATCCCGGGATTCGAGGCGGTCTCGTTCAGCCTCGGTGTACAGCCGGACGTGGGCCATGACGACGGCCAGACGCACGACCACGCAGAGGCCGACACGCAGCACGAGGACGACGCCGACCACACCGATGATGCGGCGATTGTGGACGATGGGACAGACCACGAGAGTGACGGGCACGATCACGATGTCGATCACGCCGACTCGGGGCTGAAGATTGTGTCATGGCTCGGCAAGTTCCACCCGCCGGCGACCCACCTGCCGATCGGGCTGTTGATCGGGGCGGCGCTCTCGGAACTCGGGCTGATGCTGACCAGGCGGGAGATGTTCCGCCACGCAACGGCGTTCTGTCTGGGGCTGGCAGCGCTCGGAGCGATGGGTGCCGCGACGCTCGGGTGGTTCAACGGTGGGTTCGTGCTGTTCGACGAGGACTGGGTGCAAGGCGTGCACCGCTGGCTGGGCACCTCGGTCGCGGTGCTTTCGGCGGTTTCGTTCGCGGTGCTCATGCGCACGTCGAGAAAGACGCCCGAGCAGCGAACGCCGTTCCGGGTTGTCCTGTTTCTCACGGCAACCCTGGTCGGAGCGACCGGCTTCTTCGGCGGCGCATTGGTCTATGGACTGAATCACTACGCGTGGTGAGCCGAGGAGTGTGGCCGTGGGCCGGGTCCCTGATAGACGGGGCAATCTTGCCGCCTCAGTGTTCCCTGAGGCAGTGGGGCCGCCACTCCGTGGCACAGGATGACAGTGCCACCTGCCGTCGTGGACAATCGACGCCGATCCCAAGGAACAGTTCGTGTACCACAACGCGGGGCTTGCGGGAACCGGTGGAAGTTCGTATATTGACAGCGTGATCCTCCGAGACCGAGACGCGAACACCGCCTGGGAATCCCAGGCCGACGGCACGCTCGAAGAGCGGGTCTATTACTGCCAGAACTGGCGGGCCGATGTGGTCGCGCTGATGACCGACAGCGGCGAGCTGATCAACCAGGTCCGCTACGACCCGTATGGTGTGCCGTTCGGGATCGCTAAGACCGATCTCGACGCCGATGGCGATGTGGATGCTGCCGACTACACCCAGTTCAGTACGTATTACAGCGCGGGCACCATGCCCTACGCCGACTGGGACGGGGACGGCACCAAAGACACCGCCGACATCACGGCGTACCTCAACGACAAGAACGCCGACGCCGGACTCGGCAGAGGCGATCCGAGCTACGCCTATTCAACAGCTGGTGGCGCGAATCGCAAGGCGTATGCGGGGTATGAGATTGATCCGGTGCTAACAGGGAGTGAAGGGTGGGAGAGTGTCTATCACGTCAGGCATCGGGTGCTGCTCAGCCAAGCTGGTAGGTGGACGAAGAGAGATCCGCTGGGGTATGTCGATGGGATGAGTGTGTATGGGTACGTTGGCGCGATGCCTATTGTGTTGCTGGATTCGACTGGGCTGCGGCCAAACGGAGGGATCGGGGGTGGCGGTGCATCAGGTCAGGTGGGTGGTGCCCCTCCGAGTTTTATCCCGCCTCAAATCCCGCAGAAGTGCGGTGACTGGTGCAGCTACCTCATTATGGAGTCTCGTAGCGGCCAATGCTCCAATGCCAAGATCATCGCCTGTGGCTTTTGTCCATGGTTTGTCTTGGATATGAGTGATCCAAATAAGAGAGCCCTGTGCAGTCGATACGCGCGCAACGGAGGTATTACTTGGCAGAACAAGCGACCGTGTGTAGGCCCTTGCCCCAACTGTGACGATCCGGATGGCCCTGATGTTTACACGCTCACCATGGTAGTCCGTATCCCTGCGGGATCCTTGAGGCACCCCATTTACCCAGGATGCTGCTTCACAGGTTCGTTTAAGGGCACATTTCAGATAACGAGATTTGAAGGTACCTGTGAAGATGGAGCCCCGTTTGGTCCGTAAAGCTGGACGACTGCAGGATTCTTCGCATGGACCAGGAGTCGGCATGTGACTAGACCGAGGCGTTCATACTCTCGGATTGGGCGGTGTGCAAGGTTTCTTGTTGCTGGATTCCTCATCAACATAGTCATAGCGTGGATTCTAGCCTATTCAGTCCCGATGACTTCGTCGGAACCAAGCGTATTGGTGGTCAGTGATGCATGGTATTCTCGTCGCGAAGGAACCCACGCATTATTCGCCCGGTCGTTCACAGCGGCTGGTTCACAACGTCGAGTTTGGGAGTGCATGGATTGGCGCACCGAGAGCCCCGCGGTAGACGCGCGATTGGGGGTTGTTTCCGTGCCGGGTGAGGCCGCGCTTCCGTTAGTGGGAGCGTGGAGCCCACTCGGAGGCCGTGAATGGGGCAGGTTGGACGAGGATTGCAGGCGATTGCGTGAGGGATATGATGTGGCTGCGGGAATGGATACGGCTCATGGCTGGCCTGCTTTGACACTCTGGTATAGCTGTGAGGGTGTAGATCTGTATCTAGACACTCTGATTATGGCATATGGGCGGGGTTTGATCATCCATGGCGGGATCCCTCTACCCCCATCCGGGGGCGGTGCCACAGGGCCAACTAGTGTCGCGACGCCAGCGACAGTGAGGGCCCTACCACTGAGACCTGTCTGGAGCGGGATGATCATTAATACGCTGTTTTATGGCGCTCTCGGCATGGCATGCACTTTCCTTGCAGAGCGATGCCGACGCGTGCATCGATTCCAAGGGGGGCGATGCCCAGTGTGTGACTATGATTTGTGTCACGATTTTGTATCGGGATGCTCCGAGTGCGGCTGGCGGAAGCTGTAGTGACTCTCGTAGTGTTCCATTATTCAGCCGAGCGCGGAATCGGGCACATCTCTGCGCTGCAAGCACTTCGAGCAGACACGATCGGCGGTCCCTCGGCTGACATGCGCAGCAGGCGGGTGGCCATGATGAGAAGTGATGGGCGGGTGGCGCTGCCACCCTCTGTGTCCCGGGTGGTTGGCGGGTATCTGGTTCTGCCGGGCGTCGAGTGAGAAGGGTGTGTCGGTCAGTTTTGCGCTGGGCTGGGGGCGTCTTTGTTTGGTCGGTCGAGCACGACGAGAGCTGAGCACCCGAACGGTTCCCGGCAACCCGGCGCCTTCTCGGACGAGCCTATAAAAGGGGCGATTCGAGGCCGCTCGTTCATGGTGTCCCGCGTTTCGTGCGACGAAACGGGTGAATCGTTGGACGAAACGGGTGAATCGTCGGACGAAACGGGTGAATCGTCGGACGAAACAGGCGAATCGTTGGACGAATCGGGCCAATCGTCGGACGGAGAGGCTCCTTCGCGCGACGAAGCGACGCCTTCGTGCGACGGAGAGGCTCCTTCGTGGAACGAATCGACTCCTTCGCGTCACAAATCGACGCCTTCGTGGGACGAATCGACGCCTCCACGCGACGAAGTGACGCCTTCGCAGCACGAAACGCCGGCCTGGCACGGGGGACTCTTGGACTGTCACGGCCCGACGGTACCTGGGCTTTGCCCAGTGGCACCCCCAACCACCCCCAACCCATCCCCAACCCTCTCATCCCACACCCTCGCCCTCCCCGAGCTTCCGCCCCACCCTCTCGGATCTCTGTCGTGCTTCGGCGGGGGGTCGTACACTTTCGACCATTGCCCGGCTTGTTGAACCGGGGAGATGCCCGGAGCCAGGAGTCGGCATGAGCACGTTCTACCAGCTTGAGTTTGAGCGGCCGGTCGTCGAGATCGAGCGGCAGATCACCGAGGCCGAGCGCGGAGGGGCCGCCCCGAAAGCCGCCGCCGGGGTGCCGGCGTTGGGCGGGGTTGCCGATGGTGCCGGCGGGGAGGCCTCTGCCAACGGGAGTTCACCGCCGGCCGATCTTGTCGCGCTGCGTGCCCGTCGCGACGAGGTGCTGCGCGAGCTTTATAGCGACCTCAGCCCGTGGGACACCGTGCGTGTTGCGAGGCACCCGAATCGGCCGCAGACCCGGGACTACATCGACCGGCTCTGCCGCGACTTCTGCGAGCTGCACGGCGACCGGCGCTACGGCGACGACCCGGCGATGGTGACCGGGTTCGGGCGGATCGGATCGATCAAGTGCCTGATCGTCGGGCACCAGAAAGGCCGAGATACGCAGGAGAAACTGGCGTGCCACTTTGGGTGTGCGCACCCGGAGGGATACCGCAAAGCGCTGGCGAAGATGAAGCTCGCCGAGAAGTACGGCCTGCCGATCGTGACGTTTGTTGACACGCCGGGCGCCTACCCCGGGCTCGGTGCCGAGCAGCGCGGGCAGGCCGAAGCGATCGCGGTGAACCTGCGCGAAATGTCAACGCTGCGGACGCCGATCGTGAGCGTGGTGATCGGCGAGGGGGGCTCGGGTGGGGCGCTGGGGATCGCGGTCTCCAACCGTGTTGCGATGCTGCGGCACTCGTGGTACTCGGTCATCAGCCCGGAAGGATGTGCCGCGATTTTGTGGAAGCAGGCGAACGAGCAGACCAACAACGCGGCGGCGAACGCGCTGAAGCTGACCTCGCGGGACAATCTGGAGCTGGGCATCATCGACTCGATCATCGATGAGCCGCTGGGCGGGGCGCACCGCGACCCCGCAGCCGCCGCAACGCAGCTCGAGCGGTGGGTGATTGAGGAACTGACCAGGCTCCGCGAGGTCAACCCGGATGTTCTGGTGGAGGAGCGGTACGCGAGGTTTCGGCGGATGGGTTCGTACACCGAACAGATGGCAGATACCGTGCCAATCGGCTCAGATTGATGCCTGAGGGGCGTTGTTGGGGTCTGGGGTAGTAAAAATAGCCAAAATGCTTTGACTTTCTTGCCTATGATCGCTATTTTGTGCGGCCCTAAAGCGTGGCTTGGACCCCTGCTGGAGCCCCCGAATTGCCAAAGAAGGTCGCGACAAAGAAGAAAGCTCCGGCCCGCAAGGCAGCGGCGTCGAAGACTTCTGCAAAGAAGCCGACCGCACCCGCCGCTTCCAAGAAGGCTGCGGGCAAGACGACGGCTCGCCCTGCCAAGTCCAAGAGCGCAACAACCGCATCGACGAAGACCACGCCCGCTGCGGCTTCGAAGAAGCCGGTCGCGAAGAAGACCACCGCGAAAAAGACCGCGAGCAAGTCTGGTGCTGTGAAGAAGACCGCACCCAAAGCGACGTCTTCTGGCGCGAAGAATCCGGCCGCCAAGGCGACCACCAAGCAGGCTTCGACCCGCACCGCGGTGAAGGCGAGCAGCAAGAAAGCCGCTGCAAAGAAGCCGGTCGCAACCGCGGCCGCCAAGAAACCGGTCTCGAAGAAGGTGCCGGTAAAGAAAGCCGCGAGCAGACGTCCGGCCAAGCCCGGCACACGGAAGCCGGTTCCCCAGAAGGGCACCAAGGAGGCCGCGACCAGAGCCGCCGCGGCCAAGGCAGCCGCGGCCAAGTCGGCTCGCAAGGGCATCACGATCGTCACCAAGAAGAAGATCATGCGTCGTCCTCCCCCGCCGAAGGGCCGCCCATCGATCCCCGCGCCGACCGGGGCGATCATGGGTATGGGATTGGGCCGTGGGCGGCCGCTGATCCCGTCGAACAGCGCGCCCGCCGGGCTCGAGAGCACGAGCCCCAGCGGCAAGAAGTCCAAGTCGCCGTTCAACAAGCGCCAGCTCGATAAGTACCGCGAAGTGCTGCTCCGCAAGCGGCGTGTGTTGCTCGGCGATATCGACTCGATGGAGACCGAGGCGCTCAAGAGCGACAGCGGGGCGAGTTCCAACCTCCCCCAGCACATGGCCGACCAGGGGAGTGACACCTACGACCAGACCCTCTCGCTCGATCTTGCCGCGGCCGACCGGACACTGCTGCGGGAGATCGACGACGCGCTCGACCGCATCGCCGCCCGGACCTTCGGCATCTGCGAACAAACCGGCGAGCTGATCAACACCGAGCGGCTCGACGAGCTGCCCTGGGCGAGGTTCTCGATCGAGGCCGCCCGCGAGATGGAACGCCGGGGCCGATGACCCGGGCAGAGGGCGAGCGCCGCACGCAGCCTGAGACGCCCGAGGTCCCAGACGCCCCTGCATCACCCCCACCCCCACCCCCGACGCCCGCATCCTCCCCATCGTCTGCGCGTCCGAAACAGCCTGTGGCGATCCCTGTGCTCAACCCGGCGCGGGGTTCGGTGCGCGCGTGGGTGCTGTTGCTGGTGGTGGTCGTCGCGAGTCTTGCAGCCGACCTGGTGAGCAAGTCGATCGCGTTTGCCCGGGTCGCGGACGTGCCCGTGCAGATCGAGCGTGAGTCGGTGGTCGCGTTGACCTCAGCGGGCGAGTCGATCCAGAGGTTGATCCCGCCGCACACTCCCCGGGTGGTGGTCCCGAGCCTGCTCGAGTTTCAGCTCGTGCTCAACCAGGGCGCGGTGTTCGGGCTGGGGGCGGGCAAGCGGTGGGTGTTTGTGGTGTTCACGCTGGTCGCGGTGGGGCTTGGGTTGTGGGCGTTCGCGTTCTGGACCGACGCCCGCGATCGGCTTGCGCACGTGTCGATCGGGCTGGTGCTTGGTGGCGGGATTGGCAACGTATTCGACCGGCTCGTGTTCGCGTGCGTGCGTGACTTTCTGCATCCGTTGCCGGGCGTGGTGCTGCCGTTTGGGTGGACGTGGCCGAACGACCCGTCGGGGCAGGTGTGGCCGTGGGTGTCGAACATCGCGGACCTGTTCCTGATCCTCGGTGTGGTCGGGCTGATGGTTGCGATGTGGCGGATGCCGAAACCACCAGCAACCGATGCACCGATGCGCAAAGAGCCCTCAGCTGCACCGATGCGCAAAGAGCCCTCAGCTGCACCGGTGCGCCAAGAGCCCTCAGCGTAAGCGCCGGGCAGCGTTCTCCGCACATCTCTCAAACCATGGGCGAGTGAGTCAACCCCGGCGCACTACTTATGCAGCGCTTCGAGTTCGCCGCCCGGGTGTTTGGCGATCTTGCCGTCGTCGAGCCAGGCCTTCGCCGCTTCGCTGTCTTTGAGATAGGCATCAAAGAACGCCAGCACGCTCATGTTGGTGACCTCGACGATCCATTCGACGTTGTCGGGCGAGCCGCCGTCGAGGAGTGCGCCGACGCCCTTGCCCTGATAGGAGGAGTGCGTCGCGCCCTCGATGAAGACGAGGTGCTTGGTCCCGTCGGCGGGGGCGTAGTCGTAGGGGTGCCTGCGGGTCTCGGGGGTTTCGTTGCCGATCCTGATCTTGTCCTTGCTTCCGGTGATGACGAGCCACGGCTTGTCGATGTCTTGCCACGAGTCTTCCCTGATCGACCGCCGCGCGGTGCCCTGGCCGGAGATCACGGCGAAGGCGTCGAGCCGGGGGTCGACCATGGTGCGGGGCTTGCCCCAGACATAAAACCGCAGCCCCGCGACGGCTTGGGTGGTCATCGCGCCGGCCGAGTGCCCGGCCATGCCGAGCTGCTCGCGGTCGATGAGGCCCGGCGCGTTCAGCGCAGCCTCGATCTCGTCGAGCGAGTCGAGAATGAACGAGACATCGGCGACGCGGTCTTCGAGGTCAACCTTGGTCGAGCCGAACCCGACATCCCGTCTTTCCTTGCGGGTCTTTGCCTGCTCGCGGCGGAGTCGGATCGAGTCGGAATGTGTGGGATAGACGACAACGTAGCCGTGGCTTGCGAGAGAGTCGCCGAGCGCGGGGAAGGCGTCGCTGGCTCCGCCCATGCCGTGGCTGAAGACGATGAGGGGGAAGGGGCCGTGGGCGGTGTTGTTGTCACTGTTGTTTTCGGGAAGGAGAGCAAGTTTCGGCGGCGCAGGCGCGCGGACACGGACGCGGAGGTCTTTGTTGCGTGCTGCGTCGTGGAGGACAAACTCGCCGGTGTCGCGGACGGCGTAGGGGCCGGGGGCGGTAGTGGGTGTGGGGAGCGGGCCGGGGGCGGGTGGTGCGATCGCGTCGGAGGTGGGCGAGGTGGGGGAGGTGGGTGTGGCTTCAGTGGCGGCGGGCTGGGCGTGGCAGAGCGCGGCGGCCACGGAGATCGCGCAGGCCGCGAGGAGTATGAGGAGAGTGGCGGGGTTGCCGAATGGTGTGGGGGGTGTGGGGCGGATTGGCATAGGGAGATTCCGTTGCTGCAGAACGCGGCCGGCGGGGGGGCATTGCCGGGGTTCCGGGGAGGATACTCCGGGCGCGGGCTTTCGGTGCCACCCCGCCTATACTGAAGGTGTCCGTTGCCGGTTCCTCGAAGATGATTTCTCCATCAGCAACTGCCTGGTGGATGGGAAATCTGAACCGTCCGGGTCCGATCTGCGTTCTTTACGCCCTCGGAACGATATCAACCGCCATCTGGCAAATCCGCCCTATAGGCACATCGTGTGCTGCGAGGGAGCGGAATCGCTGACCGTTTGTGAGGACCAATGCCGCATATCAATCCAGTCGACTGCCGAAAAGACCCGCTTCACTTTGGGACAAAGGTACGCACGGGTCCGTGGGATGGATCGGCAGACTCGGATGGATGTCACGGCAATCTGGAACTTCCACCGAGTTTCGAGTGCGATGCAGGTGAGCGCCATGTCACCACCGCCCTCCTGCTGGCGGCGGGGGCGGGGACGCGTCTGCTGCCATGGACAAATAACTTTCCAAAGTGTCTGACCGAAGTGTGCGGGATACCGATTCTCGGGCGGCTCGTTGCATGTCTTGTTGAGGAGGGTTTCGAGCGACTCGTCGTGGTCGTGGGGCATCGCGGTGACCAGATTCGTGAGTACCTGGAGTCCCACGCTTGTGGATTGCAGATTCACTGCATCGACTGCCACGAGTATGCAACCACGAACAACATCTACTCGCTCTGGCAGGCGAGAGAGCACATCCGGGAACCGTTCGTTCTCATCGAGTCGGACCTGGTGTTCGATTCGCGTCTCCTGGGCTTGCTGCGCTCGGCCAATCGGATTGCCGTCGCGCGATTTCGCCCGCATATGGACGGAACGACCGTCTCGTTCGATGATTCCGGGCGCGTTGAAGCTTTCGCTGTGGGCGCGGGGGTGGGGGTGGTCAACGGGGCGCGGCGGGCGTACAAGACTGTCAATCTGTACAGCCTGTCGTTGCCGCTCTGGCGCGAAGTGGGTCGTCGGCTGGAGCAGCGCATCGCATCTGGCGGCGTACACGACTACTACGAGGTCGTCTTTGCTGACATGGCGGCCGATGGGTTGCTTCCCTTTCAAGCGGTCCATTTCGATGATGGACGCTGGTGTGAGATAGACACGCCCGATGACCTTGTCGCCGCCGAGCGGCTCTTCTCAGAACCACATAGAACTTCAGGGCCACGCATGCCAAATAGATCGCGTCGGTTGGACCGAATATGACCGTGCCGGTGCATCACCAGGAGTCGGATCACAGTGGTGCCGCTGTCACCGGAACCAGTTCGTCTCAACTCGACTACGCGAAAGTCCAGGCCTACTGGAAGCAGGCGACGCCTTCGATACTCGGCCCCTACATGATGGACGGGTTCGGGTTTCCCGCTTCTGCTGGACATTTTCGCTTCCAACGCGAACAGGAAGCAGTCGCCCTGGCAATCAAGAGCTTGCCTCCAAGATGTTCGGTGCTCGACCTGGGCAGTGGCGTCGGATTCTGGACCGAGTACTTCGCGCATCGGTTTGCCCATGTCGTCTCTGTCGAAGCGAGCCCGGTTCTTTATTCATCGCTCACTGATCGGTGTTCGGATTGTCCGAATGTAACCACCATCAATGGTGATGTACTCTCGTTCGAGCCCGATGAGAAGTTTGGGTTGGTGTTCCTCGGCGGCCTCTTGATGTACCTCAAGGAGCACGATGCCAAGGTTCTGCTGAAGAAACTCTCGGCGCATCTTGAGCCGGGCGCATTGATTCTGTGTCGCGAGTCCACTGTCCGACGCGGAACGAAGACACTTCAGGGGGAATACCAGGTCGTCTACCGCTCCGTCGAGACCTACCGCAAGGTCTTTGCCGACGCCGGTTTCGATGTGGTGAGCGCCGAACCCAACGCCGCGTATATCTGTTCGCAGATGGGGTGCGAGCTGGTCAAGAAATGGAAGTCGGTGGTGCCGGAGAAGGTCTGGTGTCTGCCGATCATTGGACGCCTCGCCTACTGGGCATTTCGAATCAGCTACCCATGGAGTACGAGGGTGATCCCCTGGCTGTCGGCCCGGTTCGGGGGCGAGTTTCCGTATCTTATGAATCACTTCTTTGTGCTCCGCGCATGTTCCTCAGATGAGAACAGCCGGAGCACGACATGATCGGGCATCGCCCGAGATCATCGACGGGTGCGCTGCGAGGATTGTTGCGCACGGTCTATCGCAATCTCCCCAACATCGTCTCGATACTCGGTGTGCTGCCGCTTTGCATTCTCTTGTTGGACGATGGTTTCGCATACCTTTGTGCGCTGATCGTCTTCAACAACATCATGGACGATCTGGACGGGATCCTGGCCAACAAG
>CAYMZJ010000048.1:0-22184 GCA_964394895.1 uncultured Phycisphaeraceae bacterium | reverse complement strand
TGGAACTTGAACTCGACCATCTCGAAGGGGGTCGTGTGGCGGTGGCGGAGGAGGTAGCGGATGAGGCTGCGGTCTTCGGAGGTTTTTTTGGTCCCCTGGCCATAGGAGACCCGGGCGGCCTGGACGATGGCGGAGTCGGCGGTGGGGGAGGCGCCGGCCGCAGGAGTCGGGACGAGGCGGGGCATGACATCGACCAACGCGATAAAGCCGTGATCGAGCACGGGGAGCTGGTGGCGGAGGGCCCCGGCCATGACATCGACCAGCTCGGTTTCGGGCATCTGGCGGTCGATGGGGGTGGCGGCCTGGGTGGTCGGTTTGGGTTCGATGCGGGTCTCGCTCATGACGGTTCTCCGGGTGTTGGAGGGTACCGCCTTGCGGTGTGTTTTGCTGCAATGGACGCCGGTTCTGAGCGAGTCTTCGAGCGAAGGGCCGGGTGTGTGCTCTCGAAGTGTGCGTCCAGTACTCCACCCGGAGCTTCGCAGAGCCTCAGCTCCGGCGTCCCCAGAGCGTCGTGGTGCATCGCGGTGTTGGCTCTATTCCTCATCCTCCCCGGTGACGGGTTCGTAGAGGATGGGCCAGAGTACCCAGTCGCCGTCGTAGGGGCTTGTCGTTGCGTAGGTTTTGAGCTTGGCCTTGATGTGTTCCAACGGCATCCATTGTGATGAGTAGTCTCGTCCTGCCGGCTTTCGGCCGCCGTCGTCGTTGCGGTCAGCGCCAACAGACCAGAGGCGGGGTTCGCCGTCGACGAGTGCGTAGTTGAGTGGCGTGCCGGTGAACCGATCGGGGGGGACAGCCGGGAGGAACGCAGGCACGAGCGCGTCGAGCGTGTCGGGGTAGTTGCCGTGCTCTCTTCGATAGAGTTCGAGTGCGATGCCGACGAGGAGGCCGTCGCGGCGTTGCACGACTTTCTCAGCGGTCTGCAGCGCACTCTCAAACGCTGGCATCAGCATCACAATCGGAAAGTACCGCGTGTGTTGGATCGGATCGGCACTGAGCAGATTGACTTCGGTGTCCGGGCGAGCCTGGTTGTCATATTCCCACATCGGGAGTTCGGCGTTTCGTTCGACCTTGGTCATGAGTTGGTCGTACTTGGCCGTCATGTCGGCGCGGTTTGCAATCAAGGCGGTTGAAAGTGGGGCCAGCGGTTGCGGACCGAACTGCTCGGCCAGGTCGGCTGCAGGATTCTGAAGGCTGAGCAGATGGCGGAGACCTTCTGCGGTGATGTGCCCGTTGCCGTGGCCGTCGTCGGTGTAGACGCGCTGGATGGCATCCTCGAAGAACCAGCGTTCGCCGGTGAGATCGACGCGGGGATCGCCGTCCATGAAGGCGGCGTGGCGGTGGGCGAGGTCGCGGAGTTGATCGTCGGTGAAGAGGTCGGGATAGTCGTGGATGATCTGCGAGGTGGTCCAGATTGCCCCGGTGCTGATCGCAAGTCCGATGAGGCTGCTGATGAGTGCCGGCCCTTCGGCGGCGTGCTCGGCGAGACCGAGCATGGTCGCGATGTCCTGAACCACCCGGTCACTCTGGTGGTTGCGGGCAGCCGTGTGGGCGTCAAACTCGAGCAAGCGGTACATGGCACGCATCTGCCCGAGTTGCGGCAGGACAATCGTCACCATCGCGGGGTTTTCTTCTGGTTCTTGCGCTTGCCCGGTGTACTGCGGGTGCCGATCTCGGAGCATCTCGGTGATGCGAGGATCGGTCGCGTTGGAGAGCGTCGCGCCCAGGTGTGGCCTCGCGGCCGCCTTGTGGATGAGTGATATGGCCCGGGCGGAGCGTTCGAGATAGGCGGTCGCGTCTTGATATGCCGGGTGCTCGGGAGCGATATTGGGCCATACCTCGAGCAGAGATTCTGGAGGCGGTTCGAGGGCGATGTACGCCTCGATATAGAGGTCGTACGCGCGGTCGCGCTCGGGGATGCTGCTGATGGTCTCGTTGTACTCGGCGGCAAAGTTGCGGGCGATGGTGGGCTCGCCGGTGAAGAAGCGCCACGCCAGCAACGCATAGATCACGGCCCCTGCAAGCAGCACCGCGCCGATACCGTGGATGGTGTGCGTGAATGCGCGGTGGGCCCAGTGACGGCCTCGCTTCTTGGCGCGGCGGATGAGGGCGCTCGCTTTTTTCGGGTCGCCGAAACTGCGCATGAGTTGCTCCGTGGTGGCCCGGATCTCCGAGCCGGGTTGTGTCTCAGTTCCTGCCTGCAATCCATCTGCAAAGTGGGCACAGAGTTCGCCGGCGAGATCGGCCCGTTCAGACCGCCAGAGTCTGGACCGACCCACGACCTCTGTCACCAGCTCACCCAGCGGCTCTGGCAGATCCGCCCTCGCGATGACCCGCTTCCAGTCGAGACTGCCGGTGAGCTTGCCCCGGGTCCAGTCCCGGGCCGGGGTCGTGGCAGCAAGGTGCGCCAGCGAGGGTTCGGGCGGTGGTCGGAGTGTGTCGTCGGGGCGGTTCATGCTTGTGCTCCTGCTGCGAAGAGCGGGGTGCTCAGGACGCCGAGAGACTGCATCGCCCCGGCGAGCCGGTTCCACTGCTCGGTGTCGGCCTTGAGGCGTTTCTTGCCCTTGCCGGTGAGGCGGTAGTACTTGCGCTCGCGGCCGTTGTCGGCTTCGTGCCATGTCGCCTCGATGAGGCCCTTGGCTTCGAGGTTGTAAAGCAACGGATAGAGGGTGGACTGCCCCATCGCCAGCACGCCCTCGGTGCGGGCCGCGAGGGTCTCGACGAGTTCGTAGCCGTACATCTCGCGGGCCGAGAGAAGGGTGAGCACCGCGATCGGGCCTGCGCCCCGCATGAGTTCACGTTCGATTCGCATGGGGAGGCTCCTTCGGATCATGAGCAGGTGCGGGGGTGATGCATTGTGTGGCATACTCTGTGTGACATAGTATACGGGCAAAAAGAACCGCATGTTGCGGCAAGCTGGCAAAATAACGAGAAGCCCGCAGGCCGGCGGAAGACCGGAGGTGATCGAAGACGGCCCAGACGCGGCCCGGCAGAGCGGGTGTGCCGCTACCGCCGTCGCCTCATCCCCAGCAGCCCCATCGCGGCCAGGGGCGCGAGGGTGGTGGGGGCGGGAATAGGGAGTGTGACGACCCAGCCTTGGGTGCCCAGGCCGCGGATGCTGCCGGTGCCGGTGATGGTGCGGCCGTCGCCGGAGATACCGGATGCCAGACTCAGGCGCACCCAGCCCTCGGCTTGGATGTCGATGCCGTAGTCGAGCAGGATGGATTCGATCGTGCGGAATCCTTCGTTCGGTGTCCAGAGCACCGCCTGCTCGCCGTTGCTGCTGCCGCCGGTGTACGCGCGGCCGACGACCATTTGTCCGTCGTCGGAAACATCGTACGCAAAGCTGTACCGCGCGAGGTAATCGTCGCCGGGGAGGAAGCCGAGTGCTTCGACTTCGCCTGCTTCGTTCCAGCGCACGGCCTGCGATTCGACGCCGCCGGAGCGGGATTCAGAAGTGCCCGTGCCGACCAGCCAGCGGCCGTCGGACGACACAGCGCTTGCGCCCGCCACGTCAAGCCCGCCCGGGATATCGACGAGCCCGACGTAGCCCCCGGCTTCGGTCCAGCGGAACGCCTCCGCGCCGCGGGCTGTACTCATGCCACCGACGATGACTGATCCGTCGGGCGTGATGTCCCACGCGCTGCCGGTTGGCCTGCTCCCGTCGAGGTCTGTGAGATATTGCATCCCGGTTTCGGGCGTCCAGCGGAAGGGGGCGTCGGCGGGACGGCCGTCGATCTCGACCGAGGCGTTCCCGACAACAACTCGCCCGTTGCGGGAAACCGCACGCGCGATGCTGCGATCGTTCCCGCCGGGCAGATGGCCGAGCCCGACCATGCCGGTGGATTCCGACCATCGGAAGGCTTCGGTGTATTCGCTGTCGCGGACGCTGAGCCCGACGATCCAGGTGCCGGTTGCGGAGACGCCGCTCGCATTGCTCTGTCCATGATCTGGCAACGCACCCATCGGCGAGAGTTTGGATTGCCTGTTCCAGTAAGCAGCTTCGCCGTAATACGCAAAGTTGCTACTACTCACTGCAGAAACCGTACTTCCGTCGCGGGAAATGCTATGCCCTCTGGTGAAGTCTACCCCACCAATCAGGTTGCCGAGGTTCTCGAAGGATGCCTCTTGGGCATTTCCCTTACTCGCCGTCACAGCACAAATAAGAGCAACACTCACGCAAATGTATTTCACGGTGGGCCTCCAGAATGCGTTCATGAGAAAACTCGGGCGATCCGGTTTCCCGGAACGCCCGATCAGGGTTTCGGGTTACGGCGCAGTACTCACAACCGACTTGTTGATCAGGATGCTGATGGTGCCGATATCGGTGGGACTGTCGCCGTGGTTGCTGGTCACGATGTCGTCGAAGCCGTCCTGATTCATTGCTACCTCCGCCGCCTCATCCCCAGCAGGCCCATCGCGGCGAGCGGGGCGAGGGTGGTGGGTGCGGGGATGGGGAGGCGGACCATCCAGCCTTCGCTGTGGAAGCCGCCGTCGAGGCTGGTGCCGGTGCCGACGAGGGTTCGGCCGTCGCCGGAGATAATGGCGTAAGTGAGGTTCCATCCCATGGCGTCAACGTCGATGCTGTGATCGATGAGAAGATACTCTTCGAGCGGGCGCATGCCATTCTCGCGGGTCCAAAAGAACAACTCCTCGCCGAACTCGAACGAGAATGAGTTTCCTGTCACTATCCGACCATCGTCACTCACCGAATAGGCGCCGGATCGTCCCGCAATATCCATGCCCCGATCAAGGATACCGAGCCCCTCGGCGGTGCCGTCGGGATGCCAGAGGACAGCTTCGCTTCGGAAGGTGCCGTCATAGTTTTCGCTCCCTGCACCGCCAACCAGCCACCCGCCGTCGCTGGAAACATCGCTCACCCCGGTGCTGTCTCTCCCGCCGGGCAGGTCGGTGAGCAGGACCATGCCGGTCGATTCGGTCCAGCGAAAGGCGAGGGAGAGATTGTCATTATCTGTTGAGGTGTACCCAACAATGACGCTGCCATCCGCGGAGACTGCGTTGGCGCCGCTACGCTTCCTGTGGTCTTGTCCGCCAAGAAATCCGAGCCCGACCATGCCGCCATCTGGTGTCCATCGGAAAGCTTCACGCAGACCCGGCCCGGCCGCCCCGCTACTGCTGTTGCCGACGATGACGGTGCCGCCGTTGGAGACGCCACGGGCCTCGCTAAGAAACTCGCCGCCGGGCAGGTCGCCGATACCGAACATGCCGGTGGACTCGGACCATGCGAAGGCTTGCCATCCAGCGCTGGTATTGGTTCCGCCTGAAATCCAGTCACCTGATGGTGAGATAGCGGATGCGTTTGATTGATCTTGAATAAAACCAAGTGGTCTTATCCCATTTCTATCCCACAAGACTGCTTCGCCCCAAAACGATTGAGAACTGGAACTGACACCAACAACAGAAGAACCATCCGCAGTTACTGCGCTGGCAGAGGAATAGTTGGATCCACCCGGCAGATCACCGAGCGGGATGAACTCGGCGTTTTGTGCTGTGGAGTATGACGCGATTGTGCTGAGCATCGTGAGCAGGTACATGAGAGGTTTCATCTTGAATCTCCAAGACACCCCAGCCGATTGCCTCGGCTGAGATGCGAGTTGTGTACGCGAATCGGTTACGGCGTGGTGGCCACGAGCTTGTTCAGGAACACATTGAAGCTGCCTTTCAGAGGGTCGTTGCCGTCGTGGTTGACCACGATAATCTCATCGAAGCCGTCCTGGTTCATTGTTCCCTCCGCCGCCTCATCCCCAGCAGCCCCAGCCCGGCGAGCGGGGCGAGGGTGGCGGGTGTGGGGATCGACGGGAGGTAGAGGCGGTAGCCTTCCACATGGATGTCGTCGTTGATCCACGTGAAGGCGTTGCCGACGATGTACTTGCCGTCGGCGGAGATGCCCAGCGCCGAGTCGAGCCGCCAGCCCATCTCCTGGACATCGAGTCCGTACTCGTCGAGCAGCACGTTTTCCAGGCGGCGCATGCCCCATTCGGGGGTCCAGATCATCGCCTGGCCGCGGCCTTCGCCGATGTCACCCGACCAGCTGGCGACGCCGACCGCGACGCGGCCATCATTCGAAACATCCCACGCGCGGCTGTAGCGTGAGCCGTCGTCGCCGAGCTGGCCGAGGCGGGTCATCTCGCCGCTCTCGTCCCAGAGCACCGCCTCGAACGAACGCCGGCCGTCGGCGTACTCGGCGTTGCCCTCGCCAGCGATCCACTTGCCGTTGTTGGAAATGCTGTACGCAAGACTTATATCGAACCCGCCCTCGATATCGCCGAGCCCGACCATGCCGTTCTGTTCGGTCCAGAGGAAGGCTTCGCCGGAGGTGGCACTGGTGCCCGAGAATCCAACAATCTTCGAGCCGTCGGCGTTCACGGCATACGCGCCGCTGTGCGGGTTGTTTTCGTCGAAGAACCCGAGCCCGACCATGCCACCGTTCGGCGTCCAGCGGTACGCCTGCAAGCCTTGCGGGCTCGAAGCCGAACCAATAACCACGCGGCCGTTGCGGGAGACATCAAAGGCACGGCTGTCAAAGTCCGCGCCGCCGAGATCGCCGAGGAGGATGCCGCCGGTGCGTTCGTTCCAGATATAAGAATCGGGCACACCATTAAGTCCGGCATAGCCAACGATCCAGTTTCCATCTGGGGAGACACCGTACGCATCCGACCCCGGCACGCCATCGATGGAACCGAGGCCTTCGATACCGTTCTCCGGCGTCCAGCGATACGATTCACCCCAGAAAGCGAGGCTACTACCTGAACTCCCAACGACCACTTGGCCGTCCGCCGAAATACCGGCGGCACTTGCATAGTTGGCCCCACCCGGCAGCCTCCCAAGCAGCGTAAACTCTGCTTGCCCAAACACGGACGAACAGCACAGCGACACCGCGATCAGAGTCATCAAACGCATGGCATTTCTCCTGAAACAAACCCTCGCGCCCCGGTATCCCGGAGCGCGAGGGGGTTGGTACGTATTCGTTACGGCACGATGATAGCGAACTTGTTGATAAGCACGGAGAGAGACGCGTATTCGTCAAGTTCACCGTGGTTACTGGTGATGATGTCGTTGAAGCCGTCCTGGTCCATATCGGCGAGGACCACCCGCATCGCGTGGTTGGCACCGGTACTGTGGAAGTACCGCCCGTCGGCGTTCGAGAACTGGAGCGTGCCGTCGCCCTTGCCGAGCAGCGTGATCACCCTTCCGCCACCGTCTGCAACAACCACGTCGGGCTTGGTGCCACCGTTGAGGTGCCCGACATCCAGGCCCTTGGGAACAAAGCTAAGGATCGTGTTTTCCAGGTAGATGTCGTTGGGTTCCAGGCCGCAGTCGATGGTGAACCCGCCGTTGCCGTTGCCGTGGTAGAGGTAGAGCAGCCCGCCGCTGGAAATTCCAATCGCGTCATCAAAGAGATGGCCGGCGGTGAAGATGCCCGGCTTGATATCCAGAAGGTAGGCCGCGCAGGTGTCGGCATCGACGAACGAGAACACGCTCGAGCCGGTGTTGGAACCAGAGACCACGGTGGCGGTGCCGCCGTTCTCACCGCTCGAGAACAGGTCCGGCCATTGCAGGACCCCGGGGATGAGGTCGAAGTTTCCGGCGACCACGTCACCCACCCCGCCCGAACTCGGAGCGCCGCCGGCTGCGTCAAGCTCGTAGGGCGATTCCGCGGTCAGCGACAGAATGCCCGTGCCGTCGTTCAAGGCGATGTAGATGAGGTCCTTCTGTGGGTCGGGAGATTCGAGGAAGTCCACCGAAGCCGCGACGTCCATGTCGCCGTCGTTGTCAAAGTCGGCGACGGTCAAGCCGCGAACGGGGTAGGTGGTGGGGAGATAAAAATGCTCGACAAAGCCGGTCGCGGTATGACGGAAGACCTTGATCCCCCACGGCTTGGTCGGGCGCGACTGGTCGTCAGGGTACGGCGTGCCGATAGCGACGACGATGTCCATTTTTGTATCGGCAGTCATCTGCGCCCACTTCACTTCGCCGGGCACCGTCTCCGGCCCGAGGTCGATGAGCTGGGCCTGGGCAAGACCGTTGGCCGGGATGGACCAGTCCTGCAGGTTCCGGTAGACCGCGAGGAACCCGTTGAGCCCCGTGTAACAGCAAATGGTGGGTGCGTCGTGGATGTCGAGCTGCCCGATCGCCATGACAACATCGGGGTAGCCGTCGGGGGTGGCGTTGAGTACGCCGATGGCATCCGCAGCATCAATGCCGAACGGGTACGACCCGTTGCCGTTGACGAACACGGCTGCGGGCTCGAAGTCCGGGACCCGCTGCGTCTGCCCATTCACCTCCCCCGCCAGCGCCACCATCCCGACCATCCCTCCCAGCAGCAGACTCCGCTGCACAACTCCACGATTTGATCCCTCACGGCTCGGAGAGCCGTGCCACCTTGAGACACGGCTCGGAGAGCCACGCCCCCAAGAACCAACACGGCTCTGCGGGCCGTGCGTGCCGAATACCCTAACGCCCCCCCCCACAAACATCCCGGAGGAACTTCATCGTCTGTCCGTACATGATCGTCTCCTTTTGCATGAGGCATTGATCCCGGGGCCGACGCCCGGGCGATCAGGTGTACAGGGAGAGCAGAGCACGGTTGCGGCCGGGTGCAAGGAATCTGGAAAATAACCCGGGCAAAAAGAAGCTGGGCGAACAGCCTGCCCAGGCATGAAGAGCACGCGAAGGGCAATCGGCTATTTCGCAGCCCGCAGCACCAGGTCGGTTTCTCTGTGCAGCCTCACTCGGCGGTAGCGGACCGTCACGGTCTGGCCCGGCTCGTAGCTGGTGAGCACGCGGACGAGTTCCCAGTAGTCGCGGACGGGGCGGTTGTTGATATGGGTGACGATGTCGCCGAACTTGAGGTCGCCGGCGGTGTTGCGGCGGACGTGGGCGCTGATGCGGAGCCCTTCGCCGGTGCCGGTCGAATCGATCTTGACGCCGAGGCTGGGCATGCCGCGCTTGATGTCTTCGGGGACCTGCGGCAGGCCGCGGCAGAAGTCGGCGTAGCGGTCGTTGATCTCGTCGAGCGTGCCTTCGAGGACCGCCTCGATCGAAGCCACACCGGTCGGGTCTTCGCGGTAGTGCTCGGTAAAGTGGGCATACCACTCGGCGAGTTTGCCCTCGCGGTACATAAAGAGAAAGAGCGCACGGGATTGGGCGTACCTTGCGAGCGGGCGGCTGCTGGTGAAGCGGTCGCGGGGGATGGTGCAGAGGTCTTTGATATGCAGCAGGTTGCCGGTTTTGGCGAGAAACTGAGCCTGGTTGGTGCGCCAGCTCTCGACGGGGACGAGTTCGCCAGCGTCGTCGCGGTCGAAGTCCTCGATCAGTGAGCAGAGGCCTTCTTGCACCCAGATGGGGTGGATCTGGCCGCGGCGGGTGTTGCTGCGCCAGTGCAGCACGTGCATGAACTCGTGGCGGAGGGTTGCGCCCAGGTCCATCGTGACGAGTTGTTTTTCGTCGTGCGAGTAGTGGCCGCCGATCGCCTGGTTGAAGTTGCGGGCCGCGGCACCATATGTCGCAACGGCCCAGGCCCGGAAGTCACGCTGGGTGGGCAGGACGACCAACACCCAGGGGTCGTCGGGATGCACGAGCTGGTCCTCGGCGTCGGTGTCGGCAAAGACGTGCTGCATCGCCCAGCGGTGGACCTCGCGGATTTCCTGCCGGACCTCGTCGAGCGTCTGTTCGTCGTAGGCGCAGACGTACGCGATGCGGAGGTCGGGGTCCTGGATGTACCAGTAGCGGCTGCCGTAGCGATCGCGGGCGCGCTCGAGGTCGGTCTCGACGCGGCGGTCGAGAATCTTGCCCCAGTTGTCGAGCATCGACCGGACGGTGGTTGTCTTGCGGGCGTTGGCAAGCGAGGGATCTTTGCGGAGGAGCTGGACATCGGAGAACCCGTGCTCGGCGGCTTGCAGCAGCAACTCGGCAGCCGCTTCGCTCTTGCCCTGACGGCTGCGGATGCAGGCGAGGTTATAACGATGGACAAAGTTGCCTGGCTCCCACTCGATGAGCTGGGCGAGCTTGTCAGCAGCGGTGTCGAGATCACCGGCGGCAAACGCCTGCGTTGCTTCGCGCGACCAGCGGATGAGTGTTTTTTGGTCTGGTGTTGGTGTCGTATCAGTTTCGCGCTGGGTGGTTGTGTCGGGTGAGGTGGTCTGGGCCGGAGCAGCCGGCACGCACCACAACGCCGGGAGCATGAGGGCGAGGGCAAGTGTTCCAGAGCCTCTTGCAAAATCACCCTTCACCATGATTCGGAACCTCTGAACAAAGCCGAACAACTCGGTTTTTTCTTGTCGGGGACGGCACCAACGCGGGCTGGAAAGCCCGCCCCCCTGCCAACACGGGCTGGAAAGCCCACGCCCCTGATTGTTCAGAGGTTCTATTGAAGGGTTCGGCTTTGTCTCTCTCGGTGTATCGCGGCGGAGTTGTCCTGTCCCCTCGCTTGCGCGAGGGGCTCTTCTCTCGAAGCGCACAGCACTTCTATAGAAATACATGACCACGTTATAGAGCCCCTCGCGCAAGCGAGGGGACAACAAGCAGTCCCCGATGGGAATCCGGTGAAGAACCCGGGATGTCATGGTGTGTCTCCCGTCGGTGAGGCAGGGTGTTCGCGGAGGAGTGCGCGGAGCGCTTCGGGGTACGCGAGACACTCCTGCTCAAAGACCCGGGCGGCGAGGGTGTCGGGGGTGTCGCCCGGCAGCACCGGACAACGGCGTTGCAGCAGCATCTTTCCTTGGTCGTACTCGGCATCGACGAGGTGGACCGTGCACCCGGTCTCGGTCTCGCCCGAAGCAAGCACCGCGCGGTGGACGCGGTTGCCGTACATGCCCGGCCCGCCGTGCCGGGGCAGCAGGGCGGGATGGATGTTGACCATCCGCTCGGCATACGCGGGCGGGACGTCCACGAGTTGGAGGTATCCAGCGAGCACTCCCCAAGCGATTCGGCTGCTTTCGAGGCGCTGTTGCAGGTCTTTTGCAGCGATACGGCCGGGGATGATCTCGACCGGGATGCCGCGTTCGTGGGCGCGGGCTGCGCCGGGGCACTCGCGCGACGCGATGACCAGCACGATCTGGGCATCAAGGTGCCCGGCGTTGATCTCGTCGAGCAGGTTGAGCATCGTGCGCCCCCCGCCGGAGAGCAGGACCGCAAGCCGAGCGGCTTTGGTCGGCAGATTGCGCGTGGGGTGGTTGGTGGTGGGGGGGGGTGTGGTCACGTGAAGAGTTTAGAGCACCTTTCATCAATGTGTTTCGTTGTTGTGGATGGGTATCGTTGTCCCCTCGCTTGCGCGAGGGGCTCTACAACACCGTCATATACCTCTACAGCAGTTTTGTATGCGTCGAGAAAAGAGCCCCTCGCGCAAGCGAGGGGACAGGGCAACCCTTCTCAAAAACCGACATGGACAAAAGCCGAACCCTTCAATCAGAGTGAAAGGCGATTCTGCAAAAGGCTCTAGAACAGTTGCCACTGCTCTAGATTGAACAGGAGTCACGGAACGGGATGGGCTTGCCGGCAGCATCGACCGCGACGAGGGTAATGGTCGCTTCGGTGACGCCGACGGTCTTGCGGTTTTCGTAGCGTTCGGCTTCGACACAGACCTTGACAGTGACGCTGGTCTTGCCCGCGCGCTGGGTGCTGGTGTAGAAGCTGACGATATCGCCGAGGTGGACCGGGGCGTGGAAGTCGACGCGGTCGATCGAGGCGGTGACCCAGCGGTGGTTGCCGTGGGTGCGGGCTTCGACAAACCCGGCCTGGTCGATGTAGCTGAGGATGACGCCGCCGAAGATCGTGCCGTACTGGTTGGTCTCGCGGGGCATGGTGACGACGCGAAGTGCGAGGGTTCGTGAGGGAGGGTCGGTCATGGCGAATCAAAGGAAGGCCGTCGTGGCTGCGCGGCCGGGAGTGCCCCGGTTGGCGAGAGAAAAAAAGGACCCCCTGCCCGGAGGAGAGAGCTTGGGCAGGGGGTCACTCGAACCGGGGCGTCGAAACGCCCCGGTGGTCAGGCCGGAGAACCAGCGGGGTTCGGCTGGAGTCTGTATGACATTCGTCATCGGTCCCTTAGGGAGTTATAGCGGAAAATAGGCAAGCTGTCGATCTTCGAGCCCGGGGGCGGCCCAATCTTCCTTGGGAGGTTCGGGGGCGCAATGATCCGAGAGGTGGGGCCGATTGAGGGATCGCACCAGAGAAGGAGCACAAGAATGGCACAGGGCGAATGTTGTGGCGGGTCCGGACGATGCAAAACCGACGCGGCTCGCGAGCCGAGGCTGCATGAGGAGCTTCTGGTCCGCTATCTGCGGGGTGTGGAAAACTTTGACCCCCGGGTCTTCGACCTGACCGACGAACAGACCGACCAGGTTTTCACAGCTGATGAGAACGCGGGGCAGTGGTCGGTGCGGACGCTGCTCGGTCATCTCGCCGACGCCGAGATGGTGTTTACGCACCGCATCCGGCGGATCATCGCCGAGGACGGCCCGGTGCTGGCGCTCTGGGATCAAGACGCCTTCATCGACGGCGGGATCTACGGCCCCGAGCTCCGGTCGCCGGTCGCGGGGTTTGTCGCAGCCATCCACACCATGCGCCGGTGGACCGCCGAGCTGTTGCTGGCGTTGACCCCCGAGCAGTGGGAGCGCACCGCGATGCACCCAGAGCAAGGCGAGATCGGGATGCTCAAACTTGTCGAGTACGCCACGGGGCACGTCGAGAACCACGCGAAGTTCTTGACGCAGAAGCTGGACGTCATGCTCGGTGAACGCGAGGAGACAGAAGCAGCCGGTGGCGGGTGCGGGTCGGGGTGCGGGTGCGCGTCAAAGCAGGCCGCGGCGAGTGAGACGGCCGAGTAGGTCGCGGGCGCTCTCCCCAAACTCTGGAGTTGCATGGAACAAGTCTTCGACGAACGTCGGTACCTGATCCCGTTCAGGTCGAGCCTCTTGCCGCAGATCTTCACCGATGTGCTGGTGGTGGGTGCGGGGGTGGCGGGCCTTCGCGCCGCGATCGCCGCAGCCGAGGCCGGCGCCGAGGTGATCGTGCTGAGCAAGAGCGATCTCGCGCAGACCAACACCGCGTGGGCGCAGGGCGGGATTGCCGCGGTGATGGACCCGACCGATTCGTTCGAGGCGCACGTCGGCGACACGCTGACCGCGGGGGCCGGGCTGTGCGACGAGCCGACGGTGCGGCGGGTGATCGAGAGCGGCCCGGTGCGGATGCAGGAGTGCCTGGCGTGGGGGATGGAACTGGACCGCGAGGCAGGCGGCACGCTCGACGCCGGGCAGGAGGGCGGGCACTCGGCGCGGCGTATCTATCACGCGGGCGGGGACGCGACCGGCATCGAGTTGTCGCGGTGTCTGGCGGGCCGGGCAAAGGCGCTGACGAATGTGCGGCTGTTTGAGAAGTGCTTCCTGCTCGATTTCGTGACCGCCAGCGACGAGCCGGGGTCCCGGGTGATCGGGGCGATCACGCACCACCCCAGGTTCGGGCTGCAGATGATCTGGGCGCGTTCGACGATCCTCGCCAGCGGCGGCGCTGGGGTGGTCTATCGCGAGACGAGCAACCCGCGTGTCGCGACCGGCGACGGGCTCGCCGCGGCCTACCGCGCGGGGGCGCAGCTGGCGGACATGGCGTTCACGCAGTTTCATCCGACGGTGCTCTACTTGCCCGGTGCGGCGCGGTCGCTCATCTCCGAGGCGGTGCGCGGCGAGGGCGCGCAGCTGCTGGATGTGTCGGGCCGAAGGTTCATGCCCGAGGTCCACGAGCTGGCCGAGCTTGCGCCAAGAGACGTGGTGAGCCGCGCGATCGTGGCGCAACTCGCCCAGCAGGGCGGGCAGCACGTGCTGCTCGATTGTCGCAGCATTGAGGGGTTCGCAGCGAGGTTCCCGGGGATCGCGACGCTGCTGAAGAACTTTGACCTCGACCCGAGCGAGGACCTGATCCCGGTTCATCCCGCAGCCCACTACACCGTGGGCGGGGCGCGGGTGGACGCGACGTGTCGGACCAGCGTGCGCGGGCTGTTTGCAGTTGGCGAGGCGTCGTGCTCGGGGCTCCACGGCGCGAACCGGCTGGCGAGCAACTCGCTGCTCGAGGGGCTGGTGCTCGGTGAAGTCGCCGGGCGCGAAGCCGGGGCCAACGGCGAACTGCCGGGCAAGCCCGCGAAGGTCGTGAGTGATATCCGCCCGAGCGTCCACGGCGAGCTTGATCTTTCCGACGTCCGGTCGAGCCTGCGGTCGGCGATGTGGCGGAACGTGGGGATCGAGCGCACCGGGGCCAAGCTGCGGGATTCGGTCGAGATGTTCGATTTCTGGGGCAGATACACGCTCGACAAGATTTTCGACGAACCGGAAGGGTGGGAGACGCAGAATATGTTGCTGGTGGGTGCGCTCATGGCGCGCTCGGCGTTGTGGCGCGAGGAGACCCGAGGCTGCCATGCGCGGGACGACTTTCCCGAACCTCGACAGGAGTATCTCGTGCACGATTGCTGGATGCGTGGGAGTGCTGGCCCGGTCGCCGAGCCGGTCGAGGGCGGGGCAGCTGCGCGCGAGGTGCGGGCGTGAAGCAAAAGAGACTCGAGAGGTGTGGTGCCGGGTGCCACTGGGCGCAAGCCCAGTGCCGGGCGGGACGGCGTCACAGAACACTGGGCTTGCGCCCAGTGGCACCCGTTGTTTGGGGAGCGGCACCCGCGGCTTTGCTTCTGGTCTTGCTCACAGGCTGCGCCTACGAAGAGCAAACGGTCTACTGGAGGCCGGCGTTGTCGAGTGTCCCCGGCGCAGTCAGCGGCGGCGAGGCATTCAGCGAACGCCCCAAGGGTTACCGCGACCCGACGCTGCTGGACGACGGGCGGATCAGGGTCGAGTCCGAGGAGGGGCCGCCGGTTTTGGTGGCGCGGACCGCAAGGCACCTGATGGCACATATCTATTCGACGATCAAGGAAGACGAGCGGGAGCTGTTTGTTTCGCAGGTGTTGTGCGCGCAGACCAAGAAAGAGTTCCGCGAGCGAGGCATGGACCCCGGCGAGGCGTTCGACTATCTCAAGAGTCACGAAGAAGACATCGCGCTGCTCTTCGGGCGGATGCCGATGGGCGAGTTTTCGCCCGGCGTGCTCCGACGGCAGCTGCCCGGCGGGGTGACCCGGGTGACCCTGAACCGCAAGGCAGCCAACGGGCTGAAGTGGCGCGGCTTCGAGATGGCGTGGGAGGGCGGGCGGATGGAGACCGTCGGGCCGGTCGAGCCCGAACAGGTCACGGTGATGACGCTCGAGGAAGCGGTCACCCAGACCGGGTCGATCAACTCGGGGCTCGAACTGGTCCGCCAGGCCGAGGCAAAGCAGCCGAAACAGCGGTTTATCCAGAGCGGGTGGAAGCTGCGGTGGTTTGTGAAGACGAATGAGTGAGCGGGACCGGGACCCCAAGTGTCCCGCCCCGGCTATCCTGTGTCACCATGATCGAACCAATGCCGACAACAACTCTTGACCCTCGCATCGCCCGCGGCATTTTCGTCGCGGACATCCCCGAGACCGCGACCAAGCCCGGCTATGTGCGGCTGGGCTTTCCCAACACCAGCTACAAGCTCGACCTCATCCCCGAGGGCGACGTGATCGGCACGCCGGGCAAGCGGATCGAGGGAACCGTCCACGCGATGGCCGCCCGACTCGACAAGATCGGAGGCGGCGGCCGATTCGTCGAGCCGGTCTTCGGCACGCCCCGGCGGGTGCAGGGACGGGTGGTCGCGATCAACACCGAGACCAACGAGGTGATCGTCAGCGCCGGCGTGCCGTTCCATCTGCTCCCGACCGACCCGAGGCAGAAGGCAACCGACTTTGCCGAGGGCGAGATGGTGACCTGCGGCATCAAGAACGGGGCGGTCTTCAAGCAGGTGTAGTCCGGTGTGCCCTGGCTGGACCGGCTTTAGTCGTCCGGGTGTTCGACAAGGGTCCTGCCGATGGTGTGTCCCCAGCGCTTGAGGCCAGTCTCGTCGTCGAACCAGAACCAGATCGCATGGGGCCGCATATATTGCACGGTCGTAAAACGCGGTGGGGACGGGTTCAGAACATTTGCCGCCACCACGACCGGGCCCGACCAAGAGTCCCCCGTCCTGCTGGGTCCATTGATGATCCACTGGGTTGGGTTGTTCCAAGGTTGGTAGGCGAGAGCGGGACGGTCGGCGAATCGGGCCGCCCAGTCGCCTTCGGACGGCCATCGGCCCGTGACGGGCTCATCGACCGGGTAGGTCTGCACCACGGCCTCGACCTGTGCGACTGTCATGCCCCGGTTGAAGTCCGTTCGCAGGTGCTCATCGAATTTTCCCGTGCCCCAAGTCCTGGTACACCCGGCAAGAACAAGCACGACAGTCAAATGCGTGGCGAGGATCGAGATCGTGCTGCGTCTTGTCAGGGGCGAGGTCGGCCTGTCGCATGTCGTTTGTTGATTCGTCGACACTGGGTCTGCTCCGGGGTGGAATCAATATGGTTGAGCCATCAAGTGACCTGGGATGTGCATTGTCGCACAGCCCCGCGGCGGCTACCCGATCCTCGGATCCACCCACCGGTACAGCACGTCCACCGCCAGGTTGAGCAGCACCAGCATCGTCGAGAAGACCAGCACCACGCCGATGATGAGGAAGAGGTCTTTGTTCTGGACCGCGGCGACGAAGTGCTGGCCGAGGCCGGGGACGTTGAAGACGCGCTCGACGACGAACGAGCCGGTCATCGCCAACGCGGTTGCCGGGCCGAGGTAGCTGAGGATGGGCAGGAAGGCGTTTTTGAGCGCGTGGCGGAGGAGGATCTGTTGCTCGGCGACACCCTTGGCGCGCGCGGTGCGGACGAAGTCTGAGCCGAGGGTGTCGATCATGCCCATGCGGGTGAGGCGGGCGATGTAGGCTGCAAAGGGCAGGCTGAGGGTGATCGCGGGGAGGATCATGTGCTGCGGCGTCCCCCAGCCGCCGACGGGCAGCACCGTGAGCCAGACGCCGAAGATGAGCACGAAGAGTGTGCCGATGACAAAGCTCGGCAGGCTGATCCCGATGAGCGCGACGACCAGTGTGGCAAGATCGGCAAAAGAGTTGGGGCGCACCGCCCCCACGATGCCGGCGGTCACGCCCACGGTCACCGCGATCAGGATCGCCAGGATGCCCAGCGCCACCGAGACCGGCAACGCGCTGGCGAGAATCCCCACCACCCGCTCGTCGCGGTGTTTGAGCGAGGGGCCGAGGTCGAAGATCGGGCGCGAGCGCGGGGCAAGCCCTGCTTCACGGGCGGCGACGGCCTGCTCGGCGGCGCGGCCGGAGACCGTGTCGCGCACCCACCGGAACCCCGAAGCGTTGTCGAGATACGAGAAGTAGAACTTCGGGAAGCTGTCGAGGTTGTACTGGGCTTTCATCGCGGCCATGACCGACTCGGGGGGGCGGCGGCCTTCGGGATTCTCGAGCGGATTGCCCGGGACCGCCCACGCGAGCACGAGCGTCAGCGTGTAGATCACACCCACAATCAGCGGCAACTGCACCAAGCGGCGGACGATCAGCGAGATCATTTGGATCCCCCCGGGTCTGGAGGCATGGACCGCACCCGGTCGGTCCCCAGGCCGTCGCCGAGGATGTCGAAGAGGAAGACATTCTCTGTCGCGCGTGGGTGGGGGTTTGGGCCGCTGAGGGTGTGGGCGTCGAACATGCGGACTTCGCAGTAGTGAAAGATCGGGACCAGCGGCAGTTGCTCCTCGACGAGTATCCGCTCGGCACGGGTGAGCAGATCGGCGCGGGCGGCGGCGTCGGGTTCGTCGTAGGCCCGGTCGAGCAGCGCGTCGTACTCGGCGTTGCTGAAGGCGCGGTCGTTGTTGCCGTCGCCGGTGCGGTTGATCTCGAGGAAGGTGAGCGGGTCGGGGTAGTCGCCGTACCACCCGGCGCGGGCGGTCATGAAGTTGTGCTTTTTCAGGTCGTCACGGAAGACGCTCAGCTCTTTCTGGGCAAGCCGGATGGGGAGGCCGAGCGTCTCCTGCCAGTTCTTTGCGATGGACTGGGCGACCAGATCGTGCCCGGCGTCCTTGTTGAACTCGAGCTCGATGGTCGGCATCGCGGTGGGGTCGGGATAGCCGGCCTCTGCGAGCAGCGCCCGCGAACGTTCGATCAACGCGGTGCGCTCTTCGGGCGTCGTGCAGTCACTGAGGCACGGGAGCCCCTCGGGGGAGGTGTAGCCGCCGACCGAACCGGGGGGGATGAGTGTTCGCGCGATCGGCTCACCCAACCCACGCACTTCCTCGGCAATGACCCGCTTGTCGATCATCATCGCCAGGGCGCGGCGGACACGGGGGTCGGCGAGTGGGTTGGGGCGGCCGTCGGGCAAGCGCTCCATGCAGTTGAAGTTCCAGAAGTAGGTGCCAAAGGCCGGGGTGACGTGGACGTTCTGCCTCGGGTCCTGGGGCAGGCGGCGGTCGATCTCGAAGGGGTCGAGCCCGAGAGCGCGGAGCCGTTCGAGCTCGGCAGCATTCTCGCGGTAGTAGGCGTTTTTCTGTGCGACCATCTCGCGGCGGAAGGGAGCAGAAACACTGGCGACATAGTCCACCGCGCCGGTCTGGTAGGCGAGCACCTGGGCGGAGGGGTCGGCGATCGAGGGGATGCCGATGGAGCGGATGTTGAGCGCTTCGCGGTTCCAGTAGTGGGGGTTGACCTCGAGGCGCATGTCGCGTTTGAACCGCCAGACGGTGATCTCGTAGGGGCCGTTGCAGACCAGTTGGGGCGGCTTGGTCCAGCCGCCCTCGGCGATGATGCGGCCGGTCTGGGTGTCGAGGCGATCGTACTGCTTCACCAGCGGCGGGTAGACCGGATAGAACGTCGGGAACGCGCAGAGATCGAGGAAGAAGGGGATCGGGCGGACGAGGCGGATGACGAGTTCGTGGTCGCTGACGACCTCGACGCCGACCGAATCGGTGAAGCGTTGTTCGGTCTCTGCCCAGAGCTGGCGGGCGCGGTCGGCGCGTTGGCTGGGGTTGAGAGCGGCGGTGTCCTCGGCAAAGCTGACGAGCGCCGCGTTGCGCCACTCGAAGAACTCACTGACACCCTCGATGTACTCGAAGAACGCGTAGTAGTCGGCCGCGGTATCGGGCAGGATCGCCCGCCGCCATGCGTAGACGAAATCGCCCGCGACGACCGGCGAGCCGTTGGACCACTTCGCGTCTTTGCGGAGGAAGAAGCGGTACTCTCTGCCGTCGTCGGAGATTTTCCATCGCTCGGCGACCGCGGGGATGATCGCGTAGCCGGGGTCGAAGACGTCGTTGGCGACGAGCCCCTCGAAGACGATGCGAGCAAGGCGGAGGTCCTGCATCCAGCTCATGCGCTGGAGGTCGAGCGTGGTGATGTCGGTGCCGTTGCTGAAGGTGAGGTCGGCGCGGGGGAGGGGGCGGTCAGAGAGCAGGACCCCGAGGAGGATCGCCAGGAGCAGGGCAAAGGGGAGTGCGAGGCGGAGCATGATGGGTACGGTACCACGCCCGACGGTTCTTGGGGTGGGCGGGTGCCACTGGGCGGGAGCCCAGTGCGGGGTGGGGTGACGGAGGGCACTGGGCTAGCGCCCAGTGGCACCCGGTGGTCGTAGGGCGCGGGGGGCGGGGGGCGATCTATTTGCCGGCGAGGGCGTCGCGGATCCGCTGCATGTCCTCTTCGGGGAGGAGGAAGGGTTTGCCGTTGAGACCGAGGACGAGTTCGCTGACGGCGGTGTAGAAGCCGCTGGCATCGCCGCTCTTGACCAGAGCGGGGAGGCCGGGGGCACTGATCCGGCCGCCGAGCTTGAGGGCGGCGAAGACGATGTTGCGTTCGCTCAGCGTGACCAGGTCAGCTTCCCATCCGTCGGCCGCGGGCATGTCTCCCTCTCTGGCGCGGTAGGCGAGGTGGGCGAGGACTTCTCCGGCAAAGCCCGCTCCGGCTCGGGCGGCCTCGGGCGAGACGGTGCCCGCCGCGGCGAGCCGACCGGCAAATGCCTCGGCGGTGCGGACGGCGGTCATGAGGGTGACCTGCCGATCGGTGTCCTCAGCGGCACGGAGTCGGGCGCCGACGCCCGCCCCGAGCCCGGTCGTGGCGATGGTCGCGGGGGTGGCAAACCCGTCGCGGTCGATCGAGGCCGCGGCCAGGAGCGATCGGACGATCGCGTCGGCGACGCTGGCGTCGGGCTCGGCTTCGAGGCGGTCGGTCAGGTGCCGGACCATCTCCGTCACACGCCCCGCGTCGATCGCTGGTGAAGTCTGGTCGATCGCTCGGAAGGTGCGGGTCATCGCGGCGATCGAGGCGTAGCGCACCGAGACGCGCTCGTCGGCGGTGTGACGCTGGATCACCTGGCGGGCTTGGTCGTCGGCGATCTCGCCCAGGACCACGAGGGCGTTTATCGCGACCGCGTCGTCGGTGCTTGCGGCGAGGGTGCCGAGTTGGTCGATCCCGGCTTCTCTGAACGCGCGGCGGAACGCGACCGAGACCCCCGGTCGGCCGAGCGGCGCGAGCAGTTCGCGGCGGGCTTTCTCGCGGGCCGGGGCGTCGCTGCCGCCGATCAGGTCGAGCCGCGCGCTGATGAACGCCTGCAACTCCTGCTTCTCTGCCTGGGAGTAGCTGGTTTTATCCGGCGTGGGGAGTGTGTCGATCTGTCCGAGCGCGGGCGTTGCGAGGACGCACGCCGCGAGGGTCAGGACAGCCGGGAGTGATCTGGTGATACGTCGCATGCGTTCGGCCAAGGCCAGCACCCTTCTTGAGCCGGTCGTTTCCCGGCGGGTCTTTGGCCGGTGGTGTCCCGGCTGTTCGGCGGCCGGTGGTGTCCCGGCGGGGTCGTTGCCTCTACCGGGTGTCCGGGCCGCTGACAGGTGCGGCCGCGTCGGCAGAGGGGGAGAGGGGGAAAGCTACCACCCATCCCCACGGGGGTCAACCTTATGCACCCCACGCCCCCCACGCACCCCACGCACCCCAAGGGGGTGTGGGGGTGGCCCGGCTCTCCGAGCCGGTCTTCGGGGATTGGTGTGGAGTGGGAGGGGGTGAGGGTCGGGGGGGATCAATACACCTCCAGGAACATCCGTCGGGTCGGGGAAAGCTCTCGGGGGATCATTCGTCGGGTCCAGGCTTCCGGTTCTGCGGCGATCTCCGGGCTGGCTTTGACATACCTCCCGAATGCCTCGGGGCTGAGGGCTTTGGCGAGCTGCTGGATCACCCCGACCTCCATCCCGGCCAGGCCGCAGCAGTAGACAAGCCCGCGGGGGCTCTCCAGCAGCGAGCAGAAGAGGTCGCGGTGGGTCTCCAGACGGTCTTGGACGTAGATCGGGGGGGTAGTGGGGGTGGTGGGGGAGTGGGGGGAGTTGTCGGTCTGGGGCTGACGGCTGAGGGCGGTGAGGTAGGTGAAGTTGTCGTGCTCGTTGGCAAGCCGGGTGAACTCGTCGTGGTAGAGCAGGTCGGTGGCGTAGGGGGAACCCATCGCCAGCACGATGGAAGATTTCACACCACCACCACCACCACCCTTGGAGAGCATCTCGAGGATCATGCCTCGGAAGGGGGCGATGCCGGTCCCGGTGGCGAAGAAGGCGTAGTCGTGCTCCTCGGGGGCGGCGGGCAGGAGGAATCTTTTCCCGGCCGGGCCGGTGAGGTGGACCTTGTCACCCGGCTTGAGGTCGCAGAGGTAGTTGGAGGCGACGCCGAGGAAGAGGCGGCCGTCTTCGGTGTGTTCGTCGATGGTGCGTTTGACGGTGGTGGCGAGCAGATTGCCGGTGCCGTCTTCGCCGCCGGTGGGGCAGGCGATGGAGTAGAGGCGGACCTTGTGGGGTTTGTCGGGGTCGGTTGTGCTGGGGGTGCCCGGGGGGATGACGCCGAAGGCCTGCCCGACGCGGAACCGCCCGGCGAGGTTGGTGCCGCTCACGTCAATGACGACGTGATGGACAAACGACGCGGCCTTGCGCCCGGCGGTGCAGCTGCGGTTTTCGACGACGGTGCCGACGGTCGGGTTGTTGGGTCGGTGGATGTGCATCTCGACCTCGGGCAGTGCCGGGCCGGGGTCTCGTTCGGTCGCGGTAGGGGTGGGGGTAGGAGTGGGGGTAGGAGTGGGGGTGGGCATGGGGAAGGGTAGGTTCTGCCTGGCCCCCACGGCTTGTCCGTCTGGTGGTGGGGGCTGGGGGTGGGGGTGGGGGTGGGAAAACTCAACAGGCAAAAGGAAAACGCGGAGCGGAACACGCAGCATGTTCGTTTTC
>CAYMZJ010000047.1:0-22362 GCA_964394895.1 uncultured Phycisphaeraceae bacterium | reverse complement strand
CGCCAGTCACCCCCCCCGAGCAACTAGACCCCCAGCCCCACACGCCCCCCACCCCCCCCACGCGAAGGCAGGACGTAATCCACCCGCAGCCGAAACGCCGAGGTGTCGTCGTCGTCGAGGCCGGCGATCTCGATCTCGCTGCGGGGCACGATCGACGCCTCGATCCGGTCGTCGGTCAGCAGCAGCCGTTCGATGGGGTTCTTGAAGCTCGACCCCTCGTCCGGGTCGGCGTTGAGGTCGCCGAGGATCACAAACGCCGCGCCCGCCTCGAGCCCGCCCGGCTGGTTGGCGTCGTCCACGATGTAGGAATCCCCCGAGATGTAGTCAGCCCAGAAACGAATCTCGTCGTGGTTCCGCTTCTTGTTCCGCATCTCCGGGCCGTCAAACGCCGGCGGCGTCGGGTGGCTGCATAGCAGGTGGACCGTCCGCCCGTTGGGCAGCACGATCGGCACGTCCCAGTGGCTCTTGGAACTCAGGCGGAACAGCCCGAGTTCCTCCTCGCTGTACCACGGCTCGCGGGTCTCGGGGTCTCTGGGCAAGAACGCCCCGGGCATATAGCTCCAGGGAAGCAGCCGGAACGTCCGCACGTTGTCGCTGTCGATCGTCAGCCTTCGATCGACCAGCAGCGCCATGCCGTACTGCCCGGGAAAGGTGCCAAAGCCCCAGCAATCGCCGCCGAACGCGCGGCCTTTGGGCGTCTGTCCCGACGCGAGGGACGCGGGCGGCTCGGGAAACTCGCTGACGATCTCGCCCGAGCGGTCAAGATCAAACCCGCTGGGCATCCCGGTGTTGGTAGGTGCCATGAACGCCGCAAAGTCGAGCCCGCGCAACCCCTCGGCCTGAGGCACCGAGAGGTAGTGCTCGACGAATCGTCTCGCGTTCTGCCCGGCCTCGGCGTCGGCGGGGACATCCGGCGCACCGGGCACGTCGTAGGCGATTTCGTTGAGCAGGATGACGTTGGGGCGCAGCCGTTGAATGACCTCGGCGATCGAGCGGAGTCGAGCGTCGTCGCCGTGCATGAGCGAGGCGGTGCGGACGTCCTCGAGGTTGAACGTCGCGACGCGGATCGTGACCGAGCCGGTCTGGGCGACAGCGGTCGCGGTGACGAGCAGCGCGAGCAGCACGCCAAGCATCCGGGCCGCTCTGGGGTGCGGGGTTGGGCGCGGGGTGGAGCGCGGGGTGGAGTGGGGGGTGGTGTGGGGGTTGGAACCAGAACGCATCGGTGTCTCTCTCCCAGCGGCCCGGAGTCGCCGGGCCGCGGTGTGCAAGGCACATGCTATTCAACCCCGGGACTCGCGATCCTGAACCCCGGGGCTCGCGATCCTGAACGCCGAGGCTTGTGTTCCTGAACGCCGAGGCTCGCATTCCTGAACGACCTGTGCTCCTCGTTCCTGCTCCCCCTCCCGCGCCCCGCGGGAGGGGGCTGGGGGGAGGGTGCCTTCCTCCCCCTCCCTCTGGGAAGGGGATGGGGAGAGGGTGCCTTTCTCCCCCTCCCGTGCCTCGCGGGAGGGGGCTGGGGGGAGGGTTCTTCGTCTTTCGTTTCACGCGCACACACCCAGCGGGTGGAACCGCCGAGACCCCTTCTGTGCCGTCGGGCAGGCAGAGCCACCCGCCGCAAAAGAGCAACGGCCCGGATCCTCCGATCCGGGCCGCCTTGCTTTCATCTTCTCTTCGCGATCTTCGCGTTCAGGCTCTTACGCCGCGAGGCCGAGTTCGGTGGTGCCGGTGTCGGTGGACTGCTCGGCGGTCACGCCCAGGCGGACGGTGATGGATTCCGAGTCGTCGCTGGTCAGCTCATCGCGGATGGTCTTGAGAAAGTAGAGCACCTCGGTCGAGCCGGCGGGGACGGTCTGGTCTTCATAGGTTCGCTGGCCGCTGGTGGCGAGCTGAGTGAATGAGGTCTCGTTGTTGGTTCGGCGCCAGACCGAGTAGACGGTGCCGTTGGCGGTGGTGCCGTTCCATGTAAGTTTGATGCCGCCGGAGTTGAGGAGTGAGGCTTGCAGGTTGGTCGCGGGGCTCGGCGGGGCGAGCGGGGTGGCGGCGTTGAACGGCGAGAGATTGGCAGCGGTGTAGACATCGGCAAACGCCGCGTCGCCGTCGAGCTGGCCGGTGGCGTCGGCGAAGGCGCGGATGGTGGCGACCAGCGCCGTGCCCAGGCCCATCATCGAGTTGATGGCGATGTCCTGGGTAAAGATAAGGTTTCGGGTATCCTGCTTGCCCTGCTGCGCGGCGGTGTAGCCGCTGCGGGCGTCGAGGACGAGCAGGGCGAGTGCCGCGACCTGATCGGCGGTAAGACCGACGGAGGCCGGGTCGGCGACCCACTGGGGGAGCCGCTGCTCGAAGTACTCGATCTTGCCGTCTTTGTCATTTGGAAATGAGGCCATTTCATATCTCCTGCAGGCCTGACGGGGGTTTGATCCCGTGGCCGGTTATCTGCCCGTGCCATCGTGTGGTCTGCGCCACCCACGGCCGAGCGGTGTGCTGCGGACATCCCGCAGCTTGTACAGTGGGTTTCGGGAGTTTGCCGGGGCGGCTTGAAGGGTTGTGCGGATTGTGCGGTGAGATTCCCGGGTCTTCTGCAAGTCTGTGCGTCGCATCCGGCCCGTGAGCGTTTCCGATCACCCACCAGGTCCCCAGGGGATTCGCGATCCTTCAACTCGAGTAGCGCCCGCGAATATCGACAAACTTGACGTGCCTGTATTGTGCTGATATGATTCTGGCATGAGAACAAGAGAGCAAGCCCGTAAGGTACTGCGAGACGCCGAGGCCTCCCTCCGTGGGCTCATGGAAGCGGGACTCCGCGAGCAGCGGTACACAGATGTGGCGGAGGTGGCGCAGTTGGCAACCGGTGTGGCCCGGCTGTTGAACTCGGCCCCTCTATCCGGAGCATCCGCGCCGGCAATACCTGGACCGGAACAGCAATCGGCGGCGGTCCCAACCCCGGCGTCACGGGCGACGCGTGCGCACGCCGCGAAGGGGAAAACCAAGGCGAAGTACCCGCGTTTTGAGCGGGAGGGCAGCCGACTCGTAAAGGTCGGTTGGTCCAAGAAGCACCGCGAGGAGTACGAGCATCGCGCACCCCGCGATGCCGTGGCCGCGTTCGCGCGGCACCTCGGCGGCACGGTGCCCGAGGGACATGTCTTCGTCGTCGAAGACCTCATGCCCGTTCCGGGCGTGAACGGCGACGACGAGGTACCGGCGTACCAGGTGTACCTGACGCTCAAGTGGCTTCAGGTCGTTGGGGCCGTGGAGAAAAAGGGACGGGACGGCTATGTGCTTCGGCACAGCGCGTTGTCCGAGGGCGGTATTGACGACTACTGGTCCGAACTTGCGGTGCGGAAGGCGTGAACAGTGAGGATGTGACCATGACGATCACCGAGCAAGCAAAGGGGGCATTTAGCATGACCAATAACGAGATCAAGGGGATGGCGCTGGAGCTACTACACGCCGACTCCGAAGCCGATGTGATGAAGATCCTCAAGGACCACGGACTGTGGGATAACCCGAATCTGTGGCGTCTGTACGGCGATAAGGAAGGCAACTGGGCTGCAGTAGGCAACCAGCAAGCGGTTGGCGAGGCCGCAATCGTCGAGAAGGTTGTAAACAGCGCTGATTCTCGCCTGATGCTGGAGTGCATGCGTCGCGGAATCGACCCGGAGTCGGTAGATGCCCCGACAAGCCTGCGCGATGCCGTCGCCATGTTTTATGAGGGTAAGCGAGCTGAGGAGGACGAAGCGGGCACTCTAATCAATTGGGCGAGCGCCAAACGCACCGAAGCGGCCCGCCACATCACACTCGCGGCCACCGGCGATCACCCGGCGCGCGGCCGTCGTCCGAAGAACATGTGCATCACTATTGTGGACCAGGCCGAAGGGCAGAGCCCCGACCGCCTGCCGCAAACGATCCTCTCGCTGAACGCGAAGAACAAGCAGCGGATTCGGTTTGTGCAGGGCAAGTTCAACATGGGAGGTTCCGGCGCGCTTCGTTTCTGCGGCCAGCTCGGCCTGCAGCTCGTCATCAGTCGTCGCCACCCAGACCTTGCTAAGTACGAGTACGGCGATGATCCTTCTGTGGAGCAGTGGTGCGTGACTGTCGTGCGTCGCGAGGAACCCAGCAACCGCAGCGGTGATCCTGTCCACTCTGAGTTCACATACCTTGCCCCGTTGTGTGCGGACGACACCCCCCGTAAGGGTGTGGTGCTGCGGTTTGAGGCGGATGAGCTACCGATCCTGCCGCACCAGAACGAACCCTATGCCCGCAACGCAAGTTCTGGTACGGCGATTAAGCTATACGAGTACAAGACCCTCGTGAAACAGAGCAATGTGCTGATGAAGGACGGCCTGCTGTACGCGCTGGAGCGGCTCCTGCCCGAGGTTGCGCTGCCGATCCGCATCCACGAGTGCCGCAGAAACTACAAAGGGAAGGAGGGCAGCTTCGAGACGACGCTGTCCGGTCTCGTCGTCCGGCTGGAAGACGGCAAGGGCGACAATCTCGAATCCGGCTTCCCGCTTACTGCGCGACTGCGTGCCGCTGGCCTGGACATGCGCGCACGCATCTACGCCTTCAAGGAAGGCAAGGCCGCCACATACCTCGATAATGAGGGCGTGATCTTCATGATCAACGGGCAGTCGCATGGGTACCTCCCCAACTCGATTTTCACACGTCCCAAGGCGGTGGGCTTCAGTCGCCTGAAAGATTCGCTGCTTGTGCTCGTGGACTGCAGCGGACTGTCTGTGCGGCAGCGCGAGGATCTGTTTATGCCCAGCCGCGACCGACTCAGCAAGGAGCCGATCCGGTATGAAGTAGAGCGTGAGGTAGAAGCGATGCTCAAGAAAAACCATGAGCTTCGCCGCCTGCAGAACGACCGGCGCGCCCAGGAAGTGGAGTCCACGCTCAGCGAGGAGAAGCCGTTGGAAGAGGTGCTAGGCAAAGTACTCAAGGCGTCGCCCATGCTCAAGTCGTTGTTCCTGCAGGGCCAACGGCTCACCAACCCCTTCGGCGGCCGGAGCGGAAAGAACAAGGGCAGCGGGAGTGGGTCCCACAACGGGAACGAGTCGTTCAAGGGTAAACGACATCCTTCCTTCTTCAAGTTTACGGACATCAACTACGGCGAGGTCTTCAAGCGGAGCTGCGAGGTGGGGCGGCGTGTACGCATCAAGTTTGATACGGATGTGGAGAACGAGTACTTCGACCGCGCAACCGATCGCGGGCGATTTGACATGGAGGTGCTGGATGCGACGCGCGAGGTTACGGAGCCCAGCTTCTCGGTGACTCTTGAGAGCGGAGTCGCGGTCCTCAATATGGCCCTTCCATCGGAATCGGAGGTTGGCGACAAACTGGTCATCCAGACGACCGTCAATGACGGCACGCTTGGCGAGCCCTTCGTCAATGTCTTGGAGTTGAACATGACTCCCAAGCAAAGTCCCGTCGGCGGCGGTGGCAATCGCACCAAGAAGCGTGGCAGCGGCGCGGGTGATAATCCGACTCAGGGTGGCATCTCACTCCCAACGGTCGTACCTGTCAAGGAGGAGGACTTGCACTGGAAGAAATACGACTTTATACCAGATACGGCGTGCCACATCATCTCGGACCCGGTGGAGGTCAACGGGAAGATGGTGATGGACAATGTGTTCTACATCAACATGGACAACACCTCGCTCAAGACGGAGATGAAGTACTCCAAGCAGGATGCACGCCTCTTGGAGGCAAAGTTCAAGTACGGCATCATCCTGCTCGGGCTCGCGATGCTGCACGACGACGACCCCGACAAGAAGCGGGACAACGGTGGTGAGGGCGAGGATGGCGAAGGGGCGTCCGTACAGGAACGCATCCGGCGGGTCACCGGTGCCGTCGCACCGGTGCTGCTGCCGATGATCGACCAGTTGTCCGGGCTCGACGAGGATCATCTCGAGGAGGTCAGCAGTGTCGGCGAGGACGGCTGACTCATACCGCTTCGTGCAGCAACAGCACCTCGCGGGACGAGGGTAGTTCGCCCTTGGAGCTGGCGTGCCACTGGCGTCCAGGGACCGCACGCCATGTGCGGCGCGCGCCGGCGTCGCGCATCTCGGCAAAGCCCGCCCGCTCCATCGCCGACAGGTAGCGTCGGAGCTGACGCTGCGGGTCGGAGAACGCGATGAGTTGTACCATCACCGCGCCGTGCCTCATGACCTGGCGCACTGCACCGAAGCTCCGCTCGGCCTTCTCGAAGTACCGATCCTCGGCGGAACGCCGCCGGTCGGCGAAGTTGTAGTAGGCCGTACCGCACCCGTCATTTTTCGCGGCGATCCAGTAGGGCGCATCGGTCTCTTTGCGTCCGTCCACCTGCCAGCGGTGGTAGAGCATGTGGATGCCGGGGTATGGCGGTGAGGTCACGACGAGGTCAATGAGACCGACTTCAGCCACTTTTGGATCTGCGTGAATGTGCTCAGTGTCTAGTTCGCGCAGTACGGGCTTGCGCGGCGGCACCGGCGGCACCGGTGCCGCATTCAACGCCTCCGCCAAAGCGCTGGCACCAGCCAGCATTTCCAGTGTCGTGGACTCGACACGATCGCGAAACTCCGCAGCGGTGGGAATGCGACGGCGACCGTTCAACGCCCACTGTCCCACATTAAGTACTGCGCACCGAGCGAGGCGTTTGGACCGCGCCGTCGGCAGCTCGTCCTCTATCGAGTCAATACACAGGGCGATGGTCTTCCGGAGAAACCGCACGGTGGGCAGCGACATGTTGCGCGGCTCGGCCCGGTTCAGGTCGAGCGCAGGGTCACTGCATCGCAGGGCTGGCACTGTCTCGGTCGCCCACCGGGCGATGGCGCGCTCCTCGCGGCCGGTCAGCTCGTCGGTCTTGGCGCGGGCGACGAACACGGCGAGCGCATTGATGTCGGTACCCACGGACTGCCGCCCAGCCACCATTGCCTCGAGAACGGTCGTTCCACCGCCCATGTACGGATCGAGGACGGTGTCGCCAGGTTGGGAAAATGCCTCAACAGCCGCTCGCGCGAATGCCGGTGAGAATCGTGCTGGGTAGCGGTAGAAAGTGTGGGTTAGCCCTGTGATAGGGCGGCTGTCCAGAGCTGCAAGTCGCACTTTGGACAGTCTCTCAGATATGCTTCGGTCCGTCGTCGCCATGGCTCTCTCTATCGGTCGCTGGACGCCTGGTGGTCCACAGGTCCTCTCTCATGTGAGAGAGCGGGACGCGATGACCCGACATTTTGCGTACATGTTCCATTGTACTGGACTTTCCGATAGAACGGACTCACCGTCGCATGGATGGCTCTCAGCGTGGGCCGCGCGTGGATGGCGGCGATCGGCCGCTCTCCCAAACACCCGCCGACAATCCCGCCACTTCTCGGACGAGCCCATAAAACCGGCCGTTGGAGGCCGCTCGTTCATGGTGCCCCGCGAATCGTCGCACGATTCAGCCGAATCGTCCCACGAAACGCGCGAATCGTTCCACGAAACCGGCGGATCGTCCCGCGATTCGGGCGGATCGTTCGACGAAACGGTCCAATCGTGCCGCGAATCGCCTCCATCGTCCCACGGAGGAGCCTCTCCGCGCCACGAATCGACGCCTCCGTGCCGCGAAGGAGCCTCTTCGCGCGACGAAGCGACGCCTTCGTGCCGCGATGGAGCCTCTTCGTGCGACGAATCGACGCCTTCGTGCCGCGATGGAGCCGCTTCGTGCGACGAATCGGCGGCTTCGCGGGACAGATCGACAGCACTGCGCCGCGAATGCCTTCGTCCGAGCCGTCCCCCCGAGCGCTCCCCCCGGGCGGCGGTGCCGAATAGACTTATCCCCCGCCCTTGTGGCACGTGTCCCGGTAGCTCAGTTGGATAGAGCAGCTGACTTCTAATCAGCAGGTCGGAGGTTCGAGTCCTCCCCGGGATGCCTTTCTTTCGCCCAGCGGGCGATCCACGCGGCCGTGTCTTGCGGCTCCCGTCAGGTTCTCGTGATTCAGCGTCTCGGGCGGGCTCGCCGCAACAAGAAAGGCACCCTCCCCCCAGCCCCCTCCCGCGGGGCGCGGGAGGGGGAGCAGAAGAAGCCGGAGCACGAGGCCAGGAGCCGGAGCCCAAGGCGAGAAGCCAGAGCCCAGGACGAGAAGCCAAAGCACAAGAGAATCACGGGATGCGTCTCAATCATCGAGCCGGAGCAGCCTGACCAGCGTCGCCGACCCGAGGGGGTCGGCCGAGTCGGTCGGGTCCGGCAGGTCGAGCACGGCTGCTTCCCCTGTACGCAGCCCGATCTGCCCAACACCTCCGTCCCCGCCCCCCACGCCGTGGACCAGCGTCTCGGCGACCATGCTCAGCGTCGGGTTGTGCCCCACGATCGCCAGCGAGGCGGTGTCTCCAGCCTCGGCGATCAACCCCACCACCCAAGACGCCCGCGTCCCCAGCCCGACCTCGTCGCTCGTCTCGACCTCGAGACCCAGGACATCCGCGATCAGCACAGCGGTCCGGGCAGCTCTTGCAGCCGGGCTGGCGATGATGCGGGTCGGCGGCAGGTCACCCGCCCCGAGCGTTTCGCCCGCGGCCGGCGTCCGGCCAGCAGCCGGCGTCCGGCCCGCAGCCAGCGTCTGGCCCGCAGCCAGCGTCTGGCCGAGCCACACGGCCTGGCGTTCCCCGCGCGGCGCAAGCCGGCGGTCCTCGTCCCGACCCGAGTCGCTGTCCCGTGCCGCCTTGCCGTGTCGAATCAGATACAGCCGCATCGTGCGTACTCCCTTCGGAGAGTTTATGCTGTGCCTTCTCTCAGGGAGGACCGCGTGCTTCAGGAACCCATTGTCGCGATTGCGATCATCGTTGTGCTCGGGGTCGGCTCGCAGTGGATCGCGTGGCGGATCCGCATCCCCTCGATCCTGCTGCTGCTCATCGCGGGCATGCTCGCCGGCCCGATCGCGGCCATGCTGCGTGACGGCGAACCCCTCCTCGACCCCGACTCGATCTTCGGCGACCTGCTCCTGCCGCTGGTCTCGCTCTCGGTCGGGCTAATCCTCTACGAGGGAGGGCTCACCCTCAACCTCCGCGAGATCACCAGCGTCCGGTCGGTGATCCGACGGCTGGTCACCATCGGGGCCATGGTGACATGGTTCCTGGCGACACTCGCCGGCGGGCTCCTGCTCGGGATCGACTGGCAGCTCGCGGCGTTGCTCGGGGCGATCCTGGTCGTCACCGGGCCGACGGTCATCGGCCCGCTGCTCACCCACATCCGCCCGCAGGGCAAAGCCGGCCCGGTGCTGCGGTGGGAGGGGATCGTCATCGACCCCATCGGCGCGCTGCTGGCGGTGCTGACCTTTGAGGTGATCCGTGCCGGTGGGTTTCAGGACGCCGCGGGCGCGACCTTTCACGCACTCTTTATGACCGCCCTGGTCGGAGGCGGGCTCGGTGTGATCGGCGCTCTCGTGCTCGCCCAGCTCCTCAAGCGGTATCTGATCCCCGATTCGTTGCAGAACCCGGTCTCGCTGCTGCTGGTGGTGCTGGTCTTTGTGGTCGCCGGAGAGATTCAGCACGAATCGGGTCTGCTCGCAACGACCGTCATGGGGATGGTCCTGGCCAACTACCGCGGGCTGGACATCCGGCACATCCTCGAGTTCAAAGAGGTCCTCCGCGTGCTGCTCATCTCGGCGCTCTTTGTGGTGCTCGGGGCGAGGATGACGCCCGAAGAGCTGACCTCGATCGGGTGGCCGAGCCTGTTCTTTGTCGCGTTCCTCATCGTGGTCGTCCGCCCGGTCAGCGTGTGGATCGCGACACTCCGCTCGGGGCTCGACCGCGCCGACCGCATTTTCCTCGCGATGGTCGCCCCGCGAGGGATCGTCGCCGCGGCCGTCGCGTCGGTCTTCGCCCTCAGCCTGCAGGACGCCGAAGGGCTCGGGCTCGAACACGCCGGGGCGCTCGTGCCGCACACCTTCGCGGTGATCCTCGGCACCGTCGCGTTCTATGGCTTGGCCGCCGGGCCGATCGCCCGCAGGCTCGGGCTCTCGACCCCCAACCCGCAAGGGCTCCTCCTCGTCGGTGCCCCGGCATGGGCCCGCGACCTGGCGGTGGTGCTCCACGACCAGGGATTCCGGGTGTTGATGACAGACACCAACTACGCCCACGTCCGGGCGGCCCGGCTGGCCGGGCTCGACGCGGTCTATGGCAACGTGCTCAGCGAAGAGATCGTCGAACGCCTCGAACTGGCCGGGATCGGCCGCGTCCTCGCGATGACGCCCAACGACGAGGTCAACACCCTCGTCTCACTCCGGTTTATGCGCCTCTTCGACCGGTCTCAGGTCTACCGGCTCTCGCCGGCTGTGGGCAGACGCGAGCGCAAAGAAGCAACCGACCGTCCCGGGCGCCCGCTGTTTGCCGACGACGCGACCTACGCCACCCTCGCCTCTCGCCTGGGCAGCGGGTGGGTGGTCAAAGTGACCGCGCTCTCCGAAGAGTTCACCTTCGAGGATTACCACACGCTCTACGGCAACCGGGCGATCATCCTCTTTCTCATCGCCGAGGATAAAAAGCTCTCGGTCGTCGACGCCGAACGCCCCCCCGAGCCGCAGCCGGGCCAGAAGGTCGTCGCGGTGGTCAACCCCGACGAGCTCTTCATGCTATAGGGCACCTCGCGTCATTGAGTTTCTTTTTTCCGAGTGGTTGTCGTTGTCCCCTCGCTTGCGCGAGGGGCTCTACAGGATGTGACTTACTCAACATAGAGCCCCTCGCGCAAGCGAGGGGACAACAACCGTCAGCTGCCGCGCATGCGCGGCTGGGCGCCCCAGTGCAGCTTCTGGATCACCGTTTCCCAGAACCCGACCTCGGTGTTGCGTACGAAACGCACATGCCGGGCGTCGCCGTGAATCACGACCCGGTCCCCGTGATGCAACGGCGTCTGCACCTGCCCGTCGAGCACGAGCGTTGTCCCGCCGCGTTCGATGTCATTGTTGACGCGCCTTGCGATGATCTCGATCGTCGAGGACGACGGCACCACGATCGGGCGGAACGACAGCGTGTGGGCCGCGATGGGGGTGATGGTGAGCGCGCCGACCCCGGGCGCCACGATCGGCCCGCCCGCCGAGACGTTGTACGCGGTCGATCCGGTCGGGGTCGAGACCACCAGCCCGTCGCCGCCGAGGACCGGGCCGGTCTCGCCGTTGATGCGCAACCCAAGCTCGACCATGCGGAAGGGATACCCCGCGGTCACCGCCGCTTCGTTGAGCCCGAGCCCGTCGAACCGGGGCGCAGATTCGCCTTTGCCGAAGACCCGCGCCCGCAGCATGCCCAGAGCGCCGGTCGTCAGCTCGCCGTCACCAAAGAGCGTCTCGCCGTGCCGTTCCACCGCGTCGAGATCAAACTCGGCCATGAACCCCAGCCGCCCGAGGTTGACCCCCAGCAGCGGGATATCCAGGTCGGCAAACCGGCGGGCCTGACTCAGCAGCGTGCCGTCGCCGCCGAGCACGACGATGAGATCGACCTCGCCGATCCCTTCCACAGGCTCGTCTGAACGGCTCGGGGTCTCGCCGGCGCAGGTGCCGTGGCGTTCGACGACCGCGCGCACCCTCGCCGCCGCTTCTTTGGTCTCGGCGTCGTCGGGATTGAAAGCAAACAGCACGCGTCTGGGCATGGGATCAATGTACCCGCTGTGGCGTGGTCGGGTCGCGAGAGGAGTCCGGCTTGGCCTCGGCGATCGACCGCGAGGGCAGCCCCGCGACCGCCCGGCGGACCGCGCTCTCGATCCCCGGGGCGTCGATCCCGGCCTCGGCGAGCTGCGACGGGCGGGGGTCCTGATGGATCCACGAGTCGGGAAGCCCCAGGCGGACGATTCCCGACGTGTCGAGCCCCAGCTCTTGCGCCGCTTCGAGCACCGCCGTGCCGAACCCGCCGATGACCGTGTGGTCTTCCACCGTCACGATCGGCACGCCCGCGCGGAGCAAGGCAACGATCAACGCCTCGTCGATCGGCTTGGCAAACCGGGCGTCCCACACGCCGACCCTGACTTCCGGCGCGACCGCCTCGGCCACCTCGATCGCCTCAAAGACCGGCACGCCGAACGCCAGCACCGCGACATCCGGCGCGATGCCGTTCTCGTCGAGCACGTCGCACGCCGGGGTCAGGCAGCGGGCCTTGCCCAGCACAAACGGCGGGCACGTCTCGGCGACAAACCGATCGCTGACGACATCACGCGGATAGCGCACCGCGGAGATGCCCTCTTCGTAGGTGCGCATAAACTCGAGCGCCCCGCGCAGGCTCGGCTCGTCAATCGCCGCGGTCATGCACGCCCCGGGCAGTGTGCGGAGCAGCGAAATATCACAGAACCCGTGGTGGACCGCGCCGTCGCCGCCCACGAGCCCGGCGCGATCAAGGCACAGCCGCACGGGCAGCCCTTGCAGCGCCGCCTCCTGAAACGCCTGGTCGAACGCCCGCTGGAAGAACGTCGAGTAGACCGCCAGGAACGGCTTGTACCCGCACTTGGCGAGCCCCGCCATCATGTCCAGCGCGTGGCTTTCGCAGATCCCCGTGTCCCAGGTCCGGTCGGGGAAGTGCTCCATCGCTTTGGAGACGCCCGTGCCGTCGGGCATGGCAGCGGTCGCCGCGACAACGCGGTCGTCTTCGGTCATCAGGTCGCACAGCGCGTCGGCAAACGCCGCAGTAAACGTGCGGCCCTGCGACCTGAGCTCGACGCGGCAGTTGCTGGTGCCCTGCTCCTCAAACCTGTCAAACGCGGGCGGGGAGTGGAACTTTGCGCTCTCGCTTTCGCTGAACCCGAACCCTTTGCCCTTGACCGTCTTGACGTGCAGCACCATCGGGCGGTCCATGTCCCTCGCTTCACTGAGAAACTCGATCAACGCGGGAAGCGAGTGCCCGTCGATCGGGCCGACGGTGATGAGCCCGAAGTGCTCGAACCACGCCCCGTCGTTGACCATCGCTTTGGTCGCTTCTCCCGTGCGGTGGTACGCCTCGTGAATAAGCGACCCGCCGGGCACATGGCGAAGGATGCCCTTGGCGCTCTTCTTGAGGTCGGCGTAGAGGTGGCTCATCCGCAGGCGGTCAAAGTACTGCGCCACCGCGCCCTGCGGCTTGGAGATGCTCATCCCGTTATCATTCAGCACGACCAGGAACTGCCGCTTGAGCGTGCCCGCGTTGTTGAGCCCTTCCATCGCGACGCCGTTGACGATCGAGGCGTCCCCGATCAGCGTGACCACGCGGCGGCCGTCGGGGTTGGTCTCGGGGTCGAACGCCTCGCGGTTGAGCGTGTCGCCGCGGGCCATCCCGACGGCGGTCGAGATCCCGGTCCCGGCGTGCCCGACGCTGAAGAGGTCATAGGGGGATTCACTCGGCGCGGGAAAGCCCGACATCCCCTTGCTCGTGCGGAGGCCGTCGAACAGGGGGTACCTGCCGGTCAGCAGCTTGTGCGGATAGCACTGGTGCCCGACGTCGAAGAGCAGCCGATCGTGGGACATGTCAAAGACGTAGTGCAGCGCCAGCGTCAGCTCGACCACGCCGAGGTTGGGGGCCAGGTGGCCGCCGGTCCTGGCGATCTGGTCGCAGATCGCCCGGCGGATCTCGGCGGCGAGTGCTTCGAGTTCGGTGATCGAGAGACCACGGATCTGCGAAGGGTCGGAAAGCGTGGGGAGCAGTCGCATAGGGCTTTCTTCGGAAACCGATGGGGCTCGGGAACAAACTTTCAAGGCATCCTGAAAGCATTGTACGGGCAGACCCGCCCGTGATTCTCGCCTCGGGCACCGGAACAGACTTATTTATCGTGTGCGGACCGCGAGGTATCGTGCCAACGCCCGCAGCGGTTCGGCGTTGGCCCCGAGGTCCCCCAAGTCCCCCACGGGGGCGAGTGCCTCGATTGCGTCGGCTTCGAGTTCACGGACCAGTGCCCGCGAGCGGTCCACGCCGAGCACCCGGGGGTAGGTCAGCTTCCCGGCTTCGGCGTCTTTGCCCGACCGCTTGCCGAGGTGTTCGCTGGTCTGGGTGACGTCGAGCAGGTCGTCGACGACCTGGAACATCAGCCCGACGGCGTGGCCGAAGGTGGTGAGGCGATCGAGGGTGTCCCGGTCTGCGTCGCGTTCGCCGAGCCCGGCACACAGCCCGCCCATGCGGAGGGAGGCCACGAGCATCGCCCCGGTCTTGCCGTGGTGGACGGCTTCGAGGCGTTGTTGGTCGGTCATCGCTTCGGCGTCGGGTTCTCCCGCGAACCCGAGCGTATCGAGCACCTGCCCGGCGATCATCCGCTCGCAGGCGGCGGCCAGTTCGGTCGCCAGCGGGCCGAACAAGTCGGCCGGGGCGGTGGTGGCGAGCACGCCAAAGGCGTGGGTGAGCAGGGCGTCGCCGGCGAGGATCGCCATGGCTTCGCCGGCGTGTCGGTGGAGGGTGGGTCGGCCGCGGCGGAGGTCGTCGTTGTCGAGGGCGGGCAGGTCGTCGTGGACGAGGCTGAAGCAGTGGACGAGTTCGACGGCAACGCACGCGGGGAGGCTCTCGGGGCCTTCCCCCCCGGCGGCGACGCAGGCGTGCCAGGCCAGCAGGGGGCGGAGACGTTTGCCGCCGTCGAGGGCGGCGTAGGCCATGGCGTTGCGGAGCGAGGTGGGGGTGGTGGTGGGGGTGGTGTGTGGGGGGGTGGGGCTTTCGATGGCCCGGGCGAGGGCGGCCTCGATCTCGGCGAGCGGGGCGAGGACCTCGGGGGGGAGTTGTGGTGCGGGGGGCATGGGCGGGGCTCCGGGGGGCCGAGTCTAGGTTCTGTCTGACGACTCAGTGGTGTGAGTGTCTCGTCCCGTGCCACCGAGGTGCGGCGGCTTTGAGACGCTCCTCGGTGCTTCCTTTGCGCAGTTCTACGGCCAGGCACCGAGATCTCAGAGCCGATCTCGGTGGCACGGGGCGACTGTCGCACCGGGCCTTCCCGGTCGGGTACCATCCGCCCTGATGCCCGGCTCTGCACCATTCCAACTGTTCGCGGCCGGGGGCTGGGTCATGTACCCCTTGCTGGCGGTGAGCCTGCTCTCGGTCACGCTGTGTGCCGAGCGGTTCTTCTACTGGTTCTGGCAGGGCGAGTCGCGGACGACGCGGGCGATCGGCCGGCTGTCTGGGCTTGCCCGGCGGGGGGAGTGGGTCGCGTTGCGAGAAGCGGCGAGGGGACGGGGCGTGGTGGGGAAGTTTGCGGGGCTGTTGCTGGATGATGGTGGTGGGGGTGGTGGGGGTGGTGGGGGGGGGACACCGGCTGGAAGCCGGTGCCACGGGTGAGGGGGGGCCGTCCGGCGTGCCCGAGATCGGGGAGGCCGACGTGGCGCAGGCGGTCGAGACGATCCGGGGCGAGGTCGAGCGGTTTGCCGCGACGTTGAGTGCGATCATCACCGCGGCCCCGATGCTGGGGATCCTCGGCACGGTGACGGGGATTATCCAGAGCTTCCGGCTGCTGGGGACGCAGGGCCCGGTGTCGGACCCCTCGGCGGTGGCGTCGGGGATCGCCGAGGCGTTGCTGACCACGGCGCTTGGGCTGATTATCGCGCTGGTGACGCTGTTCCCGTATTCGATCTTCCGGGCGCGGGCCGATCGGTGCCTGGGTCGGCTGGACGCGTTCGGGCTGGGGGTGGTGGCGCGGGCGCGGCGGGGCTCTCGGTAGACGGACGGGAGGGGGCGGGAAGGCATGGGTTGCCGGGTGCCATGGCCATGGCTCTGCATGGTCATGAATCGGAGGCCCCGTCATGCCCCCTCGCTTGCGCGAGGGGCTCTACAGGGACGCAACGTGCTCAAAATAGAGCCCCTCGCGCAAGCGAGGGGACACCAACCAACCGACCAAGAAGAAACTCAATGAGGCAAAGTACGCTACCGGGCGGTCTCTTCCTGCTCGAGGAGTTCCCAGATCTGCTCGGCCGACTCGGCGTTGTAAATGCTGTCGCGGAAGGCGTCCATCGTCATCAGACGGCTGATCCGGGCCAACGCCTGGATGTGGTCGCTGGTGCGGTCCGGCGGGCTGGCCAGCAGCACAACCAGACTGACAGGCTGGCCGTCGATCGCCTCGAAGTCCATCGGCTCGGCGGGCTTGCCGATCGCCATCGCCAGCGAGGTCATCCCCGGGCACTTGCCGTGCGGGATCGCCAGCCCGTGCCCGATCCCGGTGGTCCGGGTCTGCTCGCGGGTCCAGACCGCTTCCTTGAGCGCGTCGGTGTCGGCGACCCTGCCCGCCGCGGCAAGCACATCAACCAGCTCGTTGATCACTCCGCGCTTGTCGGTCGCGAGAAGCGGAGCCTTGACGCAGTTGCAACTGAGGATTTCGAGAAGGTTCATGCGTCCTCCGGGCCTTGGGCGGTGTCACCCCCTGCGGGGTCCTCGGCGTGAGGGCTCCTGACGGATGGGGTGGGGAGTGTATCCCCCCGCTGAGGGTGTGTGGGGGGGGGGATGGTCGTGGACGGGTGAACGGGTGAACGGGTGGATGGGTGGATGGGTGCCACTGGGCGCCAGCCCAGTGCCGCATGGGCGTGGCGTCGGTGGTCGGCACTGGTCATTGACCAGTGGCACCCGGCGTCAGGGAGCACGCAGCACCGCGGCGTACCCGCCGTCGTGGTACTCGCTCGGCGCACAGCCCGGGCCGCCGGAAGGGAGGGTGAGCAGCTCGCGCTCGAGGGTCAGCCCCAGCGTCCGGGTCGCCCAGCCTGCCATCGCAGCGTTCTCGGCGTGCTCGAGGCTGCACGTCGAATAGAGCAACGTTCCGCCGGGCGTGAGCAATCCCCGGGCGAGGGTGAGGATCTCCTGCTGCTGCTCGTTGAGCCGCTTGACCTGCTGCTGGCTGCAGCGGTGGCGGGCCTCGACCCGGCGGGCGAGCACGCCGCTGTTGCTGCAGGGGACATCGACGACGACCACGTCGCACGCCCCGGCCAGCTCTTCGGCAACTTGCTCGGGGCGGCAGACGCGCACCCTGCCCGGGAACTCCCGCGCGAGCTTGTGGAGGTCGTCAAGCCGGGACTGGTTGACCTCGCAGGCGATCACCTCGGCGTCGGGATACTTCACGAGCAACTGGCGGGTCTTGGTGCCCCGGCCGGCACAGAGATCGACGATGCGGGTGGGAGGGGACACCGGCTGGAAGCCGGTGCCACGGGTGGTGGGGGTGAACACCGGCTGGAAGCCGGTGCCACGGGTGTCGTCTTCGAGCAGTTCGACCGCCGACGACGCCGTCGGGTCCTGCACCCAGACGTCGGGGTGCTCGCCGAGCAGCCCGGCAAGCCCGGCTCTGGGTCCGACGAAGACGCGATGGGCGGGGGAGTCGTGGGATGCGAGGGAGGAAGACTCGGGGATGCCGCTCGGGGTGGTGGGGGTGTGCAGGATCGTCGGCCCGGTGGCGATGGTGTGCCAAGCGATATGGATCGCGTCGTCGGCGCCGAACTCATCGGCCCAACGATCGACCTGCCACTTGGGGATGCCGGTGGCGACGGCCGCGCAGGAAAGCTCTTCGCCGGGCAGGACCGGAGAGGTCAGGACCAGGGCACGGCCGTCGGCGAGAGGGAGCTGGTCGCGGCTGTTGGTCCACGCCGGGCGGCGGATGGGGTTGCCGTCAGCATCCCGCGACACCAGCCCGGCGAGGCGGCGGAGCACCGCATTCACCAGTCCCGACGAGCCTTTGCCCGAGGCGTGCTTGGTCCACTCGACCGCCTCGTCGATCGCGGCGTGGGTGGGGACGCGGTCAAAGAAGAGGAACTGGGCGGCCCCGACCAGGAGCGGGGCCTGCACCGAGGGCTCGAGCCCGTGCCAGGGCTGCTTGAGGAACCCCCCGGCGAGGCGGCTGATGGTGATGGCGCGGCGGACAGCCGTGTCGTAGATCGCGTGGGCCAGGGCGGCGTCGCGCTCGGAGAGCCCTGAGTCGTTTTGCGGGGCGTGGGGGGCGTGGGGGATGAGCGGGTCGAGGCTGAAGTCGGGGTAGCGCTCGCACTCGATGGTGAGGCGGTCCATGACCAGCGCCCGGGCGGGGTTGCACGAGCCGCGGCGGGTGGGGGTGGGGGTGCGGGACGGGGTGCGGGTGGGGGTGCGGGTGGGTGCGGGGCGGCGGGTGTTGGGTCGGCGGGAGGGTTGGGGGTTGGGTGGTGGCACGGGCGGAGTGTAGAAGGGTGGCCGCCCGATCTCGCGGCAAGTTCTCGTGACTTGGCCGTGTCGGGGGTTGTGGGATTTGACATCGCGGCTGTGGGCGTGTTGAGTCCTGCCCATGTCGGCGCCTTCTGCTCCAACCCGTGCCTCTGCTCCTGCGTCCGATCGCGGCGCGGCCCCGCTGCCGGCGGTGCTGTTCACCGCCTTTGAGCCCAGCGGTGACGACCACGCCGCCGCGGTGATCGCCGAACTCAAGCGGCTGGTGCCCGACCTCCCGATCTTCGCCTGGGGCGGGCCGGAGATGGAAGCCGCCGGGGCCGAGCTGATCGAACGCACGGGAGACGACGCGGTGATGGGCCTGCCCGGGCTCGCCAAGGTCCGCGAGCACAAGCGGATCAACACCCGGGTCCGCCGCTGGCTGCGAAGTCATCCCGAGGTGCGGCTGCACGTGCCGGTCGATTCGCCCGCGGCCAACTTCCCGATCTGCAAGATCGCCAAGAGGCAGGGCGTCGAGGTGCTGCACCTGGTGGCGCCGCAGATCTGGGCGTGGGGCGGCTGGCGGATCCGCAAGCTGCGGCGGCTGACCGACGGCGTGCTCTGCCTGCTGCCCTTTGAGGAGGCGTGGTTCAAGGAGCGGGGTATCCCGGCGACCTTCATCGGGCACCCGCTGTTTGACGAGCACATCGACACAGCCGCGCTGGACGAGCAGGCGGAAGCGTTCCCTGACGGTGGTGGGGGGGAGCCTCGGATTGCGCTCTTGCCCGGTTCGAGACCGGCCGAGATCGCCCGCAACTGGCCGCTCTTGCTGGAGGCCTACCGCGAGATTCATCGCCGGTGCCCGGGGGCGAGCGGGGTGGTCGCGGCGACGACCGAGGCGGTCGCCGAGCGGATCCGGGGGAGTGCCGGTGGTGGGGGTGCCGGTGGGGGGGGTGAACACCGGCTGGAAGCCGGTGCCACGGGTGGTGGGGGTGGTGGGGGGGTTGGGGGTTGGCCGGAGTCGCTGACTGTTGTTGTGGGGCAGACCGACGCGGTGGTGCGGTGGAGCGGGCTGGCGCTGGTGGTGAGCGGGACGGTGACGTTGCAGATCGCACGGCACCAGCGGCCGATGATCATTGTGTATAAGGCGAGCCCGTTGCTCTATATGTTGCTGGCGCGGTGGGTGCTCTCGACGGAGTTTCTGACGCTGCCCAACCTGATCGCGGGGCGGGAGATCGTGCCCGAGATGGTGCCTCACTTTGGCGGGCACGAGCCGATGGTCGAGCAGGCGATGCGACTGATCGACAACCCCGAGATCGCGTCGCGGCAACGGGGCGAGCTGGGGCGGATCGTGGAGAAGTTTCAGGGCCTCCACGCCGGGCAGGACGCGGCGAGGGCGATTCTGGAGCGGCTCGGGTTGGCGGGTGCTGAGGCGGATGGCGGATAGAACCGGTGGGGGGCCGGTGGGGGGCGGTGGGGGCACAGGTACCAGAGGGGTGCCACTGGGCAAAGCCCAGTGCGGCGTGCCAGATCCGGTGCAGACCGGCGGCACTGGGCTTGCGCCCAGTGGCACCCCTCTTTGCGCTGGGACAGGTAGCGCCGATCTCTCCGAGCCGCCATGGGCGGAGCGATTGCCGAGGTCGGTGGCACCAGGCCCGGCGTTGCTGTAGACTGTCCGGGGGTGCGGCGGGTGGCCGTCGCTTCGGAGGGTTTTTGTGCGAGCGGCATCACTGCGCGGGAGAAGAGTGGGAGGGTGCAGAGATGAGGAAGCCGCGAGTGATGGCACCGAAAGGGGCGGGTATTCAGGCCACCCGCCGAGTCGTGGCATCCGTATTCGGGTCACTCGACCAGACCTACGGACGGTCGCGGAGCACATCGGATGGCCGTGGCAGTGTCATCTCTCGCTTATGGTCTTCAAACCAGTCAACCCACTCATTAAATAGCAACGCGGCTCGGTTGAGCGACTTCCAGTCAGCGTTGCGGTGACTCTCTATGCGAAGTTGAAGGGGCTTCTGAAAAAGCACACGAAACGCGCTACGAAACTCGGCATGTCGGTGCTCCAAGAACGCATCGTCAACTTGCTCAGCTTCTTGCAGTGCTCTTTCCAGGAGGCCGAGTTCCTGCTGCATGTCTTCCTCAGCGGGCACAGAAAATGGCGAGGCGCTGCTAGACACTTCTACGGCATCCTGAGCGTACTCGAATGCCCGAAAGATATGCGCCGCATTTTCACGATCTGCCTCAGACCACGCAGGCGCACCATACCCCAGCATCTTGTTCGCGCCTCCGACAAGAAGTACGAGTGTGATCAAGATAGTTGCTGCTGTCGTTGCATCAAGCGCAGCAAAAACTAAGGGCTGTGGGGCGCGGCCGAGTCTTCGGAGTTTGTGGGAATAGACCCGATAGGTCCATGACTTCAACACCGGTCCGCGTATGCCCCACAGAACCGAAAGCACAACCACTTCAATTGCCCAGTGCGTCAGAAACCCTCTGCCGAAAAGGCCATATGCAATCGCAAAACCAACGGGGAATAAAAAAGAAGTTGGGGAAGGGATTCTGCCAGTCATACTCTACCCCCTGCTTCGAGTGGCCGGGGCTGGCTCGCACGGCCTCCAACTGCCGCTACCTCAAGCCCGCATGTGAAATCCACTCGCGTCGCTCGGGTGCAACGACTCGCAATCCAAGGCTGCCCAGATACCGAACCTCAAACGGCATCCTATCCGAATGGCCTGCTCGATTCAACGGCGGGTGGCATGGTCACGGCTCTGGGTAACCATGATCCGGACCCGCGTCGATCCTGCCCAGCCTAAAGCCTGGAACAGGGCGTTCGCCGGTTCGGCACTGGGCTCTGCCCAGTGGCACCCGGCGGGTATCCGGGGCCATGAGGGCTGCTGTCTCATACGCATCCCCTCAAGTTCTCGTTCCTTGAGTGGCATGCTGTGCCGCTCTCTCTTCAGTCCGCAGGACTGCTCTTCAGTAGCCGGGGGTGGAGATCCGCGCAGCGGGCGACACCCCCGGAAATGTGTTCGCCAACGTCTTGCACCCCGGCCGGGGTGCTCGTGGCAGCCGTACACACGCGGACCCCTTGCGGGGTCCAAAGGCGAGAGGATCGAGACCGGGGGTGTCGCGTTGCTCCACCCCCGGCTATTGAAGATCACCCCTCTCGGGGTGCAAGAAAAGAGCCAGTTCACGCACGAGAGTCATACGAGTTCCGTCTCAGAACGTCTCGGTGTCCGGCCGGACCCGGACCAGCCCGACGGTGCAGACCGAGTTGCCGATGCGGTCGCTGATGGGCAGTGAGGCGGTGACCAGCCCGCCGACGGGCAGGTGGCGATCCAGGCAGTTGTGGACAAATGCGGCGAGGTCGTGGTCGGCGATCTCGGGCTGTTCGTGGAAGGTCACGAGCACCAGGGCTGCCTGCTCGATCGAGCGGGCTTTGCTGAGCTTTCGGATGTCGTTGCGGCAGGCGTTGAACTGGGAGGTGTAACTCCGGTTCGGGCCGGCGAAGCCGTCGACGAAGCTGTACTGGCCGATCGCTTTGACCTCGAGCCAGAGGGCGTCCTCCGGGGCGGCGTGGCTTGGAGGGGGTGTGGGGGGGGCGGAGAGCTGCTCGGCGACGTCGGCGAAGAGGGTGCCGGTCGCGCGGCGTATGTCCTTGCCCTGATGGACTTTATCGGCAATACCCGTGCTGCCCGCCGGCGCAGCCACCAGGTCGCACCGCAGCCGCTGGCTCTCCTTGGGCAGGACCTCGGGTTGTCCCGGGTATGGCACCTCGCCGAAGACCGCCAGATCGGCACCAGTGAGCCCGGCGGCGAGGATCGGGTGGAGGCCCAGTTCGTCGAGGGCATCGAGGCCGTGGACCGCCTGCTCGGCGGCCAGGTCGGCCTCGGCGTGTCGCAGGCCGGCGGCGAGGGCCTCGGCGATGGTGTCCTGATCCCAGAGCATGGAGATCATGCTATCTTCTGCCCCGGGACACGCCGCGGCGGCCGGGGTTGCGAAATCGTGGCCAAGCTGTCATGGTGTGGGCTCGAATCGCCAGATCGAAGGCCCCGGCGGCGAGTGTCGCGGTGCGGGGATGGTCCGTTCAACGTCCGGAGTATGCGCATATGGGATCCATCAACCACTTCATCGAAACGCTCAACGGCTTTCTGTTCTCGAACTACACGATCTATGCGCTGTTGCTGACCGGGTTGCTCTTTACCGTCTGGTCGGGCTTTGGGCAGTACCGGGCACTCACCCACGGCGTCTCGGTCGTCCGGGGCAAGTACGACGACAAGAACGACCCCGGCGCAATCAACCACTTCCAGGCGCTCTCGGCGGCGCTCTCGGCGACCGTCGGGCTCGGGA
>CAYMZJ010000046.1:0-22954 GCA_964394895.1 uncultured Phycisphaeraceae bacterium | reverse complement strand
CGCCGCCTCTCCTTGCCCCGCCTCACGCGCTGCGCACTCTGCGTCCCCCTCTGCGATCTCTGCGTTCGGCCTTTCTTCTCCTTGCCTCCCCCTCTGCGGGCTCCGCGCCTCTGCGTGAGGCCGCCTTTCCGCCTCTGCCCCGCCCGGCCCGGCGTCGCCACGGACGAAACGGTTACCACCACGGGTGGAACGGCTGTTCACGCTGAGGGCTCTGTGGCCTACACCAGCCCGCCGCGGCGCAGGGTGGACCGCAGCAGAATCAAAAAGCAGGGGCCGCCCACGATCGCCATCACCACACCCACCGGGAGCCGGCCCCCACGCGAAAGAGGCAACGCCGAGACCGACCCGTCGGCGAGGATCAGCACCGTCGCGCCGGCGATCGTCGCCCCGACCAGCAGCGGGCGGTGCCGAGGCCCGAGCACCAGCCGCACCGCGTGGGGGACAATCAACCCGACAAACCCGATCGGCCCGGCGAGCACGACGGCAAACGTCGCAAGCAGCCCCGACGCCGCAAAGAGCAAGAGCCGAAGCCGCCCCAGCCGGACGCCTACCGAGCGGGCCTCGTCCTCGCCGAGACACGCCGCGTCGATCGCGCCGCCAAGCCGCCATGCCCCGAACAGACACACCAGGAGCGCCGCCGCCGCCAGCACCAGCAGCCCGTCGGGCGTGCTCTCATTGACCGAACCGAAGAACCACGCCCGGGCGCTCACCCCGCGATCGGGCAGAAGGTGGTGCAAGAGCAAGGTCAGCCCGGCGCAGGTCATCCCGATCACCACGCCCACCAGCACGAGCGAGACCACATCAATCCCGCCGCGGCGGGCCGTCCAGGCGAGCACCAGCTTGAGCGTCAGCGCGGCCCCGAGCGCGGCCCCGAGCGTCTGGGCGAGCGGGGAAGCGGCGAAGACACCAACCCAACTCGCCGAGGTACCGGAAGCAAGGAACGCCATCACCGCCACACCCAGCCCCGCGCCCGATGTCACCCCGAGCAGATCAGGCGACGCCAGCGGGTTGCGAAGCATCGCCTGCAGCAACACCCCGGCAAGCGCCAAAGAACCCCCGACCACCCCGGCAATCAACAACCGACGCAGCCGCAGCTCGAACACCTCGGGCGACTCGGGCCAGTGGAGCCCGCCGCGGGCGTCGCCGGTCAGGAGGTGGGCGAAGGCAACCGCCACCAGCGCGAGCAGAAGCAGGACGAGAATGGCAGCGGTGCGGCGGGGCATGGGCAGGAGCAGGCTATCCGCCCGGAGGAGCGAGTGGCTTGCTCGCCGGTGGTGTTGGAGAGCCGACGGATCGGCCGGGAGGCGGGCTTTGTTGGTAGGGGTGGGGGAGCACACCGGCTGGAAGCCGGTGCCACAGGTGGGGGGGCGGGCTATCATCGTGACCCCGTGCCGCGACCGCCCCGGCAGCGGGCATCACGACCCGAAAGACGGAGAGACGCCTTGGCCTCGAACAGCTTCCACTGCACCATCGTGACCCCGACCGAGAAGCTCCTCGACGGGGAGCTGACCTACGCCAACGTGCCCGGCTGGGATGGGCTCTTTGGGGTCCTGCCCGGACGCGCACCCTTGCTGGCGCGGCTCGGGCTCGGCGAGCTCAAGATCACCCACGCCGCAGAAGACGGGGCAAGGGGCGGCGGCCGCTCGTTCCTCGTCGATGGCGGGTTTGTCAAGATGGCAGAGAACAGCCTGACCATCCTCGCCGAGCGGGCGATCCCCGCCGAGCAGATATCTCTCACCGACGCCCAGGCCGAACTCGCCGAAGCCGAAGCCCGGAGTGTCCCAGACGACGCCCCCGACAAAGCCGCGCAGCAGACGACCGTCCGGCGTGACCGCGAGCGGGCGCAGCTGAAGGTGCGGATGGCCAACGGTGTGCAGGCGGCGGGCATCTGACAGGGAATGAATCGGCCGCGCCCGGCGTGGGCCTGACAGCCCTCACCGCATCCGCTTGGACATCACCCGGTTAAGCTCGCGCTTTGACTCGCGGTCGGCGATCGCCTGCCGCTTGTCGTGCTCGCGGCGGCCGCGGCCCACACCAATCAAGACCTTGGCCCGCCCGTCCTTGAAGTAGAGCTTGAGCGGCACCAGCGTCACGCCCTTCTGATCGACCAGCCGCAGGAACTTGAGCACCTCGCGCTTGTGGGCGAGCAGGCGGCGGGTGCGGGTAGGCTCGTGGGCGCTCGGGCCGGCGGGGCCGTACTCGGCGATATTCACCGAATGCAGGAAGAAACAGGGCGGCTCGGCCTGGACGCGGACGTACCCCTCGCCGAGCGAGACCTTGCCGTCGCGGACGCTCTTGACCTCCGACCCCAGCAGCATGATGCCGCACTCGAGGGTGTCGAGAATCTCGTAGTCGAACCGCGCACGGCGGTTGTCGATGGTCGGCGCGGGGTTGGATTTCTTCTTCTTGGAAGCCATGACAAAGACGAGCCGGGGGTGGGAAAGCGAATCGAGCCCGGTGCGGCGCGGGGCGGGATGGTAGGCTTGGACGCTATGGGCAACGGTCTCCAGATCTTCGTGGACAATGGTTTCCTGATCCTCGTGATTGTGGCAGCGCTGGTCGGCATCGTGGTGGCGGCGGTGTTCGGCAGCAGGCAACGCCAGAAACACCTCGACGCGCTGGCAGCACTCGCCCGGAAGCTCGGGTGGCGCTTTGACCCGAGCAACGATCGGAGCCACGACGAACGCTTCGCGCAGTTCGAGCTGTTCCGGCAGGGGCACAGCCGCGCGGTGTACAACACGCTCGGCGGCGAAATCACCATCAACGGGCGGGTGTATCTGGGGCAGATGGGCGACTACACCTACAAGGTGACGCGGCGAAACAGCAAAGGCAAAAGCACCACGACGTACCGGACCAGTTATCTGCTGCTGCGGCCGCCGCTGGTCTGGCGGGGCGAGCTGCGGATCCGGCCCGAGCACATCTTCGACAAGATCGCCGGCGCGATCGGCTTTGACGACATCGACTTTGAGTCGGCCGAGTTCAGCCGCAAGTTTCACGTCAAGTGCGACGACAAGCGGCTGGCGTACGACGTCATCACGCCGCGGATGATGGAGTTCATGCTGCGGTCGTCGCCGCAACTGGTTGAATACGACAAGGGGTGGTGCCTGCTCAGTCAGGGCGGGCGGCGGTGGAAACCCGAAGAGTTCGAGTCCAACCTGGCGTGGCTGGGCAGGTTTTTCGAGCACTGGCCCGAGCACTTGATGAAGGACCTGGCCGAGACGCCGGCCTGAACGATCGGAGAGAGGCAACGTATGAACGGGACCGTCGTGGTGTTGGTTGTGGTGGGGGTGGTGCTCCTGGTGCCGCTGGTCTGGGCGGTCGCGACGTACAACCGGTTCGTTGGGCTTCGCCAGCACATCCGCGAGAGCTGGTCGGGGATCGACGTGGAACTCAAGCGACGGCACGACCTGATCCCCAACCTCGTCGAGACTGTCAAGGGATATGCCGCCCACGAGCGCGAGACGCTCGAGCAGGTGATCGAGCTGCGCAATCGCTCGGCCGCGGCGCACACCTCGGCGAGCGAGCAGGCGGCCGACGAGACCGAGCTGATGCGCTCGGTGGGCAAACTGTTCGCGCTGGCCGAGGGGTATCCGGAGCTAAAGGCCGACAAGAACTTTCTGGCGTTGCAGGAAGAGCTGAGCAACACCGAGGACCGCATCGCGGCGACGCGGCGGTTCTTCAACGCCAACGTCCGCGAGATGAACCAGCTCGCGGGGATGTTCCCGACCAACCTCATCGGGTCGGCGTTCGGGTTCAAGCCCGAGTCGTTCTTTGAGCTTTCGAGCGATGCCGAGCGGGTGGTGCCGAGGGTGAAGGTGTGAGGTGTGTTCTGGTGTGTGCCACGGCCATTTTGGCCGTGCATGGCATCCGTCTGTGAGCCACGGCGTCCGCACGGCCAGGATGGCCGTGGCACACATACAGGATTCTGCGAGATGTTCTACGATCGACCATGACGACTCCAACACCAGCACCATCCGGTCCCGCCCCCGCGACACCGCACGCCCTCTGGGGCGGCCGCTTTGCGAGCGGACCCGACGCGGTGTTCCGCGCGATCAACGATTCGCTGCCCTTTGACTGGCGGCTGGTACGGCAGGACATCGCCGGCTCTCGGGCGTGGGCGGCGGCACTGGGCGGGGCGGGGGTGCTGACTGCTGCCGAGGTGGCCGAGCTTGACGCCGCGCTGGTCGCGCTCGACGCCGAGGCGGCCGCGTTGCCCGGGCCGCCGATTGAGTCGGGGGCTGAGGACGTCCACACCTGGGTCGAGCAGAAGCTGATCGCGGCGTTGGGGCCGCTCGGCAAGAAGCTGCACACCGGGCGCAGCCGCAACGACCAGGTCGCGACCGATCTGCGGCTGTGGGCCCGGGCAGCGATTGACGAGCGCATCGGCGAACTCGTCGAGTTGCAACGCGCCCTCGCGCGGCTTGCCGAACGGGAGCTGGCGCCCGACGGCGACGCGGACAACCCCACCCCCTTCCCCGGCTACACCCACCTCCAGCCCGCCCAGCCTGTCTTGCTGGCGCACTGGGCGCTGGCGCACGTCGAGGCGTTTGCACGCGATGCCGAACGGCTGACCGACGCGCGGGCGCGGCTCAACCGCTGTCCGCTCGGGTCGGCAGCACTCGCGGGCACAGCCTACCCGATCGACCGCGACGCGATCGCCCGCGACCTCGGGTTTGACGCGCCCACCGCCAACAGCATGGACGGCGTGGCCGACCGTGATTTTGCGGTCGAGACGCTCGCGGCCGCGGCGTTGTGCGCGACGCACCTCTCGCGGCTCGGCGAAGAGCTGATCGTCTATTCGACACGCGAGTTCGGGATGGTCGAGATGGACGACGCGGTGACGAGCGGGTCGTCCATCATGCCTCAGAAAAAGAATCCCGACGCCTGCGAGTTGCTGCGCGGCAAGGCCGGGCGGATCATCGCGGCCCACACCGGGCTGTTGGTCACGCTCAAGGGGCTGCCCTTCGCGTACAACAAGGACTTGCAGGAGGACAAGGAACCGCTCTTTGACGGGCTCGACCAGCTCGGGCTGTGTCTGCGGATCGCGGCGCGGGTGATCGACGGCTGCACGTTCGACCGGGCCGCCTGCCGACGTGCGGCGCTGGCCGGCTTTGCCAACGCGACGGAGCTGGCGGACTATCTCGTCGAGCAGGGCGTGCCGTTCCGTGATGCGCACGAGCAGGTCGGAGCGCTGGTGCGGGTGGCGCTGGAGCGCGGCGTAACGCTCGAAGACCTGACGCTCGAGGAGATCCGCACGCATGCGCTCAAAGCCGGTGAAGAGGTCTTCGCCCGGCTGACTCTCGACGCCACGCTCGCCAAGCGGGAGGTGGTGGGAGGGACCGGGCCGGGCAGGGTCAGGCAGGCGCTGGAGGCGACCAGAACGCGGCTGGGCTGAGGCGGAATTATTTTTTGCGATTCTCGCTCCGGGTGCAACCTGCGGCCGAACCGGCGGTAACGCAGGGTTCTCACAGTCTGCGCAAGGGGAAACATCGCGTGACATTCAGCACAATCGCCCGACTCTCGAACCCGTTCATGACCCGATCGGCTGTCGATTGCCAACCCGAGTTCTTCGACATGCTCGAAGCCCGGGTGCTGCTCAGCGACGACCACGCCGACCTGCCCGACTACGAGAGCGCGACGCAGATCGAGCTGTCCAGCCGCAACGGCGTCACGTATTCGACAGAGCTCGATTCGGCGGTCGGGGTGATCGAGGTCGTCGACGATACCGACCTGTTCCGCTTCACCGCCCCGGGGGACTCAGAGCTCAGCGTGATAGTCGTCTATCAACGCGACTTTGAAGAGCTGGCAACGATGATGGAGTTACACAGTGCCAGCGGGCAGGTGCTTGGTCTCGGAAGCAGAACCGGTGGAGTCTCGTTCCTGATCCCACGATTCTCTCTGGTGGGCGGGCAGGAGTACTTCATCGTGGCCCGCAGCACGGCACCCAACGGCTCGGACGGCAAGACCACCACCGGGAGGTACTCGGTCTTTCTCACGATGGATATCAAGCAGGGGATCGACGGCGGTGGTGGAGGGGAAGACGACGACCAGGACGGTGGTTCCGACGGCTCCGACACCGGTGACGGCTCGGGCGGCAGCGGCGGATCGGATGACGGATCGGATGACGGGTCAGGCGACTCGGGCGGCTCCGACGAAACCTTCGAGCCCGACGACTACGCCGACCGGAGCGATTCACCGTTCCCGTTGTTCCCCAACCCTCTCGACGCCGACGTTTCTCTCAACGCGGGGTTGCAGCACCCGACCGACTCGGACGCATTTACACTCCGCGTGCCGGGTGACGGACCGATGCGGATACAGCTGTTGCCGTTCTCGGGCGATGCCGGTGCGGGCGCACCGGACACGCCGTTTGCAGCTGGAATCACGGTGATCGACAGCTCGGGCGCGACACGGGCGGTCAGCACCGGCGCACTCCCCGGCACGCTCGCGACGCTCGAGCTCTCGGCGACCGCGGGCGAGACACTCACCGTGATCGTGGACTCCCCCACGGGCACCATCGGAGACTACACACTCGATGTCGATGCCAGCCCGGCGCTCTACCGCTATTACTATCCCGCGGGCTACAGCTCGCCGACCATCGAGGAGTTTGTCCCGATGGTCAATCCCAACGATTTCGACGTGGAGTATTCGATCTTCGCCCACTACGAGACCGGCGAAAGAACCGACCTGCTCAGCTCCGGGACGCTCGCGGCCAACAGCCGTGGGGGGATCACGGTCACCTCCGCCCGCATTCCCGGGTCGTCGCTGACCCGGCAGTTTGTGCCGTATGCCTTCGAGATTGTTTCCTCGGCACCCATCGGGGCCAACCTCGGGCACTACGACTTTGGGGCAACGACCGGGGAGGCGTTTACCGAGACGCTCAGCACGCGGTGGGAGTTTGCCGAGCTGCAGCGCTCGAAAGACATGCGCGAGTTTGTGGTTTTCTTCAACCCCAACACCGCGCCCACCACGCTGCGGTTTACGCTGCTCGATGAGCGCGGCGTGATGCACCGGTTTGAGCGCACGCTCGAGGGGCAGCGCCGCGGGGGTATCAACTTTGACACCGACAAGATGATCCCCGGCGACGGGGTGTACGCGTTGTGGATCGACAGCGACACGCCCATCGTTGCGGCACAGACCACCTACGACATCACCAATCAGCGCGGCGACGGCAACCTCGGGCAGCCCACCGCCGGCGCTCTTGCCGGGGCGTTTGCCGGTATCGCAACCGACGCCGATACCGACACCCGCATCGCGCTGCTCAACTCCTCGGGCGAACACGCCCGCCTCCGCATCACCGGCTCGGGGTTGGATGCGCCGTTCATTCTCGATGTCCCGGCCCGGTCGCGGGTGTCGATCACGCCGGCGGATCTCGGGCTGCGGCCGGGCGGCGAGTCGTCGCTGCTCTACACCTCGACTGCGCCGATCACCGCGAGGGTCATCCAGTACCGAAACGGTGACGGCGACGCGATGACCGCGACCACCGAGTTCGGGCGGTCGTTCCTGATCGGGGCGGCGTGGGTCAACCCGCGGCTGCCGGGCACCTATATCGAGCGGCTGCAACTGCTCAACCCCAACATCACGGACACCGATATCCGGGTCACCTTCCTCTTTACAGACGGCTCGACGGAGACCGCGACCGTTGCACTCCAAGCCAACAGCGCTCGCACGATCGCGATCGACGAGCACCGGATTATCACCCGGCGCGATACCCCGACCGCGTTCTCGCTGCGCATCGACAGCCCGCTGCCCATCGCGGTCTCGTTCTCGCACTACGACCTGTTTTTACAGGGTGGCTGGGGCACTCTCGCGGCGCCTCTGGGCCTGACTGTCCCGGCCGACGCCGTGGTGCGGTAGCCGATGCCGAGCGCCCAGGCCCGGGGCGGCTTGTGGCGGCGCGGGCCACTGCGGGACAGTGTGGCGGGCAGGTGAAGTGTCCGGCTCGGTCGCGCACGCCTACGCTCGCGCATGAAACTCACACGACTCACCCACGGCGTCGGGGTTGCAATGCCCGACGGCTCGACCCTGCCCATCATCCATGTCATGGGCATCGGCCGAAACTATGCCGAGCACGCGGCAGAGCAGGGCGAGAGCGTGCCCGACCGCCCCATGGTGTTCACGAAAAACCCTGCGGCGTGCTGTCTTGATGGAGACGAGATCATCATTCCCGAGTTGTGCCGCGACCCAGAAACCGGCGGCCCCCAGCAGGTGGACTACGAGGCGGAACTCGGCGTCGTGATCGGGTCGGCGGCGTTGAATGTCTCCGAGGAGAACGCGCTCTCGCACGTGCTCGGCTCTACCTGCGTCAACGATGTCTCGGCGCGGTGGTGGCAAAAGAAAGGCGCGGGTGGGCAGTTCTGTCGAGGCAAGAGCTTTGATACGTTCTGCCCGGTGGGGCCGAGGCTCGTTCCGGCGGCCGAGATCGACGATGTCCAGCGCCTCCGGCTGGTCTGCCGGGTCAACGGCACAGTTATGCAGCAGGCGTCGACCGCGAGCATGATCCACCCGGTCGCGGTGTTGATCGCCGAGCTTTCCCGCGGGACGACGCTCCTGCCGGGTACGCTCATCATGACCGGGACGCCCAGCGGCGTGGGGATGGCGCGGACGCCGCCGGTCTGGCTCAAAGCGGGCGATTCGGTCGAGGTCGAGATCGAGAAGATCGGGACGCTGAAGAACAAGGTTGTGGACGGGTGAGCCGGCGACGTCTTTTCTGAAGCATCGTGCGTCAGTGAGCTTCTTTGTCATGGTAAGTGTGGTGGGTTGTTCCCTCGCTTGCGCGAGGGGCTCTATGTGTAAGAGCTACTACGCATGGTGCCTCCCATCGAGCTTTCGCGTCGCCTTCCGATGTAGAGCCCCTCGCGCAAGCGAAGGGACAGGTGCCACCGCGTCGGAACGAGACTGACGCAGATGCCCTTCAATCATGGCGAAACACGATTGCAAGAAATGCCCTATATTCATGGCATGATTGGCAAACTCGGCCTCCGGATCAGTGCTGCCTTTCGCGCCCTCGCGAGATCATCCCCTGTTGTGAGGCCCTTTCCTTCGGCGTCCATGACCCCCGCCTTCATTTTCTTGAGGTCGCAGCTGCCCATGACTCATGCTGCAAGACCGAGCGGAGCGCAGACGGTCAGGCTGAGAATCCCGAGTACGAGAATGAGCACGCCTCGATGCGGGGCAACGAAGCTCTGTGGTTGGGGAGTGGTCGGCGGTACTTCGTTCATTGATGTGTCCTCTGCTTCGGTGGCACGCTCGGCCCGTTGGCTGCGTCGGATTGGTAGACTCATTGCATGGTGCGAGCCGATGGAAACACAACGATCAATGGGATCATAACAGAAGTCCTGCGTGCGGCGGATCCCGGGCCGCTGGTGCGGCGGGCGCTGGCGGAGCGGTCGATCGGGACACCGGCGTGCCGGGTCCTGGCGGTGGGGAAGGCGTCGGCCGCGATGACGGAGGCCGCGGTGGGGGTGTTGGGTGATCGGGTGCGGGGGGTGTTGGTTGTCGGGCCGGGGGAGGTCGAACGAGGAGGTGTTCAGGATGCGGCGGGTGGGCGTGCCCCCTCGCTTGCGCGAGGGGCTCTATGCCGAGCCGAAGTCTGGAGAGCGGACCACCCGGTGCCCAGTGCGAGGAACGTCCTGGCGGCGGCGCGAGCGCGAGAGTTTGTGACGGCGATGTCGGCGGATGAGACGCTCCTCGTCCTGCTCTCCGGCGGTGCGTCGGCGATGTTGTGCCTGCCGCGCGAAGGGGTGGGCTTGGCAGACATTGCAGCCGTGACCGATGCGCTGTTGCGCGCCGGGGCACCGATCGAGGAACTCAACGCGGTACGAAAGCACTGCGAGGTACTCAAAGGTGGCGGGCTGGCCGCGGCGTCCGGCGCGGGGCGGGTGTTGACGCTGGTGCTGTCGGACGTCCTTGGAGACCGGTTGGACGTGATTGGCTCGGGGCCGACCGCGCCGGATCCGACGACCTTTGCCGAGGCGTTGGCGGTGCTGGAACGGCGCGACCTGCTCGATATTTCTTCAGCGGTCACCGGGATGTTGCAGAAGGGCTGTGCGGGAGAACAGCCGGAGACGGTCAAGCCGGGCGACGAACTCTGGGAGCGCGTCGAGAGCCGTGTCGTCGGGAACAACCGGCTCGCGGTGGATGCGGCGGTAAGGGCGTGCCGCCGGGCGGGCTATCGGGTTGTCGATCGGCAAGATAGTGTTGAAAGAGAGGCAGCCGAGATCGGCAAAAAACTCGCCGCGAGAGCTCTTGAGTGTGCGGCGGAGGGTGCAAGGACAAATGCCGCGATCGTCTGGGGTGGCGAGACCACGGTGACCGTCGGTGACTCCGCGGGCACCGGCGGCCGGAATCAAGAACTCGCGCTGGCGGCGGCGATCGAGCTTGCAGCAAGTGGGTTGCCTCACGCGGAAACCGCCCACGCCCCGGGCATCACCATCATGAGCCTCGCAACCGACGGCCGTGACGGCCCCACCGACGCGGCGGGGGCAGTTGTGGACGAACAAACCTGCGCGCGCATCAGGGCTGCCGGGATGGACCCGATCGACGCGATGCACCGCCACGACAGCCATTCCGCGCTCGATGCGGCGGGTGCGCTCATCCGCACCGGGCCGACCGGAACCAACATCAACGACGTGATGCTCGCGCTGATCGAGCTCTGATGCACTGGAACTATGGCCGAGAGGAAGGCGCGGCAGCCGGGGCTTGTTCACCCTGACTATTGCGGCGGCGGCCGCGGGCCCGGTCGCGACGGGCGGGCTCGGTCGCTTCGTCGGCCTCGCTCGGGGCTTGGGGGTCTGCGACCTGCTCGATCAGCTGCATCTGAAACTCGTACATCGATCGCCGGTAGTGTTTGCTCCAGATGCCGTGGGCGAAGCGAGGGTAGAACATCGCCTCGAAGTCCTTGTCGGCGTCCTGCAGCGCACGGATGAACTTGACCGAGTTCTGCATGTGGACGTTGTCGTCCAGCATGCCGTGGACGAGCAGCAGGTTGCCGTGCAGGTCTTTGGCCGCCGCGACGACCGAGGTCCCGGCGTACCCGTCGGGGTTGTCCTGCGGCGTGCCCATGTACCTTTCGGTGTAGATCGTGTCATAATCGTACCACGACGTGACCGTGCCGCCAGCGATCCCCGCGGCAAAGTGTTCGGAATGGGTCATCGCGAACGCGGTCATAAACCCGCCGTAGCTGAACCCGGACATCCCGATGCGCGAGGCGTCAACATAAGGTTTGGCTTTGATCCAGTTCATAAGATCGTCGATATCTTTCATTTCTTCGGTCCCGAGCTTGCGGTAGGCAACCCACGCGCTACGGGCGCCCTTGCCGCTGGCCGAGTATGGCTCGCTCCGACAGACGATGAAGCCCGACGTGGCGAGCATCTGGTCCTGCGTGCGTCCGCCCGACCATGTGTCGCGGACCGTCGGGGCGTGCGGGCCGGCATAGGTCATGAACCAGACGGGATAGACCTTGCCGGGGTCAAAGTTCGGCGGGTAGATGAGCTGCACCTCGAGCGCGACCGGGTCGTCCTTTGTTGACCGGGAGGCGGGCACCCGCAGCAGTTCCATGCGGCCGAGTTCCCATTCGTCAAGCTCGAAGACCGGGTTGGTGTCGAGCGTGCGCAGGGTCTTGCCGTCGCGGTCGCGGAGGACGGCTCGGTCGGGCTGGTCGGCGTTGGACCAGAAGTCGGCGACGTATGAGCCGTCTGTGCTGATGCTGACGCGGTGGGTTCCGCGCTCGCTGGTGATGCGGCGGAGGTTTGAGCCGTCGAGACTCACCGCGTACACGCTTGACCCGATGGGTGAGTCGGCGGTGCAGTTGAAGAAGATCTCGCCGCGTTCCTGGTCGAGTCGCACCACGCCGCGAAACTCCCAGTCCCCTTCGGTGACTTGGTTGAGCAGCTCGCCCTCGCCGCTGTAGCGGTAGAGGTGCTGCCAGCCGGAGCGTTCGCTGGAGAGCAGGAACGTGCCGTCGTCGAGGTGCTGGAAGTACGCGGGCGCGTCGATCCACGCTTCGGTGCTGTCGCGCAGCAGACGCTGCGGCTCGCCGCCAGAGCGGGGTGTGGTGCAAAGATCAAGCCACGTCTGCGATCGGTCCTGCACCGAGTAACACAGCTTGGAAGAGTCCGGCCACCAACGCACGCTCGTGACGATAAACGAGCCATCGGTATAGCCCGAGAGATCGACAAACCGCGGCTCGCCGCCCGAGGCGTTCGCGATCCCCAGCCGCACGTCCGGGTTTGGGCTGCCGGGTTTGGGATACTCGGTCACGCGGACCTCCTGCGGCTCGACGGCGTCGTCGACAATCGTGAACCGGTCAACCTTGGTCGAGTCGGTCTCGTAGAACGCGATCGAGGAGCTGTCGGGCGACCACCAGTACGCCCGCCAGTTGCGGCCGTAGATCTCTTCGTAGTAGATCCACGCGTGCTTGCCGTTGCGGATGTTTTCTGAGCCGTTGGTTGTGAGGCGTATCTCGATCCCGGTCGCGGTCTCGACGGTGTAGAGGTCATGCTCGCGCACAAACGCGGCGTACTGGCCGTCGGGGCTCAGGGTGGCGAGTTCTTCAGCCCCGGGCGTCGCGGTGAGGCGGCGCGCCCAGGTGCCGTCGAGCGCGACGGCGTAGATGTCTTCGGCGTGCGAGAACAGGCCGATTCCGCCCTGCCGGCTGCTGATGCGCGCGCGGCCGGCGGCCTTGGCGTCAATCCCGGGCAGCGTCTTGATCGCGGCATTGATCGCCGAGCGGTCTTCGCCCTCGACCTGCTCGAGGTATCGCCCGGTCGCAGCCTCGACGAGCCATCGCTCGCCGCCGCGGGAGACGATGTAGTGCTCGTCATCGCGCCATTCGACGCTCCGCATTGGCGACCCGCCCAGTCGGGGGCGGTCGCGCCCATTGAGCACGTCGTAGGTGATCCGCTTGCCCGTCTCGCGGTCCTCCTCGAGCGCGGGCAGGGGTGCGGTCAGCAGCGGCGTGCGCTCGGGCACGCGCAGCACCGCGTGCTCGGTCCCTTCCTCCAGTTGCTCGTCAAAGAAGTTCCAAGTGACAAGGCTGTCCTCGGCCCGAGGCTCGAGCATCGCAACGACGAGGTTGCCCAGCGCCTGATCCACGCGGGCGAGGTACGCCCCGGCTTCGATCGTCCGAGGCTCGGCGTTCACGCTCGTCTCGACCGTCACCATGCGGTGTCCCTGGAACGCGCGGGGGGCTTGCTCGGCGTTCTCGATGGTCGAGACTTCCGCGTCCAGCTCGACGTCCTCCCGAATGATCTCGACCTCGATGCCGTGGGTCTGGAGCAGGGTGGCGATGTCCTCGCGCTCGCTGGGGATGATGTAGCCCCACGGCCGTTGCACCTCGTCGCGGGCGATGAAGTTGTCAAGGACTTCGACCTCATAGTCCTTCGGTGCATCGGTCGAGATCATGCGGCCGTCCTCTTCGACCTCGACAAACCCCATCGCGGTTGCGAGCTCGTAAAGGGCGATTGGCGTGGTGCGGATCGGGGTCGGATCGGTCCGGGACGAGCCGGTCGAAGTGCGTTCGTCGGCTGCGTCGAGCAACGCGGTGATCTCGTCGCGGTGGATGGCGACGTCCTCAAGCACCGCCCGGCAGAAGTCGCGGGTCGCGATGACCCGTTCCTCGAATGTCGCGTAGCTGTACGCCTCGCTGAGAATCCCGATACGGTTGCGCATGCCGGCGTAGTTGGTGCTGTACCTGGGCGCAGCGGGGAAGGTGGTCCAGCGGGTGTGGTCATCGGCAAAGTTGCCGTAGGTAAACGTTTCGTGCCCGTGCTCATCCCTGAGCGAATCACCCACGCGCGGCAGCATGGTGTCGCGGACGTATTCGAGCAGCTCGACATCGCCGCCGGGGTGTTTCGGGCCGGAGTAGGTAAGGACGTAGCGGTGGTGCGAGCCGTTGGTGGTGTGGGTGTCGATGAAAACGTGCGGGTCCCAGTTTCGGAATGCGCGGAGCAGCGCCCGCGTCTCGGGCGCTTCGGCTTTGATGAAGTCACGGTTGAGGTCGAGCCCTTGCGCGTTGGGGCGGACGCCCATTCGCTCGGGGCCGACCTGTCCGGGGCGGTTGCCCTCGGCCATGCGCTCGTTGCCGTCGGCGTTGTAGATCGGGACGATGCAGATGACAAAGTCATCGAGGAGCGGGTGGTCGCCCTCGGCACCCAGCTCGCGGGCGAGCATGAGCAAGGCCTCTTTGCCGCACACCTCGCCGGCGTGGATGTTGCCGATGAGCAGGGCGATGAGCTTGCCCGACGCCCGTGCTTCCTCGGCCGACGCGACGGGCGGATCGGCGACGATGAGCATCGGGAGTGTGCGGCCTTCGTTGGTTTCGCCGAGTGTGCCGAGCGTGACCAGCGGCGATCCCTCAGCCAACGTCTCGCAGAACACCATGACTTGCTCGTGCGTCGCGGTCTGGGAAAACGCGGTTCGCTCGGCGGTGGTCTGGAGGTCTTGGCCTGACGACCGGCTCGGGAGGCCGAGCGGCAGCACGCACAGCGCAAGGGCGAGCAGCGACAAACGGGTAGGCAGTTTCATGGGCACTTCTCCAGCGGGTGGCTACAGCGTAGTGGCTCAACGCCGGGTGCGCAAGAGAAATACGCACATAATGCGTGCAAGGGCAGCCGAGCGTGCACGATGTTTGACCTGTTGCTACTCTGGTCGTCGCAAGACCGCACGACGCTGCACACGATCGCTGAGGAACACTCGATGGCACGACCAGTCACACTCTTTACCGGCCAGTGGGCCGACCTGTCCTTGGAGGTCCTTGCCGAGAAAGCATCCGCCTTCGGCTACGACGGACTGGAGCTGGCGTGCTGGGGTGACCACTTCGACCCGGTCAAGGGCGCAGCTGACAAGGCGTATTGCGAGGAGCGGCACGCGCTGCTCGCCGGGCACGGGCTCAAGTGCTTTGCGATCTCCAACCACCTTGTCGGGCAGGCAGTCTGCGACCCCATCGACGAGAGGCACAAGTCGATCGTGCCCGTCCATGTCTGGGGCGATGGCGAGCCCGGGGGCGTACAGATGCGCGCCGCGGAGGAGATGAAAGCCACCGCGCGGGCAGCGGCAAATCTCGGGGTCCCTGTGGTCAACGGCTTCACCGGCTCGGCGATCTGGCACAAGCTCTACTTCTTCCCGCCGACCGGGGAAGCAGATGTGAAGGCGGGCTTTGACGATTTCGCGGAACGCTGGGGGCCGATCCTTGATGTGTTCCAAGATGTCGGCGTGAAGTTCGCGCTCGAAGTCCATCCGTCCGAGATCGCCTACGACATCCACACCGCCGAGCGCGCGCTCGAAGCGATCGGCCACCACTCGGCGTTCGGGTTCAACTTTGACCCAAGCCACCTGATATGGCAGGGGATCGACCCGGCAAAGTTCATCGACCGCTTCTCCGACCACATCTTCCATGTCCACATGAAGGATACAGCCGTCACGCTCGACGGCACCAGCGGCATCCTGGGCTCGCACCTCGCGTTCGGCGACAACCGCCGGGGGTGGGATTTCCGCTCCGTCGGCCGCGGGGATGTTAACTTCGAGGAGATCATCCGCGCCCTCAACCGTTGCGGCTACGACGGGCCGTTGAGTGTCGAGTGGGAAGACATCGGTATGGACCGCGAGCACGGGGCTACCGAGAGCTGTGAGTATGTACGAAGCGTGGACTTTACACCTTCGGGGCGTGCGTTTGATGCGGCGTTCGAGAGTTGAGCAAGGACTAGCAATGCATCAGCAACTGAAACTCGGCATGATCGGCGGCGGTCAGGGCGCATTCATCGGCGGTGTCCACCGTATGGCTGCACGGCTCGATGGCTTGTACGAACTTACCGCAGGTGCCTTGTCGTCGATACCCGAGAAGTCGATCGCCAGCGGGCGTGAACTCGGTCTGGCCGAAGACCGCTGCTATCCGACATGGCAGGCCATGCTCGATGGCGAACTCGCCCGACCTGAGGCCGAGCGTATCAAGGCGGTGAGCATCGTCACGCCGAATCATGCCCACTTTGAGCCGGCGTACGCATTTGCCGATGCGGGATTCAATGTCGTCCTCGACAAGCCGATGGTCCATACCGTCGAGCAGGCCGAGCGGCTGGCAAAGACGGTGCGCGAACGCAACGTCGTCTTCGCGGTCACCTACAACTATTCGGGCTATCCGCTGGTCAAGCAGGCCCGCGACATGGTTCGGGCTGGCGAGATCGGCCAGGTCCGCAAGGTCGTTGTCGAATACAACCAGGGATGGCTTGCCGAGAAGCTCGAAGAAACAGGCCAGAAGCAGGCCGACTGGCGCACAGACCCGGCCCGCTCCGGTATCGGCGGCTGCATCGGGGACATCGGCAGCCACTGCGAGCAACTTCTAAGTTATGTTACGGGCCTCGAGATCGACAGCCTCTGTGCCGATCTTACGACATTCGTCCCCGGCCGCAGGCTTGATGACGATGCCAACCTGCTCCTGCGATTCAAGCCCGTGGGCAGCGGTGTACCCGCCCGGGGTGTCATGTTTGCCTCGCAGATCTGCGTCGGGGGCGAGAACGATCTCCGCATCAGAGTCTGGGGCACGAAGGGCGGTCTCGTGTGGCATCAGGAAGAACCCAACCGGTTGCTCGTTCATCGTCTCGACCAGCCCGATCAGGTATACCGCCGCGGGAACGGGTATCTTGGCGAGGCCGCGACCGCGAATACCCGTCTCCCCGCCGGACACCCCGAGGCGTTTATCGAAGCGTTCGCAAACATATATAAGGCAGTCGCCGAGGCGATCCACGCCGGTGCAGGAGCAGACGCGCCCGAGCGGTTCGGCTTCCCGGGCGTGCAAGACGGCGTCCGCGGCGTGAGATTTATTCATCGCACAGTCGAGAGCAGCAGGAGCACACAAAAATGGACTTCGTTCTAAGTACCGGGAGATGCTGTGCGGGGCCGCGTGCGTTGCGCACAGCCTGTTCCGGTGTTGTGGTCGTGGCGGTTGTGGTGCTGGCTGGGTGTTCCAAAGCGCCGGAGCACCCAGCGACCAACGGCGCAGGCACGGGCGATGGCGATTCGGTTGTCGAAGCGGCAGCCGAGCTCCCGGCAGGATGGGCAGCAACATTCACCGCCCAGAGCGGCGCGCACGCCGCGACGCTTACACCGACCGCGTCGTTTGCGCTCGAACCGGGGCAGTCGGTGCATCCGGCGATTGAAGCCCAGGCGTTCGAAGCAAGCTTTGAGGGCGTGCTGACCATCGAGCGGCCCGGCACGTACCGATTCGGCGCGGAAGTCGAGGGCGGGGAGGGCTCTGTGCGTGTGCAGCCTCCCGGCGATCAGTCGTACTCGACAGACCTTCCGGCAGGCAAGAACGCAGCGTTCGGCGCATGGCTCGATCTGGCGGCGGGACCGGTGCGGGTCGTGTATGCGTTTGCACGCGATGGCGATTCGCGCGCACGCCTCCGCCCGCTCTGGCAAATGCAGCGTGACGGGCTCGAAGGGTTTGTGGATGAACCGATTCCGTCGCGTTTTGTGCGGGTTTCGACCGGTGTAGCAGCAGAAGCGGCGCAGTGGCTCGCGGTCGAGCGAGGGCGCGTACTGCTCGGCGATCTGGGCTGTGTGCAGTGCCACGGCGGACAGGATGCTGTCGCGGCAACGCGGGCTGCGCCCGAACTTTCGCATGTCGGGCAGCGGGCCGATGTGGAATGGCTGGCGCGGTGGATCGAATCGCCGCAGCAACTCAAGCCGGGCTCGGGGATGCCGGACGTTGTGCATGGTGAAGGCGACGAGGCGCAGGCGCTCGCAGCGTATGTCCAGAGCCTGTCTTCGCCGGTCGAGTGGCCAGCCGCCGCGACCGAGCCGGAGGTTGTTACGGCCGGGCGCGAGCTGTACGAATCTGCCGGGTGTATCGCGTGCCACGGTACGGCGTCGAGCGATCAGCCCGCGGGATGGGCACCGAGATACCTGTTCGGCGATCTCACGGAAAAATGGAACCCGGCGGGTCTCTCCAGCTATTTACAACCGCCAGATGCAGGAGCGGGCGAGGGTTTGCACCACCGCGCTTCGATGGGTCTCACCGAGAGCGAGGCCGACCTGCTCGCGACGTATCTTGTAAGTGTCTGGGGCGCTGGCGATGGCACCGAGCGTGCAACGGACTCCGCGATGATCTCGCGCGGCGAGGATCTCTTTGCCATGAACGGGTGCGCGTCGTGCCACGATGTGGTGGGGATGGAGTCGCAGGTTGGCGCGCCGCCGCCGCTCAACGAGCTTGACCCCGCGAAGGGATGTTTGAACGCCGATGATCCCGCAACGCCGCGCTATGTGCTGAGCAATCGGGAGCGGACGGACCTGCGTGAAGCGGTTCGTGCGGTGCAAGGCTGGGCGGCGAATGCCGACGCGCCGACCGATCATGCGCACCTCACGATGCAGACACTCAACTGTGTCGCCTGCCACGATTGGCACGGGCGTGGGGGCGTCCCCGAACCGGTGCGGGACTTCTTTACCGCTGAGGAAGACGCCGACCTCGGCGACGAGGGGCGCTTCCCCCCCCGGCTCGAAGGTGCGGGCTGGAAGCTGACCAACACGTGGCTCGGGCAGGTGATCGAGGGCGGCGCACAGGCGCGGCCGTACATGCGTGCGCGGATGCCGGTGTTTGATTCGAGGCATGCGCACGCACTCGTTCACGAGCTTGCCCAGCTCGACGGCGTGTGGCCGGGCGAGGATGTGCGCGAGCCCGAGGTCACCGACATGATGGTGCAGGGCGGGCTCAAACTCATCGGCACCGGCGGGCTCAACTGCATCGCGTGCCACACGTTTGGAAATCGGCCACCGGTCGGGCTGCCCGGGCCCGACATCGCGCAGTTCGGCGAGCGTCTCCGTTACGACTGGTGGCAGCGGTACGTGCTCTCGCCGCCGCGGTTCAAGCCGGGCACACGGATGCCGAGCTACTTTGCGACTGGTTCGAGCCCGATCACGACGATCGCCGAGGGAGACCCGCACGCACAGGCCGACGCGATGTGGGCGTATTTCTCGCTCGGCGAACTGTTTATGCCTGCGCCCGAAGGCGTCATCACGCCCGGCGGTATGGAGATCGTGGTCGCCGACGAGCCGGTGGTGCTGCGGACGTTCCTCAAAGACGTCGGCGCCCGCGGCATCGCGGTCGGGTTCCCGGCCGGGGTTCACTTTGCCTACGACGCCAACATGTCGAGGCTGCGGTACGCGTGGACCGGCTCGTTCGTCGATGCCTCGGGTGCATGGGCCGGGCGAGGCGGGTCGATCGTCGGCGGGCAGGGGCCGACGGTGTGGGCTGCTCCCGACGGCGCAGCCATCGCGATCGGCAAGCGTCCGACCGCATGGGCCGAAGCACCGACGCCGAGCTTCGGCGGCTACCGCTTCGACGACGCGGGCGTCCCCACGTTTCTTAGCTCGCTCGGCGACGTCACAATCGCCGAGACGATGCGGCCGTACCCCCGCGCCGGGGTGCTGTTCGCGCGGACGATCGAACTGACCGGGTTGTCGCCCGGGCAGGCGGTGTGGCTGCGAGGGGGCGAGCGGTCCGAGCTGCCCACCGTGACGGGCGGGTCGGCCGAGTTGATCGATGGTGTGTGGCGCATTCGCGCCGAGAATGATCGGGTCGTTCTTGTGCTGGAGGTGCTGCCGTGAAGCGATTCAAGCAAGTGTTCGTCGTGTCGTTGATGACGACGGTGTTCCTCCTCGCGACGCCCGGCTTCGCCCAGGACATCGACTTTGGCGATGTCGAATACCGCAAGCTCGAGACCCGCGAGAAGACCGAGCAGTACATGATCGCTGTGTTGACTCGGCAGATGCAGGCCGAGTGGGGGCCGTGGTACATCCTCGGCCCGTTTGCCGGCAACGACGAGCCCGGCGAGATCGCCCGTGTGCTGCCGCCCGAGGGGGAGTTGCCCCGCATGATCGCTGGCGGGGAAGGTCCGAACCTTGCCGCGACATTTGCAGGCAAGGGCGGCGGCGAGATCGGCTGGAAGGAGCTCGACATCCCGCTCGACCGCAAGATCGACCTCAAGGTCTTCGGCTCCGACGAGATGAACCTCAACGGGATCGCGTATCTCTACCGCACCGTCACCCTGACCAAGCCGGGCAGGATAGACGTAACAATGGGTTCCGACGACGGACTGCGGTTCTGGCTCAACGGCAAGCTGCTTGTCGACGCCGATGCCAAACGCGGGCTCGACCCGTTCGCACACAAGGTGACGTTCGATCTGCAAGCCGGCGTGAATCATCTTTTCTGCAAGGTCACCCAGGGCGTGGGCGGCTGGGACTACCAGCTCCTTACTTCCCGCCCGCTCGATCCTTACACCGACGCGAAACTGCAGGCGGCGCTCAACCGTGACTTTCCCTCCGCCGAGCAGCCGTATTACACGATCGAGACTATCCCGGTGCCCGACGAGGTCGTGCTCGAGGTAGGCGGGCTGGCGGCGATGCGCGACGGCCGGATCGCGGTCTCAACCCGTCGCGGCGACGTGTTCCTCGTCGACTACACCGGCGTCAACGGCGGTTCGGCATTCGCGCCGGTCTACACGCGGTTTGCCCGTGGGCTGCACGAAGCGCTCGGGCTGGCGTCGCGCACCGAGGACGGCCGCGAGGTGCTCTACGCCGTGCAGCGCGGCGAGCTGACCCGGCTTGTCGATACCAACGGCGACGACCGCGCCGACCTCTACGAAACATTCTGCGACGACTGGGGCATCTCGGGAAACTACCACGAGTTCAGCTTCGGGCCCAAGTTCGACGCCGAGGGCAACGCGTGGGTCAGCTTCAATGTCGGGTTCTGCGGCTCGCTCGGCAAGAGCATTGCCAAGTGGCGAGGGTGGGTCGCCAAGATCACCCCAGAGGGCGAACTCATCCCCGTCTCCGACGGCGTGCGCTCGCCCAACGGCATCGGCATCCTGCCCACCGGGGAAGTGTTTTACGTTGATAATCAGGGCGATTACGTCGGGACCAACCGTATGAGCCTCATCGACACCGGGCTCTGGCAGGGGCACCCCTCAAGCACGCACTGGCGCGAACAGCTGCCGGGGTTCGACCCCGACCCGGAGCGGCAACCCGCGACGATCTGGTTTCCCTACCGCAAGATGGGGCAGTCCACCGCCGACATCACGGTCGATACGACCGGGGGCGGGTTCGGGCCGTTCGCCGGGCAGGTCTTTGTCGGCGACCAGATGAACGCGGCGGTCTACCGCGTCACTCTCGAAAAGATCGACGGCGCATGGCAGGGCGCGTGCTACCCGTTCCGCGAGGGCGGCGACTGCGGCGTCAACCGAATCATCTTTGACGCCAACAACGCGATGATCGTCGGGCAGACCGACCGGGGATGGGGGTCAATGGGCCGACGCCGTTACGGCATCCAGCGGATCGCCTGGACCGGCAAGGTCCCCTTCGAGATCCACGAGATGCGCGTGCTGCACGACGGGTTCGAGCTGCGATTTACAACCGATGTTGACCCCGAGACCGCCGGCGACCCGGGTTCTTACACCATGACCAGCTACACCTACGAATACCACAAGACCTACGGCTCTGACGAGATGGAGACGCAAGGCTGTCGGATCACCGCGGCGAGGGTCGTCGACGCGCGCACGGTGCGGCTCACGATCGACGGACTCCGGGATGGCGGCGAGGGGTATGTCCACGAACTGCGGGCGGCCGGCCTGCGCGACCGCGAGGGCAAGCCGCTGCTGCACGACGTGGCGTATTACACACTGCAACGGCTGCCGGGCGAGGAGCACTGAAGTGGGGTTTGAGAGGATCGCGGTTGGTCTTTGCGTGCTCGGCCTTGTCGGAGTGCAATCGTGAGAGTACGACCTTGTCCCCTCGCTTGCGCGAGGGGCTCTTTTGTCCGACCACCATTATGTCTCGTGTCTCGATGACATGGCGTTTCATAGAGCCCCTCGCGCAAGCGAGGGGACAGCAACAACCAGCGGCGCAAAGAAACATAAGAACGCAAGACGCTCTATCCGACGACGTCGAGAACACCGACCGGCGGGCACAGCCCGCGCGACGCCGCCTCACCGAACAGTCGCTCCAGCGCCGCCGTGCCGCGTTCGCCCATGTCGGTGGTCAGGTCGTTGACGTACATCCCGAGATACCGCTCGACGAGCGCATCGTCCTTCCACTCAGGGCGTTCGCCGACGCGGGCGAGCAGGAACCGTCGGCTCGTGTCCGGGTTGGCGCGGGCGTGCCCGACCGACTCGGTGAGCAGGCTCGCGATCGTCGCTTCGGCCCCGTCGCCAAACCGCTCGTCGAGGTCACGGCGGACGACATTGAGCCCCAGCGGCAGCAGCAGGCCGGTCTCCTGCTTCCACCACGCGCCAAGGTCAGCGACCTCGCGCAGCCCCAGTTCGGCGTGGGTGAGCTGGGCCTCGTGGATGAGCACTCCCGCATCGGCACGACCCTCGGCGACCGCGCCCGCGATCTCCTGGAACGGCATCGCTTCAAACTCGAACGGGCCGTCCATCAGCACCGAGAGCACGCAGAACGCCGTGGTGCGATCGCCCGGCACCGCGAACTTCGGGCGTTGCCCCCGCAGGCACCCGTCGCACATCACGGTCGAGTCCTGCCGCACGACGATCTTGGGTCCGTACCCGTCGCCGAACGAGCCGCCGCAGGCCGTGATCCGGTAGCGGTCCTGGACAAAGGGATAGGTGAACGCGCTGATCGCGGTGATGTCGAGGTCACCGGCGCTCGAGGCCCGCTCGTTGAGCGCCTGAATGTCAGCCGCGACGGGCTCGAAGGTGAACCCCTGCGTGTCGAGCGTTGGCAGGCCGTCGCTCCCGTCGAGCGGTAGCCCGTCGGCGTCGCGCATCCCCGCGAGCGGCCACCACATGACCAGGTCGTCAGCATCGGGCGAATGGGCGAGCGTGATTGGTTTGGCCGTTGGTGTCATGCGGGCTCTCGTGATGATGGGGCGGACGGGCCGGCGGCTTCCTGGCCGACTACTTCTCGGGAAAGATCTTCAACTGCCCCGCCTCGCTGATCGGCCCGGTCTCGGGGT
>CAYMZJ010000045.1:0-24023 GCA_964394895.1 uncultured Phycisphaeraceae bacterium | reverse complement strand
GGTGGGGGTTGTGGTGGGGGTTGAGCGAAGAAAAACCGCCCCTCTCGCCGATGACAACACCGTCACCGGGCCCCGTCCCCTTGGTGATCCGCGCTCGAGCGCGTAGAATGTCCCGTAGGGCGTGCCATGCGAGCCGCCGCAAGAACGACCCCGGAGCAGTACCCGTGTCCGACACCATCAAAGTCGACTGGCAAAAGATGCGCACGATCGCCGGCCCCTTCCCCCGCGAAGCGTTCCAGTTCGTCCGCGACGGGCTCGCCCACGCCGTCGTCATGTCCCACGGCCAGGGCCAGCTCGGCGACTCGTCCGACGAATCCAAGCACGTCAGCGGTCAGGAACTCTGCCTGGGGCTGCGCGACTACGCGATCGAACGCTACGGCCGCCTTGCCCGCACCGTGTTGGAGCACTGGGGCCTCTACACCACCGACGACTTCGGCCGCATCGTGTTTGCGATGGTCGAGGTGGGGCTCATGCGCAAAACCGAAGACGACACCCTCGAAGACTTCATGGCTGTCTACGACTTCGCCGAGGCGTTTGATCCGGTCCAGATGGGGTAGGTCGGCGACGGGAGCCTCTGAACCGGTGGGGTGCGTTGGTGACTCCAGGGGGGCGGGCTTTCCAGCCCGCGTTCTTCTTGAAGACCACAGGGGAGCGGGCTTTCCAGCCCGCGCCGGCAGAGTCTGGAACGCAACCGTCTGTTCTGGTCCGGCATGTTTCGAGCACGCAAGATGAAGAACGATCCTGTCATCCTGGCCCGACGGTGTGCCATCGCTGAGTCGATGGCCGCCGAACCACACGCAGGATGTCTCGGAGACCTGGAAAGACAAGAGAGGATTCCGAGACATCCGCTACCCGCCCGGGCATTCTGGTGAAGTGTCGCGGACGTGGACCAAGCTGCAGCACATCGGGCCGGCGGGGCACGTCGGGACGGTGTCGGAGTCCTGGAGCAGGCCGGCTTCGGAAAGAAAGTGATGGAAGCCGCGTTCCCGCGCATTCGAGCGCACGGGCTCGTTGCGGCGATGGGTGTGTCTGTGTTCCTCGCCGCGATGGGCATGATCGGCTGCGCCCCGGTCGGCGCTGGCGCAGCTCGCTATCAGTCTCTTTCGGTGGTGCTCAACGAGCGGGCCCTCCAGCCGGGCGTTGTGTGGAACGGCGATGCGTCACTCCTGAAAGTGCAGCCGCGAGACCCCGCCAGTGAGCCGAGCTTTGACGATCCGAGAAGCGTGCTCAGGTTTATCATGGCAGCCGCCCCGGAGCGTGCGGTCGTGTACCCGACCGAGCGGTATTACTACTACACGTTCCCGCTCGGCCCCCGCGTCGTGAGCGGCAACATCCGTTTCGCCGATGTCGAGGACGGCGAGTTCAGCGTCGGCTACTTCGACGCCTACAGCCAACGCGAGATGATGGTCGGGCACTTCAAGGACAGCAAAGACGGCGTCTCGATGCACTACAACCCCGAGACCGGCGAGGTATCGCTCAGCCTCGACGGCCTCTCGCGGATCTTCGTGCTCGACCGCAGCGCGCTCGAGCCGCCCGGGTTCCCGCTCCTGCCGGGGGAAGCGCACGTCACCGGCGTGCGCGACGAGTCGGGGTACTTCCTGCAACTGCTTTATTACAAACCCGGCCGGGCGTTTTATTATGTGCTCGACGACCGCAAGCCGCGCCCCGAGCGGTGGATTCGCGGCGACAGCACCAAGGTCGAGGCATGGTTCGGCGAGCGGTCGAGGTTCTGCTTTGTCAGGCACGCCCCCACGGGAAGGTACATCCTGGTCGGGGTGAGCCGCCGTGAGATCGCCCAGAACACCTGGTACGACGGCCCGTTCGATCAGGTACCCCCCCGGCTGCCGTTGCGGGCGATGCTCGAAGAGGCCTACCCCTATGTCGAGGACGCCGGCGGGCTCGACGAGCACGGCAACTTCCTGGAACTCGAAGGCCAGCGCGTCGCGATCAGCCCCTACCGGGCTTACGAGTCCGGGGCGCAGCTCGAGAAAGACCTCGAAGGGATGATGACGGATGCTGCGGACCCCACCGCCTGGACAACCGCGACGTACGAATCCAAACGGGACTGGCGCGCACCAAAGGAAGGCGAGCAGGCAGGGATGCACCTGCGCGAGTTCTCGCTCGGGTGGCCCGCGAACCACTGGGGCGCCAGCAGCCGGGGCTGGGGCAAAGGGCACGAGGTCACGCTCAGCCAGCGGTGGCCGGTGAACCACGACGCGGCTGTGAGTCGTCTGACCGAGCCATCCGAATAGCAACGGCCCAGGAGAGCAATCGCAACCAAGACGTCGCGAGTGTTCTTGTGTGCCACGGCCATTTTGGCCGTGCGGACGCACCGGGTGCTTGTCAACACGGCTCACAGAGCCGTGGCACACTCGGGCGAGAGAAATGAAAACGCTCTCGCCGCGACCGAGCCGTGTGTGTGCACGCCCCGGCAGGCGGACTTGCTGTACCATGCCCGCATGGCAGAGACCCCCGACACCGAGCCCCGTCCTGACGTGACCCCCGACGCGACCCCCGACGGAGCGCCCGGCTCGGACGGTACCTCTGCACCCCGCCGCGACTGGAAGTCACTCCACCTCTGGCAGATCCAGGGCGTCCGCGATGTCCTCGTCGTGCTCGGCATCCTCGGCCTGTTCTGGGTCGGGCAGACGATCAGCATCGTCACCGTGCCGTTGCTTTTGGCGATCCTGTTCGCGTACTTGTTTGAGCCGGTGATCCGGTGGTTGATCGCCCGCACCGGGCTGAAGCGTCAGGGCGCGGTGGCTGCGGTGCTTGCCGCGACGATCCTCGCGGTGCTTGTCCCCTCGGCACTGGGGCTGACCTTCGGCGTGATCCAGTCGGCCTCGTTGGTCAAGCGGGTCGCCGAGAACACCAGCACCACGCTCGCGGCTGTGCAGGAAGGCGTCAAACTCCGCGACGCCAAGGCGCAGCTTCCTCCCGCGCCAGCCGAAACGCAGGACGCAGCACCCGAGACGACCGACCCCACGACCGACCCCACACCCGGCGACGCGGCCGCGACGCCAACGCCCGACGATGAGCCCGCGCCCGAGTCTGCATCCCAGCCGGAGCCCGCGATGGACCCCGCCGAGCTTGCCCGGCTCGAGCAGGAGGTCGGGACGCTCGACGCCGAGTACACCAGACACCTCGCCGCGACATCCGACGCCGGGAAAGCCTACCGGTGGATCGCCGACTACCTGTACGCCAAAGACGACGGCGAGACACTCACCAACGCCCTAGCTTCGGCCCAGGCGTGGCTCACCGCCAACGCCGAGGAGATCGCCACCGCCGGCGCGGGCGCGGTCCGCTCCACCCTCTCCCTCTTCGGCAGCGTGTTCGGCCTGCTCTTCATGGCGTTCATCACCGCGTTTTTCTTCTTCTTCCTCGCCACCAGTTGGGTCGAGGTCCAGGCGTTCGGCTCCCGGCTCGTGCCCGACAAACACCGCGACATGCTCTTTGACCTGCTCACCAAGTTCGACGCGGTCATCAGCGCCTTTATCCGAGGCCGCCTCACCATCGCGTTCATCCAGTCGATCGTCTTCACCGTCGGCTATCTCATCATCGGCGTCCCCGCCGCGTTCATCCTCGGGCCCGTCGTTGCGCTGCTCTCGATCGTCCCCTACCTCGCGCTCGTCGGGCTGCCGATCTCGGCGCTCCTGCTCGCGCTCAACGGCAACGACGGCTTCCGCGGCGAGTGGTGGTGGTATCTCGGCGCACCGACCTTCATCTACTTCCTCGGTCAGTCGCTCGACGACTACGTCTGGACGCCGCTCATCCAGGGCAAGGGCACCGACATGTCCACGCCGATGATCCTGTTCGCCTCGCTCGCAGGCGGCGCACTCTTCGGCGTCTTCGGCCTGCTCATCGCGATCCCCATCGCCGCGTGCCTGAAGATTCTGATTCAGGAAGTCTTCTGGCCCCGCTTCAAGGCATGGGCCGAGGGAAGAGAACAGGACTTCCTGCCGATCGACCGCGCCTGACGCGCGCATCCAGACGCAGCACGAACCGCCGGGACTCAGCATGTCGTGTTCTGTGTGCCACGGCCATCCTGGCCGTGCGGTCGCAACGAGTGCAAGCCGGCACGGCTCACAGAGCCGTGGCACACGCGGGTACGGATGCAGCATGGGAACAGGCACACGCAGGAGCAAACAACCGCCCGGCGATCTACCGCCGCTTCTTGCGGTTTTTAAACCCACGCCCCCCCGAACTCTTCGTCGAGCCCTTCGACCGCATCATCGGCATCCCCGGCACCACCCCCCCGGCGCCGCCCATCTCCTTCACCGCCGCGACCTTCTGCTTGGCCGACATCCCCGCCATCGTCTTGGTCAGCTTGTTGATCGTCTCGAACTGCTTGACCAGCTTGCCCACCTCGTCGAGGCTCCGCCCGCTGCCCCGCGCGATCCGCTTCCGCCGGCTCATCGTGATGATCCCGGGCGACTGCCGCTCGGCTTTGGTCATCGACCCGATCATCGCCTCGACGTGGTCGAGCTGCTTGTCGTCGATCTGCGCGCCCTCGAGCGCCGAGCCCAGCCCCGGCAAGAGCCCGAGCACCTGTTTGAGAGGCCCCATCCGCCGCAGCGTCCGCAGCTGCTTGACGAAGTCCTCCATCGTCATCTCGCCCTTTGCCATCTTGGCTTCGAGCTCGAGCGCTTCCTCCTCGCTGACCTCCTCGGACGCCTTCTCGACCAGGCTCACCACGTCGCCCATGCCGAGGATTCGCCCCGCCATCCGCTCGGGGTGAAACTCCTCGAGCGCGTCCCACTTCTCGCCGACACCGATGAACTTGATCGTCGCCCCGGTGACCTTCTTCACCGAGATCGCCGCCCCGCCTCGGGTGTCAGAGTCAAACTTGGTGAGGATCACCCCGTCGACTTCGAGCCGTTCGTGGAACGCCTTGGCGCTGGTCACCGCGTCCTGCCCGGTCATCGCATCGACGATCAGGAAGATGTGCTGGGGCGTGAGCGCCCGGTTGACCTGCTGCAACTCGCCCATCAGGTCGTCGTTGACGTGCAGCCGCCCCGCGGTGTCGAGGATCAGCACATCCACGCCCTGCTTCCGCGCCGCGTCCAGCGCGTTGCGGCAGACCTGCACCGCGACCCCCACCGCCTTGCCGTACTCGGCACACTTGTCCGGCTCGCCGTAGAAATGCACCTGCGATCCGCCCGGCGCCTCGTCGTTGACGCGCTGCGCCACGATCTCGAGCTGCTCGACCGCCGCCGGCCGTTGCAGGTCGGCCGCCGCGAGCATGACGCTCCGCCCGCGCTTTTTCAGGTACGCCGCGAGCTTGCCGCAGGTGGTCGTCTTGCCCGAGCCCTGCAAGCCGCACATCATCACGATCGTCGGCCCGGGCGAGAGCGCCATGATCTCCGGCGGCGGGGCGGTCGCGCGTCCCTGCTCGTCGGGCTCACCGCCGAGCAGCTCAACCAGCCGGCGGTGGACGATCCCGATCATCTGCTCGCCCGGCTCGAGGCTCTTGAGCACCTCGGTCCCCAGCGCGTCCTGGGTCACCTGCTCGCAGAACTCGTTGACCAGATCAAACTGGACATCCGCCTCGAGCAGTGCCGTCCGCACGTCTTCCATCGCTTCGCGGATGTTCGCTTCGCTGAGCGCGCCCTTGCCGCTGAGCTTGCGGAGCGCTTTGCCGAAACCGTCGCTGAGTCGTCCAAACATGAGACCGCCCCGGCGGCAAAGCCGGGCCCCGTCCAAGGTGTTCAGATCAGTGCTGTGACCGCAGCCCGCGATGGTAGGCGAGCGATCACCCCGGCCGTATGATCCTGCCGCCCATGCCCATCGCCCCCACCACCAGCTTCACCTTCATCGTCCTCGGCATCCTGCTCTGCGCGTTGGCTGCGCTCCCCGCCAGGCGGAACATCTTTGCGTGCTTCCTTCGTGCCGTCGGCTTGCTCGCGGTCGTCTCGCTCCCGGTCGGAGTCGCCCAGTTCCTCTGGGTCATCGATGCAAAGGAGTTCCCCGAACTCGTCCTGGGTCCCTTCGTCGCGGTGCCGTTCAACATGGGAGGCCTCCTCTGCGCCGCCGCGTTCGATTCGGTCGACCGCGCCGGCCTCATGCCCACCCGCCAGACCACCATGCACCTGGGCGTCTACCTCCCCATGGTCGTCGTCCAGTCCGGCATCCTCGCGGCCGTCATCGCCGGCCGCATCCGCACCACCGGCCGCGTCCTCGCCGACCGCACCATCCTCGTCGTGCTCGGCATCGCGCTGGCCAACTCAATCCTCGGCATCACCTGGCCGTGGTGGGGGCCGTGGTAGGGGAGCTGACCGCCGCCCGATACCCATAGAGCCCCTCGCGCAAGCGAGGGGACAACCGCAACAACGCAACCGAATAAAACACAATATGGCAAACTGCGCTACCCGTGCTTCTTGCCAAGCCAGCCGTGCAGTTTCTTCGCCGACCAGGTATTCACGCACCGGTCCCGCAGCAGCCACCCCCGCCGCCCTGTCAACACGCCGTAGCGCAGGTTGTCAAAGTCCGCCGCGCGGTGGACATCGCAGTTGATCGCGATGAGGCATCCCGCCTCGACCGCGCCGCGCACGTGCGAATCGCGCAGGTCGAGCCGAAGCCAGTGGGCGTTGATCTCGAGCGCCACGTCGTGCTCAATCGCGGCGGCAAAGACCTCGTCCATCGCCGGGTCGATCCCCGCCCGCTTGTTGATGAGTCGGCCGGTCGGGTGCCCGATCACGTTGACGTGCGGGTTCTCGGTCGCCCGCAGCAGCCTCGTGGTCGCGGCTTTGGGGTCCTGACTCAGTGCCGCGTGGGGGCTGGCGACGACCACGTCGAGCCACGCGAGGATGTCGTCGTCGTAGTCAAGCGAGCCGTCAGCGAGGATGTCCACCTCCGAGCCGTGGAGGATGGTGATGCCGTCGATTTCTTCTCGCGCTGCTTCGATCGCCTCGCGCTGCGTGCGCAAACGCTTGACCGTCAGCCCGCCGGCGATCGCAGCACTCTTCGAGTGGTCGGTCACCGCGATCGTGTGAAACCCGCGATCTTTGGCGAGCGAGGCGAGTTCGGCGAGTTCGAGCTTGCCGTCTGATTCGGTGGTGTGCGCGTGCAGCTCTGCGCGCACGTCGCCGACCTCGATCAGCGGCGGCGTTGCTTCGAGCGCCAGCTCGCCCCGGTCCTCCCGCAGCTCGGGCGGGATAAACGGCAGCCCGAGGGCGGTGTAAATCGCCTCCTCCGTCGCGGCCGCCACCGGCTCGATGCCCCGCGACTGGGGTGAGCCTTCCGCTTCCCGATCTTCCGGGAAGAGCCCGTACTCGTTCAGCGTGAGGTCGTGTTTGAGCGCACGTTCGCGCAGCCGAACGTTGTGCTCCTTGGACCCTGTGAAGTACATGAGTGCTGCGCCCCACGACGATTCGGAGACCACGCGGAGGTCCACCTGCACGCTCGGCCGTTCCTCAGCATCGCCCGATGTGCTCTCAAAGTTCCACCGCCCAAGGTCAACATCCAGCCCGTACCGCACGCTCGACTTGGTCTCGCCCGCAGCCAGCACCGCGACCACCTCGGGCATGGACCGGAACGCCTCGCCGGCCGCAGCCGGGTCTTTGGCGCAGACCAGCACGTCGATATCGCCGATCGTTTCCTTGCCCCGCCGCAGCGAGCCGGCGAACGTGACACGGATGACACCTTTGACGTTGCGCATGTGCTGCACGATCGTCTCGGCGACCGGCATCGCAACGCCGAGGTGCAGCCGACCTGTGTCCTGCTCGGCAAAGCGGATCGCGCGCGATATTTTCTCGACCGCTTTCTTGCCCATGCGGGGCAGCTCGAGGATCGACCCGTCCTCGATGATCGCCTTGAGGGCAGCCAGATCGGTCACGCCGCGCTCCTGCCAGAGCAGCCGCACGGTCTTCGGCCCGAGCCCGGAAATCCCGAGCAGCCGCACCAGCCCAGGCGGCACCTTCGCCGCGAGGTTCTGGTGTTCGGAGATCTTCCCTGTCTCGGCCAGTTCGATCAGTTTGTCCGCAATCTTCGGCCCGATGCCTTCGATATCCGTCAGCGCCGAGCGGTCGGCCGCCAGCGCGCGCAGGTCTTGCGAAAGCCCCTCGATCGCCCGCGCAGCGCGGGCATGGGCGTTGATCTTGAACGGGTTCTCCCCGAGCAACTCCATCATCTCGGCGATATTCTTGAGAAGCCGAACAGCGTCGCGGTTGAAACTCATGCCCGGATCGTAGAAGGCAGAGCGGTGCGATGTGAACCGAGTCGCGTTCGTGGCGTTGTCCCCTCGCTTGCGCGAGGGGACACGTCTTGCGCCACACGCGCCGCCTACCGCTTTGTCGCGGCTTTCTTGCCGGTTTTTTTCTTCGCGGCTTTGCGTGGCGGCTTGGTCTCGATTGCTGCGGTTTCCGTCGTTGCGGCGTCGGGCGTCGAGGGCTTGAGCACTTCGGCAACTTCGGGCATAGGTGTCTCGACCTGAAAGATTCCGTTGCTCCCCGGCAGGTCGTAGGCGGCTGCGACCCGTTCCTCGATCGCGGCGACCAGGTTCTCACGGTCCTCGGGCGCGACCAGCACCAGCGCCGCGACCCACCGCCGGGTGAGTTCCATCCCGCCCTCGCGCATCAGCTCAACGATCAGCCGGAGATGATCGTTTGGGCACAGCATCGGCGATGGTTCGGATTCGGTCTCCGGGTTTGGTGCCTTTGGCGTCTTTGGCATCGGTCTTGGTCTCCAACAGATTGATCGCCTTTGGGGCGGTCCGCACACGGATTTCGAGCATCTGCAGCAGCAGTTCGAGACGATCCACGCGGTCGATCAGCATCTCGATTGTCCGAGCCATCGCGGACAAGAGCTCCGACGCCTCGGCGTTCTGAAGCGCTGACTTGCGCACGTCCGCCAGCCGCATCGGGCCTTTGCCCGTCAGCAGCCATTCGCCGTTGATCGACAACGCGGCGCACAGCGCCGAGAGAAACTCGACGCCGGGCGATTGCCCCTGCATGTACCGTCGCACGGTCTCGGGGTTGGTCTCGGTCAGCTCCGAGAGGTGCCGATAGCTCCGGTTTCCCGTGGCGGCGTGCAGGCGTTGGTGCAGTTCCGATTCCGACATGATGTCAGTCCCTCCGCCGGTAACTATACCAGAATCCGGCGAGCCGTGTCGGCGGGTTCAGCCAACATCCCCGAGCCCGAGCGAATCGCCGTACTGCTTAAAGAGCCGCCTGCGCAGCGTCGCCTCTTCGGCGCGTGAGAGCGCCGGGCTGCGCTCGATCCACCCCCGCGCGTCCCGCCGCGCCATCGCCAGCAGTTCCCGATCGCGCATCAGGTCGGCGACCTTGAACGGCGACGCCCCGGACTGCCGGCTGCCGAACACTTCGCCCGGGCCGCGGATTTCGAGGTCCTTCTCCGCAAGCACAAACCCGTCGTCGGTCTCGGCGAGAACTTTGAGCCGTTCGATCGCGTCGGGGGTCTTCGGTTCGCCGATCAGCAGGCAGTACGACCGCTCGGTGCCGCGCCCTACCCGACCCCGCAACTGATGCAGCTGGGCGAGCCCGAACCGGTCGGCGTGTTCGACGACCATCACCGTCGCGTTCGGGACGTCCACGCCCACCTCGATCACAGTCGTCGCGACCAGGCAGTCGATCCGTCCGGCTCGGAACCGTTCCATTACGTTCTCGCGGGTGTCGCGCCGCAGCTTGCCGTGCATCGCGGCGAGTCTTCTGCCTTGCAGCGGCCCGGCTTCGAGTTCCTTCAGCAGCGACCGCACGCCCGCGAGCCCGCCGTCGCTGTCTTCGTGGCTGCCGCTGCCCTCGATGGTCGGCACCACGACATACGCCTGCTCGCCGGCTTCGAGCCGCTCGCGGACAAACCCGTACGCCCCGGCCCGCCCGCCCGGCGGAATCACCCGCGTCTCGATCGGCGTTCGTCCGGGGGGCAGCGCGTCGATCGTCGAGATGTCGAGATCGCCGAAGAGCGTGATGCCCAGCGTCCGCGGGATCGGTGTCGCGGTCATGACGATGACGTGAGGCGTGGACGCCAGCGCGCTGCCCGCAGCGTCGGCTCCCTCGGACCCCTTTACCCGCAGCATCGCCCGTTGCTCGACGCCGAAGCGGTGCTGTTCGTCGATCACCGCGACCGCGAGGCTGCGGAACGCGACGCGCTCGGTCACCAGCGCGTGGGTGCCGACGACCAGGTCCACCTCGCCGCGTTCGAGCCGGCCGACGAGCGATTCGCGTTCGTGCCCGACGATCGCGCCGGTGAGAAGCTCGACCCGCACGCGGGAACCCTCGAGCGCTCTCGAGATCGACGCGAAGTGCTGCTCAGCGAGAATCTCGGTCGGCGCCATGAGGGCGGCCTGGTGCCCGCTTGCGACCGCCAGCAGCATCGCGTAGAGCGCCACCACCGTTTTGCCCGAGCCGACGTCCCCCTGAATCAGCCGGTTGGTCGGCACCGACGAGGTCAGGTCCTTGACCAGCTCGCCGACCACCCGGTCCTGGGCTTCGGTCAGCGTAAAGGGAAACCGCGAGCGGACCCTGGCGTCGAGCTCGGGCGAGTGGTCGAGCTTCGGAGCGCGGAGGGTCTCGCGCAGGTGCATCCGCTTGAGGAACACGCCGAGCTGCATCATCAGCAGCTCGTCGTACGCCAGCCGCCGCCGCCCCGCGCCGACCTCTTCGAGGGTTGCCGGCTTGTGCAACATGCGGTACGCCTCGGCGAGCGTCGGCAGGTTGCGCTCGCGGCGGAATGATTCGGGCAGGTGTTCCTCGATCATCGGCAGCGCGAGATCAAGCACGCCGGCGATCGACGTCTCGATCTCCCAGCTCTTGACCCGTTCGCTCGCCGGGTAGACCGGGCGGACCCGTTCCTGCCGGGATGCGGGCTCCTCGCCGTCCAAGGGCAGCAACTCCCACCGGGGGTTGGCGATCTGCATCATGTTGCCCCGCTGGCGCAGTTCCCCCTGCACCCGCAAGCGCGCCCCGGCGTGGATTCGTTGTTGCAGGTAGTTCTGGTTGAACCACACCAGGTCGAGCCGACCGGTCTCGTCGGTGAGCACCGCTTCGAACCGCGGGCGTCTCCCGAACGCGCTCGGCCGAGTCGCGGTGACATCCCCCCGCGCCGAGACCACCTGTCCGGGTTTGAGTTCGGCGATTTTCGCTTCGCCGGCCTGCACCTCGTGCCGCATGGGCAGGTGCGCGATGAGCTTGCCCAGGTTGGTCAGCCCCAGCGACGCCAGCCCGTGGGCGCGTTTGAGCCCGATGCCCGGCAGCTTGTCCACGGTCGTGGTCAGGCCGATCTTCGTTTCGCTGTCCACGCCGCTGCTCATGGGCAAAGCCTACGGCTGCGCACCCGGCCGGGGTGGGGCGTCGGCATCGTGCGCGGTATCTTCCCGCGCTTCGCCGCTGCGGTCTTTGCCGAGTGCCGGGTCGATCTGCCGCAGGTACGCCCACGAGTAGATCCCCGTGCCGTGGCCGTCGGAGAACTCGATCCTGATCGCGTAGTTGCCAACCATCTCGGCCCCGGCCGCGACGACCGGCTCACCGGTCGCCTCGCCGCGCGGGTTGACGATGGTCAGCGGGTTTTTTTCGATCTCATCGCGGAGCATTTTCATGTCGGCCGAGGGGCTCATGCGGCGGAGGTAGGTAATGCTGTAGAACGAGGTTGTGCCGTCGCCCCACTCGATGGTCAGCCCGCGGTCTTTCTTGAGGTCGAGATGGGTGGGTGTTGTCGCGGGGTCCATGTGCAGCGTCCTGGGCAGCCTCGGCATTCGTGCAACGCTAGGCTTGTGCTGCCCTCACGGAGACGCTGCATGACCGAGACGAAAGACGCCCGATTCGCCGACCGTCTCGCAGCTGCGCTCGATCGTTCGGGCTCACCGGTGTGTGTCGGGCTCGATCCTGTGCTCGAACGCCTGCCCGACGCGGTCCGCACCGGGCGCACCGAGCCCGCACGTGCGATCTCGGCGTTCTGCTGCGGCGTGATTGACGCGGTTGCCGACCACGTGGGCGTGGTCAAACCCCAGTCGGCCTGCTTTGAGCGCTTCGGCTCGGCGGGGGTTCGCGCCCTCGAAGCCACCTGTGCGCACGCCCGCGCCCGAGGGCTGGTGGTCATCCTCGACGCCAAGCGAGGCGATATCGGCGTCTCGGCGCAGCACTACGCAGCCGCCGCGGTCGGTATGGGTGCCGATGCGATCACGGTCAACGCCTACCTCGGCCCCTCGACCGTCGAGCCCTATCTCGATGCCGGGCTGGGTGTGTTTGTCCTGGTCCGCACCAGCAATCCCGACAGCGACGCGGTGCAGTCGGTCCCGCTCGTTGGCGACGTTGGCGATGGTCTTGCGGCGCGCACCGTGGCGGAGATGATGGCAACCCACGTTCACACCCTCGGCCGCGCCCGTCTCGGGGATGTCGGGCTGAGTGATGTCGGCGCGGTGGTCGGGGCGACCAAAGCCGCCGACGGCAAACGCCTCCGCGAGCGCATGCCCGACCAGGTGTTTCTCATCCCCGGCTACGGCGCCCAGGGCGGTTCGGCCGAGGATGTCCGCGCCATGCTCCGCCCCGGGAGAGCGGCGGCGGGCACCTGCGGCGTGGTCGTCAACGCCAGCCGGAGTGTGCTGTATCCTGCAACAGAAACGGCCCAGCCATCCGACTGGCAGCACGCGATTGCCGACGCGGCCCGGGCCTTTGCAACCGACGTGGGCAGCATCCTCTCGACGAGCAGAGCTCCGTCCTGATTCTCTGCCTTCTCCTGATCCCCTCTCGCCCTTTTGATTTTTTCTGCTCCCCCTCCCGCGCCCCGTGGGAGGGGGCTGGGGGGAGGGTGTTTTCCTTCGTTCTTCAGGACCTTTGTATTTCCTGTGCTTGACGTTGTCCCCTCGCTTGCGCAAGGGGCTCTACCGCACGGGTTGTTTCTTCAAAGAGCCCCTCGCGCAAGCGAGGGGACAGGGGCAACACCCGAGAGTGACCGGGCGGGGCAGAGCCTGAGTCATCGCTTCTATGAGAGGCGCCACACGCACGGTGTATTCTTGCGCGCAAGAACACCGCCGACCCTCCCAGAAGGCCGGCGGTGCAAGATGAAACATTGTCATGCAACCGAGTGCTTCGGTTGGGCGCTGACGCTTTCGATCAGCGCCGCCGACGCATCCCCATGAGCCCGGCACCGAGCAGCAGTGTCGCGGTCGCGGGGGTGGGCACAAACCGCGCCGAGCCCGAGTACGAGCCCTCAGCAAAGATTTCGTCGATGGGGAACATGGTCTGCGGGTCGAGGGCTGCGCCGGGTGAGCCGAAGTCGTAGGGCAGCACGCCGCTGGTGTTGATCGCGGTCAGTGTGAACCCGAAGTCCTGCGGCCCGACGCTCTGGCCGAGGTACATGCCGTAGTCCGGCTCGTCGACATAGCTGGTGTACCGCACGTCCGCCCACGAGTCTGAGCCGAAGATCGAGCCCGAGCTGTCCCAGCTGAACTCGTCGCCGACGACCGTGATGATCGAGCCGCCAAAGGTCATCTCGAGCACCGGGCCCGTGCTGGTGTACCAGCCCGCGGTGGCGTCTCCGATCCCGTAGGAGTGCAGGAACTTCCCGCCGCCGAGCGGGGTGCTGGAGAGGTACTCGACGTCGGCGTGGAGGTTGAAGTCGACGGCGTAGCTCAGCGGTTCGAGCACGCCGTTGGCGTCGTCGATCAGGAGGGTCATCAGATCATCTCGGCCGATCCCGTCCTGGAGGGCAAAATGCCCGGCGTGGAACTCGCCGGTGAACGTCCAGCTCCGGTCGCTGTTGTCTGAGGCGAAGCTAAAAATCCCAGCGTTGGCGGTGGCGGCTCCTGCGAGCACGAGCAATGCGGTAGTGCGGATCATGATTTCTCTCACTCTCTGGTTGTGAACCCAAACCGTTCCCCTGCTGCGGGCGCAGCGGAGGTCACTGCTACAACAGGCCACGGGAATGGGTGGTGTGCCAGCAAAGCGCAAAAAAAAACCGGACCCAGGTGGTGGGTCCGGCGTTATGGGGCGTTTGGGGGGTGCTTTTCAGCGGCGACGGCGGCGGAGGATGAGCCCGGCACCAGCGAGCAGGGCGATCGACCCGGGGGCGGGGACAAAGGTTGCCGAGCCGGAGTAGGAGCCCTCGCTGGACCAGCTGGTGAGCGGCAGCCTGTTGCGGCTCCCGATTTCGACGCCCGCTCCGTTTTCGGTCTGGAGGAAGGTGAGGGTGAAGGCGGCATCATCTGCCGGTCCGACGCTCGCGCCGTTGAAGAGTCCGTAGTCGGGGTTGTCTGCGAGGTTCCAGACGTAGGTGACATCGGAGGCGTCACTATCAGCCCCGAGGATGGTGGAGGTGCTGAGCCAACTGGTTTCGGTGCCCAGTGCGGTGAGGGCGCCGTTGTTGATCGAGGCGGTGAGGATGGCATCTCCGCTGTCGGCGTCGTAAAACCCGAACTCGCCAAAGAGGTCGTAGGTGTGGACGAAGAGCCCGCCATCAATCTCGATGCTCCCGGCATGGTCGATAACAAAGTCGGCCTGGAACTGAACACTGTAGATCAGCGGGTCGAGCATGCCGTTGTCGTCGTCGATGTAGAGATCAAACAGGTCGGTCGAGTCACCAGCGTTGCCGAGCGAGAAGCCCTGGCCGCCGAAGGTGAAACTGCTGTGATCGACATCCGAGGCGAAGCTGAATATCCCAGCGTTGGCGCTGACCGCCAGCCCGGCGACGAGCGCAAGGCCCAAAGTCTTGTGTAGCATCCCGTTCTCTTTCTCCACTTTGACAGCGGTTGTGTGTGCGCAATGACGCATATCCACACCAAAGGGAGCACGGGCTCTGGACTTTGCCAGAAATATATGAGAATAAAGTCGGTTATCCGGTTCTGGGGCTCAGTAGGAGGGGGGGTCCTGCAAATCAGCGCCCGATTGAACTGTTCGTCCACGCCCGGGATGACAGAGCGCAGCGAGCGAATCCCGGGATTCAAGCACGTTGTGCTCTCATCCCGGGCGTGAGATCGTGTGGGCTTTGGGGGGTGGAGATTGTGGCCGATTACATCGGCTTCTTCTCGATCGTGAGGTCGTAGATGCTCAGGAGCTTCTCTTTGTCGAAGACCATCTCCTGGCGGCTCAACCCGACGATGTCGTACTCGGGGGTCAGCTCGATCGCGTCCACCGGGCACGCCTCTTCGCACATGCCGCAGAAAATGCAGCGGAGCTCGTCGATCTCGAACTTGGCGGGATATTTCTCGCGGTCGTCCCAGGGGCTTTCCGCAGCCGTGATATGGATGCAGTTGGCCGGGCAGATGGTCGGGCACATCATGCAGGCAACGCACTTGACCCGCCCCGCTTCGTCGCGGTTGAGCCGGTGGACGCCGCGGTAGTTGCCGGGGTTGGACCCGCCGTCCTCGACGTGCATGTCCTCCCGGCGTTCCTCGGGATACTGCATGGTTCGGCTGGTCTTTCCCTGGCCGAAGGAGGTGAAAAAGTGCCTCATCGTCGTGCCGAACCCTCGCAGGACCTCGGGCATGTACACCCGTTCGGTGGTGCTCATCGGGGCGGGGCTGACGTCGATAATGTCCTCGTCGCGGATCGTCATGGGCGGCAGTATAGAACGCCCCCAAGCGTTCCGCGCCGCTCCGGCGGCTGGCGCGATGTACAATCAGCACGATGCCCGGCAAACGACCCACAACCCCGCTCTTTGAGGTACTCCAGGAAAGCCAGGCCGCCGCCGGGCTCGGGGGGCGTCCCGGCACCTCGGCAGAGCCGCAGCCCCAGCCCGATGCACCGGCGACCCCCCAGCCCATGCCGCTGGAGCCTCAGGGCGGGTTCTCCGAGGCTCCGATCCGCATTGTGGGCGGCGTGGTGCAGATGCCGATGGTCTATGCCGCGGTCGCGCTGGCGGTGGCGATCGGGCTCATTCTCGGGGCATGGTCGCTCGGCTACCAGCGTGGGGAGTCCCAAGCAGCCGCCCGGGCGCAGCTTCTGGAATCGGCTGTCGGTCCCGGGGGCCGCGTCATCGAGCCCGAAACCCGGTCGGCGAACACCGCCGGAACGGATGCCAACACCTCCGGCCGGCCTTCGACCCGGCCGTCCGGTTCGTCCGATTCTGCGTCCGGGACGCCGAACATCGGGACCGCAGCATTCCTGACACCCACCGGCCCGACCCAAACAGACCCCCGTCAAGACCGGTATAACTATCTCCAACTCGGGTCGTCGATCCGGGTCTCGGAGATGCGGTCGATCATCGATCTGATGGCGTCGCGTGATCTTGGTTGCTTTGGGGTCATTGATCCGGGCTCTCGGAGGCGCAACGATGGTCCTCTGTATGTTCTCTTTGCCAGCCGGGGGTTCCCGAGCGGCCAGGCGAACAGCCGGGAGGCCGTCCGCTACCGCGAGCAGGTGCTCGCCGCGGGGGCAGCATGGAAGAAGGCCGGCGGCGTCAAGGACTTTGACGACGCGGTGTGGGCCTTGTACAAGCAGTAGTCCTAGCCCCACAGCAGGTTCTGTCGCGGGCGAAACTTTTTCGGAGACGTGACCATGAGCCTCGATTCCTCACTCAAGATCAAGGGCGGCCTCACCGGCAAGCGCTCGGTGCTCACCCGGGCCGAGCGGGTTGCCAAGCTGATCGAAGACAAAAAGATCGACACCAAGAAGGACGGCGTACTCGGGCTGGCCAAGACGCTCTCCAAGTAATCCGCCCTTCGGCACGATTTGTTTGGGCATGAGTTGTTGACGGCCGCGCGTGGTGGTTCTGCACCGGGCGCGGTTGTTTGTGCGCAGCCCCTCCGGCCGCATACCGTTGCCCAATGGATATTCAACACCTGCTCAGCGATCGCACCCGGGACATCAAAGTCTCCGGCATCCGCCGCATCCTCGAACTCGGCACCCAACTCGACGACCCCATCAATCTCTCAATCGGGCAGCCGGACTTTCCCGTCCCAGACACCATCAAGCAGGCCGCGATCGACGCGATCACGCAAGACCGCAACGGGTACACCCTCACGCAGGGCATCCCCGAGCTGCGCAGCCGTATCGAGGCGCACCTCGCCCATGATCTCGGGTGGTCGTTCGGCAAGGCTGACGACCCGGGGGTCATGCTCACCAGCGGCACCTCCGGCGCGCTCCTCCTGGCGTTCCTCGCGCTCATGGACCCCGGCGACGAGATCATCATCCCCGACCCCTACTTCGTGATGTACCCGCAGCTGGCGGCGATCTGTGGCGGCACGGCTGTCCGGTGCGATATCTATCCCGACTTTCGCATGACCGCCGAGCTGGTCGCGCCACTTATTACCGAGCGCACCAAAGCGGTGCTGTTCAACTCGCCGGGCAACCCGACGGGTGTCGTCGCGACCCGCCAGGAGTGCAAGGACCTGCTCGAGCTCTGCCGGTCGAAGGGTGTGCTGTTGATCTCTGATGAGATTTACGACGCGTTCACGTTTTCCGACGGCCTCAGCGACACCACCGCCAACACGCCGCACACCAAAGTGTGTCCGAGTCCGGCGCGGATTGATGCCGCAGCAGCGGAGGACGTGCTGGTGATCCGCGGGTTCGGGAAGTCCTACGGCATGACCGGCTGGCGCATGGGCTATGCCGCGGGACCAAAGGCTCTTCTCGCGGAGATGGCAAAGACGCAGATGTACACGTTTGTGTGTCCGCCTTCGATCGCGCAGTGGGGGTGTCTGGCGGCGATGGACGCGGATATCTCGATGCACGTTGCCGAGTACGAATCACGCCGCGACCTGGTCGTCAGCACGCTCAGCCCGGTGGCGTCGTTGCCGGTGCCGAGCGGGGCGTTCTATGCGTTTGTCGAGATCCCCAAGAGCCTCGGGTGTACGGGGACCGAGTTCTGCGAGCGGGCGATCGAGCGGAACCTGCTGACCATCCCCGGCGGCGTGTTCAGCGACCGCGACACGCACATCCGGCTGAGCTTTGCCACCCGCCGCGACAAGCTCGAACAAGGGCTCGGCATCCTGACGGACATGCTCACGGGGAAGTAATACGCATCCCGTAGGGTTCTCGTGCCTTGGTGGCGTGCTGTGTGGGTTCTCTCTTCAGTCCGCAGGACTGTTCTTCAATAGCCGGGGGTGGAGTCCCGCGCCGCGGACGACACCCCCGGAGGTATGTTGGCGAACGCCGTGCACCCCGGCAAGGGTGCTCGTGGCAGTTGTACATACGCGGACCCCTTACGGGGTCCAGAGGCGAGAATCGAGACCGGGGGTGTCGCGTTGCTCCACGCCCGGCTATTGAAGATCACCCCTCTCGGGGTGCAAGAAAGGAACCGGCTTACGCACGAGAACTCTTTGGGATGCGTATCAGAACAGAGAAACACATGACGCACGACGCTCTGTTTGCCGGAGGGAAGCCGGCCGATCAGAACCGCAACTGAAACCGAGCGAAGATCGAGTCGCCGCCGGCGTCAGCGGGGAGCACGCCGCCGGTCGGTGCCTGGAAGACCTCGTACCCGAGGTGGAGCCCGGCATGGGGGGTGAGTTGCCAGCCGGCTTCGGCGGCGAGGACGAAGGCGCGGCTGCGCTCGGTCCACATGCGGCGTGACCCGACGCCGGCGAGTGTGAACCCGTCGGCGAGCTCGAGCGCGAACATCTTTTTGCCGCCGGTGAGCGGGGTGAGTTGCGCCGCTTCGACCCCGAACTGGCCGCTGGTTCTGACGGTGATCCGGTTGGCCGAACTGTGCGGTGTCGCGGCGCGCCCGACCACAGCGGCCCCGGTCCACAGGATGTCGGTGGCCGCGGTATCGGTCGGCCATTCTCCGAGCATCCAGTGCCTCGCGGCCAACGTCCCGGTGTCGTCGGGGTCGCCCGTCGAGATCGGACCGTGCAGAGCCGCCGGGCCGGTCATGAGCAGGCTCTGGGGGCTTGCTTCTGCGTCTTCGGTGGCGGCGTTGTCGGCGCTGGTTGGGCTGGCCGCGTTCGGCGTCGAAGTCAGGGCGAACCGGGCTTCGGTGTACGCCAGCGCGGTGTCGGCGGCGGTGTTCCCGTCGGCGTCCGCGTCGGTCTGCTTGGTCGGCGGGTCGGCGGCTTCGTCCTGGCCTGCTGCCGGGGCGCAGGCAAACGCGACGGCAACCCCGATGAGGGCCGCCGTCGCGCAGGTGTGTCGTTGGTGATTGCCGACCATTCCGTTTCCCACCTCGGTGAACAGGCACTGCGCCGCTCACAAAAGCGTACCCCTGAGAGGGCGTGAGAGTTCCCGGAACGGAGAGACCCAGCGTCAGTCTTCGACGCCGGTGACCCCGGCCCGGATCGCGATCCGTGCGAGCTCGACACGGTTGGTGATCGCGAGCTTGTTGCCCAGGCTCACCCGGTGCCACTCGACGGTCTTGGTGCTGCGCCCCAGGGTCGCGGCGATGTTGGCCGTCGAGAGCCCGCGGCCGATGTAGAACAGGACCTCACGCTCGCGGGCGGTCAGCTTGCCGAGCACGCCCTCGTCGTTGGTCTTGGCTTTGACGTAGTTGCCGCCCTCGGGCTTGGGTTCTTCAGCGGGGATCGTCCGCAGAGTCTCGAGCACGCGGTGCTCCTGGGGGGATTCCCCGCGCACCGGGCGGAGGGTCGCCCGCATGAGCCGCCCGGCGATCATGCCGTCGATCACGACGGGCTCGCCGGTCTCGAGGACCTGCTTGGCGTGGGCGATGTGCTCCTCGGCGATCTCGGCTTTCATCACGTCGTGGAGCGATTTGGTGCCAAACTCGGTCGACGCTTCGCCGGTGAGCATCGACGAGGCGGTCTGGTTCCCGAAACTGATCTGCCCCTGTGCGTCGTAGACGAGCACGGCACTGCCCGAATCGTTGGCGAGGGCAGCCCACACAAAGTCACCGGTCCTGGCGGCGGCGGGGGTGGCTTTTTTCAACTCAATCATCGCGGCGTCCTGGATCATCTCGGGCATGGGGTTCTCCTCGGGAAAGGCCTGGCGGCAGACAAATGCGGGCCCCGCGACCGAGGTTGCACCGCACGTGAAAATTGATCTTCTCCCATGAAAGCCGCTTCGCATGGGGAATCAAGTGCTTATCCTAGATGGATAGCATGATCGGCGAATGAGCGGGTTGTAATGTCGGGAAAACCACCCATTATATGCACTGGGATGGCAAATCAGAGGAAGAATACCCACCTCCACCGGGCGTCTCGATCAGAAGTTTTGCCCCCTCTTCGCCCGTGACGGTCCCCGCGCCCATCGGCCCTTCGGTGCCGTCTGGTTGGGTGAGCACAAACTTCGCGACGGCACCGGCCGAACCCCCTTCCAGGCCGCTGGCAGCCCGGTCACGCCCGAAAAGGACGCCGATCTGGACGGCGGTCAGAAAGTGGTACTCGCGGACGAGCCCGTCGCCGCCCGGCCATCGGCCGCGGCCGCCGGAGCCTCTGCGGACCGTACAGCGTTCGATCCGCACCGGGTGGCGGTGTTCGAGAATCTCGATATCGGTGAGCGAGGTGTTTGTCATATGCGAATGCACCGCCGACGCCCCGGCATAGCCCGGCCCGGCCCCGCACCCGCCGCCGAGGGTTTCGTAGACCCCGAACGACTCGTTGCCGAAGACGACGTTGTTCATGGTGCCCTGGCTTTGTGCGCACAGTCCGAGTGCGGTGAGCATGCTCTCGACGAGGAGCTGGCTTATCTCGACGTTCCCGCCGGCGACCGCGGGGCAGGCTGCGGGGTCGTTGTGAAACTCGGGGTCGAGCATGCCCCCGGGGATGCGGAGTTCGACGGGTTCGAGCAGTCCTTCGTTGAGGGGCAGGTCTTCGTCGATGAGCAGCCGAAGCACATAGACGACGGCACTGGTGACGATCGCTGGAGTGGCGTTGAGGCAGTTGGGGTGTGTGTGTCCCGAGCCGGCGAAGTCGATGATTGCGCGCTCGCCTTTGATCTCGAAGCGGACACAGATCGGGCCGCCGTTGCGGACGGGTTCCTGGTGGTGGTAGATGCCATCGGGTATGCGCGCCAGTGCGGCCTGCGCGCGCGTTGCTGCGCGGTTGCGGATGGTCGCGCCGAGTGCCGCGAGCCCCTCGGCCCCGAGTTGGTCGCCGAGCTGCCGGAGTTCGCGCGCGCCGGCCCAGACCGCGTGCGCGCTCGCGGCGAGGTCGCGCATGTTTGTCGTCGGGTCGCGGCTTGGGTGCGGGCCGGTCTCGAAGAGGTGTTTTGCGGCGTTCCAGTCCACCCCGTTTTCGCGGCCGAGTGCTGTCGGCGGGATGACGACCCCTTCGTCGGCGAGGTTTGTCGCTTCGGGGGCCATGGAGCCGGGGGCGAGGCCTCCGATCTCGGCGTGGTGGGCGCGGGCGGCGGTGTATCCGAGGAGGCGGCCGTGAGTGTCGTGAACGGGGCAGATCACCGTGACATCGGGCAGGTGCGAGCCGCCGAAGGCCGGGTGGTTGGTGACGATCGTCGCGTGCTCGAGGTCGGGTCCGAGCACCTCGCGGACGGCACGCACGCAGACGCCCATCGAGCCGAGGTGCACCGGGACGTGCGGGGCGTTGACCACGAGGCGGCCTTGGGCATCGAGGATGGCGCAGGAGAAGTCGCGGCGTTGCTTGACGTTGGTCGAGACCGCGGCGCGGCAGAGCCTTTCGCCCATTTCCTCGGCGATTGCGGCGAGTTTGCCGACGGCGAGTTCGACCTCGACAGCACGGGAGGCGGTCGTCGGCTGTGCGCTCGCGGCGGGCGTGTCGGGATCGCGGTGGAGCGTGATTGCGCCTGAGGAGTCGGTGGTTGCCCGCCAGCCGGGCTCGATGAAGACCGTCGAGTGGGGGTCGGTCAGGAGCGCGGGCCCTGCGAGGGTGACGCCGGTGGTCAGGGACTCTCGCGTTGCGGCGTGGGCGTCGGTCCAGCCGGCGGTGTAGATGCGATGGGGCCGGGGCTGGGGCGGGGGGGGACACCGGCTGGAAGCCGGTGCCACGGGTGGGGGTGGGGGTGGGGGGTGGTGGGAGTGCGTTTCTTTGACAGAGACGGTGACGCGGAGGGTGACCAGCTCGATCCTGGTGTTGCTCGGGAGATAGCTGAAGACTGCGCGGGAGCGTGCGGCAAACCGTGCGGCGAGATCGTGAGTCGTGTCGGCGTCGAGTTCGAGGATGTCGTCCTGCCCGGCAAAGCGGAGCTCGGCCGAGCGGCGGCAGGTGATGGGGTGTTGGGCGTGCTGGGCGCTCGTGGGCAGGGCGGCACGGGCGTGGGCTTCGAGGTCGTCCAGTTGCGCTCCGATCTTGTCGAGCGCTTCATCGAGGGGCAGGAGCACCTGGGTGGCGCAGGTGCGTTCGAGGGCCGCGATGGTCAGGCCGACGGCGCTGAGCAGCCCGGCGTCCGGGGGGACGATGACGCGGTCGATCCCGAGCAGGTCGGCGATGGCGCAGGCGTGCTGGGGGCCGGCGCCGCCGAAGGCGACCAGGGCGTGGTCGGCCGGGTCGTGCCCGCGGCGGACGGTGATGCGGCGGATGGCTTCTGCCATGCGCTGGTTGGCAAGATCGACAAAGCCCGCGAGCAGGGTTTCGAGGTCGAGCGTGTCGTCGAGCTGTTCGCGTGCGTCGGCGAGCACAGCGTGGGCTTGCTGTTGTGCGGCGGTCTGGTCGAGGGGCAGGGCGAACCGTGAGGTATCGATTCGGCCGAGGAGGAGGTTGCAATCGGTGATGGTCAGCGGGCCGCCGCGGCCGTAGCAGGCGGGGCCGGGCTCGGCGCCGGCGCTCTCTGGGCCGACGCGCAGCTCGGCGTGCTCGACACGGCAGACCGACCCTCCCCCGGCGGCGACGGTCTCGACCGCGACGCTGGGGGAGACGATGCGGGCGTCGCCGACGCGAGTCGTGTAGACGAGTTCGGGGGCACCCTCGCAGCGGGCGCAGTCGGTGCTGGTGCCTCCCATGTCGAAGCTGACGACGCGGGAGCACCCGGCTTCGCGTCCGGCGGCTGCTGCGCCGACGACGCCCCCGGCCGGGCCGGAGAGGAGGCTGTCCTTGGGGGCAAAGCCGGGGCGGTCGATCAGGCCGCCGCTGCTGGTCATGACCAGCAGCGTGGATCGGGCGTCGAGCGGGGCGGCGACGTTGTCGAGGTAGCGGTCGATCACGGGGGAGAGAAAGGCGTTGACGACGGTGGTCTGGGCGCGGGCGAGGAAGCCGATGGATGCGCCGAGTTCGCTGGAGACCGAGACGTGGTCGAAGCCTTCGTCGAGGAGCGCGTCGCGGACGAGCTGTTCGTGGCGGGGGTTGCGCCAGGCGTGGAGGAGGGCGACGGCGGCGGTGCGGATGCCGGAGTCGAGGGTGCGTCGGGCGTCGGCGCGGAGGGCTTCGAGATCGAGCGTTCGGACCGGGGTGCCGGCAGCGTCGAGGCGTTCGTGGACTTCGACGACCTGTTCGTGCAGCGGGTCGGGGCGGTGGACGCGGAGGGTGAAGAGGTCGGGGCGGGTCTGGTCGCCGATGGTGAGCATGTCGGCAAAGCCGCCGGTGACGAAGAAGGCGACGCGGCCGCCCCGGCGCTGGAGGAGGGCGTTGGTGCCTCGGGTGGTGGCGAGGCGGAGGTGCATGGTGGGCAGGGGGTGGCCGACGGGGGTGCCGGTGACGAGCCGGGCGGCGAGGATGGGGGCCTCTTCGCCGGTGGAGACTTCGATGGTGTCGCCGGGGGAGAGGGTGCTGGTGGGGGTGGGGGTGCACACCGGCTGGAAGCCGGTGCCACGGGTGGGGGTGCTGGTGGGGGTGGGGGTGTACACCGGCTGGAAGCCGGTGCCACGCAGCTCGATTCGGCCGAGGCCGGGGGAGGTTGGTTGGGCGCGGATGATGTGTGCGGCGATCGTGTCGGCAGGCTGGTGGTGGGTGGGGCGGAGGATTGCGCCGACGGCGAACTCCGGGCGGTCGAGCCATTCGGCTTGGAGGAGCAGGGCGGTGGGTGAGAGGATTTGTCGGACGGTGGCCCGGACGGCCCCGGTGCTGAGGACTTTGCAGCGGTGGGTCGAGCCGTCGGGGGCGGTGGCGATGCAGTCGGTGAAGGTGCCGCCGGTATCGATAGCGAGGTGCCAGGGGAGCGGGGCAAGGGGTGGTGTTCGGGGTGTGGGTGTGTGGGGGTGTGGGGGTGGCTTCGGCGTGGTAGAGTACGGGGCGTATGGCTGGCGATGTCGAGAGGCGGGGTCTTGCTGGCGGG
>CAYMZJ010000044.1:0-24345 GCA_964394895.1 uncultured Phycisphaeraceae bacterium | reverse complement strand
TTTAGCCATGCCGCCAGCGTTCAATCTGAGCCAGGATCAAACTCTTCAATTGAAATCCATTGTCCCACGGGCCGAAACCCGCAGGGATACTTCAATGAAACTGTTGACCTTGGTTTAACCCCATCCGTCAAAGGAGAGACGAATGGAGCCGGTCTACGATCATGGGCTTGCACCCATGACCGTTGTCGATCGGCAAGATCGACACAATACTGATACTCTCATTCAAACGACCGGGCAATGCCCGGCCGAGGGCTTGGTTCACGAGAATGTCAACACCATCAAGACGCTGTGAACGCTCGATGGGGGAATTTTAAGAACGAATGCCTGCCCTTCCCAAGGCTCGGCGTGACACCGATGGCACCGCTCCACATTCTCGCGATAGATCCAACTGTTCACTTTTCAAAGAGCTTGAACCGACGCTCGCATCCGCAAGACGCCGGTTTGCCGTGCCTCCCAACTGGGTGACGTGGCAGGGGTGATAGTACCCCGCAACCCTTCCGCGTCAACACTTTGGGCCCCAAAAAATCATGTTCTCGCCCATTTTCAAGCGCATCACGCACTGTGCCGGGGCGTCACCGCTGCCACCGCTGCCCAGACCGTGACCGCGCCGCCCTCGGCCGAATCGCCTACACCCCGCTTGAGAGCCCGTCCGGCCGCACTCAGGGTCGCGCCGGTGGTCCGGACGTCGTCGACCAGCACCACCGTTCGCCCGGCAAGCTTCCGGCACACCCTCGGTCTGGCGGCGAACGATTTTGCCGTGTTTTTCTGCCTTGCATTCACCGAGAGCCCGGTCTGTGGCGGGCGATGTTTCCGCGTCAGCCCCCGGACGAGTGTGCCCCCGGTTTGTCTGGCGACCTCGCGGGCGAGAATCACGGTGTGGTCGACACCCCGCGCCAGCCGTCGCCGTCGGCTCGTGGCGATCGGGCAGATGCAGACCGACGCCGGGGCGATCCCTGATTGCCCGAGTGCCGCCGCGACCGCCTTGCCCAGGTCGGTGCCGAGTTCCTGCCCGACACGCCGCCATGCCGTGTATTTCGCCGCCAGAATCGCGTCGCGCAGCACACCCTCGTACGCCCCGAGCCTGACGCAACGATCCCACGCGAGTCTCCGCTTTCGGCAGGCGGGGCACCCGTCGGCGTCGGCTTCGAAGGGCCCCGCCGAGGTGCCGCAGCGGGGGCAGTAGGTGCTGGCAACGTCCGCTTCCCAGCCCGCCTGCACGGCCGCCTCATGCCACGCGACGTCCGCAACGCCGAGCCATTCCTGCTCGGCGGCCCGCGCCCAGGTGCGCAGGCCGACGATGATCGCAGCCAGGCCGCCGGGGCGCGACGAGAGTGGGGGGGAGGCTTCGAGAGCCTCCAAGTGCTGGGCCGGGTAAGGGTCGGCGGTCTCGACCTCGACCGGCTTGGGCGGCCAGACAAACCGCTGCCGGGCTTGACGCCGAAACTCAGGTGTGTGTGGGATCGTTGGTGGTGTCGCAAACTCGGGCATCGGTCAACCCCTGTTCATCTCGCGTGCCGATCAGGCCGCGTTGGCGTTTGCCTCGCGTTGGATGATCCTACATCGCGGCAAAGCGCTCGCGGACCGCACGGGCCCGTTCGCGTTTGCGGTCGTCCTGCGCCAGATTCTTTCCGGCCGCCTGTTGCAGGTGTGTGGGTTGCACGAGCAGCATCAACCGGTGCAGTGCTGTCACGTCGATGGTGTCCACCACCCCCAGGCACACACCCAGCCGCACGATGCTCAGCAGCTTCATGGTCTCATCCACGCCGAGCAGCCTCGCGTGGCGGAGCACCCCGATCGCCCGGTGGACGGTGTCTTCGAGTTGCCAGCGACGCTTCTCGAGAAGCCGTTGTCGGCTCTGGCGTTCGTACTCGATGACCTCGGGCAGGATCTTCTCGGCCAGCTCGTCGAGCAGTTGCTCTTCGGACTTGCCGAGGGTCGTCTGGTTTGAGAGTTGATAGAAGTCGCCGAACGCTTCGGAGCCCTCGCCGTAGAACCCGCGCACCGCCAGCGACATGTCGGCTGCGGCGTGCTTGACCTTCTCGATCTCGCCAGCCATCCGCAGCCCGGGCAGGTGCAGCATCACGCTGAACCGCACGCCGGTGCCGACGTTGGTCGGGCACGCGGTCAGGTACCCGAGCCTGGGGCTGAACGCGTAGTCGAGCCCGGCTTCGATGCGGTCGTCGATCGCGTCTGCTTCGGCCCACGCCTCGCGGAGCGCCAGCCCGCTGCGGATCACCTGCAGCCGGAGGTGGTCCTCTTCGTTGACCATCACCGCCGAACGCTCGTCGGGCAGCCCGAAGATCACCGCGCGCGGCCAGTCGTTGCTCCGCCGCTTTGGTCCCAGCTTGCCCTTGGCAAACTGCGAGCTGATCAGGTGCCTCTCGAGCAGGAGCGAACGCTCGACCGCGGGCGATTCGTGCAGCTCGAGCCAGGTGTTCCGCTCACCCAGCGGGATCGATTCGAGCACGTCGCGGCAGGCTTCGAGCACAAGCCGGAGGTCTGTCGGGGCTGCTTTGTGCACAAACAACTGCCCGGCGAGGTTCCGCGCGATCCGCGCGCGCGACGAGAGCACAACATCGCTCGCCTCACCGCCCGCGCGCAACCATTCTGTGCCTGCCTCGAACAGCCGCTCGGGCAACTTCCCGCCCGATCGCTCCGGGCGGTTGTCGGCCGGGGCGCCGTTGGGTTCGTCAGGCGCGCTCATGCTGTCCCTTCCGCGGTTTCTGACCCTGTTCCCGCGCCGTGCTGCAACTGCCGCAATCGGTCACGGATCTGCGCCGCCTGCTCGTAGTGCTCGGCGTTGACCGCGCGAGAGAGATCGGCCCGGAGTCGGCGGATCTGCTCGGCCCGAGACTGCGCCGCCGCGAGCGCCGCCGCCCGATCGACGAGCCCCGTGCCATCACCGCCCACCTGCATCATCCGCTTTGGCACCTTCCCGACATGGTGCACCGCGCCCTGGTGGGCGCGATCCAGGATCGGCCCGAGCTGTTTCTCGAGCGCCTGATAGCACTCAGGGCAGCCCAGCCGCCCGGCCTGCTTGAACTGCGAGAACGTTGTCCCGCACGCTTCGCACGCCGCCGTGGGTTCGGCAGCCTTCCCCGCGGCGATCTTCTTGAGGATCTCCTCAACCGGCGCGGGCGAACCCGACACCACGCCCGTCTCCTGCGCGCACACCTCGCACAGGTGGACTTCCAGCACCTGACCATCCGAGATCGTGACCTCGTGGACGGTGGCTTCGTTGTGGCAACGGTCGCAGTTCACGCCGGGGTCAGTGTACGAACCAAGACCCGTGCCGCCAATGGGCATCGGTCATATCGTGTGTGGTTTTCATGGATCGGTCGCGGCGTCAACTCGGCGGGGCCGCGTGGTGAGCCCCAGCGGTCAGCCCTGCAGCAGCTTCTGCTGGCGGGTGTAGCCGTACTTCCGCTTGAGCGGCTTGATGACCAGCCCGAGCCGGATCGCTTTGGCCGAGGCCTTGATCCGCTTGACCTGGGTCGAGCCGTCGGGGTTCTGGATGACCGCGTTGACGTTCTGGAGGTTGGGCTTGAACTTGCGGCGGTTGATGCCGGTGGTCTTGAGACCGAACCCACCCTTGCTGATCTTCTGGCCGCGGTAGGTCCGCTTCTTGCCGAAGGTTGTCTTCTTGCCTGTGTAGTAGCATTCGTATGGCATGGTCAGTCCTCTGGTCGGTGGGGCTGCAAGTCTATCCCCCGATTCCTGTCGGGCAAGGGGTGGGGGGGGCGTGGGGGGCTGGAGGCAAAAGTGGCCGTCCCGGTCAGGGGACGGCCACCAGAATGAGTATTGCTTCCGATGAATCTCGGATTCAGCGACGCCGACGCATCGCAGCCAGGCCGCCCAGGGCCAGCAGGCCGGCGGTGCCGGGGGTGGGCACGGGGATGAAGCTGGCGTAGATGGCCCAATCGCCGTCGGTGAAGCCGCCGGACCAGGTGTTGCCCAGGTCGTTGGACCAGTCCATGTGGCCGCCGGCGATGGTGTTGGTGCCACCGTCATAGCTGCTGAGGTAGACGCCGGTCGAGGTCTGGTCGATCAGGCCGTTGATGACGAGCCAGTAGGTGTCGCCGGCCACCAGGTCGATGCTGGTGAAGGTGTCGATGCGGGTCAGGTTGGCGAGGTCGCCCTGCTGAGTGGTACCGGCGACGAGGATGTTGTTCTCGTCGGCCTGGTTGTTGGCGTCGTTGCCCCACAGGTCGATACGGACCGCCGGGGCGTCCTGACCGCCGCCCTGCAGCCACATGCCGAACTGGATGAGGCGGTTGTCGGTCGGGGCGATAAAGCTCTGGGCGTAGATGTCAGAGCCAGCGGCACCGCCGACGGAACCGAGGTTGGCGCCGAACTGGCCATTGTCGATGACGGTCTGTGCCGACGCGAGGCCGGCGGTGAGAGCGAGGGCGGCGATGCCGCAGGTTGCGATCTTCATGTCTCTGTCTCCTGTAAATCCCTACGAGAACCGGAGTGTCTCGGCCTGAGTTGGTCGAGGTTCCGTTTCTCCAAACGAATGTGTTCAGAAGTCTACCAGAATGGGCATTGGCTGGAAACGCTCTTTCTGAAAAATGCCAGAAATATTTGAGAAAAACTACCCAGCGTACCAGACGACGGCTGGCGAGGGCGGCTGGATACATTCCACTTGATACGCATCGCGAGAAGATCTCGTGTGTTTCTACGAGCCCCGAGCGCAAGCTCGGGTTGGCGAATGGTCGGTTTTGCAGCGAAAACCAACCCTGTGCTTGCGCACAGGGCTCGTAAAGACGCATACAAGCCTTGCGTGATCCGTATGACCCCTACCGCCCCATCCCCTCCCGCTCGATCATCAGCTCCAGCGTCTGCACCACAAACCCGATCTCCCGCTCGGTCATCTGGGTGTAGAAGGGCAACGCGATCGTCCGGCTGCTGACACTCTCGGCGATCGGGAACGACCCCTCGGAATAGCCAAACAGCTCGCGGAAGTACGGCTGCAAGTGGATGCACGGGAAGTAGTTCGCCGCCCCGACGTCGTGCCGGTGCAGGCTCTGGATGATCCGGTCCCGCTCCTCGCGGCCCCAGCCCGTCGCCAGCCGGACCACAAAGACGAACCAGCTCATCGCGGTCTCCAAATCGACCGTCGGCAGGATCAGCTCCTCCCGGCCCATCAGGCGGTTCATATAGCTGCGGGCGACCCGCTGCCGGGCGGCGATGAGGTCGTCAAGCCGCCGCATCTGGGCGACCCCCACCGCCGCGTTCAGCTCGCTCAGCCGGCAGTTGTACCCGAGCCGTTCGTGGGCGAGCCAGGTGCCGAGGCCGTGGGGGCCGTGGGGGCCGTGGGGGGCTCGTTCCCCTCGCCTTGGGATGGGTCGGCCCTGATTCCGCAGGCTGCGGCAGGCGTCGGCGAGCCGTTCGTCGTCGGTGACGATCATCCCGCCTTCGCCGGTGGTGATCTGCTTGTTTGGATAGAACCCAAACACCCCCGCCCGCCCGAAGCTGCCGCAGCGGCGGCCTTTGTGGGTGGTGCCGAGCGCCTCGCAGCAGTCCTCGATCAGCGGGATCTCGTGCCTGCCCGCGATCGCGGCGCAGGAGTCCATGTGCGTCGGGTTCCCCAGCGCCTCGACCGCGAGGATGGCCTTGGTTCTGGGGCCGATCGCCGCTTCGATCAGTTTGGGGTCCATGTTGAGGCTCGACGGGCAGATATCGACAAACTTCGGCGTCGCCCCGACCATCAGGATGACGTTGGCCGACGCGACAAAGGAGAACGGCGTGGTGATGACCTCGTCGCCCGGCCCGATCCCCAGCGCCCGCAGCACCAGGAGCAGCCCGTCGGTCCCCGACGAGACCCCGACCGCGTGGCGGCACCCCGCCCGGTCGGCGACCAGCTCCTCGAACTCTTCCAGGAACGGCCCCTGACTCAGTCGGCCCGACCGCAACACCTCGAGCACGAGGCGTTCTTCGTCTCTGCCGATGTCCGGTCTGCTCAGCGGGATTTCATCGATCATCGGTGCGCGCTCCCTGCGGGTGCGAGTGGGGGTGGGGCTGCTGCCCGTGCTCGCTCGTGTCCACACACCGCGAGAGCACCGCACCAGCCCGAGACAAGAGCCTAGCCCCGCGACGAATCCGCCACCGCAGCGCGCAGCCTCGCGAGCAGGTCGGCGATCGTCAGCCCCGCCAGGTCCGGCCCGCACCCGGCCTGCTCCCCCGCCTCGATCTGCCGCCCGATCCGGTTGTAGGCCGTGATGACCGTCGAGTGGTTGGGTCGCTGCATCCCCCGGGCGATCTCGGGGTAGCTCATTGTCGTCAGCTCGCGGGCGAGCCGGACAATCAGCCCCCGGGCGATCACCACCCGGCGGTGCCGGCCCCGCCCGAAGAGGTCCTCGGCCGTCACCCGGACCTGTTCGCACACCGCCCCGATGATGGCGTCGAGCCGGATCGGGCCCCGTACCTTCTGCCGGGCGGGCGTCCCCTCACCCCCCTCACTGGCCCGCAACGCCCGCCGGACCCCGTCGGCATCGGTCGGCCCGGACACCGTTCCCAGCGCCCCGACATCACTTTCCTCGGGCAACAGCCGCCGCACCGCCGCGACCTGGGTCAGCAGCCCCTCGATCTCGCGGACGTTCCGCCGGTTCTGCTCGATCACCCGCTGCATCAGGGCAGAGATGCCGTCCTCGGTGAATGTCAGCCCCCGCCGGGCTGCCAGAGCACACAGCAACCGGCGGCACAACTCGTCGTCGGGCTCGTCGATCCGGACCACCGCTCCGCCCATAAACCGCGAGACGAGCTGGTCGCTCAGGGCCGCGATCTTCCGCGGCGGCTCGTCGGAAGCAAGCACCACCCGGGCGTCACGCAGCCCGATCGCGTCAAGCGTGTGCAGCAGCTCGTTCTGGGTGGACTGCTTGTTGCGCAGGAAATGCACGTCGTCGATGCAGAGCAGCTTCACACCCCTCCACGCCCGGCGGAACTTGCCCATCCCCCGGGTCTGGATCGCGGTGATGAAGTCGTTGGTGAACGACTCGGCGGTGACGTACCGGACCCGCGTGCCCGGCACCCGTTCGAGCACCCGCCGGGCGATGCCCTCGAGCAGGTGGGTCTTGCCGACGCCCGAAGGCCCGTGGAGGAAGAGCGGGCTGAAGGCGGCGTTGTCGAGCCCCTCGGTGGGGTCGGCGATGCGAGACGCGGCGGAGTGGGCAAGACGGTTGCTCGCGCCGACGAGAAAGTCGTCGAGCCGGTGGCGGAGCGAGACGCCGGTGGGGCTCGCTCGTCGCTGGGGCCGACGCGGTGCCGGTTGGTCGGCAGCGGGGACGTTCGATGGGCTGCTGATCGGGCGGGGTGGTGTGCCGAGTTTGCGGTCCACACGGACGTGGATGTTGCGTTGCTCGCTTCCCTCTGCGGCGATCGCCCGGCGGAGAGCAGGAACGACGTTGCGGTCAAGGACTTGAGCCATAAACGTTGAAGGAGCAACGACTTCGACGTTGTCACCAGCGGTTTCGATCCGGGCACCCTGCCCGAGGTAGCGCCCGAACCGGGCGGGCCCGAGGTCTTTACGCACCCGCTCGCAGATCGCGTGGAGGCGGGCGTCGTGGGCGTCGTGGGCGTCGTGGGTTCTTGCCTGGTGTTGTTGGGTGGAGTCTTGGTCGTGCTCGCGCCTCCGCGCTGCCTGACCGGTCCCGCGTTCGTTCGCCATGTTCCCTGCCGTCCATTGAGGGAGTCCCGAGGCTGTGCCGCCACACCGATCGCGCCCGACGAAGCTCCGCTCCGCGGCACGCCATCACGGCGTTGCAACCTCTGGGTACCTGCTCCACGCGAGACGAATCCGTTCACCTGACCGGGCGGGCGCATGTCCCGAGTCGGTGCCCGCGATTGCGGGCTGACGACTGCGCCGTCGGGTCGCTCGCCGTTCCGTGGCCGAGCGTGGCAAATGTAGCGTGTTGTGTCGAGTTGGACAACGGGTTGTGCGTTGACTTTCTGGGCGAACCGTCGCAGGGACAGCGCCCGCAACGATTTGCGACGGGAAGAAAAAGTTTCCCACGAAGAAACGTTCGTGTGTGGATATCCGAGGGATGACCGCGCGGGTCACGCCCGCGATTTACCCTGTTTTCCAAGCATTTCCTGCACCAGAGCCACGTACGCGACGCGCCGCTCGGTTTCGCGGAACCCCAGCGCGGTGTACATGTGCCGCGCGGGCGCGTTGCGCTCATCGACGGCGCAGCGGAGCTCGCGGCCGTGGGGAGAAGCCGCCGTGATCGCGCGCCCGAGGAGTAACCGCCCCAGCCCCAGCCCGCGCAGCGCCGGGGCGACTCCGATGTAGACCAGCTCCACGCACGTCTGGGCGGGGCAGCGGTTCAAGAGCACGCACCCCAGCGGCGTGCTGTCCCGCTCGATGATCCACCACAGCGCCGGGTCGAACTCGCCGACGTCCCGGTGGGCTGCGACGATGTCCTCGATGGTCCGCAACCCGGCCAGCTCGGGGCAATCCATGGTGTCCTCGTAACTCGCGTCGAGCGCTTGGCGCAGGCGGGCCTCGTCAGAGGCCGAGCCGTCCATCGCCCGGACCGTGATTGCGTCCGGCCAGGCGGCTTTCTCAGGTGCTTTGACGGGGGCTCCGGCGGCGAGAGAGCCCTCCGCGTCGCGGGGATGGAGCGTGCGGGCGAGGTAGGTGAGGATGGTGAGCCGCTTGAGCCCGGCCGCCTCGAAGGAAGCCGCAGCCCATCGTTCACGGGGTTGGGCAAGGGCTTGTGCCAGGTGAGCGTGGTCGCCGTAGGCCTGTGCTGCGAGCGTGACACCCTCGCGGATCGCTGCGGCCCGCTCGGCGCTGGCTTCGGGCGGCCCGCCCCCGACGCCGCCGGAGACAAAGAGCATGACGGTTCGGCCTGCCCCGACGACCGGGAGGCAGACCTGGCGTACCTGGGCCGAGGGGCCGTCGCCGCGCACCGCGGCCGCCAGCAGTGCCAGGTCGATGCCCAGGTCGGGGGCCTGGTCGAGAAAGCTCTGGATGGTGGTGTCCGGGACCTGGCTCCCGCCGCCGAGCAGCCTGGCGAGGGCCTGGTGGCGGAGCTCGGGGGGAACAGCGATCCCGCTGGTCGCTGTGGGTGGCGACTGTGCAGCAGAGCCCCCGGCCCCACCCCTACCCGCGCTCCCGCCCGCGCCCCTGCCCCGGGTGTTCGGTGTTTTGCTGGAATCGTCGTGTGTGCCGGTGCTGACCATTGGTGCTCCGGGTCAGAAATCGGGCCAGTCGGCACACCCGTACCGAACCTGCCCGTTGACCGCTGCGGACATGCCACTAGACTACGCCGAACCTCAGTGCTGGATCAGCCCAGCAGGAGTCCTGATGATGCGATCGAATCTCCGCGGTGTGTGTGCCCGATTCCTTGCCGTGCTGCTTGCAGCGGTTGTGCTTGTTCCGGCGATGGGGCTTGCGCCCGAGCCCGACCCGGTGTCCAAGCGGTGGCAGCTCGAAGTGACGCCCGGCGACCTGCGGGTGGCGTATGTGAACACGCTGGACAGCTCCGGGGCGTATGTCTACTTCACCTATTCGGTGACCAACCACACCGGGGACGACCTGGAGTTTGTGCCTTCGTTTGTGCTGGCGACCGATTCGGGGCTTTCGATGATGTCGGGGCTCGGCGTGCCTTCGAGCGTGACCGATCACATCCTGCGGTCGCTCGAGCACCCGTTCATGCAGGACCAGGTCGATATCCTCGGCCCGATCCAGCAGGGGCCGGAGAACGCCAAGCACGGCCTGGTGATCTGGCCGCTGCGTGATTTCCGGGCCGACGAGATTCGGGTCTTTGGTGCCGGGTTCAGCGGCGAGACCGAGACGATCGAGCTGACCGACCCGCGCACGGGCGAAGAGGTCGAACTGATCTTCCGCAAGACGCTGATGATGCGGTTTGCTTCACCGGGTGAGATCCGGGTCGGCGAGATCGGGGACGACACGTTCCGGGTGACCGAGAAGCGCTGGATCATGCGATAGAGCCCGCCTAGGCTCCCTGCCCGGCGGTTGCCCTGTGTTTGAGGGGTGAAATGGCGGGAGTTGGCTTGGGATCACGTCATGCGGGGAGGCCCCGCGGCGCGAGAAACCGAAGCGGAGATTTGACTAGTTATGGCACACAAGAAAGCTGGCGGCTCGACCAAGAACGGCCGCGATTCCAACCCGCAGTACCTCGGCGTCAAGCTCTTCGGCGGCGAAGCGGCCAAGCCCGGCGCGATCATCATCCGTCAGCGCGGGACCAAGTTCCAGCCGGGCTTCAACGTGCGTCGCGGCAACGACGACACGCTGTTCGCGGTCGAGAGCGGCAAGATCGTGTTCCAGGGCCGCAAGGTGCATGTTGATCCGTTCGACGCCGAGACACCGCGGCCGCAGTGGCTCCGGGAGTATCGGGCGGCGCAGGCTGCGAACAACTGAGGCGTTCCCGAATATTTGATTGATGCAGCGCCGGGTGAGCCCGGCGTTTTTTCATGCGTGCGCGGAGGTCTTGCGGGATTGTTCTTTGCAGGATTGAAAGTGACGCGGTGTTTTCGGTTTGCCAGTGTGTCGCTTTGTCCCCTCGCTTGCGCGAGGGGCTCTACAGAGCGCAGACATAGAGCCCCTCGCGCAAGCGAGGGGACAACCAAGCGAGGGGACAACAACGATCACCGGGCACATGGGAACTCCATGGCGTGAGAAGTCGTGTTCGTCGCTCTTGGTGTGATGCAAAGCCGGGAGGAGGATCAGGCTGTTGCGACCCACGCCTGGAGCTCGGGGGCGATCAGGTTGGCAAACCCGTTGCAAAGCTCGATGAGTTCGGGTAGCGCCTCGGGCTTGAAGCCTTTCTTGGCGGCACAAACCAGTTGACCGTGCCCGAGGTGGAACGTCGCCCACTTTGGGGCATCGACGAGCCACTCCTGCATGTCGGGGCTGAGCACCAGCGCAGCAAAATCCTCGTCGTCGGCCTTGACGAACCAGCGTTTGTTGAACTCGTCGCTTTCGAGTTTCAGGTCGCCCTTGCCGAGCATGTCGGCGATGCGGTGACCTAGGTTCTCCGGCGTGAGCTTGAGGAGCGGCCAGGTCGTCGGGCAGGGCATCGCTGTGAGGGTGTGGACGACCTGCACGGCGCTTTGTCCGGTGCTGACGATGTAGGTGTGCTGGAGGAGTGTGAGCGGGTTCTCGCCGGCTGGGTCAGCCGCGATCCAGACCAGCCCCTTGCCGCCGGTGCGGAGCTGTTCGATGTGCTGAAAGGGGGTAAAGATCGCGTCCTTGTCGTCGTGTTTGGTCATGCGGTGGTAGACGAGCCCGTGCTGGGCGCAGATTTCTTCGATGGCTGTCGAGGTCTTTTTCGCGGCGTGCTTGCTCGCTTTGACGATGCTGACGATGAGGAACAGCAGGCCGAACGCGATGGTCGCGACCACCACGACCGGGACGCGCACCGACTGGGAGGTGGTGACGGCGATCATGACCACGCCGGTCACGATGAGGACCATCGCGATGAGGACGTACCGCCGGCTTCCTTTGCCTCTCGGTTTGTTCATGGTGTTCGTCCCGCGACGAGGGCGTTCCGGATGGCGGCGACCTGCCGCAGGAGCGCCGGGACCGAGTCGAGCGGCTGCTGGGTCGCGCCGTCGGAAGCGGCGGCGGCGGGGTCGGGATGGCACTCGATAAAGAGGGCGTGGACTCCCGCAGCCGTCGCGGCTTTGGCAAGGAGCGGGGCGCGTTCGGGGCGGCCGCCGGTCTGGCTGCCCGACCCGGGGAGTTGTGTCGAGTGTGTCGCGTCGAAGCAGACGGGGGGGGAGCCTCCCTCGGCGTCGAGTTCCATGAGATCGCCCAAGCCGAGGAAGTCGTTGACGAGCCGGTGGTAGCCGAAGAACGTGCCGCGCTCGGTGAGCATGGTGTTGGTGCAGCCTGCTTCGGCGAGCTTGTTGACGGGGCCTTGCATCTCTTCGGGGGAGAGGAACTGGCCCTTTTTGACGTTGACGGCGCGGTGGAATTTGGCAGCGGCGGCCCCGGCAGCCAGCAGGAGGTCGGTCTGCCGGCAGAGAAACGCCGGGACCTGGAGGAGATCGACCACCCCGGCGACGGGCTCGCACTGCTGGGGGGTGTGGACGTCGGTGGTGACGGGGACGCCGAGGGTGTCGGCGACCTGGGCGAGTTGTTTGAGCCCGGTTTCGAGCCCTGGTCCACGGGGTGAGCCGATGCTGGTGCGGTTGGCTTTGTCGAAGCTGGCTTTGAATATGAACGCCAGCCCCAGGTCGCGGCAGGTGTCGCGGACGGTCTGGCCGACCTTGACAGCAAGCTCGACCGATTCGAGCACGCACGGGCCGGCGATGATCGCCAGGGGCTTTCCGGGACCAATCTCGATCGCACCGACTCGGCAGGTTCTGCTCATGGAGCAAGGGTACGCCGTGCGGCGGGGTGGTCCCTACTGTTGGGCTGTTCGGGCGGGTAGCTCAGTTGGCTAGAGCATTCGCTTTACACGCGAGAGGTCCCGGGTTCGAGTCCCGGCCTGCCCATTCTGCACGCTTCTGCTTTCAGGTCCCGGCTTGTGTGCTTGGGGGCACCACCCACTCGTGAACGTACTCGATATTGCCTATGCCCTGACCGCTGTTGCGACCGCACCCTGGTGGATGCGGAAGACGCGGTCCGGGTGGGCCGAGCGGTTTGCCAGGGTGTTGCCGGAGGCGCCGGACCGGCGCGAAGGTCGGCTGCGGATCATGCTGCACGCGGTGTCGGTGGGTGAGGTCAACGCGCTGCGGGAGCTTGTGCCGCTCTTGGCAGCACAGGCCGACGTGGTGGTGACCGCGAGCACGGACACGGGGATCGCGCGGGCCCGTGATTTGTTCGCGGAGCGCTGCACGGTGGCGCGGTATCCGCTGGATGCTTCGTGGGCGGTGGGGCGGTTTCTTGATGCGGTGCGGCCGGACGTGGTCGGGCTGGTCGAACTCGAGCTGTGGCCGAACTTTGTCCGGGCGTGTGCTGCGCGGGAGATACCTGTAGCGGTGGTGAATGGTCGGCTCAGCGAGCGGTCGTTCCGCGGGTACCGACGGATCCGTCGGTGGATGTCGCCGGCGTTTGCGTCGCTCTCGGTCGCGGCGGTGCAGGACGAGACGTACGCCGGGCGGTTTCATGCGATGGGGGTGCCTCGGGAGCGGGTGGTGGTGACCGGGTCGATGAAGTTTGACAGCTCGCGGATCGAGGATGAGGTTGCTGGGGCGGCAGAGCTGGCGCGGGCGATGGGGATCGACCGGACCCGGCTGTTGGTTGTTGCGGGGAGCACGGGCCCGGGCGAAGAGGCGTTGTTGCACGAGGCGTGTCGGCGGGCGAGCGAGCTTGGTGGTGGTGATGCATCGACAATCCAGTTGCTCTGCGCTCCGCGCAAGCCCGAGCGGTTTGCCGAGGCGGCGCGGGCGTTGCCGGGGTGTGTGAGGAGGACCTCCGGAACTCCGAGCCTCGCACTTCAGTGCGGGGTTGAGGTTGACGGTGGGGGTGGGGGTTCTGTTCAGGAACCTTCGGTTGCTCAGAAACCGCCGGCTGAAGCCGGGGGCTCGGAGAGGGGGAGGGGTTCGGATATAGGGACGGGTCCGGATGGGGCATCTCGATTCTTGTTGGACACCATCGGGGAGCTTCGGCTGGCGTATGCGCTGGCGGACGTGGCGGTGGTGGGGCGGTCGTTCTTTGACCAGCACGGGTCGGACCCGATCGAGCCGATCGCGCTGGGGTGCGCGACGATCATCGGGCCGGCGGTGTCGGACTTTGCCGAGATTGTCGGCAGCCTTGAATCTGGTTCGGGGCTGTTGCGGGCCGATCGGGAGAACCTGCACGAGGTTGTCGGGGGATTGCTGGGTGATGCATCGGCCCGATCGGAGCTTGTTTTACAGGGTCGGGCGTGCATCCGCAGGTTGCAGGGGGCGAGCGCCCGGCACGCGGAGCTGTTGCTCTGGATGGCCGGGTCGCGCGGGGAGGATTCGGATGGATCGGCAGAAGTCTTGCGAGCAACGAAGAAGCACGGGAATGAGGCGCTAGAATCGCCGTCCCCGAGGGCGTAGCTCAGTTGGCAGAGCAGCGGACTTTTAATCCGCGGGTCCAGGGTTCGAGTCCCTGCGCCCTCATTGATTTGGTCGGGGGTCTTCGGTCGGAACGGCGTTGTCCCCGGCCGGTGGTACTCAAGGAGGAGGCCGACACCCGATGCTGGTGCTGCACGCGACATGGTCCGACGGATTGCTCTTGCTCTGGGGAGAGCGAGGCGTCGCACAGGGTTCCGGAGCCGAGGCGCTGGTCGAGGTTGAAGGCGGGGGGACGCCTCACCCGTTTGCAGCGAGTTCGGCCGATCTTGCGGCGCTTGCGGGCGGCCTGACCGGGCCGCACGACTTGCACCTTTTGCTGCCGTTCGCAGCTGGGCAGCCGCTGGCGAGCCCGACGCTGGCGCTCCATGCCCCAACAGCCCACAGCGGCACGACCGACGGCGAGGTCGCGCTCGCGCCGGTTGTTGTGCCGGCGATGCGGATCCCGCCCTTGCACGCCGAGCGGCTGCTCGATCAACTCCTCGACGAAGCATCTTCTGACCACAGCCTGGCGGCGGGCGATTCGCTGCGGTTCTTTGCGACACTCGCCCGGCTTGCCCGTTCGCTGGTGTGCCAGCAGCGTGTGGTGCCGATGGTGATGCAGGTGGGGGGGATTGCGTCGGAGGGGTCTTGGCTTCCGTGGCTTGGGGACGAGCCGGCGTCGGGGCGGGTGGTGGCGCTTGCAAAGGCGATGCCTCCGATCGCGCGGGCGGCGGTGAGTGAGACCGACGACGATGCCTGGGCGGTGACTGATCTGGCGCTGGGTTCGGTCGCCGATGCGCTCTGCCGCGAGGCGCTCCGCGAGGCGGAGATGTACGAAGCGATCGAGACGGTCAGCCCCGAGGAGGACCCGCAGGTGGCGTGGCTTTCGGGGTTGCTCGACGGGCGATCGGCGATTCTTGCCCAGGACGAGTTCGGGCCGGAGTTGGTCCGGCGGGTGCGGGTGTGGATCGGCGGGCTCGACGACCGGGGCGTGTCCTCGGCGTGGAAGCTGCGGCTGCGGCTGGAGGAGCCGGTCGGGCTTGATGCGCTCGAGAGCGACGAGGTTGATCCCGGCGACCTGGCGTGGCAGTTGCACTTTGAGCTTCAGGCGACCGATGACGACGCGCTGATTGTCGAGGCTGAGGACGTGTGGTTGTTGCCGACGGACTCGGTCTCGATGGGCGGGCGTCGGCTTGACAACCCGCGTGAGATGCTGGTCGCCGAGTTGGGGCGTGCGTCGAAGCTCTACCCGAGGCTCGAGACTGCGCTTGCCGACACGCAGCCGATCGGGCTCGAGCTCGACACCGCGAGGGCGTACCAGTTTCTGCGTGAGTTCCGTTCGCCGCTGGTGGAGCAGGGGTTTGCGGTCGAGGCTCCCGAGTGGTGGGACCAGCCGACGATGCGTCTTGGGGCGCGGCTTCGGATCGAGAGCGGCGACGGGGAGAGCGACGCCGGGCCGGGTTCGAGCGAGACCCAGACCGCGAAGCTCGGGCTCGATTCGCTGGTCCGGTTCGCGTGGGATATCTCGGTGGGTGAGCATGTTTTGACGCAGACCGAGTTTGAATCGCTCGCGGCGTCGAAGGCGCCGTTGGTGCGGCTTGGGGGGCGCTGGGTCGAGCTGCGGCCGGAGGACTTGGAGGCGGCGTTGCGGCTTGTCCGGCAGGTGGGCGAGGGGGAGACGACACTGGGCGAGGCGCTGCGGATGGCGTACGCCGCCGAGTCGGGCAAGCACAACCTGCGGGTGACGGGGATCGAGGTCTCGGGCTGGCTGAGCCCGCTGTTCGACTCCAGCGGGCACGCCGAGGAGATGGAAGAGATCACGCTGCCCGACACGTTCCAGGGCGAGCTGCGTCCCTACCAGCTCCGCGGGGTGTCGTGGCTGGTGTTTCTGGAGAGGTTTGGTTTCGGCGCGTGCCTGGCTGACGACATGGGGCTCGGCAAGACGGTGCAGCTGCTGGCGCTGATGCTGTATGAGCGTTCGGTCGGGCTTGAAGGCAAGGGCGACGCCGTCGGGCTTGGGCCGACGCTTTTGATTGTGCCGATGTCGGTGGTGGGCAACTGGGTCCGCGAGGCTCGGCGGTTTGCGCCGAGCCTGCGGGTAAAGGTGCATCACGGGGTCGAGCGGGCGATCGGGGACAAGCTGGTCGAGCAGGTCGCGGAGTGCGATCTGTTTGTGACAACCTACGCGCTGGCGAACCGCGATCGCGAGCATCTGGAGCGCGTCCACTGGCGGCGGGTCGTGCTGGATGAGGCGCAGTTTGTCAAGAACCCGGCGACCAAGCAGAGCCAGGCGGTGCGGGCGTTTGTCGCGGCGCGAAGGATCGCGCTGACGGGCACCCCGGTCGAGAACCGGCTGACCGAACTGTGGTCGATCATGGACTTTCTCAACCCCGGGTATCTCGGCCCGGCGGCGACGTTCCGTCGGCGCTTTGCGGTCCCGATCGAGCGGTACCACGACGAACAGAAAGCCGAGCAGCTGCGGGCGTTGGTGCGGCCGTTCGTGTTGCGTCGGCACAAGAGCGACCCGTCGATCAAGCTCGAGCTTCCCGAGAAGTTTGAGAGCCGGGAGTATTGTCACCTCACCCGCGAGCAGGCGTCGCTGTACGAATCGTGCGTGGCGCGGATGCTCAGGGCGGTGGACGAGTCGTCTGGGATGCACCGCCGGGGGCTGGTGCTCAGTTCGCTGATCAAGCTCAAGCAGGTGTGCAACCACCCGGCGCAGGCGCTCAAGGACTTTGACCCCAACGGGGGCTCGCCGCCCGACCCGGCGCGGTCGGGCAAGTGCGTCCGCATCCTGGAGATGCTCGACGAGATTCTCGCGTCCGACGAGAAGTCGCTGATCTTTACGCAGTATCGGCAGATGGGGCACCTGCTCGCGCTCATGCTCCGGCACGAGTTCGGGAAGGAGATCCTGTTCCTCCACGGCGGCTCGACCCAGAGCCAGCGCGAGGTGATGATCGACCAGTTCCAGGAGATGGGGCTCGCCCGGCCGATCATGATCCTGTCGCTCAAGGCCGGGGGGGTGGGGCTCAACCTGACCGCGGCGTCGCACGTCTTCCACTTTGACCGCTGGTGGAACCCGGCGGTGGAGAACCAGGCGACCGACCGCGCCTACCGCATCGGGCAAGATAAGACCGTGCAGGTACATAAGTTTGTGGTCCGGGGCACGCTTGAAGAACGTATCGATGAGATGATCGAGAGCAAGACCCAGCTGGCCGATTCGATCGTCGGCTCGGGCGAACGGTGGCTCACCGAGCTCACGACCGACGACCTTCGTTCCATACTCACCCTCCGAGACGACGCGGTGGACGATATCTGATGCAACTCCCCGAGAACCCAGAAACCCCGGCGATTCCAGACAATACGGCGTTGCCCGAGCAAGGCACGCCGCCCGCGCAGAGCCCGCCGCCTGCGCAGCGCTCATCGCCCGATGAGGGTGCTCGGCCCGGTGGTGCTGCGCCATCTGACCAGGCGGCGCCCGAGCGGTTGGCACCCGACGGCAAGCCCTACCGCAGCAAGGCGAACCCGCAGGGGATGTTTGATCCGCACCCGCCGCGTCGCACGCGGCCGGGGATGACGATGCACCCGCGGAAGGTCAAGAGCGGCGTGCGGGTGAAGTGGGCGGGGGCGAACGAGCCGGAGTCCCCGATCGCGAGGCGGCTGCTCGAGCTTGCCAGCCGGATGGCGGCACCCGAAGACTTTGCCGAGGGGATGGACTACGCCAGGCGCGGGCAGATCGTGAGCGCCGAGGTCGCGGGGGTGCTGGCATCAGCGTCGATTCAGGGGCGGGCCGACCGGGCGTACTCGACGTCGTTGCAGTTCTCGATCATCCCGTCGGATGTGTGGGAAGCCGCGTCGGTGCAGATGGCGGGGGAGGCGATCTACACCGCCGGGTTGCTCGCCGGGGAGATTTCTGACCGGGTCGATGCGTTGTTTGCCGGTGTCGAGCGGCCGCTGGTGCCGACGGCCGAGGACGTCCGGGTCAACTGCACCTGCGGCCACTCGGCGGGGTGGTGCAAGCACGCGTGCACGCTCATGGCGGTGGTCGCCGACCGGGTGCAGGAGCGGGCGTTTCTGTTGTGTGAGCTGCGGGGCTCGACGGGCGAGGGGTTGCTCGATCTGATCCGCGAGCGGGGCGACGCCGAGGAGCCGTCGGCGGTCCCGACGCCGGTGTACGAGGCGCACGTGCCCGAAGCGCCGTCGGCGCGGGGGCTGCCTTTGGCCGAGTGTCTTGACCGGTACTGGGACGCGGGGCCGGAGCTTGACACGATTCCGACACCGATCGAGCCGCCGGCGATCAGCCACCCGTTGCTGCGGCGGCTGGGCCCGAGCCCGTTCAAGGAGTGGCGGTTCCCGTTGCTGGGATTGCTGGCGACGTGCTACGACGTGATCGGCGAGGCGAACCTGGATCGGGAAGATGAGGCGGCGGAGGACGAGGGCTGAGTGGGCGGTGGGACGCCATGATTTCTGACCTCTTTCTCTTCCTTCGATCGCTTGCTGGAGAAACACATGCCCCCGACCAGGCCGGATGTCAAAGCGGTGTATGCCCGGGCGATCAAGCTCTTTGAGCTGGGTCGCTACGCCGAAGCCGCGACAGCCGCCGGGGCGGTGCTCCGCACGCATCCGAACCATGCCGAGACGACGCTCCTTCGTGCCAGCGCCATGGCCCGTTCGGGCAAACCGGGCGAGGCTCGGCGGATCCTTGCGGGTCTTCTGCGTGCCGATCCTGCCCAGAACTATTACCGCCACGAGATTTCGCTGACCTACCTGCTCGAGGGTGATCTTGAGGCCGCCCACGAGGCGATCGGCCCAGCCCTGGCTGCCGAGCCGAGGAACCCGCTCTTTCTCGCGGCCAAGGCCGAGCTCTTTCAGGCCGGCAGCCGCGCGGCCGAGGGGCGGGACCTGCTCGCCCCGTTGATCGAGGGGTGCAGCGGCTGGGGGGGGTGGGAGGGGAGTGAAGGGGGTGAAGGCAGCACCGCCGATCCCCGTTGCCGGATCGTCTTTGCCGAGTTGTGTGGTCAGACCGATCAGGCCGACCGCGGGCTCGAGGCCCTCGCCCCCGTGCTTGAGACCGCCGCGACGCTCACCGCGCCTCTCGAACGCCGGGCGCTCTTTGCTCGTGCCGCCTTGCTCGACAAGGCCGGACAGCACCCCGAGGCTCTCGATGCCGCGACCGAGGCCAACGAGCGGGCGCTCGTCCATCGCGGCGGCCCCTTTGAGAGCGAGGCCCACACCCGGCGCATCGACGAGCTCATCACCGCCTGGGACCGCCCGGCGGTCGAGCGGGCCGCGCGGCGGTCCAACCCGTCGGATTTGCCCGTCTTTATCGTCGGGATGCCCCGTTCGGGGACTTCGCTCATCGAGCAGATCATCGCCAGCCACCCGGCGGCCCATGGCGCCGGCGAGCTTGGGCTGGTGCCGGGGCTGGTCGCCGAGGTCTGGCCCAAGGAGGGGGTCACGCTCCCGCTGGCGTTGGACCCGGGCGCGTTTGGCGGCTCGCGGGTTTCGCGGTTTGCTTCGGGGGTGCTGCGTGAGCTCCGCCGCCGGGGGGGCGAGGCGGAGCGGGTCACCGACAAGAACCCACTCAACATGCTCCACCTCGGCGTGATCGCGGCGGCCTTTCCCAACGCCCGGATCATCCACTGCCGCCGCGACCCGCTGGATACGTGCGTTTCGTGTTTCTTCCACGACTTCGTCGGCGACCTTCGTTTCACCAACCGGCTCGATGCGCTCGGCCGCTTTCACCGCGACGCCGACCGGCTGATGGCCCACTGGAAGACCGTCCTCGATCTTCCCGTGCTGGATGTAACCTATGAAGAGCTTGTCGCCGAGCAGGAGCCGGTGACCCGATCGCTCCTTGCGTTCTTAGGTTTGCCGTGGGACGGGGCGTGCCTTCGGTTCCACGAGACCGACCGCCTCGCCCGGACCGCGAGCAACCAGCAGGTGCGCACGCCGATGTACGCAACAGCGGTCGGCCGGGCGGCCCGCTACGGCGATCGGCTCGATTCGCTCCGTGCAGCCCTGACAGTTGGGGCAGACTGACCGGCGATCGTTGCGGACCCCGGGGCGGGACACTCCCGGTCCCGGCTTCTCGGACCCCGGGGCGGGACACTCAGGGTCCCGGCGGGCCCCGGTTTTTCTCTGCGAGCGCGGCACCTCTGCGTGAGACCGCCGGGTGCCATCACTCGCGGCCTCCTTCCTCTCCCTGAACTCCTCTTTCTCCCCGCGCAGTGATGCCGATCACCCCATCCCCCTTCTCACATCACCCGGTCGATCGGCACGAGCGCATCGGCGTCGCCCCGGGAGCCACGCGCGCTCGACCACGCCCAATCCTCGGGCATCGCCACCCATGCGAGCAGACGGAAGCCGAACCGTCCGCGCGACTCGGCGAGAACGGCGGCGAAGGTGTCACGGATCTTGGGGTTATCGAGGAGCGGCAGACGCTTGGAGCAGGAGAAGGTCAGGTACCGTGCGGTGTTCGCACGCTCGATGCGGCGCATGCGCTTGCGTGGGGGCTGTGGGGGCTGTGGGGGCTGTGGGAACGAGGGCGGGGATTGGTTGTCCGGCTCGACATGCTTCGGTGACATGGTGCCAGACTACCACGCAGCGAGCGAAAGAACATCACTGCGCGGGGAGAAGAAGGAAGAAAGAAGGAGAACAGGAAGGCCGCGAGTGATGGCACCCGCGGAGGATCAACTCACGACAATCAGCCATTCGGGCCACCCGCCGCCGCGGAGATTCGTTCCTACGCCGGCACCCGTTGCCGGGTGTGGAGCCCGGTGCCGTCGCGGGTCTCGACCAAGGAGGGCGAACTGGTCGCCGAGACCGACGCCGACGGCTTTGCGAGCTTTGCGACGAAGGTGGGCGAGGCGTACCGGGTGGTGCCGGTGCGGTGAGGGGGACGGTTGGATCTAGGCACAGCCCATCGACCAGTCTTGCTGATACGCGACGAGATCTTCGGTGTCGACGTTCCCGTCCTGATCCCAGTCCGCTTGCGATTCGCCGGCGGCCCACAGCTTGAGAAACGCGATCAGGTCCCGGCTGTCGACCCGGTCGTCCTTGTTTAGATCGACCAGACAGGCGCAATCGCCGAGGTCAACGATCGAGAGCCGCCCGAAGCCGAGGACAAACGCGATCTCGTCCCTGACCCTGACCGCCCTGGCGGGAATGCCGACCTGCGACCCGACCCACACCGGAGTGCGAGGGGTATCTGTGCCTGCGATATTCACCATTTGCAAACCGTTGCTGGCGAGGTAGACGTGCGGACCGATGACCTCGATGCCGTGGTACCCGGCGTCCCGCGTGTAGGACCCGAGATAGGCGGGTGCTGAAGGATTGGCGACGTCGAACATCTGCAGCGAGTTGGCTTTCACATAGGCGACATTGTCCGTCACATTCACCTGCATGGCCGATCCTTCCGTATCGATGTATCCAACATCCACGGGTGCGGCGGGTTCGCTGATGTCCATGATCCGCAGCCCCCTCGTTCCGTCAGCGATATAGACAAACGTGCCTTCCACCGCGACCTCTTGGATCTGCCCCGGTGTGTCGAATGTGCTGAGCAGTGTTGGCGACGTGGGCTCGGAGATATCCAGGATCGAGAGCGGTTCCGAATAGCCTCCAACATACGCCAGAGTGCCGTCAACCGTGATCGAGTTTGCGTCGTGCGGCGGCTGGTATTGGCCGACCAACTCCGGCTGCGCGGGATCGCTGACATCAACGATGAGCAAGCCGTCGCGTCCGGAGGCAAGGTACGCGGTTGTGCCGGTGACGGCGAGATCATGGGTGGGTCCGTTCGGCCTGAAAGATCCAATGAGCACGGGTGTGGTCGGGTTGCTGATATCGAGGGTCAGCAGCCCCAACGTGCCACTGCCAACGTACGCGTAGGACCCCGACAGAATGAGGCGATCGGTGCGTCCCGGGAGGTCGAGCGAGGCAAGGACAGAGGAGCGTGGGTTGCTGATATCGACCAGGTGCAGGCCCTGTGAGAAGTCTGCGATGACAGCGGTTGTTCCCACAAGACCCGAAGCAACCGCAGAGCCCGGGGTGTCGAAGAATCCCAGGCCGATCGGGTTCATCAGGTCGCTGATGTCGAGAACATACAGCCCGCGCGCGCTCCCAGAGAGATACGCGAGATCATCAACGAGCGCCACGTGGCTGGTGCTGCCCCCTTCGGTGTGATTGGCCAGCAGCGTCGGGGAGGACGGCGTCGAGATGTCCAGGATCTGGACGCCCGACTCGCCCCCGACGAACACGAGAGAGCCCCGCCGGGTAAGGCTGCGCACGTATCCGCCGGCGTCGTAGGTTCCCACCCCGATCGGCTCGGCCGGGTTGCTGATATCGATGAACCGAACGATGTCCGGGGCAGGGTCACTGACCGCGGCGATGCCGCCCGCGACAGCCACATCGAACACGGAGGTGAACCGTTCCTCCTCGCTGAGCAGCCTCGGCCAGACCGGGATGGAGACATCCACGATCTGCAGGCCGTCGTGGAAGGTCCCGACGTACGCGATGCCGTCGACGACATCGACGTCGAGGCTTGACGGGGTGAACTTGAACGAGCTGATCTCAAACGGTGCGTCCGGGTTGCTCGCGTTGATGATGCGTACGCCGCCGTTATCGCACGCCAGGTAAACCGTCGTACCGACTACCGAGAGGCTGCGCGCCACCCCGGGCGTGTCGACCGAGCCGAGCACCCTGGGCATGTTGGGGTCCGCGATATCAAAGATGAGAAGCCCGGATTCCCCCGCAGCGACGTAAGCGATGGTGTCGACGACGACGAGGTCCCGGGTCGAATCGGGTGTGTCGATTGAGCCGATATGGTCTCGCGCCCGGCACTGGATCCCGTCAACCTGGGCGGCGGCGGGGGGCGCGGTCGCCGCGACCGCGCCCAGGAACGCAAGCCAGGCGACCATCCGCACGCCCGGGGCCGCTCCCCGGCCATGAGCTCGTCCGGTCGCGTGCGTGAACAGTGTCTGGTTCGTGTGTGCTTTCATGGCGCGACCTCCTCGGACCCGGGTGATGCCGACCGGCGAACGTGCCGGATTGGCGTAGTACCGGGTATACCGGTCGGCAGCGGTGGGGTTGCAGGGTTGGAACGGGCCGGGAGATTGCGTGCGGACATGTCGCCCGGGCCGGACACTCGGGGTCATAGCCACCCAGAGTTGTGGCCATGCCGTCAGTCCCAAGCCGGTGTGGTAGCCAGAAGTGTGGCGAGTAACGCTTTGTGCATGATCTTCATCGATTATCTCCTCTTCCTGGGGTTGATCCAAAGAAACACACCCGAAACAAGTAGCAGTGTGGATGGGCTGGGGATCGCTGAGGCCATACGGAACCCCCCGAAATCAAGACCGTCTGTCGGGATGAGCCATGACTCGCTGCCGATCCAGTCCATCTCGGCGTAGAAAGCCGGATCGTCAAAGAGACTCGCGCCTTTGGTATATCGATGACGTCTACTGTTTCCTCCGAGCATCTCCTCTGTAAACTCTCTCATCCCTCCGGACATGTCGAGCAGCCCCCACGGCGAGCGCGAGTCGGTGTACAGGCCCACATCGTAAACCCCGCTGTACCAGTTGCTCCACGCCATCGAGGCGTTGGTCTCGCCGCCGCTGCCCGGGAACCCGGCGATCAATGCTTCATCTCCGCCATCGGCCTGTTCCCACCAGCCGCCGAGCCCCGCGCCGAAACGGTCGGGGTCGTAATACGCGGCCTTCATCCACTCGTCCATCGAAGGAATCCAGTACCGCGCACCCGGCGAGCGGGTGTCCTGATCGTTGTAACTTCCATCGTTGTTGCGTGTAAAGGTTGAGGTGTCGTACGCGCCGATCTCGAACGCCCACGCTTCGTTGCTTTGGCCGTTGTGCAGCCAGTTGGTGTACCGCGCCGCCATCCGCCAGCTCATCTGCGCGGGGAAGTTCTCGAGCCCACTGGCAACCTCATAGACAATCTCGCCGCCTTGGTTGTTGCCGCGGATGAAATAGCCAAGAAGCTGGGGGTCCATCGGGTTGTCGGCGTGGGGGCCGTAGGCGCGGACAAACTCGACCCACTGGTTGAGCGAGAGCTCGGTCTCGGCCATGCGGTACTGATAGTCGACCCGCCCCCGGCCGTTGAACTTCAAGAAGGGATACCGGTCGTCCTGCCACGCCTCGTTGCCCGGATCGCCGATGTCGCGAAAGACAAGCGACGAAGCCTGCCCGAGAGCCGCGCTCGCAGCAATCCCCAGCCCGGCGAGAAGCCCGAACGTGTGACCGAGCGTGCGAACGGGCGAGATGGTGAAGATTCTCTGTTTCATGTGTCAACCTCCTTGTTGTACAGCCAGCATCCGTGCCGGTTGGAGGAAGATACACG
>CAYMZJ010000043.1:0-24948 GCA_964394895.1 uncultured Phycisphaeraceae bacterium | reverse complement strand
GTCTTCCCCCCCCCCCCCCCACACACGGCCCCGGTCTGGGCGCAGCCGGACCAGCCTCCACCCGACGCGCCGCATCGCGTCCTCCAGCTCTGACGCCGGAGGGAGGCTGCCGTTCCGCCTGGCTTTGCGCCACAACACCGAGAGCGGGCCGACAGTATGGTCAAAGGCCCCCATGGTCAGCCCGGCGAGTTCGTCGGCGCGGGCGAGCACACGGAACAGATCTTCGGAAACCGGCGTCCAAACACCCGAACCCCCCACACACCCCACACCCCCCACACCGCGCGCGCACAGGCGGTTGATTTCGCTATCCTGTCTGTAGTCGCTGAGGGCGGCGTCAAGCTCGGCCAGGCGTGCAAACGCGGCACCCGCCGCGGCCCGGGCCTTTCCCTCGTCCTCGGCGTAGAGCACGATGCGGGCTTTTGAGCCCATATGGAGCTGTGCGTAGGTAAATCGTTCGAGAGACGCGGAGGATTCGCTCGCACAGCCACCAAGCCCGGCCGCCCCCACCACCCCCACCACAAGGCCCACCAGAAGAGAGAGCACCAGCACCACCATGTTCAATAGTTTGCCACGTGAGAAACGCACGACGGGACGGTATGCGGGCCCGGCACTGGCCGCGATCCTTGGGGCCATGGCTGCCAGCGCAGGGGCGCTCGCCCAGTCCGAAGTGACGGCCGTCGAGACGGAGGTGGGGGCGGGGGTGGGGGCGGGGGTGGGGGCGGGGGTGGGGGTGGCCGTGATCGTGGTCGAGGTCCCCAAGACCACCCTTTCGATCGAGTTGGTCCCCGTCGTGCTGCCCGACGGCACGACGTTGCTGGTGACCCGGCGGGAGATCGCCTGGCCGCTCTACGACACCTTCATCCACGGCCTCGATCAGGAAAACCCCGCCACGCCCGACGACGCGGGGATCGTCACCCGCCCTACCAAACCCTACATCAACATGGACCGCGGCTGGGGGCACACCAACTACCCGGCGATGGGGATGAGCCACCTCGCGGCACAGGAGTTCTGCACCTGGCTCGGGCACAAGACCGGCCGCACCTTCCGCCTGCCCACCGAGGAGGAATGGGAGGCGATCGCCGAGCAATCCGGGACCACGCCCGACAACATCGACGCCCGCGCCTGGCACTTCGGCAACTCCGACGACACCACCAACCCCCGCGCGACAAAGGCCCAAGACGACCTCGGCCTCTACGACCTGCTCGGCAACGTCGGCGAGTGGTGTACGACCGACCCCCACGCCGACCCTGCTGTCCGGAGCGGGGCGGTCGCCCGCGGCGGGTCGTACATGGACGAGCCCGAGCTGCTTTCGCCTCAGACCCGCCAGCGTCCTCACCGCAGCTGGAACTCGACTGATCCGCAGATTCCCAAGAGCATCTGGTGGCTGGCCGACTGCACCTGGGTGGGGATCCGCCCGGTCTGCGTGCCCGACGATCCGGCATTTTCACCTGATGCCGAGACGTCCCCGGCCGAGTCGCCCTCATCCACCCCGGCAACAGGCCAGTGAAACAGGCTGCAGCGGGCCTGTTTTCTGGTACAACACCCCTGAGCGATCGCCCCCTCAGCGCCAACAAGCACCCCGCGTAACCACCTGGCATTTGCCCGGCAGCTCGCACGAAACGGAGTTTTCCATGACCACCCCCACCACCCCCACGCCCCCCACCACCCCCGCTTCCAGTCTCAACCGCCGCAGCTTTGTCAAAACGACTGCCACCGTGGTCGCGGGGGCCGGGGCGGCGTCGGCGCTGGCCAAACCCCTGCTGGCTCACGCCGGGGGGTCCGACCGGCTCAAGATCGGTTTCGTCGGCTGCGGCGGTCGCGGCACCGGGGCCGCGCTCCAAGCCCTCAAGGCCGATCCCGGCAACGTCCTCTGGTCCATGGGCGACATCTTCGCCGAGCGGGTCAACGCCTCGCAGCAGAACCTCCTCGATGAGCTGACCGGGATGGACGAGGACGACGGCACCGGCACGGCATGGCGGGACAAGATGCAGGTCTCCGAAGAGCGCAAGTTCGTCGGGTTTGACAGCTACAAAGCCGTCATCGACAGCGGGGTCGACGCGGTACTGCTGACCACCTGGCCGCAGTTCCGCCCGGTGCAGATCGCCGCGGCCGTCGCGGCGGGCAAGCACGTCTTTGCCGAGAAACCGGTCGCGGTCGATGCCCCCGGCATCCGGGCTGTGCTCGCGGCGTCCGAAGAGGCAAAGCAGAAGAACCTGGCGATGCAGATCGGGTTCTGCTGGCGCTACCACAACGCGATGCGGGCCGGGTACGACCAGGTGCATAGCGGCGGCATCGGCGAAGTCACCACCGTCCACACCACCTACAACACCGGCACGCTGCCCGTCCGCCCCCGCAAGGACGGCTGGTCGGACATGGAGTTTCAGCTCCGCAACTGGTGGCACTTCAACTGGCTCAGCGGCGACCATATCGTCGAGCAGGCGATCCACTCGGTCGACCGCATGGCCTGGGCGATGGGCGATGAGCTGCCGACCAAGGTCACCTGCCACGGCGGCCGGGCCGCGCGGTTCGGCCCAGAACGCGGGGACGTCTACGACCACTTCGCTGCGGTCTATGAGTACGCCAGCGGCAAGCGCGCGTTCCACACCAGCCGCCAGATCGACGGCACCCCCAGCGACAACTCCGACTACGTCTACGGCACCAACGGGTCGGCGTACATCAACGGGTGGACCCCAAACGCGATCGCAACCCGAAACCTCGCCGGGGAACAGACGTGGCACTTCGAGGGACGCGCCAAAGACATGTACCAGAACGAGCACGACGAGCTGTGGGCGTCGGTCCGGTCGGGCGATCGGCTCAACGACGGCCAGCGCGGCTGCTACAGCACCCTGATGGCGATCATGGGACGCATGGCGGCCTACACCGGGCAGGTCATCACCTGGGAGCAAGCGATGAACTCGAAGCAGAAACTCGGGCCCGACAGCTACGCGATGGATGCCCCCGCTCCCGAGGTCGAAGTCGCGATCCCCGGGCGCACCGAGTTCTTCTAACCCCCTCACCCCCACCTCCACCTGTGGCACCGGCTTCCAGCCGGTGTGCACCACCCCCACCCCCACCACCCCCACCAGCTCACACGGAGCCGACCGATGACCACCGAGAAGAACGTCTCCCGCCGCCGCTTTGTCCAGAGCTCGAGCCTCTCCGCGGCTGCGGTTGTTGGTGGAGGGCTGGCGGGCGGGTCGCTTGCTTCGCCTCTCAATCGTGCGTGGGCCGGAGGCGCCCGGCAAACAATCAAGGTCGGCGTCATCGGCTGCGGCGGCCGAGGCACCGGGGCCGCATGGAACGCCCTCGAAGCCGACGACGACGTGGTCATCTCCCACTTTGCCGACCTCTTCCCCGACCGCGTCGAGTCCTCCCGCAGCACGCTCGTCGCCGAATGGGGAGACCGTATCACCGCGACCGACCGGGACTGCTTCAGCGGGTGGGACGCCTACCTCCACCTCTGCGGCCAGGGCGTGGACTACGTCATCCTCGCCACCCCCCCCCACTTCCGCCCGTTGCACATCTCCACCGCCGTCGCGCTAGGCAAACACATCTTCGCCGAGAAACCCGTCGCGGTCGACCCGGTCGGCATCCGCGCGGTCTTTGCTGCCCACGAGGAGGCCGAACGCCGCAGCCTCTGCGCTGTCGCCGGCACGCAACGCCGCCACGAACAGTGCTATATCGACGCGGTCCATCGCATCACCGAAGGTGCCATCGGCCGCCCCGTCTCCGGCTCCTGCTACTGGAACATGGGCGAGCTCTGGAGCAAAGACCGCACCCCCGAGATGAGCGACATGGAATGGCAACTCCGCAACTGGCTCTACTTCACCTGGCTCAGCGGCGACCACATCACCGAACAACACGTCCACAACCTCGACGTCATCAACTGGATCAACGGCGGCCCGCCCGTCCGCGCCATGGGCATGGGTGGAAGACAAGTCCGCACCGACCCACGCTTCGGCCACATCTTCGACCACTTCGCGGTCGAGTACGAATACGCCAACGGGTTTGTCCTTACCAGCATGTGCCGCCAGACCAACGGCTGCGCCAACCGCGTCGAAGAACGCATCCACGGCACCGAAGGCTCGGCCAGGACCTCGTCAGCCTTTGCCGAGATCAAAGGCCCCAACGCCTGGAAGTTTGAAGGGCCGCAGACCAACCCCTACGTGCAGGAACACAAGAACCTCATCCACGCGATCCGTTCGGGCGAACGCATCAACGAGCTGCGCCAGGTTGCCGAGAGCACCCTCACCGCGATCATGGGCCGCATGAGCGCCTACACCGGCAAAGAGGTCACCCTCGAGTTTGCCCTCAACTCCAAGCTCGACCTCACGCCGGTGGCGTATGAGTTCGGCCCGCTCGAGATGCCCCCGGTCCCGATGCCGGGCAAGACCGAGCTGATCTGACCCGCCCCGCGCCGCGACTGACGACGCCGCCCTGCCGCACGCACGCGGGCTCTTTGCTACGCTGGCGGCTCTGGCCGATATCGCACGACGCGGCGGCGCTGAAAGCCCGAGAGTAGCGACACGAAAGGTATCCCGATGACATCACAGGCAACCCGATCCGGGCCCATGCTCACCGCGAAGCTCTCGGTGATGATGTTCTTGCAGTTCTTTCTGTGGGGGGCGTGGTACGTCACGATGGGGCCGTACATGAACGCTAACGGGATGGCTCCGGAGACCATCGGCACCGCGTACGCGCTGGGTCCGATCGCCGCGATCATCTCCCCGTTCTTCCTGGGGCTCATTGCCGACCGGTTCTTTCCGACACAAGTCGTGCTCGGTGTCATGCACCTGCTCGGCGGGGTGCTTTTGCTGCTTGCACCGCTCGCCGCCGGGCAATCGGCAAACCTCTTTCTCGCCGCGGTGCTTCTTCACATGCTCTGCTACATGCCGACACTCGGGCTGACCAACACGCTCAGCTTCCGCAACATGACCAACCCCGAGAAACAGTTCCCGCTCATCCGTGTCTGGGGCACGATCGGCTGGATCGTTGCGGGCTTTGTGATCTCCGGCCTCAAGTTCGACGTCTCAGCGAGCATGTTCTATGTCGCCGGTGCTTCTGGTATTGCGATGGGTGCGTTCAGCTTCTTCCTGCCGAGCACCCCCGCGCCGTCAAAGGGCAAGCCCTTCTCGGTGCGGGACGCTCTCGGGCTCGACACGCTCGCCATGATGAAAGACCGTTCGTTTGCGGTCTTTATCATCTGTTCGCTCTTGCTCTGTATACCGCTCGCCGCGTACTACAGCTTCGCGGGACAGTTCGTCGGCGAGGTCGGCTTCAAGAGCATCGGGTCAACAATGAGCTTCGGCCAGATGTCCGAGATCGTCTTCATGCTTGTCATGCCGCTGTTCTTTGTCCGGCTCGGTGTCAAGTGGATGCTGCTCATCGGGATGGGCGCGTGGGTGCTCCGGTATCTGCTGTTCGCCCAGGCATGGGATTCCGGCGGCACCGAGCACGTCAAGTGGATGGTGCTCAGCGGGATCATCCTCCACGGCATCTGCTACGACTTCTTCTTTGTCACCGGCTTCATTTACGCAGAAAAGAAAGCCAAGCCCGACCAGCGCGGTGCCGTCCAGGGGTTCCTCGTCCTGGTCACTCAGGGCCTCGGTATGTTCATCGGTGCCAAGGCCGCCGGGCGGCTCGTGGGGCACTACACCACCACCGAGACAACCTCCGATGGCGTGTTGCTCAGCACGATCGCGTGGGACAAGGTGTGGCTCGCGCCCGCCATCTTTGCCGCTGCGGTGATGGTCGTCTTCTTCCTCTTCTTCCATGACAAGGTCAAACCTTCCGCGACCGATGTTACTGAACACACTCCAGAGGGTGACACCACCGCCGAGATGGAGACCGCTGTCTGATGCCCCAGCTCGCTGTCTGTTCATGGTCGCTCCAGCCCACCGGCCCGGCCGATCTTGCTGCCAAGGTCAACGCCTGTGGCCTCGACGCGGTGCAACTCGCGCTTGATCCGATCCGCCGGGGCGAGTGGGGCGAGGCCGATACTGCCAAGATGCTGGCCGACGCCGACATCACCATCCTCTCGGGCATGATCGAGATGGCCGGCGAAGACTACTCGACGCTGGACACCATCAAAGAAACCGGAGGCGTCCGCCCGGACTCGACGTGGGACGCCAACCTCGCAGCGGCAAAGGACAACGCCGAACTCGCCGCGCGGCTTGGTCTCAGGCTCGTCACGTTTCACATCGGATTCGTTCCCCACGACACCGCCGACCCGGAGCGCAACAAGCTCATCGACCGCTGTCGGCAGATCGTGGCGTTCTTCGATGCGCACAACATTCAGATCGCCTTTGAGACCGGGCAGGAAGCCGCGAAGACGTTGCTCCCCGTGCTCGACGCGATGCCCGACTCGGTCGGGGTCAACTTCGACCCGGCGAACATGATCCTCTACGGCATGGGCGATCCGATCGACGCGATCCGCACGCTCGCTCCTCGCGTGAAGCAGATCCATATCAAGGACGCGTCGCCCTCAAAGACACCCGGCACATGGGGTACCGAACACCCCGCTGGCAGTGGCGCGGTTGATTGGGATGCGTTCTTTGGCGTCTACCGCGAGCTCGGTCTCGCGTGCGATCTCGTCGTCGAACGCGAAGGCGGCACGCAGCGGGTGGAAGACGTCCGCGCCGGCGCAGCGCTTGTGCGGGCGCAAGGACTGATCTAAACGCTGGCACATCTCCCGAAAAACGCTCGCGCGCTGGAACCCTACAGAGGACCACCGAGCCCGAAGCGCCAGCGAGGAGCCAACGTACCAATAGCAGAAAGGCACCCTCCCCCCAACCCCCTCCCGCGGGGCGCGGGAGGGGGAGCAGGAAACGGCAAGGCACAAGGTCTAAACGGAATCCGTATGTTTGACGTATTCCATCGATTCGGATGCCGAAGCAACGAGCGCTTCGAGCCGCTTCCAGCCGGCTTTGCCTGACAGATTTCCCGCTTCGGGCATCTCCATGGCGCGCCGGAGGGCCGACCCGCTCGCAAGCAGCGCCAGCGTCGGGATTCCGGTCGCTTTCTCCAGCTCCGGCAGGAGCTTTCTCGCCGCTCGACCGAGCCGCAGCCCGCGGGCGAGCTTGCGCTCTGCGGATGCCTCGGCAGAAACCGATCTGGTCGCGCGGCGATTGATCCACCACGCCGCGATACCGAGGACCATCGCCGCGACCAGCAGCCAGACCACCAGCATCGTGGGGATCTCCGTCCGCTGCAGGGGCTCGACACCCGCTTCCTTGTTCTGGTGGATGATGGTGCGGATGGGCGCCTCGCGTGCGACGCCGCTGCCCCCGCCACCGTCGGCCGAACTCTGCAAGACCGCGAGTTGTTCGAGTGAACCGATCACGATGCCAACGCTCCCACCATTTTTGGTCCCAGCCCGACCATCGCCGCATCGACGCGGTGAGTGATCACGCTCGCCCGCCGACGGATCGCGGCATCGGCGTCCTCGTCAGCGAGCCACCGCACCCGCCCGACCAGCCGATCCCACCTGGTGCCGAACGCGCCTTCGCTGCCCGGCCCGAGCGACCGCTGCACCACCCACACACCCGCAAGTCTGTGCGACGGTCGCGAATCGGTCAGCATGTCGGTGACCACGTCGATCGCGTGGATGACCTGTTTGCTTCCAGCTTTCGGTTCGATCGTCATCGTGGCGCGCACAACACTGCCGCGCACCCGGTGGTGTTCGTCGTCGAAGACCTTGCTCTCAAGCCCTGCGGCTGCGGGGAGGCGCCGGTGCCTTCCCAGCGCCTCAGCCGCGTTGCTCCGCACCCGCGGGTCGGCGTGGCGAAACATGCAGCCCTCGAGCAGCGAGACAACCCTCGCGGTCGAGAGCACGCCGAGGCACGCGACAGCGGTTGCGACAACCCTGGGGTCGCGCCGGTCCGGATTCGCCATCGAATCGCGCACGATCGAGAGCAACCTCGTCTCGACGCACGCGACCGCGCCGATACTCCGAGCGGTCATGATCGCGTCCACAGCATTTGCCACCGGCCCCTCGACCATCTCTCGCATCCACTCGGCAAACGCGGCCGGGTCGGCGTGCCAGAGTCGCCGGGCCGCGAGACGCGAGAGCGCCGACCTCTGCCCGACGCACACCCTGTCGAGTTCCTGCTGTGCGATCGCCCGGACCGCCGCGTGCGGCGATCGGACAAGCGTGCGAGCATCGCGCCGCCGCGAGGCATCGCCCCCGCGCGACCGGGACGATTCGGCAATCCCGAGCGAACACGCGCGGAGCGCCGCGTGCCTTGCGACGGGCGCGGCCGCATCAAAGCAGTAGTCTCGGACCCCCGACGCCGGCACCGCCCGAGCCGCAGCCAGCCGTGCGACCGGATCGCTGTCGGTCAGCAAGCCTTCCAACGCCAACGCTGTCGAAGCCCGGGTGCCTTCCATCGCCGAGACACACCTCGGCAACTGCCGGCGGGCAACCACTGAGAGGCTGGCGAGCGCGGAACGATCCGGCAGCGGGCCTTCGGGGTGCAATCTGGTTCCGCCCGAGACGCCGGGCGGCGTTGTGCGGGCGGGCGCCGGGCGGGTGGCGATCGAGAGCAACGCGAGCCGACGACGCCGCGCGGGCGCAAGTGCAAGATGCCCCAGTTCCAGCACGACCCCGTGGTCGGCACGAGTCCTTGCTCTGCCCAGACGGTCCAGACACGCCGCGGCCAGCGAGTCTTCACGCAGCCAGACCCACGCCCGCTGCCTCGCCAGCGGCACCCTGCCCCGGCGGAACGCGGTCCGCAACGTGGCAAACGCAGCACTCTCGGGATCGCGGGCGATCGCGGCAAGAGGATCGGTCGGGCACAGGTGGCGGCGGGGCCCTTCCAACAACACCAACGCCGCCAGCAGCACCTCCCGACGACCGTGCGTCTCGAACGCGCTGACTCCCTCTGCCACCGCAACGAGCAAAGCCTGTACATCCGCGGGCACCCAGTCCCTCGGCTCGGGATCGAGCGGCGGTCGCAACAACGCCGCGTCGCTCCCGAGGCCGAGCCACTCGGCGGGAATCGGCGACACCTGCCGCAGCGCCAACGCCAGGAGCGCCCGCGCCGACGATTGCACGCTCTTGCTCTGGCCCTGCCGGAGCAAGAGCCCGAGCGCGGGCAGGAATGCAGCGTCATCGGTGTCCATCGCCAGTTCGCTGATGGCTCGCCCGGCGGTGAGCACACGCTCCTCATCCAGCGTCTCGATCGCGCCCGTCCACCGGCCCCGCCCCACTGCGATCGCCAGCTTCTGCACGTCGTCGCCGACCTGGGTCCACCCGCTGGCGAGCAGACCCAGCGCTCGGTCGGCCACATCCTGCGTGCGGGGACGCCACCGGTTCTGGGCCGCGCGGTCTTCCTTCTCTGCCAGTTCGAGCAGGAACCACCCGAACGCAGACCGCTCCTCCGCTGCCGCGTACGGCCAGGCCGAGGCAACCGCCGCGATCCGCTCGGCAGGAGCGAGTTTGGAGAGAATCCGGGTTGGCTGGCGTTTCGCGTCCATTGCGGAGTGGCTTCATCCTCGGCACGTCCCCCAGCTTATCCATTTTTCTGGCAGAGTATGCAAAATTATCTGGACTTGCCCCCCTTTGATCTGATATGTTGTGCCTGCCGTGGTTCCCTACCCCAACAAGGTGTGGAACCTGCCTCTGGGGGTATCAGGGGTTTTGAGGCAAAAACTCGTTTGTAAGCGGCTGCAAACCTTTGTGGCGGAGCCACGCTGCAGCCTTGGCCTGACCGGTCAACTCATCCGACCCGAACGAATCGAGGGCACACATGGAAACGTCTGCTCGTATCAATAGCCTGCAAACCTACCAGATCATTCTGTACGATCGCGCTTTGCACCCCGAGTTTTTTGACCTCCAGGAGCGCCGCGTCGAGCGGCTCAACGGGTACGAGTTCGAGGCTTGGCTCATGGACGGCGGTCACGTCCTTCGCTTCGAGATTGGCAAGCTCTGTGCCTGCGAGTTGCTCACCGATCTCGACCGCGGCCTGCCGAGCACGGGGGTCGTCACGGCGTTTCTCTGCGCCGGCGAACGCGACTACGACCACGCCTTCAAGGGCACCCCGCTCAACTACATCACCACGGTCCAGACCGAGACGCTCGCTGAAAACCTCTACATTTCGACGTTTGAAGAGCTCCTGGCCTTCGGCCGCGATTCCAAAGCCATGATCCGCCTCTGGGAGGATGACGCCGGGCGGTGCCTGTCCATGCTTGATATCCAGACGCACTGCGATGAGATCCACGTGCAGGCGTACCACCTGCGGGCCAACCAGGGGATCGTGCTCCGCTCGCAGACGATCTTTGAGCACAAGACTCAGCGGTAGCCGAGCCTCCGGGTCTTTTTGCGGCCGACCTGCAGAAAAACCCGGAGTTGCCCATGGATCGGCGCGCCCGAAGAGCCGAGTATTCAGCCATGATCCGCAGACACGCCATGCAAACCCGCGACGGTGCCCCGATCGGCACGTGCCACGGGCTGGCGGTGCGTTTGCGCTGCGGCCGAATTTCCATGCCCCGCGGAGCGTGAGCTGGGATTTCCGCCCCGGCCACTCGCTGCGGGGCGGCATCGTGTACAGGGAGGCACCTCCGCCTGCCCTGTCCCCTACCCTTGACATCCAACCACCCGGCACACCTGCGACGCAGGTGAGATGCTGCGCATCGAGAGCACACACCTATGAGCAACGCGCCCGCCCAGAAGAAATCCGCCAAGCCCGAGAGCAAGTACCGCGGCACCCTCAACCTGCCCAAGACGAGCTTTCCCATGAAAGCCAACCTCGTGCAGAACGAGCCGAACAGCATCAAACGCTGGGCGAAAATGAAGCTCTACGAACGGCTCCGCGAGCTGGGCAAGGACCGCCCCCGGTTTATCTTCCACGACGGCCCGCCCTACGCCAACGGCTCGATCCACCTGGGACACGTCCTCAACAAAACGCTCAAGGACCTGGTCGTCCGCTCGCGCACCATGATGGGGTTCGACACGCCCTTTGTGCCGGGATGGGACTGCCACGGCCTGCCGATCGAGCACCGCGTGGTCTGCGATCTCATCGAGAGTGGCAAGATCGAGAAGATCAAATCACTCAGCGACGACGCGCGCAAGAGCGCGATCCGCAACGAGTGCAAACGCTATGCGGAGAAACAGGTCAAACTTCAGGCGGGCGAACTCGAACGGCTGATGACGATCGCCGACTACGACGACCCGTACCTGACGATGGCGCCCCCGTTCGAGGGCGCGGTGCTGGACTCGCTGGCGGCACTCGTCGAGCAGGGGCTGGTCTTTCGCGCGCTCAAGCCTGTCCACTGGAGCATCGCCAACGAGACGGCGCTTGCCGAGGCAGAACTCGAGTATCAGGACCGTGAAGACTTGTCGGTCTATGTGGACTTTGAGGCGGTCGACGCCGCGGCGGTCTACGCGGCGTTCGGGATCGACGAGACTGCGCGCACCGCCCGCGATTTCGGCCAGACCCCGAGCTTCATGATCTGGACCACCACACCATGGACACTGCCAGCGAACCTGGCGATCGCTGTGAATACGCGGTTCGAGTATTCGCTCGTGCAGGTTGATGGCAACGTCACTGTTCTTGCGACCGAGCTGCTCGAGAAGGTGACCAAAGCCGCGAAAGCCGAGCAGGTCGAGGTGCTCGCGACCGCCAAAGGCAGCGCCCTGGCCGGGCTGCACTACCGGCATCCGTTTGTGGAAGCTGCGCCCAAACCCCTTGGCGAACCCGACGCCGACACCTCGACGTGTTACACCGTGGTCGAGGCCGAGTACGTCACGCTTGAGGACGGCACGGGGCTTGTCCACACCGCGCCGGGGCATGGTGCCGACGACTTCCAGACCGGCCGCCGCGTCGGGCTGCCGGTGTACAGCCCGGTGCTGCACGACGGCACGTACGACGAAACCGTGCCCGAGTGGCTGCGCGGGCTCGACATCTGGGACGCCAACGAGCAGATCACCGATCGGCTCCGCGCGAGCGGCCACCTGTTCTATTCGCACCGATTCACGCACAGCTATCCGCACGACTGGCGCAGCAAGACGCCGGTGATCTTCCGCTGCACCGAGCAGTGGTTTATCGGCGTGGACGTGCCGCTCAAGCGCACGGGCAAGAGCCTGCGTGATCTTGCGCTCGATGCGACCGCGACCGGCGTCGGCTTTGTGCCCGAATGGGGGCGCAACCGCATGCGCGGCATGGTTGAATCGCGCCCCGACTGGTGCATCAGCCGCCAACGCTCGTGGGGGCTGCCGATCCCGGCGTTCTTTCTGCCCGACGGGCAAACACTGATGACCGCTGCGGTTGTGCGCGCAGTCGGCACACTGATCCGCGAGCAAGGGTCCGACGCCTGGTTCAAGGGATCACCCGAAGAGTTGCTGGTCCATTACGACATGGACGACGACCCCGACATCGAGGATGGGCTGCGCACCAGTCTGCGCGGGTCAGGGTTTGCGGTGCTCACCAAAGGCCCGGACATCCTCGACGTGTGGTTCGAGTCGGGTTCCACGTGGAACGGGTGCATGCGCGAACGTTTCGGCGACGACGGGGTTCCGGTCGAGCTCTATCTCGAAGGCTCCGACCAGCACCGCGGGTGGTTCCAGTCGTCGCTCCTGATCTCGCTGGGCGTGACGGGTAAGCCGCCGTTCCGTGCGGTGCTCACGCACGGGTTTATGGTTGGGAAAGACGGCAAGAAACTCAGCAAGAGCGCCGGCCACACCGTGGGTGACCTGTTCAAGCTCTTCGGCGCCGACGTCATCCGCTGGTGGGTCTGTTCGCTGGGCTACGAGAACGACATGAAGGTCGATGAGGAGTTCTTCAAGCTCGCTGGGGAGAGCTACCGCAAGGTGCGGAACACGCTGCGGTTTATGCTCAGCAACCTCGCCGACTTTACTCCCAGCTCGCCCGGATGCGAAGGCGGGAACTGTGTCTCGACAGCCGACATGCCCGCCACCTCGATCGACACTTGGGCGCTCGCAGCGTACGACGCTCTGGAAAAAGACGTGATCGGTGCCTACGAGCGGTACGACTTCCGCGCGGTGCATTCGTTGCTGTACGACTTCTGCAACGACACGCTCAGCGCGGTCTATCTTGCCGCGGTCAAGGATCGGCTTTACTGCGACAAGATCGACGCCCCGCGTCGGCGGCGCACGCAGACTGTGCTCTGGGACATCACCGACGGGCTCTCGCGTCTGCTCGCGCCGATACTGCCGCACACCGCCGACGAAACGTGGCGGGCGCTGCACCGGGTTGATCCCAAAAACATCGAGCGTTCGGTGCACACCGAGACGTTCCTCTCGGCCGGGCGCGATCGAGCGTTTGATGCGGCCGCCGACGAACGGTGGGCGAAGATCATGCAACTCCGCGACGCGGGGCTCTTGGCGTTGGAGAAGGGCAAATCAGAGCTCGGCGTCGAGAACCCGCTCGACGCGGGGCTCACGCTGCCAAACCCCGATGGCCTGCTCGATGGCTTTGACGTGCTCGACCTTGCCGATCTGCACGGGGTGAGTCGGGTGAAGTTCGACGCGACCGCCGCGGCTCCGGTGCTCATTGACCTCCGAAACGAGCCTCGGTGTGATCGCAGCTGGAAACGCGACGGGACGGTCAAAGCGCGTGCCGACGGCGGCATGTTGAGCGATCGTGACGCCGATGCTGTAAGGCAGACTGAGTAAGAGCTACCTCATCCCGCTTGTCGGGCGTCGCGTTCGGGGTCGATATCGAGCAGCCGCATTTTCTTGTAGAGGGTTGTGCGGTTTATCGCGAGGTCGTCGGCGGTCATCTGCCGGTTCCAGTTGTTGCCGCGGAGCGCTTTGAGAATGATCAACCGCTCGGGCTCACGGAGCGCATCGTCGAGCGGAATCGCTTCCCAGGGCTCGTCGGGATCGAGCAGCGGCAGACTCGCCTGCGGCTGGGGGTTGCCTGACTGTCGCGTGAGCTGCGCGAGCGGACCGGCCTGTTCGTCGTCGATCAGTTGTGGCGGCAGGTCTTCGAGTTGAATCGTCTGGCTGCGGGTCAGCACCACCGCGCGCTGCACGGTGTTTTCGAGCTCGCGGATATTGCCGGGGAAGGGGTAGCGGGCCATCGCGGCGAGAGCGTCGGCATGAAAGCCGACGACCTGCTTGCCGAGTTCCTGGCTGTAGCGTTCGAGGAAGTGGCTTGCGAGCAGAGGGATATCGCTCACCCGTTCGCGCAACGGCGGCAGCTCGATAGTGACCACGTTGATGCGGTAGAAGAGGTCCTGGCGAAACTCGCCACGGGCGACCAGTTCTTCGAGGGGCTGGTTGCTCGCGAGGATCACGCGGACATCGACCTCGACGGTGGTGCTGCTGCCGACGGGCTCGAAGCGGCGTTCCTGAAGCACGCGGAGAAGCTTGAGCTGCATCGCGGGTGACGCCGAGTTGATCTCGTCGAGGAAGATCGTGCCGTTGTGTGCGGCGAGGAAGCGGCCGGGTTTGTCGGCGTGCGCGCCCGTAAACGCTCCCTTGACGTGGCCGAACAGTTCGGATTCGAGCAGCGTCTCGGGGATCGAGCCGCAGGAGAGCTCGACGAACGCCTCGTCGCGTCTTGGCGAACGGTGGTGGATGGCGCGGGCGATGAGGCTCTTGCCTGTGCCGCTCTCGCCGGACATGAGGACCGTGGTTCGACTTGGCGCGACGGCTTCGACCAGGTCGTAGGTGCGCAGCATCCGCGCGTCGGCACCGACGATGTTGTCGAGCGCGTACCGCACGTCGAGCTGGCGCCGCAGCTGGCAGTTCTCGGCCTTGATCGCCTGCTGCCGGAGCGCCCGTTCGAGCGCCAACTGCAACTCATCGTCGACGACAGGCTTGGTGAGATAGTCCACCGCGCCGAGCCGGAGCGCCTCGACTGCGCCCTCGACGTGCCCGTACCCGGTGAGCATGATGACCACGGTCGCGGGGTGGTGTTCGGTGGCGTGCCGGAGCAGGTCGATCCCGCTCTTGCCGGGCATCGCAACGTCTGAGAGCACCACTGCGAATGGGCAAGTCGGCTGGTCCGCGTGCTCGGCGACCGATGCGGTAAGCGTCTCGATGGCTTCTTCTGCGTTGTATGCCGTAACCACCTCGTAGCCGTCGGCACCGAGCAGGTGCGCGAGCGAGTCGGCGATGATCGGGTCGTCGTCCACGACCAGCATCCGGATCGCAGGTTTCTCGTTGGCGCCCTGTTTTGCAGCGTCTTGGCGATTCATGCCGCACCCGCTGCGTCGCTTGCGTTGCCGCTCGCACACGGCCGGTAGGTGATCTCAAACACCGCGCCCGGGCGTTCGGTATCGCCCCGGTCTGTTCGGTTGAACAGGCGGAGTGTGCCGTCAGGAAGCTCATCGACGATCGTGCGTGTGACGGAGAGCCCGAGCCCCGAGCCACGGGCTTTGGTCGAATATCCAAAGCGAAAGAGCGTGTCGGTTGGCGCGTTCGGCAGGCCGCAGCCGTCGTCCTGGATGGTGATCCTGATCTTCCCGTCTTCGGTCCACCCCGCCGAGATTTCGACGCAGCCGCCGTTGCCATCTGCTGCCGCGACGGCTTCGATGGCGTTGGTGAGCCCGTTGACGATCGCGGAATAGAGCGTCCCGGTCGGCAGCCCGGAGAGGCCGTTGGAGACGACTGTCGAGATGGTGATGCCCTGCGCGGTGGCGAGTGGTGTGAGCACGTCCACCGCGTGGAAGATCGCTTCTCCGAGTTCGATCGAGGTCGCCGGGAGCGGGAGCACCGAGCCTCGCGGGCCCGGCTGGCGCATCGCGGCATCGACGATCTCTGCCATGCGCAGCAGTGATTGCTGCACGATATCAAGGCGTTTGCGGCCGTCGTCGGTCGCCGCGCCGTCCGACTCGCCAGCATCGGGCAAAGACCGCTTTGCCAGACTCAGCGAACGGAGCGAGCCGTCGAGAAGGTTTCCAAGTTCGTGGGCGAGCACCGTAAGGCGGTCGGCACCCTCGCCGGACGCTGCGGGCTCGGCCGGGTTTCCGCGTCCTGCCGCGCCCAACTTTCGCTGCGCGCGAACATCCGGCTTGTTATCGGGCGACGGGTTGGACGAAGGGGTTGGCTGATCCATGTTGCCATGAATCGACATAAGAACCTTCGGACTGAAGCCCCGGTGTTGCCTGCGTGCAACATGGGCGGTCCTGCCCGGAGGCAATCACACGTAGTCGGCGATCGTCGTGACGTTCTCGGACACCCAAACAACGTCCTGCACGCGAAAGAAGAGACGGACCAGTTCGCCGGTGTCTGAGTCGGTGCCGAGGATGTTGAGTTCGCCGCCGAAGAGCGAGTTGGTCTGGCTTTGCAGCTGGGAGTCGGGCTTGGGGTCGCTGGGGTCAAAGGAAGCGGTGAGGTTGACGACCTGCCAGGTCTTGCCGTCGTTCTCGAAACCGGGCGTCCACCAGTAGGTCGCAACATCGCCCGACGCGGTGAGGCCGGCAATATTGAGCGCGCCCCACGGCGCGATAAAGCTGGTCAGTGTCGAACCGGTGAGGGGCTCACCCGCGGCGATAGTGGTGAGGTTGCTGACTGCCCAGTTGCCCTCAAAGGCCGGGACCCACCACGTCGCGAGCACGTTGCCGTCTGCATCGAGCCCGACGATGTTGATCGCACTCCAGGTTGTGACAAACGCGGTGAGGCCGGAAGTCATCGGCGGCGCGCCGGTGATCGCGCTCAGGTTGCTGGCGTTCCACTCGGCACCGCCGTTGCCGGTCCATACGGCCTGGATGTTGCCTTCGGCATCGAGCCCGGCGATGTTCAACGCGTTCCAGGGTGTGACAAAGCTCATCAACGGCCCGACGAAGACGGGCGTCTCCTGCCCGCGCGGGGTGAGGTGATCCTGCGAGATGTTGGCGTAGCTCCAGGCGTTCTCGCCGTCTGCTGGCGCGGGGTCAAACTCGTAGGTAACGACGTCGCCGCCCCCGGTAACCCCGGCGACATACGCAATGCCGTCACGGTCGGTGAATATGGTGAGGCTGCTGGTGATTGCTTCTGCCGATGCCAGCGAGCGCGTGAGGTCTTTGGCTTGCCAGAAGCCCTCGGTATCGCGTTCAAATGCGAGCAGCGTTACGTCGGTGTTGACCACTGCAACCAGACGGCCGTCGGAGGTCTCGAAGGTGTCGATCGCCGTGGGGACGGTGTCGATCGTGCTGTTCGGGAAGTCGGGATCGGGTGCCGCGTACCGGGAGAGATCGACGACACTCCACGTATCGTCCGGCTGGCGCAGGTCGAAGACGGTCGCGAGGCCGTCGGCGTCCAGCACCGACGCGAACAACGAGGTCTCGATCGTTGTCCCCGAGGGAATGACGATTTTGGTCAGCAGACCCATCGGCCGCTCGGGCGAAACGAGGGTTCCGATACGGATACCCGCAACGATCCCCGAGAGCCCGTTGTCGCTGATCGTGAGGGTAATCTCGGCCCCGACGCCGCTGGTGTCGGTGAGGGTGATCGCCCCGGCGCTCCCGGTCCACGTCCCGGAGAGCAGCGGCCCTTCGACCGCGTCGTTGTCCACTTCTGCGAGGTCGAGTATCTCGAACGTGCCGTCCTCTGCGAGATCGATCCGCCATGCGGTGGTGAGGTCGCCCTCGGACTCGTCAGACAGCCGATCGCTCTCAAACAGCACACCCGCGCGGTAGGAACCGGCGAGGTCTTGCGTGGAGAGTTCGGTGCCCCGGCGGATACCGACACCCATCCAGGTGTCGCTGTCGGCGGTGTCCAGATCAACAAACGCGATCACCGATTTGTCGGCATTGAGATAGAGCGAACCGGTGTCGCCGTTTGCCATACCGATCTCGAAACGGCCGTTGTCGGGCTCGCCGACAAACTCGAACCCCTGACCCGCGAAGACCGGGTCTCCTGCCGACCCGAACGCCAGCGCGAAGAACCCGCCCGAGGTGGTGATGCTCACGGTGCCGTTGCGGGTGAAGACCTGGCTGCCGAGCACCTGGGTGAACTGGATCGTCCAGGTGCCAACGAGGTCGGTGCTCGTCGCGTCGGGCGAGCGTTCGATGACCGCGCCGACGTTGGCGGTTCCCGCTGCGCCGTCGCCCTCGGCTGCTCCGAACCACCCCAGCGGATAGCCCGCCCCGGTGTCGAAGCGCGACGCCAGAATGCTCTCGGGCGCAAAGTCGCCGGCGCTCTCGAGCCAGCGGACCGCGCCCGCGGGGGCGTTGATCAGGTCGGAGATCGTTGTCGGATTCGCCGGCCCGGAGTCGTCTGGCGTCAAGACCTCGCCGGTGATGCTGCGGTCCTCGGCCCAGAGGAGCTCCTGCACATAGGGGACGTAGCCGTTGGTCGCGTCGTAGGAGAGCCCGACGATCGCGATGTCGGTCGGTGCCGACAGCACGATGCGGTCTTCGAGCCGTTCGAGCAGAAACTCGGGTTCAGAACGATCGCGGCAGAACTCTTGGGAAGCCATCGGCGTGTGCTCCATGCTGTTGTGCGGCCCGGGCAGCCCTCCAGCGCCCGGTCGCGCGCGGCTTCGTTTCCGTCGAGGCCGCGTTCCTCTCCCTCCAGTAGTGTACACGGCGTCGGGTTATTCTCCAAGTGGTTCTGAAAGTCGGGTCGCGGCAAAAAAAGAAACGGACCGGGGTCGGCCCCGGTCCGTCTGGGAGTGTGCATCCGGCGTGGTCCTTGGGGACCAGCTTGTCCTACTTATCCTGCTCGGTGACCCCCATGCCGCTGCGGTCGGGGTCGGCCGGGCGGTTGGCGGGGTGATAGCCGTTGGTTCGGATCTCGTTGAGCATGAGCTCAATCGCGGCGTCGAGTTGCGGATCGGTGCCTCGGGCGAGGAGCGTGGGGTCGTCGATAATCTCGATATCGGGGTCCACGCCGTGGCCCTCGATGCCCCAGGTGCCGTCGGTTTCGTAGAAGCCGAAGGTGGGGACCGCGGTGTACCCGCCGTCGATGAGGCCGGGGACGCCGGAGATCCCGACCAGGCCGCCCCAGGTGCGGGTGCCGATCAGCTTGCCGACCCCATGGTGGCGGAAGAGCCACGGGAACATGTCGCCGCCCGAGCCGGCGAGCCCGTTGATGAGCATGCACTTGGGGCCCTGATGGGAGTCGGGCGGCCACGGCCATGCTTTGCCGTCACGCCGCGCCCAGTAGTTGGTCCGCGGCCGGTTCAGGAGCTCGATAAACCGGTTGGGGATCTGCCCGCCACCGTTCCAGCGTTCGTCGATGACAAGGGCTTCCTTGCCGAGCTGGCCGTAGAACTGGCGGAACAGGTTGTTCTGTCCGTCAACGCCCGTGTTCGGCACATAGATGTAGCCGACCTTGCCGTCGGTTGCGTCCTCGACGTACTTGCGGTTGTGCTCGATCCAGGCGCGGTAGCGCAGGTTCGACTCTGAGCCCAACGGCTTGAGGGTGATGTCACGTTCGTTGCGGGTTTCGTCGTCGCCGAGCAGCGCATCGGCGAAGGTCAGCGTGGTCTGCTTGCCAGCGGTGCCGACGAACGCGGCCCAGGGGTCCTTGTCGGTGCCCACCGCTCGGCCGTTGACCGCGAGGAGGTAGACCCCCACGCCGACATCCATGCCGTACTGCTTGAGCGGGTTGCGGGCGTCAGAATCCCACGCGGCACCCTCGTAGAGCTTGGCGATTTTGTAGGCGCTGTGGACCTCGCCTTCCTCGTCGACCTCGGTGCCGACCTCGAAGTCTGCGCCGAGCATGCCGACGGACTTGGTCTCGGTGGTCTCGCCGTCGCCGCCGAAGTAGTAGGCGTGCCCGATGTTGAGCTCACCGATCATCTCGCCGATGATAAAGCTGACATCCTCACGGCTGGCGGCGTCCTTGAGCATCGCGTGGTACTGGTCGTAGACCTTGTCCCAGTCGACGCCGTGCATGTTTTTGACGTAGAAGAAATCGCGGTGTCGCCGCCAGGCATCGGTAAAGATCTCCTCCCATTCCTCGCGCGGGTTGACTGTCTTGGTCAGGTCCGAGACGTCGATCTTCTTGCTCATCGACTGCCCCGCCGCAGCGGACACGATCGCGAAGCTGTCGTTGCCCTGCGCGACGAGCAGCTTCTTGCCGTCGCCGGAGATATCGACAAGCCCCGCCCCGCCGACGACGGTTTTCTCTTCCGGCTCATCGTCGTAGACGTCGATCAGCTTGACCGCGGGCAGGCCGTTGGAGATGCTCATATAAATGAGCTGCCCCTTGTTGTTGGAGACCAGCCCCATAAACCTGCCCGACTCCACCGGCAACTCGAAGCCGCGTGCCTCGAAGCCCTCGAAGTCGATCTCGACGGGTTCGGCTTCACCGCCGTCGTCGTCGAGTTCCGAGCCGTCGGGCTCTTCGTCGGTCCTGGTGACCTCGAATGTGCCGGAGATCTGCATCTCGACGATGGTCCACGTGCCGGTGATGGTGTCGCCGCTGAGGGTGCCTTCCATTTTCTGGGTCACGGGCCCTTCGGAGCTGGTGGCAACAAACGCACCGGACGCCTCGTCAAAGGTGACCGAATCGAACGAGGAAGACTCGCCCATTGCTTCGCTCGAGCCGACGAACGACCCATCTTCGTGAGCGATGATCGTGATCTTGATATCGATGGAGTCCTCGGTCATCCCGGGGATCTGGCTCATGCCGCTCGCGGTCCCCGCCCACACACCATGGATCGGGCTGGTGGGGACATACGCGTCGGCGTCCTCGGCCTCGTCGTCGTCGCCATCACCCTCGGCATCGTCGCCGGCGTCGTCGCCATTCTCGTCGTCGCCGCTCTCGGCGTCTTCGCTCTCGGCGTCTTCGTCGGTTTCGTCTTCCCAGGTCTCGTCGTCGGGCTCGATCAGCGACGGGTTCTCGACCTCGCTGTTGAGCGGGACGGCGATCAGCTTGCCGGTGTTGGCGTAGATAAAGCTCAGCCCCATGTCCTCGTAGTCCGGCGACGAGAAATCGCGGTTGGACGTGTAGAACAGGTAGTCGCCCTTGCGGCTGAACACGGGGCTCGAGTCGTTGAAGAACCCGCTGGTGACCTGGTTGGCGACATCGTTCTCCATGTCGTAGATCCAGACCGCCGACGCCATGCCCATCGGCTCCTGCTTGCTGTAGGTAAAGAACCGGGAGTCGTGCGACCACGAGACGCCGGGCTGGTTGGCCCACTCGTCGCGATCGAGCACACGGCTGTCCCCACTCTCGAGCTCGATCAGCGTCATCCTGCCCGCTTTGTCGACGACGATGAGCTTCTCAGAATCGGGCGCCCAGGAGGTGTCGAAGTAGAAGTTGCCATCGGTGTTGGTGAGTTGGCGGGTCTCGCCCTTGCCGTCGGACTGGGTGATGTAGACCTGGTATTCGCCGCTCTGGTCGGAGAAGTACGCGATCCATCGGCCGTCGGGGCTCCAGGCCGGGCTGCGTTCGGCGGCACCGGATGTATCGGTGATCTGCCGCGGCGCGCCGTGCTCTGCCGGGACGGTCCAGATATCGCCGCGGGCCCCGACGACGGCGCGTTTGCCGGTCGACGAGATACCGCCGGAGGTCAGAAAATCCACCGCGTTGACGGTGTGCGGCTTGAGCTTGGGCAGGTCGCCGGAGATCGTGACCTCGACCGCGTTGGCTCGCCCGGTGCCCAGGTCGAGCAGGTAGAGCTCGGCCCCGTTCTGGAAGACGACCTCGCCCTCGCCGTTGTCGCCGGGACCGATCGACGGGAACTTGCAGTCGTAGTCGGCAAAGTCGGTGAGTTGTTCGCGGTGCCCACCCTGCGTGTCGTAGCTCCAGATGTTGAGCCGGTGCTCGGCGCCGTTGTCAGAGAGGTAGTACACCTTCGAGCCGTGCCACATGGGGATGCTGTCGGTGCCTTCCCAGTCGGTGATCTTGCGGCTCTCGTAGGTTTCGAGGTTGAACAGCCAGATGTCGGTCGCCATCCCGCCGCGGTACCGCTTCCAGGTGCGGGTGTCGCGGGTGTGCGGTGTGTAGGCGAGCCAGACGCCGTCGTCGCTGATCGACCCGTTCGCGCCGTAAGGCACGGGCAAGCGCTCGGGCAGCCCGCCCTCGGGGCCGACCTTGAAGATGTCGGTCTGGCGTTGCAACCCGTTGAGCCCGTTCTGGAAGAAGAGCAACTCGCCCTGTGCGGTCCAGTCGGTGAGCCACTCGAGCGCCGGGTGGTGGGTGACCCGGCTGGGGATGCCGCCCATGACCGACATGGTGTAGAGGTCACGCCCGCCGTCGTAGTTGGCGCTGAACGCCAGCGTCTGGCCGTCGGGGGCAAACTTTGCCAGCCCCTCGGCACCCGCGGGGCTCGACAGCCGCGTCGCCGCGCCGCCGGCTTTGGGCACGATCCAGAGATCGTTGGCGTAGCTAAACACGATGTGCGTTCGACTGACGTCGGGGGTGCGGAGCATTCCCGCGTGGGGGGCGTGGGGGGCGTCGGGGGCGTGGGGGGTGGTATCCTGGGCGCTGCCGACGGCACCCGCGAGGGCAACGATCGAGGCAACGAGCAAGCCGGTATGTCTCGGCGGATTCAGACGCATCTGGTATATCTCCTTGGGTCAATCGACACGAACAGCCCCCACGAAAAACTCCACGACCGCGGAGCCGGTTCTTATTCCGACGTGAGGGTAGGGGATTGCGGCTGCGTGGGAAAAATCCTGGCTGGTCGGGCAAAGTTCCTCGCCCGTGTCGAGTTGCGAGGTTTGTTTGCCCACCGCGTTGCGTGCGGAAACCGCAGCGAGCCCCGGGCGGCTCGTCTTGGTGGGCTTCGACCACGGCGGCGGCGTGGGGATTGGTTTCAGCCAGCACGCCGGGCAGGTCATCGTCGCCGACGGCACGCCCGAGGCTGCTGCGCGACTCGAGCGGGTTCTTACAAACGACCCGGCGATGGGCGTCTTCCGGCATGTTGATGCGGGATATTAGGATGCCGCGCGGTCGGTTTGGTCATCCAAACGACCAACTGGGTCATCCAAACGGCCGTCTGGGTCTTCCAAACGGTGCGCTGGGTCATCCAAACGGTCGTCTGGATCATCCAAACGTTCGTTTGGGTCTCTCAAACGGTGCGTTTGGTCTCCCAAACGATGCGTTTGGTCATCCAAATGGTCGTTTGGATCACCCAAACGGTGCGTTGGGTTGTTCAAACGGCCGCGCGGGTCCTTACGTCCGCGCTGATTCTGCGCACGCTCCCCGCCGGGTCCTTATAAATCCGCCCGCGACAGGCCCGTCGGGGCGTTGTCGAGCACGCAGCCCCGGACAACCCCCCGAGTCTTCGGCATGACCCCCACCCCCCACCATCCCCAGCCCGACCCAATCCGGGTGCCACTGGGCGCAAGCCCAGTGCCGCGAGTGCAAGGCCGTACCACCCAGCGGGCCTGCCGCGTAGGTGGCCGGGTCTTTGTGCGCCGGAAGAAAATCGTGTATCCTCCTGCAACCGGCACGGATGCTGGCTGTACAACAAGGAGGTTGACATATGAAACAGGGACTCTTCACCAACTCGTTCGGTCGTACGCTCGGTCACCGGCTCGGGTTACTCGCCGGGCTGGGGGTGGGGCTGGGGCTCGCTGCGGGCACGGCTCTGGGGCAGGGCTACGACATCGACTGGGTGACGATCGGCGATGTTGGGAACGCGGCCTACCCCGGCGATCAGTTCGGACAGAATCAGGGCCGTGGCAGTGTGGGCTACGAATACCGTATCGGCCGGTACGAGGTCACCACCGGACAGTGGCTCGAGTTCGTCAACACGTATTCCACCCAGTCTGATGAACTCAGCCGCTTCGCTCTCCCGTTCCATTGGGGAGCCACCACCGATCGGGACTACGACGGGCCGGGGAGCCGCTACAAGCTCCGAGACGGGGTCGAGCAAGCCGCCATGATCCCGGTGCTGGGGATGGACTGGCGCGAGGCAGCCATGTTCACCAACTGGCTTCATAACAACAAGTCGTCCGACCTTTCGGCGATCGAGAACGGTGCGTACGACATCTCGACCTTTGGCACAAACAACGACGGCACATTCAACGATCAACCCACACACAATCCCGATGCAAGGTTCTGGATCCCCACGCTCGATGAGTGGCTCAAGGCCGCGCATTACGATCCCAACAGGAGCGACGACGACGGCTGGTGGCTCTACAACACCATGTCGAACGAAGCCCCGATCTCTGGGTTCCCCGGCGAGGGAGAAACCTCGACCGGCTTGGACTGGTCGACCGATGGCGTGCGAGACATTCCTCTGGGCTCGTATCCTGAGACGCTTTCTCCGTGGGGGCTGCTGGACACGTCCGGCGGCGCCGAGGAATGGACCGAAGAAATCAAGGGACGGGCCGAGTTCCGTGTCACAAAGGGCGCCGGCGTGGCCGAGCCGCCGGAGTTTGCTTATCTTGACCAGGCGGGGTTTGACTACTGGAAGAGTCCCGGATTTCCCGGCTTGCGCAGCGGGCTCCGCGTCGTGGGTCTTGTGCCAGCGCCCGGAAGCATCGTGCTTCTGCCTGCAGCGTTGGTGTGTCTTGGGTGGAGAAAGAGGAGATAGACCGATGGATACGAAGAAGATCACAACAGGATGGCTGCTCAGCCTTGTCATGCTCACGGCAATCGCCTTTGGCCAGTCCGGCATTTATGTCGAGTTCTGGAACGGCTCAGCATGGGAGCACGTGGAAGGCTTCCCGGATCGGCTCGAAACTCCCGCAGAACCTGGGTTGCCGTCTGGATCAGATATTGACATCATCAATGCAAACAACGTGACCTACCGTGTGTTTGCGGTCTCACCGTCTACCACGGACATCGGGCGTATCACTATCAACGCGCCAAATAACTCGGTACAACCCCGTCTGCTTGTGGGGCGGTTCGTCTTTCTGACAGAGCCGATTGCATCACAGCGGCTGGATGCAGCAGGCGCACGCGACGTTGAGAGCATCTATTCAGGTACCGGGAAAGTCCGGGTTCAGGCATGGGTGACCCGAGACATTCTCTCTGGTGGCGTAGACACACACGAAGTCGTACGCATAGATGTTGACAGGGACGTACTCGGTCCGATTAGGTTCTGTTTGACGGCTCCAGCAAGCGGTTGCAGCGTTGGATCATGGCAAGAG
>CAYMZJ010000042.1:0-25457 GCA_964394895.1 uncultured Phycisphaeraceae bacterium | reverse complement strand
GTGGGGGTGGGGGTGTTCCACGACTGGTTGAATCCGGTGTTCGAGGAGGGGGTGCTGAACGGGGTGGAGTTGCCGAACCACCAGCCGTTGGGTCCGTACCCGTAGCCGTTGTTGAAGGGCTGGGAGGCGGGGGTCGGCCAGGCGTTCTGGTTCCAAGGCCCGTTCTGGTTCCAGAGGCCCTGCGGCGTGTGGGGGGTGTGGGGGGTGTGGGGGGTGTGGAACGGGTTCTGGCTGAAGAAGTTGGGCTGGGTGTTGGGGGTTTGATTGTGCCCGTTCCAGTTCCAGGGAGTTGAGCCGGCGAAGGTGGCGCCGGGGTTCCAGCCCTGATTCCAACTCTGATTCCAACTCTGATTCCACATGGGGTTCCATGGTGTGTTGGGAGTTGAGGCAGGGTTCCAGTTGGCAAATGCGGTGTTCATGGTCGTGTCCTTTTTCTGGCTGTGGTGAGCCGATTGTCCGGAGGCCGCGACTCCCCACGCGGGATCGCCGACTCGTTCCGGGTATCCCATCGGTCGGCGTTGTGCAGTGACCCGAGATATCGGCCTTTCTTCGGTCGCGCAGGACGGGGTGCGTCGTTTCTGCGCGTCCGATTGGGTCCGGGTCTCGAGCGACGGCATCTGCCAGCCTTGGTTACCGGAAAGGTCGGCGATCGTCGGGGTGAGCCTCAGTCAATCTCTGCGGATTGTGACGAATCGAGAATCTCTGGAACTCGGGTGCATCCTCGGCGGTCGGACGCGGGTACACAATGTCAGGAGCTGGTACACGCCAGCGACACAGGCACACAGGACGGCTCAAAGACAGGTCGCCGGGGTCAAGCCGGGCGTTTGGGTAATAATCGGGAACGGCAGCGCTTCCGAAACCGCCGTCCATCTGGTACAGTAATAATCGGGGCGGCCGGAGGCTGTCACGGTTGATGACCGATGTGTTGCAGCGGGGACGTGGTTCACCGTTGCAGCCAACGCCCCAAGGAGGCCTCAGATGCAGGCGAAGCACCGCAGTTCGACGTTTGGATTCCGTGTTGGCGTGCTCGTGGTGACCGCCGGGGCGCTGCTGGGCAGTACCGTGCCGGCTGCTTCGGCTCAGGGGTTGGGTGAATCGGCGGCGGTTGCGCCGAGCCCGACGCAGCTCAAACGCGGGACGCTCGCCAAGATGCAGCGGCCGATGCCGGACGTGAACTTCGAGGAGTACCGCCTCGAGGATGTCATGAGCTTTATCAGTGAGCTGACAGGTGCCGACATCGAGCCGCTCTGGATTGATGACGCAGCGGTCGATGGGCTCGATCCCGACACGCTGATCTCGCTGAAAGCCAAGCGGCTCTCGGCGCTGCGACTGCTCGAACTCGTCCTCGAAAAAGCCGAAGCTTCGTCCGCCGCGTTTGCCGGCGGGAACACGTGGCAGATGACCGAGTGGGGCACCCTCGAGTGCGGCCCCAAGGAACTGCTCGCTCGACGCATGCGGCTCGAGGTCTACTCGATCACCGACCTGCTCTGGGAGATCCCCGACTACGACGATGCACCAGAGATCAACCTCCAGACAGTGCTGCAGAGCGCACGCGGTGGCGGCGGCGGGGGCAGCCCCTTCAGAAACACCCAGCAGGACGACTTCGAGCGGACCACGCTCGAACAGCGGTCCGAAGGGCTGATCGAGATTATCGAAGCGCTCGTCGAGCCCGAGTCCTGGCTGTCCGGCGGCGGCACCTCGTCGATCCGCTATTTTCAGGGAAATCTGCTCGTTCGCGCACCTGATTACGTCCACCGCAACCTCGGCGGCTATTCGTGGTGGCCGAGCGCCCAGACCTCGTCGCGAGTCGTCAAGGGACGGCGGTATGTCAGCATCGGTGTCGACACAGGCATCGCGACGGTCGACGACTTTGCCAAGCAGCCGGTGACCGGTGTGGTCGGCGGTGGCGGCGGGCCCGGCGGCGGCGGCGGGTGAGCAGGTCGGACCGACCCACAGCCAAGGACATCCGTGGCGTTTACCGACTCGTCAGCGAATGCCGAGACCTTGGCGCCGACCTTACCGCGTGGCAAAAACACCTCCTCCACGGCCTTTGCGGGACGCTGCGCGCGCAGGTCGGGATCAGCGGCAACATGCGCAGCTTCGGGACGGGGGACGCCGAGTCACTCGGCTCGGTCCGGATCGGCTGGCGCGATGCCGAAGCAGAGCAGCTGTGGCTCGACTACGCGAGCAATGTTCCGGTCGAACGCACCCCCGAATACCCGGCGTTGATCGGGGCCGACGACCGGCTCGTCACCCGCACCCGCGACCAGTTGTGGGGAAGGGAGGCGTGGTACCGATCGCGCACGTTCAACGAGCGGCACAAACGAGTCGGGATCGACGACTACATCATCTCGATCCAGCGGTTGCCGTTTGCGGACCTGTGGCACTCGCTCTGGATCCACAGGGCTGCCGACGAGCCGCCGTTTACGCGGCGGGAGTGGTGGTTGGTGCGGTGTGTGCATGAGGAGATCGGGAGGCTGCTGGGCAACGCGCTCGCTTCGGCGGCCGAGCCGAAGCTTACCGACATGACCCCGCGGCAGCGTGAGGTGCTCAACGTGGTGCTGGAGGGGCTGGCTGAGAAAGAGGCTGCCAGCCAACTCGGGGTCAGCCGGGCGACGGTCCACGAGCACATTCTGGCGATCTACCGGCACTACAAGGTCTCGTCTCGGGCAGAACTGATGGCGCTCTTCATCGGCCGTGAATCGCCCGGGCAAGGCTGAGCACGGGCATTGGGGACATTCGGTGTGCGGGATTGCTCGATACCCACCAAACAGTGGGGTGTTGCGGGTGCGTGTTTCGCGGATGATACATGAAGCATCCAACGGGTTCGGCAAGGCTGCTCGGCTCGAGACACCACACGCTCAGGAGACTTCTTATGTTTTGTGCTCAGACCAGAAAAACACTCGCCGCTTTCGCTGTTGTCGCCGGGCTGGCTGCGGCCGGGTTGGCAGAGGATCTCTACGTCGCGGGCGACTCCGGGCAGATATGGCACCTCGATACCGACACCGGCACGCTGGCCAACCCGGTGTCCTTCGGCGGCGGGACGGTCGAGGGGCTCGTGCTGCAGGGACGCGACGTGCTCGCGGCGAGTTCCGACGGCAACGTCTATCGCGTCAACCTCGACACCGGGATCACCGAGAGCTCGTTCGGGGCGTGGGGCAACCCGCTGTCGATGACACGATGGGGGAACACGCTCTATCTCACCACCGACGGCGGCGAGGTGCAGTGGCTCGATGCCGAAGACGGGACGCTGATCGACACCTACTACGTGCACGATGTACAACAGGCGTCGGTGCTCTTCGGCGGCACGATCTATACCGGCAGCTGGAGCACCTTTGTCTACAAGTCTCCGATCGACGGGATGAACTTCGAGTTCTTCACCGTGTGCGGCGGCAGCGTGAACTCAATGGCGACCGACGGCGTTGACCTGCTCATCGGGTCGCGCGAGGGCACAATCTATGTCTTTGATGCGACCCTGGGCACCTACAAAGTGACCTACCCCGTCGCGTCTGACTGTGTGGGGCTGGAGTACGCAGATGGGAGCCTGTTTATCGCTGGCAGCGACGGCCTGATCCACCGCATGAATCTGTCAACCGGCGAGATCGAACGGGTCTACGACACCGGGTTGACGATCACCGCGATGGCGGGGCCCGACGCGTGCGCAGCCGATTTCAATGGCGATGGCGAGATCTCGACGCTCGACTTTCTGGCGTTCCTCAACGCCTGGGCGGCGATGGAATCCTCGGCGGACATGGACGGCAACGGGACCGTCAACACACAGGACGTGCTGGTGTTCCTCAACGCCTTTACCGCAGGCTGCGAGTGATCGAGACCGCTGCTACGGCGGCGGAGTGGCGCCAGGGAAGAAAACGAGACTCGACAGGAGGCAACCGTGACAAATGTTGAACGACTCTGCGTTGTGATACTTGGGATGTGTGCCACGATCGCGGCCCAGGTGGGCGCACAAGGGCAGTGTCTCGGCGAGGCGATCACCGGGCCGGGCGCAGCTGACGGCGATGAGTTTGCAACCGCGGTCGCGATCGACGGCGATGTCGCGGTCATTGGTGCCCCGCTGCGAGACGAAGGTGGCGGGAGTGCCGGGGCTGCCTATGTCTACCGCTTCGATGGCACTTCCTGGGTGCTTGAGCAGGAGTTGGTCCGCCCCGACCCGGCGGCCGGAGACTATTACGGCTTCGCGGTCGCGCTGTACGGCGACATGGCCGTCGTCGCGTCGGTCTTTGATGACGATCAAGGGCCGGACGCCGGCGCGGTCTACACCTTCCGCTACGACGGCTCGGAGTGGACGTTCGAGCAGAAACTCATCCCGTTCGCGTTTGCTCGCGATGAGTGGTTCGGGTTCTCGATAGACCTCACCGGCGCCTCCATCGGCGCGATCATGGCGATCGGTGCCCCGGCAACCCTCTATCCTGCTGACCTCCCCGGCTCGGTGTATGTCTTCCGCCATACCGGCTCGCAGTGGCAGCCCGAGCAGCAGCTCTTTGCTGTTGACAGGACCATTGACGACCAGTTCGGGTTCGCGGTCGCAGCCACCCCCGAGGCTCTCCTGATCGGCACGCCAAGCAGCGACGACGCGGGCGAATCGACGGGCTCGGCGTATATCTTCCGCGGCACGCACGGCGCATGGTTCCAGGAACAGAAACTCCTCGCCCCGGTGCCCGAGGTCGGAGCGAGGTTCGGGCGTGCGGTCACCTTTGCCGATGGCAACGCGGTGGTCGGCGCGCCGAACGAATCGACCTATGGTCAAGCGGCCGGCGCGGTGCATGTCTATGACGCCAGCGCCTCATGGGGCTATGCCGCGTCGTTGCAGGGTTCAGACACCAGTGCGAAGGCGGCGTTCGGGTGGGCGCTGGATGCCGATGCTGCCCAGCTTGTGGTCGGGTCGCCGGGCGAGTACGGCGACTGGTCCGCGGCGTACACCTTCACCACCAACGGCACGGAGTATGTCGAGACCCGGCGCATCGACCGCCCGTGCGGCGTTGGGCCGAGCGGTGAGTTCGGTCGGTCGGTCGGCATCTCGGGTGGCGTCGCGATGATCGGTGCCCCGCGCGCCGATGAACTCTGCCAGGGCGATACGCTGTGCAATGTTGGTTCCGCCTATGCCTTTGACGCCGCGGGTTCGTGCGATTGCCCCGCCGATATCAACGGCGACGGCATGGTTGATACGCGCGATGTGCTTGCGTTCCTCGCGCTCTGGGCCGAGGGCGATTGCCGCGCTGACTTTGACCACGACGGCTCGGTCAACACCCGTGATGTGCTTGTGTTCCTCAACGCCTTTGCCGCTGGATGTGAGTAAAGCCAATCCGTATGAGACAATAGTGTTGGCCCTCCTACGCACGCAACAACGCCCGGAGGCCAGCAAGAACAATCGTGTGCATTTCGAGACCACACTAAGAGAACAGACTTTGATGCAAGAATACCTCGTGGAATATACATGAGAAATGGAGCCACAGATGCGTAGTTCACACCGCCGTCCATATCATTTCCTTACGGTTGCTCTTTTGACGGGCTTTGTCGCTGCGGTTACTCCAGCGTGGGGGCAGGCGATCGAGGAAGACTTCAAGCTCCTCGCAAGCGACGGGGCGATGGGCGACCGCTTCGGATTTTCTGTCGCCATCGAGAACGGCATCATCGCGGCCGGGGCATTTCACGATGCCGACCGCGGCCAGAGCTCTGGTTCGGTCTATCTCTTTGATGCCTCATCTGGTGTTGAGATCGCCAAGATCTTCCCCGACGACGGCGGGGTGAACGGGCAGTTTGGCATCTCACTCGCCCTGGACGGCGGGATACTCGCGATCGGGGCTATTGGCGACACCGTGAACGGCACCTTCTCCGGTTCGGCCTTTCTTTTTGATGTGGCCACCGGCGTCCAACTCGCCAAGCTCACCCCCAGCGATGGCGGGGCATTCGGCACATTCGGTTTCTCGATTGACATAGACAACGGGCTGGTTGCTGTCGGGGCGATCGGTGATGATGAGGGCGGCGACGGGGCCGGCGCGGTCTATCTCTTTGACGCAGAAACCGGTGTCCAGCTCGCCAAACTCGTGGCGAACGATGCGGAAGACTTCGATAAGTTCGGGGGAGCTGTCGCACTCGACAACGGCCTTGTCGCGATCGGGGCACCGTTTAACCAGGAGAACGGCTTCGCAGCAGGAGCCGCCTATCTCTTTGATGCTGCAACGGGGACGCAGCTCGCCAAACTCCTCCCCGACGACGGCGTGGGGGGCACCACTTTCGGCGTCTCGATCGCCCTTGAGAACGGCGTGGTTGCTGTGGGTGCAAACGGGGACGACGACAACGGCCAGGGTGCCGGCGCGGTCTATCTCTTTGATGCCTCGACGGGTGCCCAGTTCGCCAAGCTCCTCACAGACGACGGCGCCTCGGGTGACCAGTTCGGCTTGGCTGTGGTGCTTGACGAGGGCACCCTCGCTGCCACAGCGCTTTCTCATGATGACGACACCGGGGCCGAGATCGGGGCCGCGTATCTGTTCGCGGTTTCGACGGGCACGCAGCTCGCCAAACTGGTTGCAAGTGAGCGGCCCACCGACGACCGGTTTGGTATCACGATCGCGCTGGGCGAGGGCATTGCTGCGGTCGGGGCCGATCTTGACGACGACCCGGACACCGAGACCGGTGCTGTCTATGTCTACGCGATCGGTGGGGTTCTTTGCCCCGCCGACCTCACCGGCGATGGCGTGGTCGATACCCAGGACTTCCTGCTTTATCTCGGCGCCTTTGCCGCTGGCGACCCGCTCGCCGACTGGAACAATGACGGCGAGATCAACACGCTCGACTTTCTTGCGTATCTCGGCGACTGGGCGGCGGGTTGCCCCTGAGCCGGGCGGCGAGCTCGGCGGCCGGTCGGTCTCTTGCAAGGCGCGTCAGTCCGTTGAGCGGAACAGGTCGAGGAAGCGGTCCTCGTATTCGGCGAACACGCCGAGGCGGTCGAGCTCGGCTTTGAGATCAAACGCGAGGTCACGGTCGGCTGTCGCTTCGTGGAACAACTGCTCGATCTCGGCGCGGATGTTCGGGTCGATCTCGCTGTCGCCCTCTTCGTCAGCGGTCACAATGCCGGAGTCCGTGTGGTCGTCCGGTGGGTCTTCCGATTCGGTGTCGGAGTGGACACTGCTGCCGTGCCGGTCTGCCTGGGATCTTTCGATCTGTTCGAGCATGCGCAGCAATCCCTCTTCGCCCGCGTCGACGCGCTGGTTGAGTTCGGTGAAATCGACTTCGATGCCCGAGATGTCGCCGAACGTCGAAAGCAGTGCACGGGCGGCTTTGTAGTTGGGGACCTTTGCGGCGTAGAAGGGGATTTCCGCAAGCAGGCAGGTGCCGTCGAGCTCGCGTTCGCTGGCGGCGCCGAGCATCAGGCCGTTGAGGCCGCCGATGCGACCGTCGGTCGCGGGTTTGATGCCGAACTCGGCGAGCTCTTCGAGCAGGTTGCTGGTGGTGACCGCTGCGGTGACGCCGGGCTCTTCGCTGGGGTGAACCGCAGACGCAAGCGAGGCGAACGTGTACACCCGCTCGATGTCTTCGTTGCGCAGTTGTTTGAGCAGGTTGTGGACGAACGAGTAGCCCTGCCGGGTTGGTTGCACCTCGGCGAGGAACACGATGAGCGGCCGACCGATGTGGTCTTCGGGTGTGCGGAACAGCAATCCTCGCGGCAGGTGTGGGCGTTCGACCACACCCGACCGAATGCCGACGAAGTTGAGGTCGAAGGTATCTATCAACGGCACGACGCCCATCGGCTTGAGCCCGAGTTTGCGGACGAGATACCCGCCCGCGATCGCGGCGACATTGCCCATTCCAGGCCACGCGGCGATCAGGTACGGACGCTGTTGGTTGTGTGTGCGTTCAATCATGGCATCTGGCATGGTGCGAGCCGCGTGCCAGAGTTTGGAGTATGCCGGGAGGCCTCAGTGCCGCGGATCTACGCCAAGCAGCGAGGATATCCGGTGAGTCTGCCGGATTGGCAGGCATCCGATGCGTTGCCGCGCGGGATGCCTATTTGCCCAAACGGGCCCGCCATTTCTCGGAGTGTTCCAAATCTCCCCGGCGGTCGTAAATCGCCACAAACCACCGGACCACCTGCTGCGCCTGCGGGTGCTCGTTGCCGTAGGTCGCTTCGAGATGCCGGTATGACTCGCGCAGCTGGACGAGAGCATCCTCGTCTCGATTGTGCTCGGCCAGTTCGATGCCGTAGGACTTGATGACAGTTCCGGCGAGCGGATGAGGATCAGGAAGCTGCGCGACGATCTTCGGCAAGACCTCGATCCAGATCGGCTCGGCGTCGTTGAATCTGTCCAACGCTGAGTATGTTCGGGCAAGGTTCTGCTGTGCGAGAAGAGTATTCATGTGATCGGGTCCGAGCACACGGGCAGCGGATTCGGCGATTTCTTGCGTGATCGGCAGAGCCGCCGCGAAGTCGCCGCGGCCGACGAGAGCGGCGCCGAGTGAGTTGATCGCCTTGAGAAAGGTCGGGTGGTCGGGGTCGAGCTGGGGCCTTGCCTCGTCGATTGCGTCACGGAGGAGCGCGAGCGAATCGTCCGAATGTCCATCGGCGTCGTATGCCTGGGCGAGGGACACACGGTAGTCGAGGAGCGTCTGCGCATCAGCATCGGGCAGCACCTCGTACTTCGGCAACGCGATCTCGAACAGCTGGATTGCTTTGTCGATTTCGTTGAGTTCGAGCGCGATCATTGCGTGGCTGATCATCACCCGGAGGGTGGCGGGGTGCGCGTCTCCAAGGTGGGTCCTCAGGGTGGCGAGGGCGGTGTCCCGCAGTTTCTTCGCTTCGTCATAGCGTGTTTCGTCGTAGAGCAGCCGCGCATAGCTGTTCATGGTTTCGAGCGTGACGGGGTCCTCGGTGCCGAGTGTCGCGCTGTAGAGTTCGAGTGAACGTTTGCTGTGATGGAGCGCACGCTTGGTGTCGTCGAGCCGGCGGAACACGCTGCCGAGTGCGCGGTGGATGAACGCGGCGGCTTCGGGTTGATCGGCCAGCTCGGTCTCGACGCGGACCGAGGCGTCGTCGAGGGCTTCGACGATTGTGATGTCTCGCCCGAGCGAGACTTCCGGGGCAGCTGCGAGCAGGAGATGTTCGGTGTAGAACTCGTTGACCGTCTGTGCGGCGGTGACGGCGTCGGTGAGCGAGTCGTTGGAACTGGCCAGGCGGAACGCGAGGGTTGTCGAGGCGACCGCTGCTCCCACCAGCAGCAGCAGCGCGACCGACGACACCGTGACCAGCGCACGGTGCCGCTTGGCGAACTTGCGGGCCAGATACACCCGGTTTGGGGGGCGGGCGACGATCGGTTCGTCAGCGAGGAACCGCCGCAGGTCGCTGGCGAACTCGGCGATGCTCTGATACCGGCGCTCGCGGTCTTTCTCCAGCGCCTTGGCGATGATGGTCTCGACATCACCCCGGCAGGCACGATTGGTCATGCTCAGGCGGCTGGGTTCTTGCTGCTGGATGACGCGGATTGCTTCGGGGATGAGCTTGTTGCGCAGGTCGTAGGGGAGTGAGCCGGCGATAAGCTCGTACGCGACGACGCCGAGGGCGTAGACATCGCTGCGGATGTCGAGTTGGTTGGGATTGCCCTCGACCTGCTCGGGCGACATGTAAGGCAGCGTGCCGATGAGCTGCCCGATCTCGGTGCGCATCGTCGTCATTTGGAGGTCAGGATCGACCGCGCGGGCGACGCCGAAGTCGAGAATTTTGGGTTGCCCGTCAGCGGTAATCAGGATGTTGCCCGGCTTGAGGTCGCGGTGGATCACACCCTTCTGGTGTGCGTGGTGGACGGCGTCGGCGATGCGGGCGATGAGTCTGAGCCGGTCGCGCAGGTCGAGGCTCGGGTCTTTGGCGATCTCGTGCAGCGACTTGCCGTGGACGAGTTCCATCGCGAAGTAGGGGATCGGACCGTCGGGTGAGGGAACGATCCCGGCGTCGAAGATCTGGGCGATGCCTGGGTGTTGCAACCGCGCGAGGAGCTGGATTTCGTACTCGAACCGCCGCCGCATCGAGGGCTGGGTGAACGACGACCTGAGCAGTTTGAGCGCGACCATCCGCTGCGGGTGTTCGCGCTCGGCGTGGTAGACAACGCCCATGCCGCCGCGGCCGAGTTCGTGGAGGATCCGGAACCCCGGGACGGTGGGAAGCGGTGTGGGCGTTGCGGTGCCGGGGGTGTCACCGATCGAGGCTGCGCTCGGCGGGAGCGTCTCGGCTTCGGTTCCCGTCGAGTATTCCAGCACGCTTTCGCTCTCGGCGTGGGCGGTCAGCAGCGCCTCGACTTCGCGGCGGAGCGCGAGGTCGTCGCCGCAGGCGCCATCGAGAAACGTGCCGCGTTCGGTCGTCGGCATCGCGACCGCGGTTGCGAAGAGCTGCTGGAGATCGTCCCATCGGTCACTCGCCATCGCCGGGTTCCTGGTTTGGCGTGCCCGCGTCGGAGTCCCCCCGGGTCATCTCCCGATACAGCCACGCGCGGGCGAAGTGCCACTCGTTTTTGACTGTGGTCAGCGAGAGGTCGAGCACCTTTGCGGTCTGGGCGATGCTGAGCCCGGCAAAGTAGCGGAGCATGACGATCTGGGCTTTGCGGGCGTCGCGTTGTTCGAGCGTGTCGATCGCGTCGTGCAGGCTGAGCAGTTGGTCGGGGTCGGAGACCGGCGCGGGGACGTCGCGTTCTTCGAGCGTGTAGTGGTGGATACCGCCGCCGCGTTTGACGGCGCGGCGTGCGCGGGCGTGGTCGATAAGGATTTGCCGCATGGCGCGGGCCGCGGCGCCGAAGAAGTGGGCGCGGTTCTCCCACGCCATCTCGCGGCCGGCGAAGAGCCGCAGGTAGACCTCGTGCACAAGGACGGTGGTTTGCAGTGTGCTGGGCGCTTCGTGCCGCATTTCGTGTCTTGCGATGCGACGCAGCTCCTGATAGACCCGTGGGATCCAGTCGTCCGGGGAGCCGCCTTTGGCGGGCAAGCCGTTGGCGGTGGTGTCGGGGCGGGGTTGGGGCACGGGGTCCTCCGCGGCGTGGTGTTTCGGCCAACTTTGGTGTACGCCGCATCGGAGTGTACATGCAGGTTCGTGAATCCCGCACAACTTTCTCTGTGAAACTCTGGCCACCTCCGGGTTTTTTTCCGCATGTCCTGGCAGAGAGACAAGCGACCATCCGTCGGTGTGTGCGGTGTGCTATAGGAGCGCGCCGACCGGGGGGTGTCACTCGCGATTGGGAGAGTATCGATGATGATGAAGAAGCAAACTGTGTTGGCCTGCCTTGTGTTGTCTTGCGGCGGGGCGGTGGCGGCGGCCGACATCGTGCGTGTGAGTTATGGCGCGTTGACCGGCGACTACACCGAGACCCTTGAGGTGTTTGACTCGGGGTTTGGGTTCGAGGGTGCCAACTACGACGGCGTGGTTGCCAACGGATTCGGGCTCGCGATGGGCGAGCGGTTCGCGGGGCAGTCGGTCAGCGACGGCACCAACCAGAGCGGCTTTGGGATTCACGACGTGATCTCGGGCACGCCCGACGGGCCGCTCTCACTTGCGGTCGGTGCGGCAAATCAGAACCTGGTCATCGGGGACACCACCCAGGCCGGGGGGACGGGCAACGCCATCAGCGGGCTCAGCTCGGTGGGTTACCCCGAGTTCACCGCGATCGGCGAGGGCGCCGTCGCGATGCTCTTTGATTTCGACCAGCGTGACATCGGGTTTACGACCTTCGGCGCGTGGGAGCCGGGCGATCTGCGGGCCGATTTCTACGACCGCAGCGGCGCGCTGCTCGGCACGGTCATCATCGACGAGATCGCCGACGGCGGGTTCGGGTTTGCAACGTCCGACGGCTCGGCGGCGATCGCCGGGGTGGTGCTGACCAACACCGAGGGCGAGGGCATCTCGTATGACAACGTGCGGTACAGCACGGTGCCGGTGCCGGGATCGCTGGGGCTGCTCGCGGTCGCGGGTGTCGCGGCGATCCGTCGGCGCAGGTAGGGCGATCTGTCGCGGCGGCGGCGGGTTCTCCGGCGTGTGCTGTGGGGCGCGGGGGGCGGGCGGCGGCATTTTGCAGCGGCTGCGGCGCTTGCCAGGTGAGTTTCAGCCTTTCGAGGGGCCGGCGTCTTCGTCGGCCTCTTGATTTGCGCCGTTATCTTGCGGGTCTTCGGCATCGGGTTCGGTGTCGGGGGTGGTTTCGGGTTCGTCGGGGCGGGCTTCAAGCTCGGCCTTCTCCTCTTCGTCGTCGCCGGAGAACTTCAGGAACGGGATTGACGAGTCGATCGTGTTGATGGTCGTGCGGAGCGAGGCGAGGTGCTTCTCGACTTGCCCCAGTGGCACTTGCAGTTGCGCGACCGAGGCGTCGAGGGTGGTGAGTTGGCCGTCGATGGTCGCCAGCTGCGCGTTCACGCTCTCGAGCACTTCGAGTTTGGTGTTGAGTTCGGTGAGCTGTCCTTCGATGGTCTTGAGCTGCGTGTCCACCCGTGCGAGCAGTTCGTTGACCGTTTCAACCTTCGAGAAACTGTCGTTGATCGAGGCGAGGTTCTGGTTGGCCAGCCCGATGCCGTCGTTGATCTCCTGGACAATGCAGCCGGGGGCCGCGAGCAGGAACGGGGCAAGAGCAAGAACGGCGAGTGTGCGGTGCATGGGCGGGCTCCGGTGGATGGTGGTGCGGTGGGTGGCATGGTACTCGGGTGCGGCGGCTGTTGTGGTCGGGCGGGTGTGGCGGGTTTGTACGGGCACGGCTCACAGAGTTGTGGCACACGAGCGTGCACATGGGCATCATGGGTTCTGGGGGGGTGTGCGCACACCGGCTGGAAGCCGGTGCTGCGTTCAGTGGTCCCGGCGTCGGAAGACCAGCGCCGCCAGCCCGACGACGAAGAGCTCGAAGAGCAGCGACGTGCCGATCACCCACCACGCCGAACGATCGCGGAGTTTTTCCTCCATCCGCCGCGCGACCTCCTCGTCTTCGACGAAGAGCTTGTCGTCGCCCTCCTTGAACACCGGGTCGGAGGACTTGTCCTCGCCGGTGAAGCCCTCCGAGAGCGTTTTCAGGTCGGCCATCGAGAGCAGCCAGCGTTTGAGCAGCGCCACCGTCTCCTGGGTCTTGGGCAGCGCCGTCTTGGCAAGATACACCCCCTTGGTCCAGGGCTCGATCTTGCGGATGTTCTCGAGCGCCTCGTCGCGGTTGACGAACGCCTTGGCGATCCAGGGCGAGACCGACCGCATGTCCTCGTCGGTGGCGACATAGCCCTCGGGCAGCGGGTCGTCAGAGTCGGCCCGTCGAGAGGTGAGGATCTTGCTCGCCGCGTCGCGCGAGGAATCCAGGCTGGTCTGGTAGCCGTCCCGCTGGGCCTCGAAGCTGGCCTTGAACGCCATCAGGATATTGTCGCCGGTGTTGACCACAAAGAGCCCGAACCAGAAGAGCAGCGTCAGCAACAACGCCGCGATGGTCGAACGGGTCAGCACCCCGATGAGCGCGCAGAACGCAAAGAGGTAACTGAAGAAACACACCACCAGCGGAACGGCCAGAAAGAGCGAAGGCTCCCACGCACCGCCGCGGATGCCGATCACCAGGAAACAGGCCGTCGTGAAAACCAGCACCTGCAACGCCGCAAACAGCAGCCCGGTGAGGTACTTGGTGAAAAACAAGCGCGTGCGCGAGATGGGCTTGCTCAGCAGCATCTCGATCGAGCCGCCCGAGATCATCTCGGGGATGATCCCCGCCGTGGAGATCAACGCGAGCACCACCGCGATCCAGGTAAGCCAGATCCCGATGCCCAGATCGATAAAGAGCGCCTTGTAAAGCATCGCCGGGGGGACCTGCTCGCTGGTCATCGGGAGAAAGTCCAGCCCGAACCAGAGGAAGGTGACCCCGTCTTCGTTGATCCCGATCGCGGCGTAGATCAGCACCACCAGCCCCGAGAGCAGCATGGTGATCCAGAACAGTTTCTTCGCGTTGAGCTCGCGGTAGGCGTCGAGGAACAACGCCAGAGTCTGGGTCATCACGAGCGGCCTCCCTTCGCAGAAGAGCCCGTGGGCGGGCCGGGAGCCCCGGTGGCATGAGTTGCTGGGGGGGTGTTCGGGGGTGGAGTGGGCGTAGTGGCGCACACCGGCTGGAAGCCGGTGCCACGGGTGGGGGGGGGCTTCTTGCCGGGTGTCGCGCCGGGTGTGGCCCCGCCGTCGGCGACCGCCGCCATGAAGAGGTCCTCGAGTGAGGGGCGTTTAGGCTGGATCGACCTGATGACCGCCCCGTGCGCCCGCACCTTGTCGATGATCGGCTGCACCACCGCCGGATCGGTCGTGCCGACGCGGACAACGCCGTGGTCAATCTCGATCCATTCGCCGGTGGTCAGCTCGCCCCGCGCGCCGACTCGCGTGGCGAGCTCATTACCCTCGGACTCGGCCTCGTCAAACCGCACCATCCCCGGCAGCGCCGCCGCGAGCTGCCCGGCGGGCTGCTCCCCCGCCAGCTCGATCTCGTAACACTCCTGCCCGGCGGTCAGCTCGTCGATGGTGCCCTGGCGAGCGACCTCGCCGTGCACCAGAATCGCCACGCGATCGCAGACCATCTCCAGCTCACTGAGCAGGTGGCTGTTCAGAAAGACCGTCTTGCCCCGGCTCTTCAGCTCGGCGAGGATCTCACGGATGTCACGCCGGCCCACCGGGTCCACGCCGTCGGTCGGCTCGTCGAGCAGCACGATCTCGGGATCGTTCATCAGCGACTGAGCGATCCCCACCCGCTGCCGCATCCCCTTGCTGTACTTGCTCACGCGGGTCGAGCCCCAGTCCTGCATCCCGACCAGCTCGAGCAGCTCCGGGATGCGCCGCCTGCGGAGGCGGCGCGGGACCTCGTTGAGCGCAGCATAGAAATCAAGCACCTGCGCCCCGGTCAGATAGTTGGGGAACCGGTGGTGCTCGGGCAGATACCCGATGCGGCGGAGGACGTGCTTGCTGCCGACGGGCTCACCCAGCATCGTGCCCTTGCACTGCGTGGGGCGGATGACGGTCATCAGAATCTTGACCAGCGTGCTCTTGCCCGCACCGTTGGGCCCGAGCAACCCGAACACCTCGCCCTGACGCACCCGCATCTGGATGCCCTTGAGGGCGTGGATCTTGCCCTTGTAAATCTTGCCGACCTCGGCCAGATCGATCGCCCACTGGGGATCGCCCGGCGACCCCGCCGCCGCCAACGCCTGCTCACTCATTCTGGACCCTTCCGGCTTGTCTCAACCGCCCGAGCTCGGCTGTCTGACCGCAACGATATCGAACCGATGCCAGTGTTTGGGATTATCAAGGGCGTCCTTACCGTCGTCCTCCACTTCGTCGAAGCGTTCGAGGGTGAAATCAGCCGCAAAGAGTGCCCGTGCCTGGGCCCGGGTCTGGTGAGAGCGGTCGGGGATCGTCGCCCAGTCGTCCCGATCGCCGAAGAGCTGCCCGGCGAACCGCCCGCCGGGCTCGATCGCGTTGACGATCGCCCGCCAGAGGTCGGGAAAGTGGTCGGGCGGGCAGAAAGGCAGGCTGAAACTGGCGTTGACGAGCAGCGCCGGTGGAAGTTCAAGTCTCTCGAAGGGCGCGTGGCGGATCTCAAGCCGGTCGCGGTGGGGGAGGTCCCGCTCGCGGAGGCGGCGGAGGCCGTCGGGATGGCCGTCGATCGCCAGCACCCGCCAGCCGCGGCCGAGCAACTCGGCGGTATCCCGCCCCTCGCCGCAGCCCAGGTCGATCGCCAGCGGCGGCTTGTGGTCAATGTCGCAGGTTTCGGAGCCTTGGGCGCTCGGCACCCCCTCACGCTCAAAGGCATCGAGGGCGGCGACCAGCGTCTCCCGCGGCGGCTTGCCCGTGACCTTGTCAAAATAGCTCGGCCAATCCCGCTGGGCAGCGAAGACGTGGGCGGGCGAGGACGGATCGCTCTCGCTCCGGGTGTCGGTCGGGGGCATGGAATCCGGTTGGTGCGGGTGCTTTGACATAGGCTCACACATATGAACGGAACACTTCGGGACTTTGTGGAGGCGTTAGACAACGCCGGTGAGTTGGCAAGGGTACGGGCCTCGGTGTCCCCGGTGCTGGAGATCGCCACGATTGCCGACCGGGAGAGCCGCCAGCCCGCGCCGAACCTGCCAAGCCCTTCGGCCCGCGCCGCCGACCCGCTCCACGCCGGGCTCGGAGGCAAGGCGCTGCTCTTTGAGCAGGTCGAGGGGTCGGACATCCCCGTCCTCATCAACGCCTTTGGCAGCTACCGCCGTATGGAGATGGCGCTTGGGTGTGAAGCGGGCGGGTTCGCCTCGATCGCGTCGCGGATTGGCGATCTTGTCAAGCCCCAGCCGCCACGCTCGCTCGCTGAAGCGGTCGAGAAAGCAAGGCAGTTTGCCCCGTTGCTGAAGATCGGCCCCAAGCGGCGGCGGTCGGGCCTCTGCCAGGAGGTGGTCTTCACCGGCAAGGACGTGGACCTGACCCGGCTGCCTCTGCTGCGGTGCTGGCCGCACGACGGGGACTTTGCAGGACTCGGCTATCCCGCCGACATCAACGACGGCATCGCGGGGTTCGCTGAGGGCGAGGACTGGGACCGCCGATTCCGAGGGCGGTACGTCACGCTCGCGGGTATCCACACCATCCACGCCGACGACGCGGGGGTGGAGAAGCCGTCGAGCCACAACATCGGGATGTACCGCGTGCAGCTCATGGGCACCCGGCACATGGCGATGCACTGGCAGATGCACCACGACGGGGCGCGGCACTGGCGCAGCTGGAAGAAGCAAGGCAAGCCGATGCCGGTGGCGATCGCGTTCGGCGGCGAGAGCGTGCTGCCGTATGCCGCGACATGCCCACTGCCGCCGGGGATCAGCGAGCTGCTGATGGCGGGGTTTCTCCACGGCAAAGGCATTCCGCTGGTGCGGGCAAAGACGGTCCCGCTGTGGGTGCCGGCCAGCGCGGAGATCGTGATCGAGGGGTACGTTTCGCACCAAGCCGGGCACCCGGGCTGGGACCCGCGCAGCGAAGAGCCCATCGGCGACGGCGCAGTGTTCGAGGGGCCGTTTGGCGACCACACCGGGTTCTACTCGCTGCCCGATCGGTACCCGGTGCTCGAGGTGACCGCGATCACCCATCGCCGCGATCCGATCTTCCCAGCCACCGTCGTGGGCTTGCCGCCGCAGGAGGACTACTGCCTGGGCAAAGCAACCGAGCGGGTGATGCTGCCACTGCTGCGGACGATCATGCCTGATATCGAGGACTACGACCTGCCGATGTTCGGCGCGTTCCACAACGCGGCAGCCGTGCGGATCGAGAAGGAGTACCCGCTGCACGCCCGGCGGGTGATGCACGGCGTGTGGGGCGCAGGGCAGATGAGCTGGACCAAGAACGTGTTCGTGGTCGATGGGTCGGTGGATGTCCACGACCATCGCGCGGTGCTGGGCGCGATGGCTGCGCGGTGCGATCCGACCCGGGACATCGAACAGGTGCGCGGCCCGATCGACGTGCTGGACCACTCGACACCCTATCTGGGCGCGGGGACAAAGCTCGGCTTTGACTGCACGCAACGGTGGGAGAGTGAAGCGGTGGGGGGGATGGAGGTCGAGGAAGCGCGCGAGGCATCACGGCTGCCGTTTGTCGAGACTGATTCGACCGAAGCGCGGCGGCTGCTCGAAGCGATCGCCGGCGTGGAGGGCGTCATCGAGGCGGTGCTGCCGCGCGAGATTCCCGGATGGGTCTTCGTGCGCGCAGACAAGGACACCGGCGAGGAGAAGCCGGGGCTTGGGCGTGCGGTCATCGCGGGGGTTCGGCGGGTGGTGTCTGGGTTTGACTGGTCGCGGTCCCGCCCCCCGGCGTACTTCGTGGTCGTTGGTCGGGGTGTTGATTTGGCTGACGACGAGCGGGTGCTGTTCCACTGGGTGTCGAACATGGACGGGGCGCGCGATCTGGAGACGTGGCGGGAGGCGGGCGTGGGCATCGCGGCGTTTGACTCGACCCCCAAGACCGAAGCCGATACGCACAACGGGGAGCCGGTGCGGGACTGGCCGCCGGTGTTGGCGGTGGACCCAGCGGTCGCGGCACGGGTCGAGTCGCGGCTGGGCGAGCTTGGGTTGGAATAGCGCAAGACGAAACGTAGAATGCCTTGTGTGGGGCGAGCGGGTATGGGCGTGTTGGTTTGTCCCCTCGCTTGCGCGAGGGGCTCTATAAGGCATGTGACCATCGGACAAAAGAGCCCCTCGCGCAAGCGAGGGGACAACGGTTGCGGTCCGCCCGCAGAACGAATGCTCACCCGCCGTACTGGGTGGTGCCGACCAGTTCACTGAGATAGTTGTCGATCTGCTCGACGATGCGTTCGGCCATCCTGGTCGTGTTCGGGCCTTTGCCCGAGGGGACGTCGTTGACCAGTACCGAGAAGACGATCTCGCGGCCGTTGGGCGCGATGACGATCCCCGAGAGCGAGCGCACGCCGGTGAGGACGCCGCTCTTGCCGGCGACGTGGTTCTGGAGGTCGGCGTCACGGAACCGGCGGGTGAATGTGCCCCGGCCGGGGGTTGCCAGCGAGAGGAGGAACGGGTCGCGCAGCTCGGGGTCGGTTGCGAGGTTCTCGATCCAGTCAACGAGCGTGCGCGGCGTGACGAGGTTGGAGTGCGAGAGCCCCGAGCCATCGACAATGATCGTGGAGATTGCCGCATCCGGTCCGAGTTGCTCTTCGAGCGTCATGCGGAGGACACTGGCGCCGTTGGCCCAGCTGCCGGGCTCGCGGGTGATCTCGTGGCCGATCCGTTTGAGCAGCGCCTCGGCGTAGAGATTGACCGAGTCGGTGTTGCAGCGGTTGAGCACCTCCTGCAAGGGGGTGGTGACGACCGCGCAGAGCGTGCCGTCTGGCAGTGATTCGTCGGGCCCGACGACGCGGACGACCGACGGCGGGTTGAGGCCCGGGCGTGAGAAGCCCCCGACCGCGACGCCCTTGTCCATGAGCCGCTCGGTGAGGAGGTGCCCGAAGAGGAGCGGGTTGTCGTGGGTGGGAGTGTTGAGGGGGAGGGGCGCGGTCGACCGGACGTCGCCGAAGACGCGGAACTGGTTGGACTTTGGGTCGCGGGAAGCCCAGTAGGTGTTGTTGTTCTTGCTGACGGTTCGGGCGCGATTCTCGATCCCGATCCACGCCGAGTTGGGTTGGATCGCCAGACGCGGCGGGTTGCCCGGGCCCTCGGGCGATGGTGAGGCAAAGATCGCGAGCAGATTGCCGTGGAAGTTAATCCCGGCGACCTCGGGGGCGTAGCGCTTGTTGAGGTCGTCTGGGTCCCAGGTCGGGTGGACAAACTCGCGGTCAAAGACGCGGTCGTCGATGAGGATTTCGCTGCACCCGTCGGGCGAGCGTTCGGCGATCGCCGACGCGAGGGTTTCGAGAAAGTCCTGCACGGTCATGCGGGGCTCGGTGTTGCGGAGGACCTCGGGGTCGGCCAGCGCCGGGTCGCCCGAGCCTCGGACGATGACACGGTCGCCGTCGATCGCGATCTCGGTGCGGAAGACAAAGTCAGGGCCGAGGATGCGGAGGGCGGCACCGCTGGTGAGAAGTTTCATGTTGGACGCGGGGATGTACCCGCTGTCGGCGTCGAGAAAGACCAGGGGGGCGGACGCGCCGACCTCACGGATGCAGATGCCGACGCGGGCGTTGCCGATGTCGGCAGCATCGATGACCCGCTGGACGCGCACCGCCAGCGACTGGGCGATCCCGACGGTCGGTGCGAGCAAGACGAGCGCGGCAAGCGCGAGACGGGCGAAGGTGAGGGGCGTTGCGGCACGGGCACGGGCTCGGGCCGGTCGGGTGGTCGTGTCGGGCATGGTCTCTCCTGGTGGGGGCGTGATCCGTATCCGGGATCGCGCGCCTGGGTTCAGGATCGGCCGAAGCGACGGTGCAACTCCAGCAGAGAAGAATCGGCTCGGGTTCAAGTGATCGGGTCGGTGACCAGTGCGAACCGGTCAGACCCGGCTCGGGGTCGCGGCTTGCAGCAAGCCAAAGAGGCTTACGAGGTCCTGAACCTGATTGGCCGACTGGAACTTCCACTCCGGCCAGCACACGCCGGCGACGAGCCTGGTTGGGGCGAGCCCGTCGCGGATATGCCTTGAGAGCTTGCGGAGCGGGAGGGTGCCGAACTGCTGGTGGGTGAGGCGGAAGACCACGGTCGGGGTCTCGGGATTTGGGACGAGGTAGGCGATGATGTCGGCACTCGCGGCCCGGCCGGATCGGTAGGTCAGGGACCATTTCCAGGGGACGCCGCACCATTCGAGCCTCTCTGTGAGGCCAAAATCGTCTTCGAGGCCACCGCGGAGTACCCTTGCCAGGTCCACGATATCATCCTCGATTGCCTCGAAGAGGTTCTCGGTTGTCGGGGTCGTGAACCGGTCCTCCCAAGGGGAGCGATGGGCGATGGATCGTCGGGGCATGGTTGCGTGTCCTTGCAGCCGCCAGCACGGGGGGTGGAGTTGGCTTATTATTGCCATTCGACGACGCGGCCTGTCGGCTTGTTCCCGCGTGTGGAGCATCCGGCTGCAAAATGAGGGTCTCAGGCACTCGATTATGGCTCATTTACCCCCCCAAAGTACTCCGTCAGGTCCAGATAATCCCCCTGAGGACCTCTCGAAGGCCTCTGTGCTGCTGGTTGATGACAACGAGCAGAATCTGGAGCTGCTCCGGGCGTATCTCGATGATCTGGGCTGTGAGACCCGCACCGCGACCGACGGCGTGGCAGCGATGGCCGCGATCGAGGCGGCGATCCCCGACCTGGTGCTGCTCGACGTGATGATGCCCCGGATGAGCGGGTTTCAGGTCTGCGAGCGGATCAAGCAGAGCCCGCGGACGCGGGACGTGCCGGTGGTGATGGTGACCGCACTGAACGAAGTCGGCGATGTCGAGCGGGCGGTCGAGGCGGGGGCCGACGACTTCCTCACCAAGCCGGTCAATCGGCTGGAACTGCTGACGCGGGTGCGATCACTCCTGCGCGTGCGAAACCTCAAGCGGCAGCTCGATTCGACGTTGGATGAGCTCCGGCGGTCCCGGGGGGAGTGAGTCTGCTGCCAGGAAGCGCCGGTTCCTGACACGCTTTCTTCTCCGAGCCGTGTGGTGTCGTGCTTGGGGTTTGCCCTGTTCGCTCTTGGCTGTGCTTACGCCGCGATGCCGAGTCCGGTGTTCCCGGCTTCGGTGTTGGTCTGGTCGAGCGCGACACCGAAGCGGACGGTGATGGGTTTGGCGTCGTCGCTGACGAGATTGTCGCGGATGGTTCGCAGGAAGTAGACAACCTCGGCCGAGCCGGCGGGGACGGTCTGGTCTTCATAGGTTCGCTGCCCGCTGGTGGCGAGCTGGGCAAATGAGGTTTCGGTGTTGGTGCGCCTCCAGACCGCGTAGACCGTGCCGTTGGCGGTGGTGCCGTTCCAGGTGAGTTTGAGGCCGCCGGTGTTGAGCAGCGAGGCTTGTAAGTTTGTGGCCGGCGCGGGCGGGGGCGCAGGGGTGCGCGCATTCGCGGGCGAAATGTTGGCCGCAGCAAAGACCTCGGCGGCGGCGGCGTTGCCCTCGGCCCCCCCAGTCACGCCGATCGCGTCGGCGTGGGCGCGGATGATCGCCAGCAGCGCCGAGCCCAGTCCCATCATCGTGTCGATGTCGGTGTCCTGCGAGAAGACCATGTTCCGCAGATCCTGCTTGGCCTGCTGGACTGTTGTATAGGAGGTCCGGGCGTCGGCAACGAGGGCCGCGAGCGCATCAACCTGCTCGGCGGTGAGCCCGACCGCGCCCGGGTCGAGCTGCCACTTGGAGAGGCGTTCCTCGAAGTATTCGATCATGCCGTCTTTGGTCCGGGGGAGTGTCGCCATTGGGTGCATCCTTAGTTCGCGAGCGCGTGCGCCGTGTGCGCAGGTGTGTGCGCCGTGTGTGCGGGTGCGAGGGTGGTGGTCGCAGGACGACGGATCGTTCTGCGCGGGAGAGGCCTGGCCCGCAAAGTAAGTTTCGGTCCAACGCGGGGGCAACTTGAGCGGATGGCGCGGATGCGCGTGCATGGAGTCTGAAGTTGCGTTCGCGAGGTGGGGAGAGGCTTCCGCGTGCCACGGAGGAGCGTGCGCGCGCCGCAGAGGAGCGTCCCCGCGCGGCGGAAAGGCGTCCCCACGCCACGAGGAGGCTTCCCCGTGCTTCAAGGAGGCTTCCCCGTGCGACGAAGGGGCATCCCCGCGCCGCGAAGAGGCGTGCCCGTGCCACGGGGCAGCTTCCCCGTGCCGCGCGCCGGCTTCCCCCTCCCGCGAGGAGGCGTGCACGCGCCGCATGGAGGCCTCACACATTCGCGCCCGGGCTCCGACGGTCGATTTTATGGGCCCGTCCGAGAAGGGGCAGGATTGTTGGTGTTTGTCCGGCACCCGTCCTTGATCCGGAGTTCCTGGCTCTTGGGGAGCAAACCGGTGAGGTCACGATGGCGGTGAGGTAGGAGTCGTTGAGGATATCGTCGAGTTGGGATCAAAGGATGGTGGCTGCGGAGTCGGCGTGGGGGCGGATGGCGTGGTCAGTGTTGATGGGCTCGACGAGGCCTGTGATTCGGTTCCCACGGAGTATCTCCCCCCTCTCTGTCCCATCGTCTGGGGGTGGCGGGGGGATGCAAGGTGGGAGGAGGGGAGGTCCGCGAGGTTGCGCTCGGGGGCGGGTGTAGGGGGCGGAGGAGAGGCGGAGGTGACACCGATGGTACCACTGTGCCGCCATGCTGAGGAGGAAGAGAATTGTGGTGGGTGGCACCACCTTTCAGTTGGCCAGTCACTTCCTACCTAGACGGGCTGCCAGAGGGTGTGGTCGCCGAGTTTCTCCTGCAACCGTTGGATCAAATCCTTGGGTCGCATTTCAGCGCTCGATCCGAGGCTAAGCGCAGCGGCAATACCGGCCATATTAGTGCTCAGCACATCGCTCAGTACCAGCGATCCATCATCACTCTGGAGCGAATATGAGTGGAATCGCATCGAGTCACCGTCCAATGCCGGAGACTCTAAGTGGCCAAAGGCAAACTCACGAGTCATATACTCCATGAGCCTGTCCTGCAGCACCAAAACACACTTCTTGCCGAGCGCCTCGAATGTCTCGACTTTGTGATGTAGCTGAACGAGGATAGTCTTGGCGGTCATTTTCCAATTAGCCCCCGGATTAGTCCCAGCGTCATCATCTGGCGGAATGTCTAGGCCCGCCTCGCGCAGCAATTGCTGTCTTGCCGGCCACACTGAGCCCGTGGTATCAACCGCTTGGAACTCGATGCCAACGAAATCGATCGGCACTCGGTCCCTTGAAGACACAAGGAAGTAATCCACATTGCCACCCGGGATCCGAACTTCTGGGACCACGTGTAGTTCGTTCCCTGCACGGTGGCGCAAGAGTGGGAGACAGTCGGAGAATACTTGCCGGTGAGCCAGGAAGCGATTGGGGCAGATAATGAGCGAATCGCCTGCCCTATTGAAACTTGCAACACAAGTGCCAATCGAGATACTCGGGGTGCTCTTCCGAATCTTGAAACACCGCTTCGCTGCATATGGACATCGCTGCTCGCGAACTACACGCCGCCAATCATGGTCGGCATCTGCGCGGCATCCGAACAGTTCGATCACTTCAGCCACAGTCATCCTTCCAGCCCGTGATATCACATGGTGGGCTTGGCGGGTCCGGATTGGCGGTTACGCAGCACAACGACCGACTCCCGTAATTCGATAGTGTGTTTAGAGTTCCATCGTGTCCGAAACGGCTCGATTCCGCAGACCTCGAATCCTTCAGCATCGGCACTCTCGGCTAAGAGCGTGTCTGAGCAAACCTTTACACCATTGAATGCCGAGTCGCCGATAACCACCGCTGCGAGGCCGCCGGGTGCGAGTCGGTGACTCCAGTTGGCAAATACGGTTCGCATACCACCGAAATACTGAGCAACCATATCCGCGGCGTTCCAACCCCAGTTTTTGCCTGCGAGAGTCTCTGCCAGCTGTTCGTGCACCACTCGCACTCCGGAGAGTTCGAGGCCAGCCGTTTTCTGCCAAGCATTGTCACGATACACGAGCTTAACGCTGGATGAGATCATCTGCTTCTTTAGAGAAGTGAGATCCTTAGTGCTCGACACATGATGCAGGAGCATCAATTCCAGCCGAGTTTGATGAACATACTCCATGTCATTGGGGTATGGCGGTGATGTAAAAATCACATCTGCCCGCTCGGGCCCCGCTGACCTCGCGTCACCGACGGATACTCTGGCCGGAGCCTTGTCCAAACCGGCAACTTGGATATAATCGAGCATCATCTGGCGAATGCGCGTACGAAACGCACGTAGCAGGGGAAAATCATGAACTGCCTTGCTCTCATAACAGATATTGGGACGGAATGTCATATTGGAGGCGGGCACGAGCAGGCCAGCTGCTCCGAGCCGCAAGAAATCTCGGTATGCCGCAGGACGGACGTCTGCGATGGCGGCAAGAAGCGTCGTCGCGCGCGTTAACACTGCCGGCGAAATCCACTTTCGTAGTTTGCTATCACCGGAGGGATAGATCACAGAGGAATCGCTCAGCAATCTGTCATACTCATCCCAGGGAATTCGAGTAACATCTGAAGGTTCGAGTGGGAGGTCTCGCTCGCATCGGCTGATGATCTCATTGCAGAACTCGTCGATCTTTGCGATATCCAAGGTCCAGTCGAGTTTTGTCCTTGCGACATCCACCATGAAGGGACTCATGTCGAAGCCCACGCTTGGAATGTCGAGCAATTTGGCCGCAACGAGAGTGGTCCCAGATCCGGAAAAAGGTTCCCAAATAGACTCCGCGCCCGTTGCGAGTTTCTTGAGCCAGCCTAGTGCAAACTCCCCGGTAAAGTCCTGAACATATCGATACCAGCCGAATACGCCATCGGCATGTCCGTTCGTGGTGGAAAGCGAGCAAACTTCCTTTGGTTCAGGTGGGCATGACTCGTGCTCAAATAGACTTGGCTGTCGCATAGTCAGGGTCTCGGTATCACGGAGTTACATCGCGCGGCGTTGGGTCAAGTGTCGCATGACATCGCGAGGAACGGCGGTAGATCGCCGATTTCAATCTGGAACGCGAGTGTACTCCACGCGCGGAGGCTGTGGGCACACGAGTTCCTCAACCCATGTGCTTGACAATCGCCTCCCCAAACTCCAAGCACTTCCGCAGAGTCACCCCCTCCAACAGCCGCTCGGAGTCGGAGGGTAGCGGCTTGGCGGTGATGGTGCTTTCTGGGCGATGGCGCGGGGTGGCAGCGGCGGGTCGCCCCTTTTGGGGCTTGGGGGATGGGGGATGGGTTTGGCTGTTCCCCGGGGCGTTGCCCCGGGCTGTGGCTGGGGGACGCCTTTGGCGTCGCGGAGCATGGTGGGAGGGGTGGTGTGCCGTCGCCCCTCCGGGGCTTGAAGGGTGCGAGGGGGCCTACCCCGGGCTTGAAGAGGCTATTGCATCAACGCTTCTCTTCTGCTTGCTGCTCTGGCGGCGTGGAGGA
>CAYMZJ010000041.1:0-25898 GCA_964394895.1 uncultured Phycisphaeraceae bacterium | reverse complement strand
GAGACCCGTTCGGTCGCTCCCCGGGGAGGCATCACTGCGCGGCGAGAGAGGGGGGAGGGGGGGAAGGGGGAGAGGCCGCGAGTGATGGCACCCGGGCGGGTGGCACGGGGTTGGGCGGGTGGGCCGTATAAACAGAAAAACCCTCCCATCCCGCTCAACCCGCTGTTGCTGGGGGTCGATCTATGCGGTGGGAACGAGCCATGGTCCTCTCCGTCCCATCGCACCGCGCAAGGCATGGATGCTCATTCGATCTGGCATCCACGAACGGCCCGGAGGCGAGGAGAAGACACCTATCCTTTCGGCGGCGTACGCGATTGCCGTTGCGTACGCCGCTTTTGTGCGCGCTGGCTGGTGATCGCCTCCCGGTGTCGTGAGGCGGAGTGGGGGGGGCTTTCGCTGCTGGCGTGTGTCCACTATGCTGCCCGGCGAAGAGTCTTTTCGGGAGCACACCATGTCCATGCGTCACGCCGTCGGTTTCTTGGCTGTTGCCATTCTCTGGATCACCCTTGCGGCGTTGGTCGCGGCACCGCCCCCGGGCGAACCCGGGGTGGGCGGGGTGGGGGGAGTGGGGTTGTTGCCTGTGTCGCACGGGGCGAACCGGTCGTACCGGCCGGGGACAGGGCTTGGAACGCTGGCACCCGCTGGTGGTGGGGGGGGTGTTGGGGGTGTTCGCGTAGATGACGGCGACGATGACGGTGACGACACCGGCGACACCAGCGAGACCGACGACGATGTCACACTCACGCTCGACCGGATCTTCCCGAAGAAGTCGTTCTTTGGCCCTTCGGCGACGAGGGTGTCGTTCGGGCACGACGGCCGATTCGCGGCGTTCCTGTACCGCCCCTATATCGAACGGCGTCACGGCGGCGATCTGTACATCTTTGATACCCAGACCGGGCAGACCCGCCGCATCACCAGCGTCGGCCGCATGGCGGAGCACCAGGCCGACGTGCGCGAGGTCCGCGACGAGCGGGAGAAGCAGGCAAAGAAAGCGGGCGTCACGCTGCAAGCCCTCGCTGATGAGCAAGCGGCACGGCTTGGCTGGCCGGCGAGCAGCCCGCTTGGCACCTGGACCGGGGAGGCGACAACTGATGGCGGGCCGATCGACGCGGGGGACGCGGGGGATGGGGGGGACGCTGAGCTTGTGCTCGAGCGTGCGGGGAAGGGCTCGTACAAGGGGAGTTTCCGTATCGGGCTGGTGCTCTTGCCGCTGAGCGAGGGTGCGTTTGATGCCGAGACCGGCACGTTCACCGCGACGATCGAGGATGAGGCGCTGTCGGTCAGTGGTTCGCTCGAAGCGACAGCGGGCGAGGGCTTTGCTTTGCTGGAAGGCACGCTGACCCTCGACGAGCCGGCGCAGACTCTCGAGTTCTCGCTGACGCCCGGCGATGAGGGGAACGAAGAGGGGGATGAGGAGGGTTCCGCCAGCAACGGCCTGCCGCGCGGTGTGATTGACGCGATCGGCGAGCGCCTGACCCTCGGCGATGTGGTTGCCGGGACCGATGCCGAGATCAACGACGAGAAGGACGGCGAGAAGCCGGACAAACGCGCCCCGCGTTACGGCGGTGTGCAGGGGTACGAGTGGTCGGAGTCGGGCGACGAGATGCTGCTGCTCTCGGGGGGCGATATCTATCGCCTGACCTTTGATATCGGCCGGTGGGATGAGCCCGTCGGGCCGGTCGCGGGTGATGATGACACCGACGCGACCGACGACGCAACCGACGACGCAACCGACGACGCGACCAACGACGTGACCAACGACGTGACCGACGACGTGACCGACGACAAGGAGCCCGACGCGGGCACGCCCATTACGCCTTACCGCGGCGATCTGGAACGGCTCTCCTTTACCCGCGAGCGCGAGTCGGATGTGCAGTACCTCCCCGACGGCTCGGGGTACACCTATCTCCGCGGCGGCGCGCTGGTGCGGGTCAGCTTTGGCGATCACCGGATCGTGCAGCTGGACCCCGAACTCGAAGACGGCGAGCGGATGGTGGGGTACCGCATCAGCCCGGACCAGCAACGGCTGGTCTTCCTCGCCAACCGCGGCGACAGCTACTGGGGACGCGGGACCTCGGTCACCATCGTCAACTACCGCGAACGGTTCGCACGCGCGCAACAAGTCACCCGGCACATGCCCGACAGCCCGTGGCCCGACGCCTTTACGAGTGTCTACCTCTATGACCTTGAGGGGTTCGAGACCGAGGAAGGCACCCTCGAACGGGTCTTTACCAAACGGCTCAGCGGGCCTCGCGACATCCTGCGGATGCCCGAGTGGTCGCCGGATTCCTCGCGCATCGCGTTCGCGGCGTATGAGCAGACGACCGGGTTGGTGAAGATTCTCGAAGCGGGGTTTGTCAAGGAAGAAGCCGACGAGGACAGCGCGGACAGCGAGGACAAAAACGCAGAAGACGGCGAGACCGACAGCGACACAGACAACGGCACCGATACCGACAGCGACACCGAAGACCAGGACGGACAACACGACGGAGACGATGGCGATTCCGACGACTCACAACCCGATGCCGACACAACCGGCGACGACGAGGAGAGCCCCGAGTTCGAGATCGAGAACGCGAAGATCGTCTACGAGTTCTTTCACTTCGGCGGCCCCAACACGCCGCGGATGATCCAGCCTCAATACCTCACCGACAGCCGGCGGATGGCGTTCATCGCCGAGCTCTCCGGTTTCCGGCAGCTCCACCTGCTCGACCCGCGCTATCAGCAGCTCACTCAGCTCACCCATGGTCAGTTCGAGGTCTATCCCTTCAGCATCTCCGACGACCACTCGACCATGTTTGCGACGACGACCAAGGGCGATCCGAACCAGACGCACGTCTACGCGATTGATCTTGATTCGGGCGAAATGACCAGGCTTACCACTGCCGAGGGCACTTACAGGTCTGTCGCGGTGCGTGATGATGCGTCGTTCCTCTTGGCGAGCCACATTGATTTCGGTTCGCCGCGCGAGCTGGTCGCGGTTGTGCCGGGCGAAGGCACGACCACGCCGCTTACCGATTCGCATCCGGAAGAGGCGCACGTGTTGACCACCGTTTCGCCCGAGTACTTCACCTACGAAAACCGGCACGGACAAACCATCCACGGCCATATGTTCAAGCCCAAGGACTTCTCGCCCGACGACAAACGCCCGCTGCTGATCTACGTCTACGGCGGTCCGCTCGGCGAACGCAAGATGGCGACCCGTGGCGCGTTCAGCGGCCCGAGCTACTTCTTCGCACGTTATATGGCTGAGGTCCACGGCTATGTCACCGCGACCATCGACCCCCGCGGCGCGTCCGGCTACGGCGCACTGTTCGAGAAAGCCAACTTCGAGCAGGTCGGCAAGCCGCAGACCGAGGACCTTGTGGACGGCGCGCACTGGTTTGTCGAGCAGGGCGGCATCGACGAGGACAAGATGGCGCTCCACGGCTGGTCCTTCGGTGGGTTCCAGACCCAGATGGTCATGTACACCGAGCCCGACGTCTTTGCGGTCGGCATCGCGGGTGCCGGCCCGACCGAGTGGTTCAACTACAACTCGTGGTACACCACCGGCACCATCGGCCCCCACAAGCCCGGCGAGACAAACCTCAAGGAGTTCTCACTCCTGCCCCTCGCAAAGAACATCACCGGGCGCCTCCTCCTTGTTCATGGCATGGAAGATTCCAACGTCCTCTACCAGGACACGGTCAACGTCTACCGCGAGTTGCTCAAGGCAGACAAAGAGGTCAACGTCGAGCTCTTCCTCGACCCCACCGGCGGGCACGGGCTCGGGGGTGATGTCAAAACCATCGGCCGCTACCGCAAGTATGAGGACTTCCTGCTGCGCTATCTCGGCGAGGGCGAGGGTCCCGAACCCGAGAACGCTGACGAGGAAGATGAGGACGACGCGCCCGACGAGGGGCAGGAAGCCGACGACGACGAAGGAGAAGGCGATACGGGCGGGCTGTAGCGTTCGGTACGGACGCTTCGTGGGTGCTTTGACGAGCCCCGAGCGCAAGCTCGGGGTCATATATCGCCAGGTTTGTTTGCCAGTTCGTGGCGTGCGGGTCTCACCCGTGTGGAGCGACCTCTGCAGCAGATCGACCGAGGGGCGAGACGCCCACCCCTCTGCTCGGATGAGCTGTCAGACAGAACCTTGTCGCGTCGGTCAAGGCACGCTTCTGGAGCAGCCCTCACAACCGGATGCCGCGGCTGCTCTTGAGGGTTATAGGGCCAGAGCCGGTTTCCTCTTGGTCCTGATATTGTCGAAGATCGTCCCCTCCGCGGGCCGGTCTCGTGTAGGCTGCTCATTGAGCGTTCGTTGGGTGGGCACGGGGCCCGCACAGACCACCAGACCCCCCCGGGGATCAGGAGTTCAGTATGGCATCGAACCTTAGAATATGGCTCGCAGGTCTAGTTCTGTTAGTCTTCGGCTCGATATCCCTTGCCCAGACCGACACGGCCTTCACATACCAAGGCCATCTCCAGAGCGCGGGCCAGCCGGTGGACGCCGACGCTGATTTCCGTTTCAGGCTCTATGACGCTCTCGTTGGCGGCAACCAGATCGGCGCCGAAGTAGTGGTGAGTGCGGCCGAGGTGAACGTCGGCTTATTCGATGCTGTGCTCGACTTTGGGGCCAACGCGTTGGGCGGGCGGCGTTGGCTGGAAATCGATGTCCGCAGCCCGCACGACCCCAGCGACACCGAGCCGTTCGCGACGCTCTCGCCGCGACAGTCGCTCACCGCGTCACCCTTCTCGGTCCAGACCCGCGGTATCTTCATCGGCGATGACGGCAACATTACGTTTGACAGCATGAACGCGGCTGATGGAACCGTCACCATGACCAGCATCGGTGGGATCGACCTCATCATCGACGCGGACACCAACAACATCGGTGAGGATCAGAACGCGCGGATTGTTATGCGGCAGGACGGCGGGCAGGTGATCGCCCGGATGGGATACCGCGAAGCTGCCAACTCACTCGAGATCATGCAGGAGTGGCCGAGCAACCTGATCCTCGGCACCTCCAATCAGGACCGCGTCACCATCACATCGAACGGCTTCGTCGGTATCGGCACGTCCACTCCGGCTGCCGAGCTGAATGTTGTTGGTGATGGGAGCGGGACGCTTGTCAAGCTGACCAACGGCGCGAGCGGTGCTGGCACCGGGCTCGCTATCACAGACGTAGCCAATGGTGGCAGAGCCGCATCGTTCTACGGCGTGACATCCAACGATGTGCTTCGGGTGCAGAATGATGGCACCGGCAACGCGGCAACATTTGCTGGCAAAGTTGGCATCGGAACCTCCGCCGCATTTGGCGCACTGCACGTAGAAACCAGCGCCGCCCCGGTCATGGTCTACGCCTTCAACCCGAGTACGGTGGACAACCTGTCGGGTGTCATCGGAACCTCATCCAGCACATTCGGAGGAGTCGGGGTATGGGGACGATCAGTCAGCTCAACCGGCGTTGGATACGGGGTGATCGGGGAAAGTCTGAGCTCGAACGGGTTTGATTTCTATGCTGCGGGGGCGGGTCAAAACTACGGCTCTTCATCTTCCCGACGCTGGAAGAACAACATCCAGAACATTGACGATCCTCTGGACAAGATCGCGCGCCTCCGCGGCGTGTACTTTGACTGGGACAAAGAACACGGCGGGCAGCACGATGTCGGGATGATCGCAGAGGAAGTCGGCCAGGTCCTGTCGGAGATCGTCAACTACGAACCCAACGGCGTCGACGCAATCGGTTTGGACTACTCCAAGATGACGCCGTTGCTCGTCGAGGCGTTCAATGCGCTCCGGGCAGAAAAGGACTCACAGATCACAACCCTCAAGGACGAAGTCGGTATGTTGCGCAACACAAACAACACTCTTCAGACACGCAACGACATGATCGAGAGCCGTCTTGCGATACTCGAAACAATCGTTGCCCAACTCGCGGCATCGCAAGAAACCAAACCATGAATGCTGCGATCAAAGTGCTTACTAGAGCGTTCAAGAACATACATTACACTCCCTGCGTCCTCACCGATGCCCGGCGCAAGACTCAGAGAAAAGCCATGACCAGAATGCACCAACTCGCCTTCGCAGTGCCGTGCGTTTCTATAATGCTGGCGAGTGCCGCTCAGAGCCAGACCTACGAGATCAACTGGTACACCATCGACTCCGGGGGCGAGATGTTTACCTCCGGCGGCCCTTTCGAGCTCTCGGGCACCATCGGTCAACACGACGCCGGCACCCTCACCGGCGGGACTTTCGAGCTGGCCGGGGGCTTCTGGGCGGTGGCGTTCGCGGCGAGCTGTCCGCCCGACCTCAACGGCGATGGATTCGTCAACACACAAGACTTCCTCTTGTTCCTCAATCGCTGGGCACAGGGAGACCCCGAAGCCGACTGGAACAACGACGGCACAGTAAACACGCTCGACTTCATCGCGTTCCTCAACGAATGGGTTGCCGGCTGCTGACCGGGCGATGTCGGGCGCGGTTGGATGCTGTCGGTTGCCGGGCGGAGAATCCTGCTAGACTTCTCACCACTTCCCGTGGAGACGCTTGGCAGCATGAAGATTCTCATCTGTGGCATGGGCGAGGTCGGGACCCACTCGGCCGAGTTCCTCAACAAGGACGGCCGCTCGATCACCGCGGTCGATCTGGACACCGCACGCCTCCGCACGATCGCCGACACGATGGACGTCAGCGTGCTGCAGGGCAACTGCGCCAGTGCTGCGATCCTCCGCGAGGCGGGCGCGGGCTCTGCCGATCTGGTGCTTGCCACCACCGACAACGACGAGGTCAACATTGTTACCGCGAGCCTGGCCAAGGCTCTGGGCGCTCGCCGCACCGTCGCCCATATCCGCCACGCGACGTACTTCGACCAGTCCGACGTGGACTACGAGCGCCACTTCGGGATCGACCACATCGTGTGCCCGCAGTACGCGACGGCGGCCGCGATCGCCCGCTCGCTGCGCAACCCCGCCGCGATCGCGATCGAGCACTTCGCCCGCGGCCGCATCGACATGCACGAGGTCGCGCTCAAAGACAAAGCCTCCGCGATCGGCAAACCCCTCGCGCAGATTCAGCTCCCCAAAGGCACCCGCGTCGCCGCGGTTTCGCGCGGCGGGCAGGCGTTCATCCCCAGCGGCACCACCAAGCTCGAAGCCGGGGACCGCGTCGTGCTCATCGGCAACACCGAGGTCTTCGACGACATGCTCCGCCGCATCGGGGTCAAGGACCACCGCCGCCGCAGTGTCGTCATCATGGGCGGCACCCCCATGGCCGCGTGGCTCTGTGAGGTCTTGCACAAACGCGAGTGGTCGATCCGTCTGTTCGAGACCGATCTCGACCGCGCTCGGGAGTTGGCAGAGCGGCTCGACTGGGTCACTGTGATCAACGCCGACCCGACCGACACCGCCGTCTTTGCCGAGGAACACATCGGCCAGGCCGATGTCTTTATCGCGGTCCACCATCAGGAAGAAGAAAACATCGTCGGCGCGGTCTTTGCCAAAGCCGGCGGCGTCAAGGAGTGCGTCGCGGTTGTCGAACGCGCCCGCTACCTCGACCTGCTCTACCACATCGGCGTTGATCGCGCCTACTCCCCCGGCATGGTCGCGGCCAAAGAGCTGGGCATCCTCCTCGACGACAGCCCGTTCCTCCGCATGGCGTCGCTGGCGTCGGGGGTCGATGTCTATCTCTGGCGGGTGACCACTGCCGATGTCAAGACCGAACGGCCGCTCATCGAGATGAGCCTCGCACCCGACGGCGTGATCGCGGCAATCCGTCGGGAGGGTGATGTCTGGGTCCCCGGTGCGACCGACTCGATCAAGCCCGGCGATTCCATCATGGTCATCGGCCGCGCCGGGCACGAGACCGAACTCCGCAAGGCGCTCCGAGGCAAATGACTCCTCCGTTTCTCAGCTCACAATCATCGGCGCCGGGTCGCACGCTCCGCCCACACCCCGGAATGCGATACCATGCTGCCGGCTGCCAGCACTGGACCGGGCCGAGGAACCAGCTTTGAACTACCGCGTCGTCGTCGGACAGCTCGGCCTGCTTTTTGCCCTCTTGGGCATGATCATGATCGCCACCGCGGCGGTCTTTACTGCTGTCGAGCTGTTCGAGATCCGCGACGACCCGGCTCACACCGCACTCATCGCGCTGGCAACGACCGGCGCGGTCGGCACCATCCTCGGCTGGCTCGCGTGGTTCTCGACGCGCAACGCGCCGGGATTTCTCGGCCGGCGCGAAGCGCTCCTGCTCGTCGCCAGTAGTTGGATCTTCGGCGCGGCGCTCGCGGCCTCGCCCTACTTTGTCTGGGCCCACCTGGGTGCGGACGCCGCCGGGATGGCCGACCACCCCTTCCGGTCCCCGGTCAACGCCTACTTCGAGGCAATGAGCGGCCTGACCACCACCGGCGCCACCGTCCTCACCCGGATCGAATCGCTCCCCAGCCCGCTCCTGCTCTGGCGTTCGCTCACCCACTGGCTCGGCGGGCTGGGCATCGTCGTGCTCTTTGTCGCGGTCCTGCCCGGGCTCGGCGTCGGGGGCAAACGCATCTTCAACGTCGAAGCACCCGGCCCGAGTCCCGAGGGTCTCCAGCCGCACATCCGCGAGACCGCGCGATGGCTTTGGTACATCTACCTCGGTCTCTCGGTCGCGATGGCAACCGCGCTCTGGATCGCCACCCCGCTTGATATCTTCGATTCGGTCTGCCACACCTTTGCCACCCTCGCCACCGGCGGCTTCAGCACGCAGAACGCCAGCATCGGCGCATACGCGAGCACCGTTTCGGTCGATATCATCGTCATCCCGTTCATGATTCTCGCGGGCGTGAACTTCAACCTTTTTTATAAGCTGGTTCGTGGTCGTGCCCGCGAGGTGTTCAGAGATACCGAGCTACGGCTCTACCTCTGTCTGCTCAGCGCGGGCGCGCTGCTGGTCACGCTCGCGGTGTGGCTTTCGGACAACCCCATCGTCATGACCACCGGCGACCAGATCGAGTCCACCCTTGGCGCATCGGCTCGCCAGGCGGTCTTTACAACAGTCTCCATCCAGACCACCACCGGGTTCGCCACAAGCGACTTCAACCTCTGGCCGTTCCTTGCCAAAGCCGTCCTCATCATGCTCATGTTCGTCGGCGGCTGCGCGGGCTCCACCGCCGGGGGGATCAAGGTCATCCGCGTCTGGGCCGCCTTCAAGATTCTGATCGCCGAGGTCGAGCACGTCTTCCGCCCCAAGGTCGTCCGCCCGGTCCGGTTTGGCAAGACCGCGATGGACCCAGAGCTCAAGCTCGGCACCCTCGCGTTCGTCCTCGGCGTCATCATGCTCTTCGTCCTCGGCTCGGGCAGCATCATGCTCCTCGAAGGGCTCAACCCGGATTCGGACTGTTCCTACACCACCGCCGCGACGTCGGCGATCGCGACGCTCTGCACCATCGGGCCGGGGCTCGAAGCCGTGGGCGCGGTGGAAAGCTACGGCTGGTTCTCCGCCCCGTCCAAGATCGTGCTCACGCTCCTCATGCTGCTCGGGCGTCTTGAAATCTTCGCGATTATCGTGCTGTTCAGCCACCGCTTCTGGCGGGATGACTGATACGGATCACGGGATTTCTACGTGTCTTTACGAGCCCTGTGCGCGAGCACAGGATTCGTTGTTCTCTGTGATAAATGACCATTTGTGGTCCCGAGCTTGCGCTCGGGGCTCGTAGAAATGCACGGGTTACTCGCGTGATTCATATGAAGGACACCACCGAAAACACTTGCCGCTTGACACGCCCGCCCGGCGCGGTACGCTCCGGTTGTCATCGGTGCCCCGTTGGTCGGCTCGTCCGGCGGTGGGGCCATAAGAGGGAAGTGCGGTGAAGCCCTGCCCACGCCTTGTGCGTGGCCATCCGGGCCAGTCCGCCGCGGTCGCGCCGCCGTAGGGGGCACAGATCGCGAGCTCCCGCCCGGCTGTGCAACGCAACGCTTCGGTGCGCTGCTGAGAAAGCCGGACGGAACAAGCCACTGCCGCAACGCACGCCAAGTGCCGCGCAGCGGGAAGGCCGAGCCCGCGAGCCCCAAGCCGGAAGACCTGCCGAAGACCGGGCTCGGTGTGTTTGTGCCGATCCTGTGGTCTGCACGCTCTCGCGCGAACGAGGCGTCGGGCATCGCCCCCGGCACGCTCCCGCCGCTGGCGCACCCGTCGATCCTTCGCGAGAGCTCCGCCATCTGGCAGTGGAGCCGCTCCGCGCGATCTCGGGGTGAAGTCCGAAGGGTTCGTCGTATGTTTCTTGCTCACCGTTCTGTTCGTTTTTCGGTGTCTCGTGCTGCGCGCTCGCTGTGCGTTCTCGAGTCCTTTGCGTCGTTGCGTTTCTTTCGTTCTGGATGTGGTTGCTCTTGTCCCCTCGCTTGCGCGAGGGGCTCTAAGGATTCTGCACACCAGAAATCTGTACACCAGAATGTAGAGCCCCTCGCGCAAGCGAGGGGACAGACGCGACGCCCCGGAGAGGCCGGGAAAAACAAGGATCGACCTTTCCATCGCCGGCTTCTTCGTCGTCGCGGAAGGAAGATTCTGCAACGTGCCCTGGCAGCAGTGACTCTTGTCGGTGCCCTCGCCGCGCCCGCCGCTGCCGACGCCTTCTCAAACTACGGCGATGCCTACCGCGCCTTCTCCACGCCCCCCATCGGCAACGGTTCGTTCGGCGTCGCCGGGGCTGCGTTGCCCGACGGCCGCCTCCTCATGGTCACCGGCAACAGCGTCTACCTCGAGACCGGCGTCGCGACCGCATCGTTCGACGAGGTGGCGATGCTCGATGCTTCGCAGACCGGAGGCTCGACCGATCCGGCCTTCCTCTCGATCAGCCCCAACGGCAGCCGCATCGCGATCGGTGCCGGGTTCAACAAGCCTGTCGCTGTCTTTGCCACCAGCGCCCTGGGCACCCCCGACGCGCCCACCACCCTCACCAGCGGCAGCGTCGCCGACTACTTTGCCGTCGGGCACTTTGACGCCGCGTGGTACGACAACAACTCCCTCGCCCTCACCGCCGGCAACTTCGGGCAGCCCGCGTTCGTCTCACTCCTCGACACCACAAGTGCGCCGAACAACCCGACCAATCCGCTCATCATCACCAACATTCAGGGCGCATCCAGTGGCATTGCGTTCGACAGCGACGGCCGCCTCTACACCGCCAACGGCTTTGCCAACGGCAACGCCTCGGACACCGGAAATATCCGTGCCTTCGACGCGGCCGACTGGCTCGCCGGTGCAGACTTCGAGGCCGAGGGTACGCTGGTCGGCGACATCCTCAGCGGCAACGCCCTCCGCTTCGACGCCGAGGGGAATCTCTTCGTCGGTGGCGGCGATTTCGGCAACTTCGACGCCGGCTATCTCGGTGTTGTCAACGCCGACGCGCTCGCCGAGGCGCTCGCGGGCTTTGGGCCGATCGACTCTGGCGACGCTGGTCAGCTCGCCAGGCTCGACCCCCGCGGCGACGGGTTCGGGTTCTTCAGCAGCGCATACAACGCCGCGACCGGGGAGCTCTACGTCACCGACAGCGACACCTGGTACGCCACCATCCCGGCGCCGACCACCCTCGCTTTGCTCGCGGCTGCCGGCTTCTTCGCCAGGAGTCGCCGTCGTGCATAGACCACGAACACCGGGTGCCACCGGGCAAAGCCCAGTGCTGTCCGACGCCATACTGCCGAAGATGCACGCCCCGTGGTCCCCTCGCTTGCGCGAGGGGCTCTACACGGCGCATCGTCTCGCTTTGCATCGTCTTTCCTTGGAGCCCCTCGCGCAAGCGAGGGGACAACGCCCGGTACCCCGACATCAAGCCGCGTCCGTTCTCTTTCTTGCCCTCACCACACTCCTCTCTCTTTCCTGCCATTCCACCACGACCCTCGCCCAATCCCCTTTCGCGACCGCGGTTCTTGACTACCGCCCCGCCCCGGGGCAGTTCGTGCAAGACCCCGCGTTCAACGATCCGACCCGCGCCCTCGGCCCGCCCACAGGCGGCGGTACCCTCGACGGCAACAACACCAAAGCCGTCACACTCGGCGGCTTCGGCGGCTCGATCACACTCGCGTTCGACCACACCGTCCGCGACGACCCCCATAATCCGCGCGGCCTCGACTTTATCGTCTTCGGCAACGCCTTCTGGCCGGGCAACGACCCCAACCAACGCTGGGCCGAACCCGCGACCATCGAGATATCGCTCGATGTCAATCGCAATGGTCTTGCCGACGATCCGTGGTACCTCATCCCCGGCACCCACCTGCCCGACCCGCCCGCGGCCTGGCAGCTGCAAACCTGGGACGACAACACCAGCGACAACACCTTCCCCCCCGCGTTCGAGTCGTGGATCCCCCCCGGCGAAACCGGCGTCTGGCAGACCTTCGCGTTCAGGCTTCCGGCCGACCCCTTCGAGAGTTCGATCGTCCTCGAAAACCCCAACGGCCCGTTCGCCACCGATGAGGGTATCTTCGGTTACGCCGACTGTTCGCCGACGCTCATCCTCGGCGATCTTGATGCTGACAACACCATCGACGACGCGACCATCACACCCGAACAGTTCTACACAACGCCCGACGACCCGTTCACCGTCGGCATCGACCCCGGCAGCGGGGGGGGCGACGCCTTCGACATCGCCTGGGCGGTCGACCCCGCGACCGGCCAACCGGCCAACCTCCGCGGCTTTGACTTCATCCGCATCACCAACGCCACCAACATCATCCTCGGCCCGTTCGGCGAGCGCTCCGCAGAGGTCTGCGCCGTCGCCGACGTTGCGCCACGGCTGCGTCTGCTCGACTCGCCCACCCAAGTCATCCCAGAAAACATCACCAGACGATGAACCACTCCAATCCCATGCACACCGCAAAAAAGAGCCCTAAGCGTCAGCGCCGGGTTTCTTCTTCTTCTTCTTCCTCTTCCTCTTCTTCTTCTGCCGCTGCCGCCGCTGCCGCTTCTGCGGGAACCGTTGCGCAACCAGGGGGGCGGGCTTTCCAGCCCGCCTTCACTCTCATCGAGCTCCTCGTCACCATCGCCATCATCGCGCTGCTCGTCGGCATCCTGCTCCCCAGCCTCCGCACCGCCCGCCAAGCCGGCCGCACCGCGATCTGCCTTTCCAACCAACGCCAGCTCGCCGCGGCCCTCCACCTCTACGCGACCGACCACGACGACCACGCCCCCCCCGGCGCTGCTGACTTCCGCGCCAACCTGAGCCGCTGGCACGGCACCCGCGACCGTACCACCGAGCCCTTCCGCGCGGCTGGCGCTCCCCTCACCCCCTACCTCACCAACGACGCCTCCGCGCCCGACGCTTCCTCGCACGCCATCCGCACCTGCCCGACCTTTGCCGGCGTGCTCGAGCGCCTCGACCAGACCGGCCGCGGTTTCGAGCGCTCGGCCGGCGGCTACGGCTACAACAACGCCTACCTCGGCGTCGCCCTCATCCGCGCCGGTGCCGGGCGCGACGCGTGGGCTGTCCGTGACGACCGCACCGGCGCACGCCTCGCCCGTTTCGCCATGCCCGGCAGCACCGTCGTGTTCGCCGACACCGCATTCCCCGACGGCCGCGCTCCCGACCGTGTCGTCGAGTACAGCTTTGCCGAGCCCCGTTTCCACCCGCAGTACGGCTCGGGCGAGTCCGGCTACCGCAGCGACCCCTCCGTCCACTTCCGCCACAACAGCGGCCGGGCGGTGGTCGTGTGGCTCGACGCTCACGCCGACACCCGCCCGCGCACCCACACATGGTCCAGCGGCCTCTACAATCCCCCCGCTGCCGAGGTCGATCTCGGGTGGTTCGGTGAAGACGACACCAACTCCCTGTTCGATTTCGATGCCGGAGGCCGCTGACGATGCCGACTGTTGACCGCTGCATCTGCTACGACGTGAGCTTTGCCGAGCTCAAAGCCATCGCCGCGAAGCTCGACGCCGACCTGGACACGCTCTCGGCCCGGACCGGCTGCTGCACCGGTTGCGGCATGTGCAGGCCGTACGTCCAGCTCATGCTCAAGACCGGTCGCACGAGCTTCCCGCTGCTGCCGGTTGCTGAGCTGCGGCGGCTCGATCAATCGTGACCATAGAGCGCCTTGCGTCAAGAGGTTATGTTTCCTGTATGCCGTGGTTGACGCCTACCCCTCGCGCAAGCGATGGGGGTTATGCCGAAAAACTTGCCCCCTTGCTTGCGCAAGGGGCTCTTTGCCCGGCGACCGTGTTGCTCTATAGAGCCCCTCGCGCGAGCGAGGGGACAACCGCGACGACGCAACCCACGATACCGCCGGGCGGTACACTCACCCGGTGCCACTTCCTCAAGCCAATCTCGTCCTCTTCTTCCTCTCCGGCTTTGTCGCCCTGTGGGGTGTCAGTGTCGTCTTTCGTGGCTTCGCCGGCTCGCGCGATCCCGCCAGCCGTCGGTGCCCTCAGTGTCGCGCCGACATGCACAAGACCCCCGGCCGCCGTTGCTCCGGCTGCGACTTCGAGGCCGCGACCGAGCGAGAACTCCAGCGCTGCAAGCCCAACATCCGCGTCGTGGTTGTTGGTGCCCTTGCGACCGCGATCGGCCTTGGCCTGACCCCTGTCGCGTTCTACGTCCGCAGCTGGGAGACGACCGGCTACGCCAACAACACCGGACCCCACCCGCTCAACGCCCTCTTTGCCGGCGTGACCGCGTTCGCGTTTGTGCTGTTTGTCTGGGCGGTCCGCGGCGAGCGTTCCAAAGGCCGTCGCCGTTGTCCCGGGTGTTGGTACGACATGCGCGGCTCGCTCCCGACTCCGGGCGACGACAACGCCGCTCGCGCGGCGGGCTTTCTCTGCCCCGAGTGCGGCAATACCACCAAAGCCGACCGCGATCTCTACAAAGCTCGCCGCCGCCCCCGGGTGGCGCTGTTTGCGCTTGCTGTTCTTTTCCTCAGTCTTTACAGCCAGACCATCCCGCGGGCGCTGCGCACCGGGACGCTCGGGCTTGTCCCCACCAGCGCACTCATTCTCGGCTCGGCGTGGCTGCCGGAGAGCTGGTACGCGGACCCGACGCGCAACAGCGAAGCCACACTCAATGAAAGGATTTCAAACAGAGCGATATGGAAGTGGCAGCGGCAGTGGGCAGCAGCAGTAGGGCTCAGGCGCCTCAAGAGCGGGAGCTATGTCAAACGCCCAGCAGTCTATGCACGAATGCTGGATTGGCAGAACTTCGATCACCATGAGCGTGTGATCCGTGCGATGCTGCGGCTGCTCAGTGACCCGGAACGCCGACTCTCCAGCGCGCGAGCCGACGAGATACTGAACTGGTACGGTATCTTTCTGTGGCTCCCCGGGCGCGGCGTGGACAGCCCCAGATCAGACGCGCTCCGCAAAGAGATCGGGGACGCCGAGCCCGCGCTCTCGATGGTTGTTCGTCATGCGCAAGAGCCCGAGGCTGCGGTCGCGATCATGCTCCTCGGCTTGACCGATCCCGAGACGGCGAACTGGATACCTGCACTCGCAGCCAGAGCAGGCAGCGGCGGCAAGACCACCGTGAGGCTCGCGGTGCAGTACCTCATGTCCCACGCGGCCGACGCGCCGGAAGCCCGTCAAGCAATCGAACAAGCGTTGTCTGCCAGCGGGCCAAACGCGGGGGTGGCAAAGATAGCGATGGGGAATTCGGTATATTTGACTCCTCGGAAAAGCAAAGCTTCGTTTCGCGCATTGGTGCAATATTCCACGGATTATGAAGTTGTCATTGCTGTCGCGGAGGGGTACACCACAACGACGCATGATCTCGATGCTCTTTGCGAGTTGGTTCAAGAAGCAAAGTTGCCCGATGCTGTTCGGGCCGGGCTCGCCACCGGGTGGCAGTATGGTTTCTTTATCGATATCGGAGACGCCCTCGACCTCATTCTGCCTGCGCTCAGGAACGAATCGGCTCTGGTGCGTGATCCGGTCCTCTGGTTTGTCCGCCAGCATCTGGACAAGGCCGGCCCGTGGCGCGACGAGATTCTCGCTGTTGTCAAGCCCTTGACAGACGACGAGGACAAGATCACAGCAACACTCGCCAAAGAAATCATCGACGGGCTGGCGGCGAGCGAGGACTGACCACTCCCTACCCTCTCCCCATGCCCCCTCTCCGCCTGGCCATGTGGTCCGGCCCGCGCAACATCTCGACCGCCCTCATGCGCTCGTTCGGCAACCGCCCCGACACCGCCGTTGTCGACGAGCCGTTCTACGCCCATTATCTCGACCACACCGGCGTCGATCATCCCGGCGCAGCCGAAGTCATCGCCGCTGATGAGACCGACTGGCGCACCGTCGTCGAACGCCTCCTCGGCGACGCCCCGGGTGACGCCCCCGTCTACTACCAGAAGCACATGGGGCAGCACCTCCTCCCCCACATCGACCGCGGCTGGATCGCGTCGCTCACCAACTGCTTCCTCATCCGCGACCCCCGCGAGGTCATCACCAGCTTCATCAAGGTCGTCGCGCAACCGACCGCCGAGGAGCTTGGTCTGCCCCAGCAGCTCGAACTCTTCAACGCCGAGCGGGCCCGCACCGGCCGCACGCCGCCGGTGATTGACTCGCGCGACGTGCTCGAAAATCCCCGTGCCATTCTTGCCAACCTCTGCGACGCCGTCGGCATCCCGTTCTATGAATCCATGCTCACCTGGCGACCCGGCCCGCGCGAGACCGACGGCGCCTGGGCACCTCACTGGTACGACAACGTCCATAAGTCGACGGGCTTCGGCACCTACACCCCCAAGCTCGACGCCGTCCCCGACGAACTCCAAACGGTGTACGAAACCTGCCAGGCCTGCTACGAAGCGCTCGCCCCGCACCGCATCCGTGCCTGAAAACACCGCGTTGTTCTCTCTTGTAGAGCCCCTCGCGCAAGCGAGGGGATATACCAACCAAACTATTCCAAAGAGATGGCATGACGCAAAACACGCTGCTGCGCTATCGTCGCCCATGCTCCAGACATTCAACGAGAAGAACCGCGACCTCCTCATCAACATCGACGGCAAGCTCCTCCACCGCGACACCGCGGGCATCAGCCCCTTTGACTCGGCGGTCCAGGGCGGCGACGCGGTCTGGGAGGGGCTCCGCGTCTACGACGGCCGCGTCTTCAAGCTCACCGAACACCTCGACCGCCTCCGCTCGAGCGCCAAGGCGCTCGCGTTCGCCGAGATCCCCACCAACGCCCACATGCTCGACGAGATCAAAAAGACGCTCGCCGCGAACAACATGCACGACGCGGTCCACATCCGCATCACCCTCACCCGGGGCGTCAAAGTCACCAGCGGCATGGACCCGCGCCTGAACCAGTCCGGCCCGACGCTCATCGTGCTTGCCGAGCACAAAGCCCCGGTCTACGGCACCACCGGCCTGTCGCTCATCACGTCGAGCGTCCGCCGTTTCCCGCCCGATTGTCTCGATCCGAAGATCCACCACTGCAATCTCATCCAGTCGATCCTCGCCAAGATCGAGGCCAACACCGCGGGTGCTGACGACGCGCTGATGCTCGACAAACAGGGCTTCGTCGCCGAGACCAACGCGACGCACGTCTTCATCGTCACGGCCGGTGTTGTCGAGACCAGCCGTCTGGTCGCGTGCCCAGAGGGCATTACGCGCGACACCGTGCTGCACCTTTGTCGCGTGCACAGCATCCCCCACGCCGAGCGGGATATCTCGCTCACCGAGGTCTACCGCGCCGACGAGATGTTCTGTACCGGCACGATGGGCGAGCTGGCCGCGGTCACCACGGTTGACAGCCGTCCCATCGCCGACAGCAACCCCGGCCCGATGACCCAACGCCTCAGCGCCCTCTACCGCGAACTGACCGCCAGCGAAGGTGTGCGGGTCGTCTGAAACGGGGCGCACAGAGATGACGTTTGTCTTTACGAGCCCTGTGCGCAAGCACAGAGTCGGGTTTTTACTGTGAAAGCGGGCTCTTCGTGATCCCGAGCTTGCGCTCGGGGCTCGTAGAAATGCACAAGCTCTTTTCGCAATACGTCACGTTTCTCAGCTGTCCTCGCTCCACAACTCCGCGTAGTGCTGCCCGTCGCACACCTGCCGCATGAAGAGGTACACCATCGTCCCGGCGGTCAGAAAGCAGCTCACCGCGTACCCCATCACGACCAGCCGCAGACACGACCCCCAGAACCCGACCAGCCACGCCGATCCCCTTGCGGTTGCGCCGATCTCGCGCAGCTCGCCGGCCTGGTTGAGTTGCGCGTCGATCGGGTAGGCCCCGGTCAGCTCGGCGATTCCCTGCGCCGAGAGCCACTCGCCGGTGGCTGCGTGCGCAAGACCGATCGCGCCCTCGGCCAGCCCAAACGCGACCGCGATAGCGATCGCGCAGGTCACGCCGCCGATGACGAGATAGACCGCAAGCCGTAGCGGGCGTGCGATGACGTACGCCAGCACGCGGCCGAGCGCCTCGATCGCGTCGGTCGCTTCGCACGCCACCGAAGGCAGCAGCATCGGGCACGCCAACCCAACCAGGCCCATCATCCCCACCCCGAGCAGCGCCAGCAACAGCCCGCCACCAAAGAGCAGCCCGCCGACCAGTTCCAACGCCGGCACCCCGTTGAACAGCACCACGCCGCCCACCGCAAGCACCAGCGCAATCGCTCCAACCACCACAGTCGGCAGCAGCACCACGCCGAGGAACGACGCCCACCGTTTGGTCGCAAACGCGAGTTGTTTTGTCCAGGGGAGCGTCATCTCCAGCGACACCTCGCACGCCACAGAGCGGCACACCGCCCCGCCCAGCACCGCCCACACCACCATGGTCGGCAGCCCGAGCACAACCGACTCGACCGGGTACCGCGTGAGCGCCAGCCTCGGCGCATCGACCATCAGCCCCACAAACCCCGACGCCACAGAGCCGCCATCCAGCCCGAGCACCCCTTGCCAGAACAGCGCGAGCGCATCGAGCTGCGCACCAAGCACCGCGCCCAGGAAGGGCTCGACCTCTTCCCCGCGCCACGGCATCCCGATGTTGCCGATCAGCCCGATCAGCACCACCAGAAACACCGCGAGCCCCACCCGCTGCGGCCGCAACGCCAGCGCCGGCACCCGCAACAGCTTCACCCACAGCAACTGCTCGACCATCCCGTGCAGCCACCACGAGTCGCCGCCGCTCTGCCCAGCGCCCGAAGCTGCGCGATCCGACCCGGTTTGCTCACTGTCGTGCATGACCACCCACTCCATGTCCCGTGCTGCGCACCCGCAAAACCACCCCGTCCACTTTCCCAACAATACGCGGGGAAGGGCATCATACACAACCCCGGCCGCGGCCCGTGCCGGCGGGCTTGCGCTCACCGCAACCGGCGGGGAGGCCGCAGCCGACGTATGCTCTCGCCGAACACATCATTCACCCTCACCCGAGGAACTCTCTATGGGCACCACCGCCATCATCATCACCATCGTCGCGGCAGTCGCGGTCTTCGTCGTCCTTTTGCTCATCATCATGGTGCTCTACAACGGGCTCGTCCGCGCCCGGGTCAACTGCGACAACGCCTGGGCACAGATCGACGTCCAGCTCAAGCGACGCTACAACCTCATCCCCAACCTTGTCGAGACCGTCAAGGGCTACGCCGGGCACGAGAAAGGCACGCTCGAAGCCGTCATCCAGGCCCGCCAGCAGGCCGTCGCAATCACCTCCGACTCCGCCCACGCCGCTCAGAAAGCAGACGCCGAGAACATGATCTCCCAGACCCTCGGCCGCCTCTTTGCGTTGCAGGAGTCCTACCCCGACCTCAAAGCAGACACCAACTTCCGCCAGCTGCAAGAGGAGCTCACCAGCACCGAAAACAAGATCGGCTTCTCCCGCCAGCACTTCAACGACACCGTCGGCACCTACGAACAGAAACGCCAGACCTTCCCGACCGTTCTTATCGCTGCGATGTTCAACTTTGACGAACGCGAGTTCTTCGAGCTCAAAGACGCCGCTGCACGCGAGGTGCCCAAGGTCTCGTTCTCGTAAGCATTCATGCCCGACCCCGCCGACAAACCCGCCTCCCTCCGCGACCGCGTGCAGCAGGAAATGCGCGCCTACCCGACCAACGTCACCTTCCACGACCTCATCCGCAAGAACAAACGCCAGAGCGTCTTTCTTATCATCGGGATGCTCCTGCTGGTGACCGCGCTGGGGAGCGCCCTGGGCGCCGTCGCGGTGGCCTACGGCGGTGGTGGGGGAGACCTCAAAGTCTTCCTCCCCTCTGTCATTCTCGGCGGCATCGCGGCGCTCGTCGTCGGCTCCATCGCCACCATCTGGAGCTGGTTCAGCGGCTCAAAGACCATCCTCCGAATGATGGGCGCGATCGAGATGAACCGGGACGCCGACCCCGAGCTGTTCAACGTCGTCGACGAAATGCGCATCGCGGCGGGGCTGCCCATGCCCAAGGTCTATCTCATCAACGACACCGCGCTCAACGCCTTTGCCACCGGGCGCGACCCCGAGCACGGCGTCGTTGCCGTCACCCGAGGCCTGCGCGACAAGCTCAACCGCGACCAACTCCAGGCGGTCATCGCCCACGAGATGTCGCACATCCGCCACTACGACATCCGCTTCTCGCTCCTCATGGCAACCTTGGTCGGCCTCATCGTCTTCGCCTGCGACGCGGCTTTCCGCATGGCGTTCTACTCCCGCCTCGGCGGCCGCCGCTCCAGTCGCAGCAGCAGCAACGGCGGCGGCGGCGCAGCCATCATCATCGTCATCGTGATCGCCATCATCCTCGCGATCCTCGCGCCCGTCCTCGCCCGCTTCATCCAGATGGCCTACTCCCGCCAGCGCGAATACCTCGCCGACGCCGGCGCGGTCGAGCTGACCCGCAACCCCGAGGCCCTCGCCTCCGCCCTCGCCGCCATCGCCGGCGATGAAGAGCCGCTCGTCGAGGCTGCCAACCGAGGCACCGCCCACATGTTCATCGCCAACCCGCTCAAAAAGGCCCGGGCTGCCCGTCAGAACATGAACTCAAGATTCGCCAGCCACCCCCCGATGGACAAACGCATCGCCCGCATCCTTGCGCTGGCGCGGTGAGCGTTGGCCGGCCCCTATTCTCTGCCGATGCTCCACGCCACACTCCTGTGATAGAAGGGCTATGAGCGATGACAATAGAGACTCCCCGCCGTGAACATCCAGCATCTCAGCAGCGGTGCTTTCCCCAAATCGTTATGTAGTGTATACTCTGGCAGTCGGCCAAAAATCTTTCTCTTTTGGGGAGTGCATGTCATGACATCTCGTTTTCGCACCATCTTGGTTCTTGCCACGGGCTGCTTGTTGCCATTTGCGATACCCGCTTGGGGTCAATGGCAGCAGAACTCCAAGCTCACCGCCTCCGACGCCTCAGCGGGTGATCGCTTTGGCGTCTCTGTTTCTGTCAGTGGCGACACGCTGTTCGTCGGGGCCGATCTGGACGACGAGAACGGGCAGTATTCCGGCTCGGCGTATGTCTACGAACTCGTCGGAGGCGCGTGGAACGAAGTATCGAAGCTCACTGCCTCTGATAGCGCGGCGGATGACTATTTCGGCGGCTCAGTCTCTGTCAGTGGTGACACAGCCATCATCAGTGCGCCGGGCCACTTGGGCCATGGCGCGGTGTATGTGTTCGAGAGGATCGGTGGCCTGTGGACACAGACCGACGAACTCCATGCCGACGATGGCAGCGCAGGTGATTCATTCGGCTCTTCTGTGTCTATCGATGTTGACACCCTGTTCGTCGGAGCCCGTGATACAGATGACCATGGCAACTCCTCTGGCGCAGCCTATGTGTTTGAGAGGACTGGCGAGATATGGGCGCAAGTCGCCAAGCTAACTGTCCCGGATGGCGCAGCCGAGGATCGTTTCGGTGGTTCTGTCTCGGTCAGTGGTGACTCCGCTTTCATTGGCGCATTCTTCGACGACGACAATGGGCTCAACTCCGGTTCAGCCTATATCTTTGAGAAGATCGACGGGGAATGGACGCAGGTGCTGAAACTCACGCCTTCCGACGGCGCCGCGATTGACCAGTTTGGTGTCTCCGTTGCCATCAATGGCAATACAGCAGTCGTTGGAGCAGAATACGACGACGACAACGGGACGGACTCCGGTTCGGCGTATGTGTTTGAAAAAGCTGATGGCATCTGGACCGAGGTTGCCAAGCTCGCGGCATCCGATGGCACGGCTGGGGACCACTTCGGCTGGTCTGTTGCGATCAGCGGAGACACCATCGTGACGGGAGCAAACTGGGAAGATGACAATGGGCCGGACTCTGGCGCGGCCTATGTCTTCCGGCGGATGGATGATTCATGGACACAACTCTCCAAGGTAAACGCCCCAGACGGCGCATCAGGCGACTGGTTTGGCCACTCGGTTGCAGTCAGCGGCGACATGGCGTTCGTGGGATCGTATTGGGATGATGATGCCGGGACCGACTCAGGTTCTGTCTATGTCTTCCAGCCGTGTGAAGCCGATATTACTGGCGATGGCGTCGTGGACACACTCGATTTCCTCCTCTTCCTCGGCGCATGGGCACAGGGAAACGACTTGGCCGACTGGAATGAAGATGGAACGATCAACACACTGGACTTCCTCGCCTATCTCTCCGACTGGGCAGCGGGCTGTCCGTAACCCCGAAACGGGGGTATCCGCATCGGGAGAGAGTTCCGTGGATGCCCGTTTGCGTGTAACGCCTTCAGCCCTGCAATGATCCACCCACCATGCTCCACGCCACACTCAAACAGCTCCCCTGGATCCTCGCCCTCTTCGTCCTCGGCCCCATCGCCGGGCACCTCACCGGGCAGCTCCGCGCCCCAGATGGCTCCTCCCAGGCGACCCTCCTGGTCTCGACCGCCCCGGCTGCGGGAATCCTCGCCGGCGCGGTCACGCTTGTCTTTGCCCTCGCGGTCGGGCTCTTTGCTTCGCGTCTCAACGGCAGCCGCTCGGGGCTCAACGCCATGGGGCTCGTCCTGATCTGGGCCGCAAGCCAGACCGCAACCATCGACGGCATTCTCCGCCGCACCCAGTCCGACGCGCCGCTCATCCCCCTCGCAATCGAGGGGCTCATCTTCGGCCTGTTCGTCGTGCCGATCGCCGCGATCGTCTGGCGGGCCGGCCTGGGCAAAGGCCAGCACAGCGAGTTGCACCCGCTGCCCGACAAGTCACCTTCACTCCTCGCGTTTGTCACCGCCAACCCCTGGGGGCCGCATGGTCTGCGCCAGGAGCACGAGTCGCTCGGCGCGGGGCTGGTCCGTGCGATCACGCGTCCGGCCGGGATCGGGGCGATCGGCGTGACCGTTGTCGTCGGCTTCGGCGTCGCGTACTTTGTGAGTCAGGACGTGCTTAAGGGGCAGGCGATCTTTGCCGCGGCTCTGGCGGGGATTGTCGCGGTCCCGCTCGGTCGGCTGGCGGGCGAGTCGCTCAAAGAACAGCCGCCGATCGCGTCTTTCGTCCTGGGCTTTGCCATCCTCGGGGCCGTCGGGCCGCTGGCCGCAAAGTTCCTCCACGCCGGGTCGCTCATCCCCGACCTCTACGCCGGCACCCTCGCCGGTGTTTCTGCCCCGGTGACGCTCGACTGGGTCGCAGGGGCCTGCATCGGGCTGCCGATCGGCGAGGCATGGTTTATCGGCATGTTCAAGTCCGCTGACAAGGCCGGTGCCGGCCGTTCCGGGGCCCGCACCGCCTGATTTCTCGCTCTTTTGCCACCTTGCAGCCCCGCCGCCCCTTCGCTGCGCCGCTCCTGCTCCCTACCCTCCCCGGGGACCAGACCACTCCGCCTGTGGCGGCAGCCGGTCCGCCCGTGGCGGCAACCGGTCCGCCCGTGGCGGCAACCGGTCCATACCGACATCCACGAAAGGGATACCCCTTTGACCACCAAGTCCACCAACTCGCAGCCGATGCCCGACCCCCACTCGCCGATGCCCGACGTGCAGGCCCGTTCCGACACCCGGCAGGTCCCCATCGACCGCGTCGGGGTCAAAGAGGTCACCTACCCCATGCGGCTGCACAGCCGGGGGGGCGGCGAGCAGCACACCGTCGCGACGATCAACATGTATGTGTCGCTGCCTCAAGAGCAGAAGGGCACGCACATGAGCCGTTTCCTCGAGGTGCTCAACGAGCACACCGGAGAGCCGGTCTGCCCGGAGCGCATCCCCGAGATCGCCCGTGCCATCCGCGAGCGGCTCGAAGCCAAAGAAGCCCACTTCGAGGCAACCTTCACCTACTTCATCAACAAGCCCGCCCCGGTCACCGGGCAGACCGGGCTGATGAACTACGAGGTGACGTTCGCCTGCACCGCCAATGGTGAGACGGACTTTGTGATGACGGTCGCCGCTCCGGCCCAGAGCCTGTGCCCCTGCTCGAAGGAGATCAGCGAGTACGGCGCCCACAACCAGCGCTGCCGCATCGAGGCGAGCGTCCGCACCTCCAGCATGATGTGGATCGAGGACCTCGTCGAGCACCTCGAGGCCGCCGCGTCGGTCCCGGTCTTCGCGGTGCTCAAGCGTCCCGACGAGAAGTGGGTGACCGAGACCGCGTACGACAACCCCAAGTTCGTCGAGGACATTGTGCGTGACCTCGCGGGCAAGCTCGAAGCCGACGACCGCGTGACCTGGTACTCGATCAACAGCGAGAACTTCGAGTCCATCCACAGCCACAACGCCTACGCCCAACTCACGCGCGATAAACGCGAGGGGTAGACGCCAAACGCGGCACCCCCGAGGAAGAAAAGAGCCCTAAGCGTCAGCGCCGGGCCCTCCTTTCCGCGTCTACCACACCGCTCTGCAATCCGAGCGGCACAGCCCTTACATCACACCGGCACCGCCGTGTGCGTCAGGTTCTCCATCTTCCAGTGCTCGCCGCGTTCCCAGTAGTAGCGGATCACGTCGTCGGCCGCGTTGGTGCCGAACAGGTTGATCTCGCCGTTGGGCGTGACCAGCCCCTGCAGCGTGCCGACCGGTTGCTCGCTGGCGGTGATCTGCTCGCTGATGTTTGCCACAAGCCAGCGGTCCTCGCCGCCGTTCTCCTTGAACTGCGGCGTCCACCAGTAGACGACCAGGTCGCCCCGTTCGTTGCGCCCGGAGATATTCAGCCCGCCCCACGGCGTCGTGTACGCGCTGACGCTGTCGCTGTCGAGCGTCGGGCCGTCAAAGAGCGCGTTGAAGTCGCTGGTCACCCACTTGTCAAAGCCCGGCACCCACCAGGTGACATTGAGCGCGCCGCTCTGGTCGGTCCCCGCCAGGTTGATCCCGCCCCAGGGCGTGAGGAAGACCGCGAGTTGCCCGTTCATCGCCGGCGCCCCGCTGCTGGCCGAGAGGTCGTCGCTCCGCCACTGGTCCATGCCCGGCGTGGTCCAGACCGCCTGCACCCGCCCCTGGGCGTCGAGCCCGGCGATGTTGAGCGCGTTCCATTTCGTCACGAACGAGACAACGTTGCCGACAAACCGAGGCGTCGTAAAGCCGCGGGGTGTCAGGTCGGTCGCCGAGATGTTCTGGAACGTCCACCCGTACGCGCCGGCTGTCCCGTTGCCGTTCTGCCGGTAGAGAACCAGGTCCCCGTCGGTGGTGTACCCGACGATGGTGACCCGGCCGTCCCGAGTGCCGAAGACCGAGATATCGCCAACGATCCGCTCGCCCCCAGCGGTCTCGGCGGTCAGGTCACGGCTGGTCCACGCCGATCGATCGCCCGACCGCGTAAAGAGCACCAGCCCGCTGTCGGTCGCGACTGCCGCGTAGGTCAGGCCGTCCTTGGGATCGGTCCAGGTCAGGATGTCACTGACGGGTGTGCCGACATCGGGCAACGTGCCGAGCGTGCGAACGATCCAGCGGCCGCTCTGGCTGCTGTTGTCGTTGCCGCCGTTGCTGTTGTCGCCGCTGCCGCTGCCGCCGTGGTCGTGGCCGTCGTCGCTATGGCTGTGGTCGTCGTCGTTGCCGTCGTGATCGTCGTCGTCGTGGCTGCTGTGATCGTCGTCGTGGTCGTCGTCGTCGTGGCTGCTGTGATC